>QBZD01000001.1 GCA_003282485.1 Pelagibacteraceae bacterium AG-333-C14
ACTATAAAAATACAGAAGATAATTTTATTTTGCATTTTGATCTCAAATTCTCAGATTTAGATAGCAAAATCACAGAGATTTTAAATTTGGCTGATAACACAAATCATAAACAAGTTGTTAACTAAAAAATATATAAACCAGCTAATACTTACTGCTCTCTTTGAAGACATGGGAAGAGAGGGCGATATAACGTCAAAAGTATTAATTCCTAAATCATCTACTTCAAAAGCAACAATTGTTGTCAAAGAAAGAGCTGTAATATGTGGTGTTAAATTTGCTGAACAGACCTTTAAAAAATTAGATAAGTCGCTAAAAATTAAAATTCTTAAAAAAGATGGCGAACTCGTAAGTAAGGGAGAAAGAATAATTACAATTTTAGGAAAAACACAAAATATCTTAACTGCGGAAAGAACTGCGCTAAACTTTTTAGGCTTAATGTCTGGTATTGCTTCTAAAGCAAAAAAATTTTCAGATATAGCTAATCCATATGGCTCAAAAATCTATTCTACTCGTAAAACTATTGCTGGCATTCGTAAACTTGAAAAATATGCACTAACAATCGGAGGGGCTTATATTAATAGAGAAACACTTGATGATTTCTTTTTCATTAAAGATAATCATTTGAAGAAAAATTCTGACATAAAAGAATGTATTCACAAGCTTAAGCAGTTTAATCCAAACAAGAAAATCACAGTTGAAGTAGATAATATAAGTCAGCTTAAAGAAATTATTGATCAAAAAATTGAGGTAGTTTTATTAGACAACATGACCCCAGGTCAGGTCAAAAACTGTCTTAAAATTGTAAATGGTAGATTTGAATGTGAAGCATCTGGAAAAATAAATTTAAAAAATCTTTTGTCTTATGCAAAGACAAAAGTAAACCGCATCTCTATAGGCCAGCTTACTCACAGCATTAATAATGTAGATTTTGGATTAGATATCTGAATGTACAGCAGATCAATCATTCCTGATGAATTTAATGCTCCAACAGAATATATAACCGAAAAATTTTTATTACGTCCACTCACAATTGAGTATGTAAATGAAGACTACGAAGTTGTAATGAGTAGCGCAGATCATCTTTATAAACTGATGGATAACAGTGAATGGCCTAAAGGTTTATCTTTGAAAGAAAATTTAGTTGATCTCGGTTGGCATCAAAGAGAGTTTACCTTAGGTCATTCTTTCGCATATACCGTTTTATCTCCAGAAAGTAATAAAATTATAGGCTGCTGTTATATTTATCCATCAGCAAATACTCAATATGAAGTTCAAGTATTTTACTGGATCAAAGAAAGTCTTTTGGGAGAGGGTCTTGAGCCTGAACTAGGAGTCGCAATTAAAAATTGGTTAGATGAGTCTTGGCCATTCAAAACATTTAATTTTCCTGGAAGAAATATTTAATTATTCAAAAATTTTTTGGTACTCAGCTGTAATTTCTTTTATTGAGACTCTTTTTTGCTGCATCGTATCACGGTTTCTTATTGTGACTGTTTCATCTTCTAAGGTTTTAAAATCAACAGTTATACATATAGGTGTGCCAATTTCATCATGCCTTCTGTAACCTTTGCCAATATTGCCTGAATTTTCTAAAATTACTCGACCTAATCCAAGTGATTGCAGATCTTTTTTTATTTTCCTCGCTCTATTAACTAGTTCCTCATTGTTCCTCTTGAGGGGAATAATAGCAGCTTTGATTGGAGATAAATGGGGTTTAAGTGCTAATACAATGCGTGTGTTATCATTTTCTAGCTTTTCTTCACGGTAAGCTTCATTTAAAAGTGCTAAGACTCCCCTATCAACCCCTGCTGATGGCTCAATAACGTAAGGTATAAACCAATCTTTACTCTCAGAATTTTGAACAGCAAGTTTAGTTGTAGAATCTTTGTTTTTCATAACTTCTGCAGAAATTTTAAAGTCACTCTGATTTTTTGTGTGTGAGCCTAAATCAAAATCTGTTCTATTAGCTATTCCCTCTAATTCCTCTAAACCATGAGGGAATTCATACATCAAATCTACAGTGGCTTTTGAGTAATGGGATAAATCGCTATTTTCTACATTTAGTTTTTTTAGATTACTAGGATCGATTCCTTGATGAACCCACCAATCGTACCTTTGTGCGATCCAGTAGTCATGCCACGTTTCATCTTTTCCAGGTTCAACAAAAAATTCAAGCTCCATTTGCTCAAACTCTCGAACTCGAAAAATAAATTTTCCAGGAGTCACTTCGTTTCTGAAAGCTTTACCTATCTGCGCGATACCAAAAGGCACTACTTTATTCGTAGAGTCTAAAATATTTTTGAAATTAGTGAATATTTGTTGCGCTGTTTCAGGTCTTAAATATGCATAATTACTACCATCATCAACTGGTCCAACCGCAGTTTTAAACATTAGATTGAAAGGCCTTGGATCGGTTAAGTCTATTGAACCACACTGAGGACATTTATTGTCATTATGTTGGTCAACTCTAAATCTATGATTGCAACTTTTACAATCAACTAGTGGATCAGAAAATGTATCTTCGTGTCCTGAGTGTTTAAGAACTTGCTTTCCCGTTAGGATAGATGCATCCAAGCCCTCGACATCATCCCTTTCATAAATCATAGATTTCCACCAGGACAATTTAAGGTTATTCTTTAATTCGACACCAAGTGGCCCGTAATCATAAACTCCCTGAAGTCCTCCGTAAATCTCATTTGATTGGAATATAAAGCCCCGTCTTTTACAAAGAGAAACAAGTTCTTCCATATTTTTAGAGACCATAACGGCTCCAAAAAGAGTTTTCCTTTATTGCCTGAATAAATTGATCAACCAGATCATTAGAGCCATATCTACTACTGAATAAATTTTTTACAAAAGATTTTTTTTCCTCAATATGTCTTATCTTTATGTTTTTTCCATAATGTTTTTCAAGATAGTTATTTAAATTTTCATTAGAGTCCACTAATCCAATGTTTTTTCCTTGTTCTCCTGTCCAGAATTCACCATTGAAAACTTGAGTGGGCTTTATCTTCTTTTGTCTACTCTTTAGGACTAAGTCTTTGAAATTTTCAAAAATGCTATCTTGAACCTTTATTAATTTTGATACATCTTTTTTTGATACTTCCTCAAAAGGATCTAAAAATGATTTACGATCTCCTTTAGTAAAAACTCTTCTTTTAATACCAACTTTATCAATAAGTTTTTTAAACCCAAAAGATGCACTAATAACTCCTATTGACCCAACGATAGAACTTTTATTTGCCAAGAGAATATCACCCGCGCACATTAGCATATAACCTCCTGAGGCGGCGACATCTTCAGCAATGGTGATCACTTTTACTTTATTTTTGTTTGAAAGAGTTTTAATTCTATCATAAATCAACTCTGATTGAACTGGAGACCCGCCAGGAGAATTAATTTTGATAACAACAACGTTTGGTTTTTTGTAAATAAAAGTTTTATCAAGTATGTTTGAACAATTTTCAAGGGTTAGTCCTTTTTGGAACCTACCAAGGTCACCAATTACTCCTCTTAAGCCAACAATATTAATGCGAGTTTTAGTTGAAAAGATGCTCATATTTGAATTTATTTACCAGAAATCTATAACTTTTAATTATACGAGACTATATTATAACTACAGCAAAATATAAAACAAAAACATTAGTTTATTAAATGAGTCATCCTATTAATGTCCTTTCAAAAACCTTAAGGTCCTCTCTAAAAAGAGTTAATAAAGAAATCAAAGACAATATAAAGGATGAGGAAAAACTCATAACTGCAACGGCTGGTCACTTACTCAATTCCGATGGAAAGAAAATTCGACCACTCCTGACACTTATTATTTCCAGAATGCTTAAATATAGAGGTAATGCTGATGTGACGCTAGCTGTATGCATTGAATTCATACATAACGCAACTTTATTGCATGATGACGTTATAGATACAGGAAAAATTCGCAGAGGCAAGAAAAGTGCTAACGAAATTTGGGGCAATAAGGTTAGCGTCCTCGTGGGTGACTATCTTTTAAGTAAGGCATTTAAACTCATGGTCAAAAATAAGTCACTTAAGCTTTTAGAAATCTTATCACAAACCTCGCTCGTGCTAGCGAGAGGCCAAATACAAGATGTTGGCAATACCCAAAATATAAAATTGAGTGAAAAACAATACCTATCAATTATTAATGCTAAAACAGCAGAACTGTTTAGAGTATCATGTTTTCTTCCAACCGTAATTGCACAACAAAATAAAAAAATTCAAAAAATATTTAATGAATTTGGATATTATTTTGGCATGTCGTTTCAGTTGTCAGACGATATCTTAGATTATTTTGGACATTCAAATAAAATGGGTAAATCAATTGGTAAGGATTTTTACGAAGGAAAAGTTACCTATCCTGTGATCCGATGCTTTAGAGATTCTGATCAGAAATCAAAAGTAATTATTGCAAAATTATTTCTTAAGAAAAAAAGAAATAAGAAAGATCTTGCTGTTTTATTAAAATTAATGGAAAAAACTGACTCTTATCAAAAGTCGATTGATTTTCTGCTCAAATATAATGAAAAAGCAAAGTCGAGTATTAATAAATTTGAAGATAATAGATATAAGGTGTATCTTACAAGTTTAGTAGATAACTTGGCGATAAGAGAAAAGTAAACCATGTCACATAATACATTTGGCAAATTATTTCGTTTTACCACTTGGGGAGAGTCCCATGGTGAAGCTATTGGTTGTGTAATTGATGGATGTCCTCCAATGATTCCACTTAATGAAAAAGATATTCAAAAATATTTAGATATGAGAAAACCAGGAACTTCTCGTTTTGTAACTCAGAGAAAAGAAGATGATAAGGTTTCTATTCTCTCTGGGGTTTTTGATGGAAAAACAACTGGTACACCTATTTTGCTCTTAATCTGGAACAAGGATCAAAAATCCAAAGATTATGCTGAAATAAAGAATAAATTTAGACCTGGCCATGCAGACATTACTTACTTTCTTAAGTACGGAATAAGGGACTACCGCGGAGGTGGTCGCTCATCTGCTCGAGAAACTGCTAGTCGTGTTGCTGCAGGAGCGGTAGCTAGAAAAGTTATTGCTCATATTTCAAAGAAAAAGATAACTATACAAGGGGCAGTGACACAAATTGGAAAGATGAGCATAAATCCTAAGCATTTTAATTGGAATGAAGTTCGTAAAAATAATTTCTTTTGTCCTGACAAAAAGATCATATCGACATGGGAAGAGTATTTAGATGTAACACGTAAGAACGGAACTTCTTTAGGTGCAAAAATACTCGTAAATGCAAGGAATGTTCCTCCGGGACTTGGTGAGCCTATTTACGGTAAATTAGATGCTGACTTAGCATCCGCAATGATGAGCATCAACGCTATTAAAGGAGTTGAGATTGGTCTGGGAAATGAGTCTGTTGAAATCTCTGGTGATGAAAATTCAGATGAAATAAGAGTTAAAAATAAGAAAATTTCCTTTTCATCGAATAATTCTGGTGGCATTTTAGGAGGCATTTCAAGTGGTCAAGATATTAATATAAGTATTGCGGTAAAACCAACATCTTCAATCTTAAAAACAAAAAAGACAATTAACAATAAATTAAAAAATACCACCATATCCACAAAAGGAAGGCACGATCCATGCGTGGGTTTAAGAGCAGTTCCTATAGCTGAGGCAATGACAGCATGTGTTCTAGCTGATCATATCATGCGTAATAAAGCTCAATGTAGTTAAACTTTGAGATCTAGTAAATATTCAATAAGTAAATAAGTTTTCTTATTCTTAAGATTTATTTTTTTGAAAGTTTTAAAAATTTTTTCAGATAGTTTTAATTTGTAGTTCTCAAAAAACTTTTTATTTTTCGCTGACATACGTGGAAAGTCCTCAAAATCATCATTTATTTGAAAAATTTCACCAATATACATACCTATATCAGCAAGAGATTTTTCAATTTTTTTACTCTTTCCTGCAGATATTGCCACTGCCTGACAACAAAATGACATTAACATTCCAGTTTTAAGTTGATTAAGTTTAATCCTTTCTCCTAATTTTGTATTTGAAGAGCTTAAATCAATATATTGTCCTAATAATAAACCTCTTTCTCCTGAAAATTCACTCAATAGCTGTATCAGTTTTATTTTTTTATCTCCGCTTAAATTAAATTCCTTACTCGCTATAGTTAAATAAGATTTTGTCAGAAGCCCGCAACCAGCAAGAATGGCTGTAAATTCATTATACTTGTAATGAGTTGTTTTCTTCCCTCTCCTATATTTATCATTATCCATAGATGGCAAATCATCATGAACTAATGAATAGTTATGCAGCATTTCAATAGCAGAACCTAAATTAAAAATTATTTTTTGTGGTAATTGAAATTCTTTGCCGAATATATAAACCAAATATGGCCTAAATCTTTTACCACCAGAATTGATCGAATATTTTATTGATTGATTTAAAGTATTATTATCTGTAATAAATTTTTTTTTTAGAAATGGATTAAATTCTTTACTAAAACTTCTCAAATCTTGTTGAATGGTTCGATGCCTCATTCACTTTTTTTTTTTGAAATTTTTCCATCAGGTAATACTTTAATTTCATCAAGCTTAAGAACTGCTTCATCTAATTTCTTTTGACAATGAGATTTAAGATGTGATCCTCTGGTATAATACTCAATAGATTTATCTAAATCTATGTTACCACTTTCAAGATTCTCTACAATTTCAGATAGTTCTTCCATTGCTTTTTCAAAAGATAGTTTGTTTATTTCCTCAGGAATTTTACTCATTTTTGAAGCTCACTTAGATGCATAATCATAGAATTTTCTAGAGCTCTTATATCATAACCACCTTCAAGCATCGATATTATTTTTCCACCGCAATATTTATTCGCAATTTCTCTTAACTTACTAGTAATTAGCCTAAAATCATTTTCAACAAGATTCAGCGAAGCAAGAGGGTCTTTTGTATGTGCATCAAACCCAGCAGAAATTAGAACGAAATCAGGCCTTTGCTCTTCTAACTTTTTTACAATTCGTTCATTAAATATCTGCTGATATTTATCTGAATTTGTTCCAGATGTTAGTGGAACATTAATAATATTTCCTAATCCTATTTCATTTACATCACCAGTGCCAGGATACAGGGGGTACTGATGCGTTGAATAATAGGTAACTTTTGAATTATTATAGAATATATCTTGAGTTCCATTTCCATGGTGAACATCAAAATCAACAATAGCTATATTTTTAAATTTATACTTATTAATTAAATAATGTGCAGCAATTGCAACATTATTAAAAACACAGAAACCCATTGATCGATCATAGCATGCATGGTGACCAGGCGGCCTGACAATGCAAAAGGCATTATGGCTGTTATTACTCATTATAGCATCTGCTGCATCTATTCCCGCTCCAGCAGCTCTTAAGGTTGCATCAAGAGAACCTTTTGAAACTGGAGTTTCTTGATCTAAGAAAACTATTTGATCATCAGATGGAAATCTTGTAAGAGTTTCCCTTACAAATTTCTCTTCATGGGCGGCATAAATAAGAGATTGCTCTATTTTATTAGGTTGTTTTATTATTATATTTTTAAACTCTTCTTTATTTATTAGTTCAATGATATTTTGAACACGATCGGAACACTCTGGATAATCCAAAGATTGTACGTGACCTTTAAAACAGTCGTCAAAATATACAAAAGTTTGTGTCATAGATGAATTCAAAAAAAGTAATCACAGCCAATATAAACTCTATTAAATTAGCTGCTAGAAGTCTACTGAATGGTAAAACAATAATTATACCAACAGACACTGTTTATGGCATTGCAGCAGATGCAACAAATGAAAAAGGGGTTGAAAATATTTTTAAAATTAAGAAGAGACCTAAGACCTATCCACTTATTTTATTTGTAAAGTCCATAAAAGAAGCAAAAAAATACGCATATTTCAATGACATTGAGGAGTTCTTAGCAACACATTACTGGCCTGGACCCCTTACGCTAATACTTAAAAGAAAAAAAAGAAATATCTATAACGGCGATAAAAGACTTTCAAAAATAGGCATTCGTATTCCAAAAAATAAAGATGTTATGAACTTACTTAAGGTCGTTAATAAGCCACTCGCAACTACCAGTGCAAATATTCATCAAGAAAAAAATAGTAATAATATCAATCATCTTAGCCTACTTTATAATAATGATGTTGCGCATGCGATAAGTAGTCGTTACAGAATGAGCTTTGCAGAGTCAACTCTGGTTGAAGTAAATAAAGACAAAATAAATGTCTTAAGAAAAGGTTCTATTTCAAAAAAATCAATTGAAAATAATTTAAAAAAAAATTTGTTACTTGATTAAGACTTATGCATCAACAAATGCATTAAAAGAAAAACACCTTCTTTCACCATCTCCTCTGAAAGGGTGGACGTCATGCATTAGAAATGATGGAAATATGTATAAGTCCCCCACTCTGGGTTTAAAAGTCTCTCTGTGTTTCACCAATGGCGGGCTATTTCTTGGAAGAGAAACTCGACCATCAAAGAAAGAAATTAAACCTGCTAAATCTTTTTCTTTATTACGTTTAATTGAACTCGGTATTTTTAAATACCCTACTCCACTAATATTGCCTCTATGTAAATGAGGTGGATTAAAATCTCCAGCAAATTGGCTTACAATCCAAGCTTTTTCAATTCTTATTTTTTTAACTTTTATATTAAGTGTTTTATCGTAATAATCTTTTACAGATTTAATAATTTGTTTTTCAATCCCAATTTTTAAGATTTTTGAGGGTATCCTAAATTGCTGTTTCATGCTTCCTACTAATCTGTGGTCGTAATCATATCTTTTTGAAAGTTTTTTATTGTTAGATACCTGATCAGAAAATTTGTTCAAACGCGTGACTGCACTTATAGTGAGTTTTGTTTTTCCGATTGTTGGTCCAAATGGTTTGTATATCTTCATATTTTCTTGGTGCGCCCAGAAGGATTCGAACCCTCAACCCTCAGATCCGAAGTCTGATGCTCTATCCAGTTGAGCTACGGACGCACTTGTTTTTCAATACTTATTTACTCTCAATATCAGATAATTGCAATCTACACTAAATCTACACTAAAAAACCTTAAGCATATGAAGAGAAGTTAATCTTATTTTTAATCATTAAAAATAATTTTTATAAACTTTTGTACCATAAACTCCTAATAATGCAGGTATTAAAAAACAAACGCCAAAAAATAGTAATCCTCTACTAGGAAGATAAGGAAAATTTAGAGCAGGCAAATCAATAAGAAAGTATGATAAAATTGAAAATATAAAGCACGTTATCAAAATAGAAATATGTAGATTCTTAACTTTAATTTTTGAGTAACAAATAAATGACAACAAAGTTGCCAAAATAGTCATTAACCCAACCCTGAATAAATCTAAAGATTGAGCGCTTAAAATCATTAGATACATTGCTGAAATTTCTTCATTACCATAAGACATATAAGTAGCGCGCATAAATCTAAAACAAATCATTGTTATGAAACTAACCAATACTAGAATACTTAAATCTATTAACTTGATTTCTGATCTTAGATCATGTTCAGTGTCATTTTCAACTGACATGTCAATTATAATAGGTTGTGAATACCTGCTCTCTTTGTAATCTTTAAAAAATAATACTAAAACAACTATAGTATTAATAATGGGAAGAAAAAGCAATAATGAGTACCAACCAGAAAAACCAATGTCATGAAATCTTCGAACATCAATTGGTAATCTTAATAAACGACCAAAAATAAAAAAACTAACTACAAAAGGTAGAGTGTAATTATCAGTAAAAATAAATGTTTCATTTAACGTCATTGAAAACAAGAAATAAAAAATAACGAAATATAGAATATAAATTAAAAAATATTGTCCTCTTCCAATTGTTCCATAAAAACTAAAGAATCTTACTCTATTTATAAGAATGAAATATATAACGAAAAAAGAAATAGGTGAGACGAAATCCATGGTTGAATAATATTAATTTCTCACTAAAACTTGTGAAATCATGGTTGTCTTAACCAGGAATATAATTCTGGTGAGATAAGTGATATCATTAAATCTTTATCACCTGTAAAATCATCATTACGAACATCTACACATTGAGTATTTAACCTCACGCCGCTTGGCATTATGAAGTTATTCTCTCTTATAAATACACTTTCAGCAAAGTCATGTTCAAAAGTAAAGAAATCATTGTATTCTGCTTCCGGAAACATTTCTCTAAATTCCTGACTAATTTTTTCTTGCTCAGAATGGCATCTATCTAAAGTTGAATTACTTAAATCTCCAAAAATACCATAAATTTTGAATTGTTTGTCATCAGCGTCAACAAAGAAAGACATACGATAATACGTCTCTAAGTTCTTATAAATATAAATTTCATGAAATAAGTCAGGTGGAACAAAATTAGAATAAGTTGTAGTAGGATTTGATATTTGTTCTAATATCTCATCATTTTTCATAACATTTATTAAACTTTCACCAAGTCCAACTCCCTCTATCTTAAAATCTTCTATAATCGGACCACGATCACAACTCAAAAAAAATAATAAAAATAAAAACGGAATAAATTTTTTCATTGATTAATCTTAATAGACTTACACTAAATCTACACTAAATAATTTTTCTAGTTTTTGTTAGATTATCAATGAAATCAGCAATATTTTTCTTATCTATAGTCTAATGTTCTATACAGTTGAGCTATAGACGTATCTATATTATTATTTCAAGCTCAATGCTTTTACTTAAGATACTAGAAAAATTAGGCAGAAAAAAGGTTGTTATGGATAGAGGTCCATCACATCCTGAATATTGCTTGGCAAAGCCTTGGACAGCAAGATATTATCTTTTATTTAGAAAAAGACCCCGTTGGTTTCCATTTAATATATTAATACATCATATTTTAGATGATGATCATGGTGTTGGCCTTCATAATCATCCTTTTCCATATATTACAATTATAATCAGTGGAGGATACTGGGAGACAGATAAAAATAAAAATAAAACCTGGAGAGACAGATTCTATGTTGGATTTAGAAGTGCAGATAACTTGCACAGAGTTGACTTAGAGCCTGGTATCAAGCCAGTCACTATCTATATTGCTGGTCCATACGGACTTAGAAAGGAAGGTCGAAGCAATTATGGCATTTCAAATTAATTTATTTCTTAATTTTAACCTTAATTGTCTATCTTTTTTTAAATATATTTCTCTCCTCATTGCTTCTGACTTAGAAGGTAATTCCTCTTGATATAATAATTTCCATTCAGAGCCTCTTGTAAATTTTGCTCCTTTAGATTCATTGTGTGCTTTAAGTCTTTTTTTAACATCGTTACTCCAACCTACATATGTTCTTGCTTTTGGGTGTTTTGTTCCAATAATATAAACAAAGAATCTCATATTTTTTGATATATTAATTGTATTTGGCATTGAAATAAATATAGTATCAAGGAATTAATAGGAGAATAAGCATGCGTACTACTCTTACAGTTTTAGCTTTTAGTTTCATGATTTCAGCTTGTACTACTTTACAAAGCATAAATGAGACAATTAAGGGCGACGGTGTTCCTTATATTCCAGGAATATAAAGATATTTAACTGGCCTCATTATGGGGTCAGTTACACCTTGTAATAATCAGTTAAAAAAGTTAATTGCCACAATCAGTTTCCATTAAGTATACTTAATTTTATGTTTAAAGTACAAATATCGGGAACGGGGCTATTCACTCCTCAAGAAAAAATTTCCAACGAAGAATTAGTCAATTCATACAATAAGTATGTAGATGAATACAATTCATCTAACTCTAAAGATATAAGTAATGGAAGCGTGGAACCACTAGAAAAATCTAGTGCAGAGTTTATTGAGAAAGCTTCAGGTGTAAAATCTAGATATGTTCAAAACAAATCAGGAATCTTAGACACATCTTTTATGCGTCCCAGACTTAGTGAAAGATCTGAAGATCAGATATCGAATCTTGCTGAAATGGGAGTAATTGCTGCAAAGGAGGCAATAAAAAATTCACAAATTGCTATTAAAGAGATAGATGCAGTCATTGTTGCATGCTCAAATTTAGAACGTGCCTATCCAGCTATAGCTATCGAGATTCAAAATGAATTAGGCATTGAGGGGTTCGCATTCGATATGAATGTTGCTTGTTCCTCAGCTACTTTTGGAATTCAAACCATTTTTGATATGATAAAGAGTGGAAGTATTAAATCAGCCTTAATGGTCAACCCGGAGATTTGCACTGGTCATTTAAATTTTAAAGATAGAGACTGTCATTTTATATTTGGCGATGTTGCAACAGCTGTGGTTTTAGAAAGAATGCGTGAAGATATTCATAAAAATAACTCTTATGAAATACTTGGAACAAAGCTTCTCACAGAGTTTTCTAATAATATAAGAAATAATTATGGATTTCTTAACAGCTCTTCTCCTGAAGGAGTCGGTAAAGCAGATAAATTATTCCATCAGAATGGGAGAAAAGTATTCAAAGAAGTTATTCCTAAAGTTTCTAATTTAATAAAGGATCATTTAGAAGAAAATAAACTCTCTGCTGAAGATTTAAAAGGTATGTATTTGCATCAGGCAAATGAAAATATGAATGTTCTTATTTCTAAATATGTTCTTGGCAAAGAGGCGTCTAGAGAACTTGCTCCTGTCGTACTTGATGAATATGCTAATACAAGCTCTGCAGGTTCTATAATTGCATTTCACAAACACAATAAATCACTAAAAAAAGACGAGCTTGCAATTATTTGCTCTTTTGGAGCTGGTTATTCTGTAGGAAACGTTATTGTGAAAAAAATTGCCTAAAAATTTGGCTCTTTGGAGAACAGCTTCCTAACTTTTGGTTCAAAATATTCAAGAGAGTAGGACTCATAATTTGGATCAAATGACTTTTGATCCCATTTTTCACAAAAATCTACAGCATCTTGGTAGTAAGGATGATCTTTAAATTTATCTCTAGCGTTACGATCTCTACCAATATGATGAGCATAGTAATATTCTTGAAATATCCCGTGGTGAAGAATGATCCAATATATCTTCTCTGAGACATAGGGCCTTAAAACTGAGGCAACAAGCTGACTATGGTTATGGGGGGCAAGATTGTCTCCAATATCGTGTATAAGAGTTGCCACTACCATTTCTTCGTCTGCTCCATCTTTTTCAGCACGAGTTGCTGATTGAAGTGAATGCTCTAACCTTGTAACTTGATAACCGTCTACTGAACTATCTAAATTTTTCAGCGCTTCTAATACTCTATCAGGAAGATCTTTTGAAAACTTTTCTTCATATCTACTTAAAAGATCATAATCTTCTTTTGTGCCATCTTTCATCTGCGTGAATTTAACTTTTTTCATTTATATTTCCTCTGACAATAATTTAAATTTACTTTCTGCGGAATCATGATCAATATACAATCCCTGAAGCCATCTATTACCTTCAGCCGAACTATAACTTGTTCTTCCATGAAGTGTTCTATAATTATTCATAATAATTAGGTCTCCAGGCTCAAGGCGAAACTTAAATAGATATTTAGATGAATTTATCATTTGATGCATAATTCTTTTTGCTGCATAAAATTCATCAAGTTTTTTAGGTTCTTGATAAAAAACAAAATCTAGTCTGTTACTATACTTTATTTGCTTTAGCTCTCCACGCTCACTCAACTTGATAATCTTGCCTGTCTTTTCTAGAATAGCATCTTTGTCTTTAAATTTAAAATTGATAAGAGTGTTTGTAAGAATATTAAACGCATTTGGATTTTCATTTTTTAAGTCCTCTGCAACCTTAAACCCATCAACAATTGTTGAGACTCCTCCTTGGCAACTATTATGAATACAAAATAAAAATTGAATTGAAGGTACCGGTTTTCGATATGGATTATCAGTATGAGACTCTAATTCAATAGATGTATAGGCTAAATCGTTTGGTTGCTTTTGAGACTTAACGTTAAATAATTTTCCAAAATTGGTTTCTCTTATATATCCAATTTTTTTTGCAAAATTTATAATCTCACCATCTTCAGGTTTAAGAGCACTTACAATTGCAAATCCATATCTATGGTAATATTCTAAAATCTCATAAATTTGTTTATTTTCATTTTTACTATAATCAAATTTAAACTTTCTAAGTGAGATATTCTCTTTATTCCAGAAAACTTTATCAGGAAGTCCTTTGGCCCTCTTGATCTCTTTAATTAAATTTTTAATACAATACTTAGCTACATGATTGTCTGAGAATTTAATTAAAAGATTATCTTTTTCTAAATAATTTACTTCCTCAATTTCTAAATTTTCAGAAATTTTCTCTGGGTCATACAGTCTTTGTAATGAGTTTTGATCAACCGTACCTTCTTCTAATGACCTTTCTCTCATCCATAAAGGATGAAGCCTATATTGCTCATCTCCAATAGAAAACCTTATTTCTTTTGAGTCATAATCAAAATCCATAAAAAAAATATAAAACTAATTATTTAATTTTTCAATATTTTCATATTCGGATAAACAATCTGGATTGGCTAGAGCCTCTAAATTTTTTACTTTCATGCCATTTATTACATCTCTCACAGTGATTTCTGCTATTTTGCCACTTCTTGTTCTAGGTATATCATTCACTTTAATAATTTTTGCTGGTACATGCCTTATAGAATTAAAAGATTTTATATTATCTTTAATTTTATCAATAATAACTTGATCAAGTTCAATATCATTTTGAAGTTTCACGAATAGAATAATTCTCGTATCATTATCCCAAGACTGACCAACTACAATGGACTCAACAATTTCATCTATTTGTTCTACAGACCTATATATTTCGGCAGTACCAATTCTAATTCCCCCAGGGTTTAATGTTGAGTCCGAACGTCCATGAATTATTATTCCATTATTTTGAGATATTTTGGCATAATCACCTTGCGTCCATACATTATTAAATTTTGCAAAGTATGACTTAATATATTTCTCTTTGTTTAAGTCATCCCAAAACCCTATCGGCATAGATGGAAGTGGTGATTTACATACCAGCTCTCCTTTCTGTGGCGTGCTCTGGCCTTTTTCATCAAATACATCTACATCTACTCCAAGACACTTGCTTTGTATTTCGCCGGAATAGACCGGCAACATCGGATTACCTCCTACAAAGCAAGACACAATGTCTGTACCTCCACTAATGGAGGCCAGATGGACATCTTTTTTAATAAATTCATAAACATACTCAAAACTCTCACTTATTAGTGGAGATCCTGTGCTTAATATTGATTGAAGTTTTCCCAAATTATATTTCTCTAAAATATTTACCTTATCATTTCTTAAAGCATCTATAAATTTTGCACTTGTTCCAAAGCACGTTATTTCTTCATCTTGAGCAATTAGAAAAAGGGTTTCTTTCTTTGGATAAAATGGGGATCCATCATAAAGTACCAGTGAAACTCCTGACGCTAAACCTGTAATAAGCCAATTCCACATCATCCAGCCACAGGTTGTATAATAAAATAATTTATCACCTATTTTAAGATCGCAGTGAAGCTGTTGCTCTTTTAGATGTTGTAATAGTGGGCCACCAGTATTATGAACTATGCATTTAGGCTTACCAGTTGTGCCACTAGAATATAGAATATACATTGGGTCATTGAATGAGTTTCTTTCAAAAATAATCTTTCCTTCATAAGTTTCTTTTTGGAAAATTGAATTTAAACTTATTTCTTCTATTTCTTTCTCCTGTTTCTTATCAGGATAATTAATACAAATGGTATGTTCGAGTGTTTGAATTTTATTAATTACATTTTGTATCTTTTTTTCAATATCAAATTTTTTTCCACCATATAAATATATTTTAGAATATAATAAGACTTTTGGTTTTATTTGATTAAAACGATCTAAAATAGCTGTTTCACCAAAATCTGGTGAACAAGATGACCATATTGCTCCAATTGAGTTCACTGCTAAAAATGCAATGAGTGTCTCAGCGCTGTTCACAGAAACGGCTGCAATCCGATCTCCTTTTTTGACCCCAATAGACCTAAAATAGTTTGCTAATCTTGACGTTTTTGATACTAAATCTTCTTTATAATAATTTTTCTTAAACCCAAGTTCATTGATAAAGGTAATCGGGCAGGAGTTAAGATTAGATAATATATTTTCGGCATAATTAACTTTAATATTTTTGAAAAATTCTTGGTTATATATAGATCTATTCTTTTCAATAATAGGACTAGAACTTCCTTTGTACTTTATACCCAAATAATTAATTAAGCTTAGCCAAAATTCAGCGGGGTGATTAATGCTCCACGACCAGATTTTACTATAATCAAAATTTAATTGTATTTTGTTGTTTTCTTCTAAAAAAAGAAAATAATTATATAAGTTTGTTTTTTCTATTCTTTCCTTAGATGGACTCCAAAGCAACTTTGGCATATCAAAAATTTTTATTATATCTTAGGCAATATGAAGTGCTTTAGTTTCAAGGTAATCTTCTAGACCCATATCTCCACCTTCTCGTCCATTGCCAGATTCTTTATATCCTCCAAAAGGCGAGCCGTAATTATATCCGCCACCATTAACATGAACACCGCCAGCTCTTAATTGCCTTGAAACTCGTTCTGCTCTTTCTTTATCTCCCGTTTGCAGATATGCAGCAAGGCCATAAGGGGTATCATTTGCTATTCTGATCGCCTCATCCTCATCATCAAAAGGAATTATAACTAGTACTGGACCAAATATTTCCTCTTGAGCAACTCTCATATTATTATTTACGTCAGAAAAAATTGTTGGTTTTACAAACCATCCTTTTTCATAGCCATCGGGCTTGCCAAGGCCACCTGCTAATAATTTTGCTCCTTCATCAATACCAACTTGGATCATATTTTGAACTCGATCAAATTGAATTTTATCAAAGAGTGGTCCAAGATGGTCACCGTCTAGTGTTGGATCACCTACCTTAATCTCTTCGGCAGTTTTTTTTGCAATATCAATTACTTGATCATAGCATTTTTTTTCTACCAGTAGCCTTGTAGGAGCATCACAAGACTGTCCTGTATTAAACATGCATTCATTTACCGAAGCTTTTACTTTTTCTTCTAAGTCACAATCTGCAAATACAATGTTAGGTGATTTACCGCCTAATTCTAAAGTTACTTTTTTTACAGTTTCAGCAGATTCAATAGTAACTGACTTACCCCCTCTTTTTGAACCTGTAAATGACATCATTTCTATATCTGGATGCCGAGACATCGATACGCCTACTTCTTCTCCATCTCCTTGTACTAAATTAAATACGCCATTTGGAACTCCAGCCTCGTCAAGGATTTCTGCATAAACCATCGCTGATAAAGGTGTATGCTCAGATGGCTTTAAAATACATGTACATCCTGTAGCAATTACTGGAAGAACTTTTAATGTAATTTGATTAATGGGCCAGTTCCAGGGAGTAATTAAACCGCAAACTCCTATTGGCTCTTTTAAAAGTACATCCGAATTAGAGAGAACAATTTTTTCTTCATGCTTTTTTAATGAATCAATAAATCCATCTAAATGCCCTATTGCAGCATCTGCCTGTGCATCTCGAGCCATTCTATGAGGAGCTCCCATTTCTGATGTCATTGCATTAGCAAGATCTTCAAATCTTTTTTCAGAAATCTGCCTAATTTTATTAAGTAATGCTAATCGGTCATTCTTTGATGTTTTAGAAAAGCTATTAAACGCATTTTTTGCAGCACTCACAGCAATATCTACATCTTCAGAATTGCCAAGGATTATCTTACCTATCAAATCTTCAGTTGCGGGGTTTAGGACCGCCATTGTTTTAGTTGAATTGGGTGTTACCCATTTACCGTTAATATAAAATTTTTGAAGATTTTTCATTTTGTTTTTTATTACATACTATACTATTCGAATTGTAAATTCTTTTTAATATTGTAACTTCATTATATTATGAACAAAAATGTTATAATTTCCTGTGCAGTTACTGGATCGGGGGACTCTGTTGGAAAGCATCCTAATATTCCTGTTACTCCTGAACAAATAGCAAACGCATCTATTGAGGCAGCTAATGCTGGAGCTGCTATAGCCCATATTCATGTTAGAAATCCTGAAACTGGAAAGGGCTCTCGGGATAATGAACTTTACAAAGAGGTAGTTAGTCGAATTAAAGATAGTGGAACGAATGTGATAATTAATCTCACAAGTGGAATGGGAGGAGATATAGAAATTGGTCCTGAAGATGATTTATTAAACTTTGGTTCAAATACAGATTTTGTAAATGCACTTGAAAGACTAAGTCACGTTGAAGAACTATTGCCAGATATATGCTCCTTAGATTGCGGCACTCTAAATTTTGGTGATGGAAATATGATCTATGTTGGAACCCCAGAACAACTAAGAATTGGAGCTAAGAGAATTCAAGAATTAGGAGTTAAACCTGAACTTGAAGTCTTTGATACAGGTCATTTGTGGTTTGCAAACCAGATGTTAGAGGAAGGATTGCTAGATCAGCCTTCGTTGTTTCAAATTTGTTTAGGCATACCATACGGTGCGCCTGCAACTACCGGTTCAATGAAGAATATGGTTGATATGGTACCTGAAGGAAGTAACTGGGGAGCTTTTGGAATTGGAATTAATCAAATGCCGATGGTAGCGCAAGCGGTATTATTAGGGGGCAATGTTAGAGTTGGTCTTGAAGATAATCTTTATTTAGAAAAAGGTGTTTATGCAACAAATGGATCGCTTGTTGAAAAAGCTGCTACAATAATTAATAATTTAGGCTCAAATGTAATGGGTGTAAGTGAGGCCAGAAAAAAACTTGGTCTAAAAAATTGAAAAAAAAAACTATTTCTATTATTGGAACTGGTGTAATTGGAGCAGGCTGGGCTGCTAGATTTTTAGCCAGTGGTCACAATGTAAAAGCATATGACCCAGATAAGAGAGCATTAAAAAAACTTCAAAAAGATGTAAAAAATGCCTTGGCCTCTCTTAAAAAAATTGGTTTGAATGAAAAAGCATCAATAAGAAACTTAAAATGCTATTCTACAATTAATGCTGCTATTAAAGATGCAGATTTTATCCAAGAAAATGCTCCTGAGAATGAAAAAATAAAAACCAAACTTTTGAAGCAAATTGATTCTGCCTCTAACAAAAATGTAGTTATTGCATCAAGTTCATCTGGACTATTACCATCTAAAATTCAATCTCAGTGTAAATATCCTCAAAGAGTTTTAATTGGACACCCTTTTAATCCTGTTTATTTATTACCATTAGTAGAAGTGGTTGGAGGAAAAAAAACCTCTGTAGCATATATTAGTAAAGCAGTTAAGGTTTATAAAAGTATTGGTATGAAACCACTTATAGTTAGAAAAGAAATTGAAGGATACATCTCTGATCGCCTTCAAGAGGCTTTATGGAGAGAATCTCTGCACTTAATTAAAGATGGAATAGCAACGACGGAGGAGATTGATGATGCAATTGTTTATGGTCCAGGCCTGAGATGGGCTTTTATGGGAGTCTGTTTAACTTTTCACCTCGCTGGTGGTCAAACAGGAATGAAACATATGCTCGAACAATTTGGTCCAGCCCTAAAATTACCATGGACTAAATTAGAAGCTCCCACTTTAGATAAAAAATTAAAAAACTTAATGATTTCAGGAACTCAAAAACAGTCTAAAAAATTCAGTATTTACGAATTAGAAAAACAAAGAGATATTTTTTTAATTGAAATAATGAAAACATTGAATAAACATCAAAAAAATAAATTTCCAAATTGGAATAAAAAGTTTAATAATTTTAAATAATAAATGAAATCTGAAATTAAAATTTTAAATGTTAAAAAAAAAGAGCGTTCAATAGAAATTGAATGGAGTGACGGCAACATTAGTGACTACAATTTTTTGTGGCTTAGAGATAACTGTCCGTCTGATATTCACCCAACCGCACGGGAAAGAACATTTAATCTCCTAACAGTTTCGGAAAGTATTCATCCTAAGAGTTTCACTATTTCAGAAGATAACAGCTTATCAATTAAATGGAGTGAAGGAGATCATTCTAGCAATTATAGTTATGAATGGCTTAGAAATAATTGTTACACATTAAAAAATTCAGCTCCATACAAAACACCTTATCAATTATGGGATCAATCAATTCACAATAACATTGAAAAAATTCAAATTGAATGTGATGAAATAATGAGCAGTGATGAGGGTGTAACAAGGTATCTTGAACAACTCCATTATTATGGAATTTCTCTTGTTCAAAATGCACCTACTTCAAAGAAATCTGCAGAAGATGTTTTAAAAAAGATAAGTCATTTTAGAGAGACTTTTTTTGATACACCCTTTGAAGTAATTAATATTCCTAAACCAAATAATTCGGCTTATACAGCTCTTGGTTTAAGAAATCATCTTGATTTACCATATTTTGAAATTCCACCAGGTTATCAGTTCCTTCATTGTCTAGTTAATCAGGCTGACGGCGGTGAGTCAGTAGCATTAGATGGTTTTAAAGTAGCATCTTTTATGCAAAAAGAATTTCCGAAGTATTTTAAAATTTTAACTGAAACTCATGTAAAATTTTGTAATCGCGATTATACTCAAAATACAACAAGAATTCACTACTCACCACTTATCACGCTCACAAAAGATAATGACTTCAACATCATAAGATTTAGTATTGCATATATGAGTATTATGGACTGTACACCTGATAAGATGGATCTATTTTATAAAGCCTATAGAAAATTTGCTGAATTGCTTCACGATAAAAGATTTACAATTAATTTTAGACTAAAAGCGGGTGATATCTTTTCTTTTAATAATTTGAGAGTATTACATGGAAGAACTGAATTTAATCCAAGTTCAGGGGAAAGGCATTTACAGGGATATTATATCGACCGCGATGAAATAATTGGAAGATTAAACTTTCTCAATAAAATCGATTCTTAATATCTCTTAAGAATACTTGCTACTTCTTCTCTTGAAATTGATCCAACAATATTTTTTTCATCATCAGTAACACTTAGTACAGACTCTCCATCTAAAAATAAAGGTAAGCAAGATTCTATATTGCTATCCATTGCAACCTTTGGATAATCAGAAGCACTTTGAATACTATCTTTCATAATAGTTTTAATTTTAAGAACTTTAGTACGATTTACATCTTTTACAAAATTAGTTACATATTCATCGGCGGGGCTTAGTAGTATATCCTCAGGTTTACCATCTTGAACAAGTTTTCCACCATTTAGAATTGCAATTCGATCACCTAATTTTAAAGCCTCATCTAAATCATGAGTAATAAATACAATGGTTTTTTTCAAATTTTTTTGAAGTTCTAATAATTGATCCTGCATATCTGATCTTATGAGTGGATCAAGAGCACTGAATGCTTCATCCATCAATAAAATATCAGGGTCATTTGCTAAAGCGCGAGCTAAACCAACTCTTTGTTGCATTCCACCAGAAAGTTGATTTGGAAATTTATACTCAAATCCATTTAAACCAACTTTATCAATCCAAAACATAGCTGTTTGATTCGATTCAGATTTATCAACGCCTTTAATGCTTAGTCCAAGTTGAACATTATCAACTATATTTTGATGAGGAAATAAACCAAATCTCTGAAAAACCATACCTGTTCGATTTCTTCTGAATTCTAACAACTCACTTTTATTTAGTTTTGTAACATCCTGATTATCAACCATCACAACACCCTCTGTTGGCTCAATAAGACGATTGATATGTCTGATCAATGTAGATTTGCCAGAGCCTGACAATCCCATTATTACTTGAATAGACTGCTCCTCAATATCGATATTAATATTATCAAGCCCCAAAACATGATTATGTTTTGCCAGTAAATCGTCCTTATCAAGACCATCTTTGACCGCACTAGTTAAACCTTTAGCATCAGGACCGAATATTTTGTATAAATTCTCAATTTTGATTTTTATATTACTCATGAGAACCCAGTCTGTGCTGCTGAAGTCTTTTACCAAATGATTGGGAGACTCTATCAAAAATGATCGCTAGAACTACAATTGCTAATCCGTTTAAGAGACCCATAGTAAAATATTGATTTGCAATTGCTTTTAAAACTGGCTGGCCAAGACCTTTAACTCCAATCATTGAGGCAATTACAACCATTGCTAGTGCCATCATAATGGTTTGATTAATTCCCGCAAAAATTGTTGGCAAGGCTAGGGGTAACTGTACCCTAAATAGTTTTTGTGAACGATTTGCTCCAAATGCTTCCGCAGCTTCTAAAACTTCCTTATCAACTTCTCTAATGCCTAAGTCTGTTAATCTAATTATTGGTGGGATTGCATAGATTACCACTGCTAATAAGCCTGGAATTTTACCAATTCCCAAAAGCATAACAACTGGAATTAGATAAACAAAGCTCGGCATTGTTTGCATTATGTCTAGTATTGGAGAAATTGAGGCTCTCGCTCGATCTGATCCAGACATTAAGATACCAATTGGTATTCCAAAACCAATAGATAAGAAAGTACAAACTCCAATTATACTTACAGTAGACATTGTATCTTCCCACATACCAAAATATCCAATGAATATGAAAGCAAAGAAAGATCCAATAGTTAAATAGATACTTCTACTTCCAAAATAAATGAGGGCTAAAAAAACAATTATTACTATTATCCAAGGTGAATTTTGAAGAAGTTTTTCAAACCATATTAAAAAAAATAAAACTGGATCAAATACTGCCTCTATTGAGTCTCCATACTCTCTTGAAAATTGACGATAAGCGCCGTCAATAGTTTTTTTGAAAGTCCTTAAACCACTTTTACTCATTTCAGGGAAGGAAGTAAAAAATTCTGTGAAATTCATAAGTATGATAATCTTAGTTTAATAATAAAAAAGCAGGCCTAATAAATAGGCCTGCTATCTTAAACTGAAATAATTACAGTGCGTTTTCTATCTTTGAACGAGCACCAGAATCTACCCAGTCATGCCACTCCGTATAATTTTCTAAGAAATAAAACGCAGCGTCTTCTCCAGTTGCTTGGTTATCATCTTTCCATGCCAATAAAGCATTGATAGTGCTGTTTGGAAGAGCTCTCTTAACAATATAATCCATTCCAATACCAGCCTTCTGTTTAAAGTTATCTGTTACAACAGTATAGACTGATGAAACAACCCATGAGTTTTTCTGAGGGTCTGCGCAATCCTCTTGAGAAGTACAGCTATTCCACTCATCATTGTCATGAGGTACATCAAAACTAAGTTTTTTCATTGGATACTTTCCAAGAATTGCTGTTGGAGCCCAATAGTAACCAAACCAGCCTTGTTCTTTTTCATAGGCTTCTGCAATTGATCCTGCTAGTGCACCACCAGAACCTGGATCAATTATTCTAAATCCTGCTTCTTCACCGCCAAAAGCTTTAAATAAATTTCCAGTACTTAGCTGACAGTTCCAGCCAGATGGGCAAGTGTATAAACCACCACCATCTCCCTCAGGGTGAGGAAATAAGTCAGGTCTTGCTAAAGCATCAGATACAGTTTGAATTTCAGGGTTTGCATCCGCTATATACTGAGGAATCCACCATCCTTCTTCACCTGTGTCTGAAAATACTTCTGCTGCATAATGAAGTCTTCCTTCCGCTGTTGCTGCATCAAGAGCAGTTCTTACAGCATTAATCCATAACTCAGGAGCAATATCTGGCTCACCTTTTTCCATCATAGACGTGGCTGTAGGCATCGTAGCACCAGGAACTAGTTCTATTTCACAACCATATCCATTTTCGAGTACTACTTTGTCAATATGAGCAAACATTTCTGCTGATGCCCAGTCCATTTCAGCTACTGTAATTTTGCCACATGCGTTAGCTGTTGAGCTAAAAGCTCCAAAGCTCAAAGCAAAAACTGCGGAAAATAAAATTTTTCTAAAAATCATCATTATTTTTCTCCAATTAATTTTTATAATCTTATAATTGAAACATATATCCAATCTACTATCTAGGCAAAAAGCTGATAATTTGTTTTTATTTTAAATAATACTAAACTACTGATTTATATAATTTATTTCCAGCATATATCTCAATCAATGGAGCACTCATTACAAATACAGCTCCAATAAATTCCCTCATTGTAATAATTTCATTTGCTAGGAGATATGCAGATATAATGCCTATAACAACTTCGAACATCAGTAAAATTCCAGCCCTACCAGGATCTACTTGATCTTGGCCAAAAGTAATAAGCCAATATCCAGGAAGCAACCAAATAAAAGCGAATATTAAAATTATTATATAAGTATTAGATATTATCTTAGTATTGAAACCTGTGAGCACTTGTCCATCAGGCAAAAGAGTTGCAATGATAACAAATAATCCTCCAATGAGTATGAAGATTGAAGTCCCAAAGTTAACATCCAATTCCTTATTAATTCTGATTATAGTTGCACAAACTGACCACAAAAACCCAGAAGTTATACCGAATAAATCAGCGAGAGAAGTTGGCAAAATATTACCTTTGTCCAGCCCTGTTATAATAAAAAGACCAGTGAATCCGGCTGCTATGGAAAAGGCCCTATATATAGTTAAAGGAGTTCTTAAAAATACAATCTCAATAATTGTACTCCACACAGCTGTAAGATAAAAAAATATTAAAATCCTTGCTACATTCCCACGTAATAATCCTTCATTGTATAGACACATTGCGGCCGCACCTGCGGTCGCTGCAACTATTGTAAGTATTATATTTTTTTTTGTAAATAAATGTACGTTTCTTAGTGAAAAACTTAAAAGAAAAAAGCCAGCAAGCATAAAGCTTAATGTTAGTGGTATCGCATTATTGTTTGCATACTCATTTAATAAACGCAAAGGATACCACCATGTGCCCCAAAGCAGAGTAGATAATACTATTGCTAAACTTGGATTTAAGTTTTTTAACATTATCTAATGTTGTACTATAAATATAATGTTTGATAAAATCATTTCATGAAATTAAATAACTTTGATTACATTATAATTGGAGCTGGTAGTGCTGGTTGTGTACTAGCCAATCGCCTTTCATCAAATAAAGCTATTAATGTCCTGCTAATAGAATCTGGACCTTCAGACAAGACTTGGAAGACCGCAATGCCTGCAGCACTGCTTTATACAATGCACGATCCAAAATATAATTATCTATATGAATCTGAGCCAGAGCCATTTATGCATAATAGGACTATGTTCTGCCCCAGGGGCAAGATGTTGGGAGGAAGTTCCTCACACAATGGCATGGTTCATGTAAGAGGCAATGCAAAAGATTTTGATAACTGGGGACAGTTGGGTTTAACAGATTGGACTTACGATAAAGTTCTACCCTATTTTAAAAAATCTGAGTCAGTTGAGGGTTTAGACTCAAATTTTCGAGGAGAGTCGGGACCTTTGAAACTATCAAGATCCACAAACGGTAATATTCTTAGTCAGGTTTATTTAAATGCCGCTCAACAAGCTGGATATCAAATCAATAATGATATGAACGGTGAAAGACAAGAAGGTTTTGGATTAATGGATACAACTATTTTTAATGGAAAGAGGCAAAGTACAAGCGTTACGTATCTTCATCCAATAAAGCACAGATCTAACTTGGAGATATTAACAAACGTAACTGTAAATAAGATACTATTTGAGAATAAAAAAGCTGTTGGGGTTGAATGCAAAGCAAATGGGGGAAATAAAAAGTATTTTTCAAGCAAAGAGGTACTTCTTTCTGCTGGGGCTATAAATTCACCTCAACTACTTATGCTTTCTGGAATTGGTCCAGAAAAAGAATTATCAAAATATAGCATTGAGCCAGTAGAGTGTTTGGAGGGAGTTGGGAAAAACTTGCAAGACCATCTTGAAACCTATGTTCAATATAAATGTAAAAAGCCTGTAACACTGCACAGTGCTCAGAACCTATTTAAAATGGCATTGATAGGTGCTGAATGGTTTTTGTTTAAGACGGGCGTTGCTGCACATTCTAATCTAGAAACAGGTGGATTTGTGAGAAGCAATGAAATGTCTGATTATCCAAATATGCAATTCCATTTTTTTCCATCTTTAGTTTTAGATCATGGTAGAAAGAGCTCTACCTGCCATGCTTTTCAAGCGCATGTTGGACCGATGCGACCTACTAGCAGGGGATCAGTAAAATTAAAATCAGCTAATCCAAACGATGCGCCTTCAATCCAATTCAATTACATGCAAACTGAACATGATCTTAGAGAAATGCGAGAAGGAATAAAAATTGCAAGGGAGATATTTAATCAAAAAGAATTTGATGAATATAGAGGAGAAGAAATCTCACCAGGAAGCGATATAAACAATGATGAAGATCTGAATAATTTTATAAGAGATAAAGGAGATACTGCATACCATCCATCATGTACGTGTAAAATGGGTAAAGATAATTTATCAGTTGTAGACGAGGAACTGAAAGTATACGGAATAGATGGATTGAGAGTCATAGATGCATCGATTATGCCTAATATTATTACAGGTAATCTGAACGCATCAACAGTAATGATTGCTGAAAAGGCGTCTGACTCAATTATAAATAATTAATTAATTTCAGTAATAATTTGGTTTTTCTTAGAGTCATAAATGTATACCGAACCATCAAAACATTTAAGCAATATTTTTTGATCTTCGAGTTTAATAACATCTTCGATACCTGATGTTCCACATATACTATGAAATTCAGTATCAGTAATATTTTCGAAAAAATCTACATTTCTTGATCTTTCAATAACTGTTGTGATTACCACGGTTGTACCAACAATAATTAAAAATCCTAAAAAAATAACTATGAATAGTAATATTCTCTGGTTCATTTAAAATACTATTAATGATCTATGAATATAAAGTCAATAATATCAAGTATAACGGGTTAAGACTTGATAAATACATTTCATTAGAACTGACTCATCTGAGTCGATCAAAAATTAAGCTTTTAATAAATAATAAAATGGTACTAGTGAATGGCAAAAAGGAAGATCCGGACTATAAAATTTCTTTTAAAGATAAAATTAAAGTTACAGAAGAAATTAAAAATGAAACTTCTTTAAAAAGTGAAAAAATTGACCTTAACGTTGTTTACGAAGATGAAGATTTAATAGTAATTGATAAACCTGCTGGCATCGTAATGCATCCGGGTGCCGGCAATAAATCAGGTACCATTGTAAATGCTTTAATCAACCATTGTGGAAATAGTTTGAAATTTGTAGGAGATTCCCAAAGACCTGGGATAGTTCACAGAATAGATAAAGATACAAGTGGACTAGTTGTAGTGGCAAAAAATGACTTCAGTCATCAACACCTTTCACTTCAATTTGCCGACCACTCTATTAGAAGAGAATATATAGCTGTCTGCTGGGGGTCAATTAAACCTGCAAGTGGAAAAATATCGTCTTTAATTTCAAGAAGTAATAAAAATAGAACAAAAATGATGAGCTCTAAGATAAAGGGTAAAGAAGCAATAACGAATTATAAAACCATTGAAAATTTAAAAACTAGTAAAGGCAATACAATTGCAAGTGTAATTGAATGTAAGCTTCATACTGGCAGAACTCATCAAATTAGAGTTCATATGACTGATAAGGGACATCCTCTCATAGGAGATAAGGCGTATGGAAGGTCCCCCCAAAGTAAACTGAAACAATTATCAGATAGTGCAATTTCTGCAATTAATGCACTGCCAGGGCAAGCTTTGCATGCCAAGAGTCTTGGCTTTGTTCATCCTCAAAAAGAAAAAATTCAATTATTTCAGTCTGTTATCCCAGATTACTTGAGCAATTTAATAAATTCTATTAAAAGCTGAGCATTGAAAATAAGCATATAAGTACCATATTTAATATATGACTAACAACAACAAGCTACCTGTATTGTCAAATGAAGGAAGTCTAACACACTACCTCCAGCAAATTAAAAAGTTCCCAATGTTAACTGAAAAGCAAGAGGTTAGCCTTGCAAAGAAGTGGAGGGATAAAGGAGATACGAGTGCAGCTCATGAATTGGTCACTAGTCATTTGAGGCTAGTTGCAAAAATAGCAATGGGATACAGAGGCTATGGACTGCCAGTCACAGAATTAATTTCTGAGGGCAATATTGGCTTAATGCAGGCTGTAAAAAAGTATGACCCTGACAAAGGTTTTCGTTTAGCAACATATGCGATGTGGTGGATTAGAGCAGCTATACAGGAATATGTTTTGAAGTCTTGGAGTCTAGTTAAGATTGGTACAACTGCAGCGCAAAAAAAATTATTTTTTAATCTTAAAAAATTAAAAGGTAAGCTTAGTGATTACAATGAGGGTTCATTAAAGCCTCATCAGGTGACTGAAATTGCAAGTCAATTAAATGTTTCAGAGAAGGAAGTCTCTGAAATGGAAGGAAGAATGTCGGGAAATGATTATTCACTCAATGCCGTTGTCAGCGCTGATGGCCAGGAAGAATGGCAAGAATGGCTAGTAGACGAAGATGCAGATCATGAAGTTAAAATTGCTGAAAAGGAAGAAGTAACCAAACGAAAAGCACTTTTATCAAAAGCTATTGATGTACTGAATGAAAGAGAAAAATACATTATTCAAGGAAGAAAATTATCAGAAGATCCTAAAACTCTTGAGGAACTTAGCAAAGAATACAATATCAGTAGAGAACGTATTAGACAAATTGAAGAGAGAGCATTTCAAAAATTACAATCCGAAATGCTGAGCCTGGCAAGAGATACAAAGCTAATCCAAGCCTAATCAAATAATTTATTTATCAAGATTGTATCTTCGCGACGAGGACTTGTTGAAATCAGATCGATTTTTGTATGGGTCAATTCGGTAATTCGCTCTATATATTTTTTAGCATTAACAGGAAGATCGTCATAATTATGGATACCAGTCGTGGTACTTAACCAGCCTTCAAACGTCTCGTAAATTGGCTCCAGTTCCTCCTGGTCTTGTTCTGAACTTGGATAAAAATCAATATCTTCACCTTTCAATTTATAGCCAATACACATTTGTATTTCTTCAAAATGATCTAATACATCAATTTTTGTAAGAGCAATACCTGTCGCACCAGATTGAGTCAGTGCCTGACGAACCAACACAGCATCAAACCAACCACATCTTCTCTTTCTGTTCGTAACAGTCCCAAATTCGTGACCAATTTCACCGAGTTTATTGCCGACTTCATTATCTTGTTCAGTTGGGAAGGGTCCGTTTCCCACTCTTGTAGTATAAGCTTTAGTTATTGCTAACACATGGTTAACTACTTTTGGGCTCAAGCCACTGCCAATTGAAGCATAACTTGCATGGACATTAGATGATGTGACGTATGGATATGTTCCGTGATCAATATCTAATAGAAATCCCTGGGCTCCCTCAAATAGTATCTTTTCATTATTATCTTTTATGGCGCCAAGAATTTCATTAATTGTTTTTGCAAATGGCTTAGCAAACTGTCCTAGTTCGTAAATCTCATCAAGTATATCAGCTGCTTTATATTCCTCATTACCTAAACCTCTCATTATTGCATTATGATGATTCAATAATGTATCAATTTTGGTTATTAATTTTTCTTTATCAAATAAATCACACAATCTAATTGCTCTTCTTCCAACTTTATCTTCATAAGCTGGCCCTATTCCTCTTTTAGTTGTCCCTATTTTAATAAGATTATTATTTTCTCTTATAGCGTCTAGTTTTTGATGGATGGGCAATATAATTGTTGCTCTATCAGAAATAAATAAATTATGTGGAGAAATTTTCACGCCTCTATCAACTAAACTTGTTATTTCTTTTTTAAGAGCAGATAAATCAAGAACAACTCCATTGCCAATAATCGAAATTTTGTCTTCACGCAAAATGCCTGATGGTAAAATATTTAACTTGTATGTCTCATTATTAATTACAAGAGTATGGCCAGCATTATGACCTCCCTGGAAGCGGATAACGAGATCAGCTTGACTTGAAAGCCAATCCACAATCTTTCCTTTCCCCTCATCACCCCATTGGGACCCAACAACTACTACACCTGTCATTTTTTATCCTAAATATTAAGAAAAATATTTTGTAACGTTTTCAGTTAATTCATCAATTTTAATCTGACTTTTACACTCTATCATAACTCTCAAAAGTGGTTCAGTACCAGACATTCTAACAACGATTCTACCTTCACCTGCAACTTCTTCCTCACACTTTTTAATAAAATTCTTAGTTTCATCACTTTCCAAAATATCCTTATTTTTAACTTCAAAATTAACTAGGTTTTGGGGATGTGGCATAAATAAATTAAGAATTTCACCAGCTTGTTTTTCTTTTTGCATAATAATTGCGAGTACTTGTAGGGCAACAATGATTCCATCACCAGAGGATGTATAATCCCTCATAATAATATGACCTGATTGCTCTCCACCTAAATTTAAACCTTCATGTATCATTTTTTCTTTAACATACCTATCACCAACATTTGCTCTAACTAATTCAATGTTATTTTCATTGAGTAGGTTTTCTAACCCTATATTGGTCATTGACGTTCCAACGACTTTATTTTTTTGGAGTAAGTTTTTTTTGCTCAAATCTAATGCTAGCAGCGCAAGGATTTGGTCACCATTAATGACATTTCCTTTTTCATCAACTATTGCTAATCGGTCACCATCTCCATCTAATGCAATTCCTATATCAGCATTTTCTTCTAATACAGTTTTTACCAATAAATCTGTATTAGTTGAACCGCACTTGTCATTGATATTTATTCCATTCGGTTGAGTTCCAATTTGAATGACCTCTGCTCCTAACTCCCACAAAATTAGAGGAGCTGATATATATGAAGCACCATGGGCACAATCAACAACAATTTTTAATCCATCAAGGCGTTGGGTCTTTGGAAATGTATTTTTTAAATATTCTATGTACCTGCCATTTGCGTCTTCTAATCTTTGAGCTCTCCCTATATTTTCAGGCTTAGCTAGTAACTCTTCAAGTTTACTTTCCATCAGGTTTTCTATCTCTAGTTCTGTCTCATCAGAGAGCTTGTTGCCAAGTCTATCAAATATTTTTAAACCGTTATCTTGATATTGATTATGAGATGCCGTGATCATTATTCCAAGATCAGCTCGCATTGAATTTGTTAACATTGAGACTGCGGGAGTTGGAATCGGACCAAATAAGAAAACATCCATGCCCATTGAAAGCAAACCAGATGTTAAAGCTTGTTCAATCATATAACCAGAAAGTCTGGTATCTTTTCCAATAACAACCTTATGCCTGTGATCTCCTTTGGTAAAATATTTCCCTAGTGCCATTCCTAGATTTATTAGGGAAGGTCCATTTAATTTATCACTATTAGAGCTTGCTCTAATTCCATCTGTTCCAAAATATTTTTTTTTCATAATAATTTCGAATAGACTTTTATTGCCTGATTCGTCTCATATACGTCATGTACTCGGAATAATTGCACACCTTGAGACAAACCGTATAAGACAGAAGCTATCGATCCCCCTGTACGATCTTCGTATAATTCATTTTTTTGCATCTTTCCAATAAAACTTTTTCTCGAACTGCCCAACATCACTGGTAAGCCAAGTGAATGAAGTAAACTAATCTTTTTAATAAGTTTCAAATTTTGTTTCAAAGTCTTACCAAAGCCAATGCCTGGATCGATTATAATTTTATTTTCAGATATACCTTTTAATTTACATTTTCTTATTTGATTTTCTAGAAAATCATAAACATCAAGCAGAACATCTTTATATTTAATTGAATTTTGCATTTTTGCAGGATTAGAAATTGAATGCATTATAACAAAGGGAATTTTAGAATTATTTAAAAAATCTGTGACTTTACTATCATACCTTAATCCCGAGACATCATTAATAAAATCAATATTATATTTCATAACAGCTTTCATCACAGCAGATTTTCTTGTGTCAACAGAAATTAAAGAACTTTCTGACTTACTTTTAATTAGATCTATAACCGGTATTATTCTTTGAATCTCTTTTTGAGTTGGTACTGTTTTTGATCCAGGCCGTGTAGACTCTCCACCAATGTCAATTATAACAGCACCCTCTTTCTTTAACTTTTGATATTGGGCATATGCATCATCAATTGATAAAAATTTTCCTCCATCTGAAAAACTATCTGGGGTAACATTTAATATTCCCATTATTGAGGGTTTATTAAAATCTATGCTTTTAATTTTCTTTCTAGTCTTTGTTATTTTTTTTAATTGAATTTTGATGGTCTTACTAATGTCCCTAGGTAGTCCTGTGACCTCTTTTAAATGAAGATATTTTGACGATATATCTTTTCCATTTCTTGTAATTAATTCAATTTTATCAAAATAAAGTCTAGATGATCCAAGGCAAAGGGAGTCTTTGTTTTTAATATTATTTAGTATTGGCCTGACGTAATGCTTAACAAGTTTACGCACAGCAGTCATATTTATTTCAACTTAACTGGTCTGAGGTTTAGGCTTGAATCCAGGAACGACTGTTGAAGGCTTCCCACTTTTGGGTACAGATGGACCAGCGTTATTAATTTCTTCTTCTGGGTTTGGTCTATCAATTTTGCCATCTTTAAGAAGTGACAATATTTCATCTCCATTCAAAGTTTCATATTCAATCAAGCCTTTTGCGAGAGCATGAAGATCATTTATTTTCTCAGTTAGAATCTTTCTTGCAAGATCATAACAAGTATCGACAATTATCCTAATTTCAGAATCAATTAACCTTGCTGTATCTTCTGATACATTTTGATGCTTTTGAACTGACCTACCTAGGAAAACTTCTTCTTCATTTTCACTATACTGAAGTGGTCCTAATTTTTCACTCATCCCATATTTAGTGACCATGTTTCTTGCCATCTTAGTTGCCATTTCAATATCAGAAGATGCGCCAGATGTTACCTTGTCATCCCCAAAGATTATTTCTTCTGCAACTCTCCCTCCCATAGCAACGGTAATATCAGCAAGCATTTTTTCTCTTGCCATTGATAACTGATCTCTTTCAGGTAATCTCATCACCATTCCTAAGGCCCTGCCGCGAGGTATTATTGTTGCCTTGTGAATTGGATCAGATGCAGGTTGATTTAAAGCAACAATAGCATGACCACCTTCGTGGTAAGCTGTTAATTCCTTTTCATCCTGACTCATAACAAGCGATCTTCTCTCTGAACCCATCATGACTTTATCTTTAGCCTCTTCAAAATCTACCATCGTTACAATTTTCTTGTTTTTTCTTGCCGCGAGCAAAGCAGACTCATTGACAATGTTAGCAAGGTCGGCACCAGAAAATCCAGGAGTTCCTCTCGCTATTGTTCTAATGTCAACATCAGGAGCAACTGATATTTTTTTTATATGAACTTTCAGGATTGCTTCTCTGCCCATAATATCGGGATTTGGAACCACTACCTGTCGATCAAATCTACCAGGTCTAAGTAACGCGGGGTCTAATACATCAGGTCTGTTTGTTGCAGCAACTAGTATAATACCTTCTTGGGTATCAAAGCCATCCATTTCAACAAGAATTTGATTCAACGTTTGCTCTCTCTCATCATTACCACCACCAAGGCCTGCTCCACGACTTCTTCCTACAGCATCAATTTCATCGATAAATATTATACATGGAGAATTTCTTCTTCCTTGCTCAAACATGTCTCGAACTCTTGAAGCACCAACGCCAACAAACATTTCTACAAAGTCAGAACCTGAAATTGTAAAAAATGGAACACCAGCTTCTCCTGCAACGGCTCTTGCTAAGAGCGTTTTTCCTGTTCCTGGAGGTCCGATTAGTAATGCACCTTTTGGAATTCTTCCACCAAGCTTTTGAAATTTTCTTGGGTCTTTAAGGAAGTCGACAATCTCAACAAGCTCTTCCTTTGCTTCGTCAATACCTGCTACATCATTAAAAGTTACCTTATTTTTATTTTCAGTTAAAAGTTTTGCCTTAGATCTACCAAAACCCATTGCTCCACCTCTACCACCTTGCATTTGTCTCATGAAGAAAATCCATACGCCAATAAGCAATAGCATAGGGAACCATGAAATAAGTACTCCCAGAAGTGAAGGATAACCATCGTCAAGAGGTGCAGCAGAAATATTAACACCTCTATCATTTAACCTGTCCACAAGCGTAGGATCATTTGCGGCATAAGTCTTGAATGACCGGCCATCATCAAATGAACCATTAATATTATTTCCTCTTATGACCACATCTTTGACTGATCCAGCCTCAACTTCATCAAGAAATTGAGAATATGTAAGGTCTATTATATTTCTTTCACCACTGGTGTTGCTAAAGAGATTAAATAAGCCAAAAACGATAAGGGCGATAAATACCCACAATGTAATATTTCTGAAATTCATTTTTTATATTTTGTTATTAATATTAAATAATTACTATTTTACGTCATGCAAGAAAAGAAAGGTATAAATTTTAACAATATATTTCAATTGTTTAACACTAATAATGCTCTATTAATTTCGGCCAATCCTTATTTTCAAGGATAACTTGGAAATTTTGGCCTGAAAGTGGGCTTCTTCTTTTCTCTTTTGATATTAAAATTTCATCACGTTTAGCAACAAATATGCAGCCATTTAAAGTGTGACTTCTAAAGTTACCGGTATTGATCTTAGCAATAAGACTTTGCAATGACTTTGATCTGGGTACTTTGTCCTTGTTGCCTACAAGACGACATAATTTATTAATAATACGGTATTGTACCTCAACTGGTGCCTTTTTGAATATTTTAGTCTTAACCTTTAAAGTGCTTCTTCCTTCAAGCGATACGCTTTTCTTTAAGTAATTATTAACTAATACAATGATTGCTTCATCTGCTTTTTTTAAATTTTGTATAACTTCTAATATTCTTTTCTTGTCTAACCCTTCATTAATTAGGTTTTCAGCAATACCTCTGATACGAGATCTGTCATACTTCATATTTTGATTAGTGTTATCATAAAGATAAGATTGCTTTATTGTTGCTAAATATTTAATCAGAGATTTCTTTGAATATTTCAATAAAGGTCTAATAATATTAATCTCACCTTCTTTATACTTAGAAACAGGCTTTAAAGACGATAAACCTTTTATTCCGCTCCCTCTAATTAACCTCATCAAAAATGTTTCAATTTCGTCATCTAGATGATGGGCAGTTAATAAAAATCTAAATTTATTTTTTTTACAAACGTCTATTAATAATTCATAGCGATATTTTCTAGCTTTAGAAAGTGTATTAGAGTGACTTATTTTTTTAATAACTTTTTTTGACACAAAGCTTACTTTTTCTTTTTTCATAAGCTTCTTAATCCATTCAATTTCTTTTGACGAGTCTTCACGCAATTTATGATCTATAGAAACAGCTATAAATTTTAAATTATTTTTTTTAGCAAAATTTTTAGCCAGGTATAAAAGCGCTAAACTATCTGGGCCACCTGAAAGAGCGACGACAAAGCTTGAATTTATACCAAGAAGCTTGAGTTGTTTTTCAAAATCTGCATCAGTGATCTTCTTTATATCTTTATAATTGATTGGCTTAACTAATTTCACAGCCATTTCTTTTTAATTCTAGATTGCTTCTATCAATGATTGTGGGATTAGCCTCAGGGTATGACTCTTGCAGTTGCATAAATGTCATGCACCCCTGTTCTTTTTGTTGCATGTTCACTAATGAAATTCCAAGCTTCAATAGAGCATCAGGCGCTTTATTTGCATTTGGATAAGTTTGATAGAGACTCAAATAATTTTTAGCAGCATCTTTATAATTTTCTCTAACATAATAAGTTTCAGCTAGCCAAAAATGGGAATTGCTTAAATAATCTTTATCGTCTCCAATAGAAATAAATTCTGTAAATGCTTTTTCTGCTGTTTCGTAGTCACCTTGCTTAAGTAAACTAATGGCATATTCATACTGACTTTCTTCATCACTTTCTGGAAGTATCAATAAAGGTATTTTTTGTTCACCAAGGGATACGATGTTATCTTGAGATATTGTATTGATAATTTGTTGCTCCTCACCATCATTATCAATCTTTACTTCAAAAGGTGAATTTTCTTCTACAGGCAAACTAGTCATATTTATAGTTCCAAGTGATTTAGGCTCTAAATCTAGCTCATCTTCATTAGCAGCAAACATTTCGCTTTGCATAACACTTAAAGTATCAGTTTTATTGTTATTTTGAACTTTTTCTATATTCTCTGCTTTTGTATTTAGATCAGTAAATCGAAATTCTGCATCTTCTTTAAATGTATTAAAATTATTTACTGTTGATTGCATTGTAAAAATCATTTCTTCAATTTGGGCTGTTAAAGATTGAATTTCATTCTGAAGTTCGGCTATTTGAATTGATTGTTTTGCAATAATTGATTGATAATCATCAAGGCTTAAATTATTTGATTGACTAGAAGTTGTATTATTGAAAGTTGCTTTTTCAAGAACCTTTATTCTACTTTCTATAGTTTCTAACTTTTCAAGAAGTTTATTTAATGGAATCTCTTCAGCATGGAGAATTGAATTAGATGAAGCAAGAACTATCAAGGTAGCAAAACAATAAAGATACAGTTTATTAATCATAAAAATAAATATTTTTTATCAGCCTAGACTTATCTTTTGTCTAAATAAAGGCGTGAATAACTAAATATCTATTTAATTTGTTCTTACAGTTACTGCTCTTCTATTTTGTGCCCAGGCCTTTTTATTTGAGCCACTGCTAACAGGCCTTTCTTTTCCAAAACTGATAGTGGTCACCCTGCTAGAGCTTATACCTTGCGTCATCAAATAGTCTTTAGCAGCGTTAGCTCTTCGATCTCCAAGCGCTAAGTTATATTCCCTAGTTCCTCTTTCATCAGCATGACCTTCAATTGCTATTGTAGCTGATCCATTTGCTTTTAACCATTTCGCTTGTTTTTCTAATGTGTTTTGAGCAGCTATAGTAAGTGAATAACTGTCGTATGCAAAAAATATTCTATCAGGGACATCGACCGCTAACATTTCAATCGTATCTGATCCAACATAAACACCATCTAAGATTTCTACAGCTGCGGTTGTTGTTGATGATGATGTAGTTGAAGTTGCAGATTCTTTTGGCACAGTTTCACAAGCTGCCAAAAACAAAGCAAATAATACAATTACCAAATATCTAGTATAGTTCTGAAAGGTTGAAACCATTTTAATAAACTCCCATAATATATTCAAAGCCGTTAGTACTCTATTAACTTAACTCGCACAAGTCTAGGATAAAGTTATCACATATCATTTAAAATATGCCTAATTTCTAAGCTAAATTCCTGTTATTGTATTAATTTTGACCAAGATGGGTCAGATGCATCAACCGGTGTAATAATCTCTCTCTCGTTAAACCCAGTCAGATCAATAGACCAAATGGATGAGGAGTGGCCATCTCCCGCATCATTTGCTTTTGTTTCACGATAAAATATTAATACCCTGCCGTTCGATGACCATGATGGCGCTTCTTGATACCAATTTTCAGTAAGTAATCTTTCACCACTACCATCGGTCCTCATGACGCCTATAAAATATTGGCCCTGAAAAAATTTAGTAAAAGCAATAAGATCACCTCTTGGAGACCAAACAGGAGTTGCGTAATTACCTCCTTCTTTTGAAATTCTTTTTTGATTTCGCCCATTACTGTCCATTACATAAATTTGCTGGGACCCTCCTCTATCAGAATTGAATGTAATTTTCTTACCGTCAGGAGAATAGCTCGGAGATGTATCGATTGCTGGGCTATCAGTAAGTCGTTCAACTATACGAGTTGTTAAATCCATGACATACAAATCAGAATTACCCTCTCTTGCTAAGCTCATAATGATTTTTCCTCCATCTGGAGAAAATCGAGGTGCAAAAGTCATGCCTGGAAAATCACCAACAACTTCTTGTATTCCTGTTTGAATATTTAACAAATAAACTCTAGGCAAATTTTTAAAATATGAGAGATATGTAATCTCCTGTCTTACAGGATTAAATCTTGGGGTTAAGACTAATTCTTTTCCACTTGTTAAAAACTTATGATTAGCTCCATCTTGGTCCATGATTGCGAGTTTTTTTATTCTTTTATTTTTTGGGCCCTCTTCGGCGACATAAACTATCCTTGTATCAAAATAACCCTCCTCACCTGTAAGCCTCTCATATATTTTGTCTGCAATCATATGACTAATTCTTCTCCAATTATCAATTGTTGTAATAAGAACTAGCCCCTCTATTTCTTTTTCAGCAAATGTATCCCAAAGACGAAATTCTACCCTTAACCTATCATCTTCAATGGAAAGTTCTCCCGTGAGTAACCCTTGGGCTTTTATTAATCTCCAATCTGCAAATCTAGGCTTTAAGTGCATAGCACGATTATTCTGAATGAATGCCTTATCGTCAATTGTTGAGAACAATCCACTTCTTTTAAGGTCATCTGAAATTACTGTTCTAATATTTTCTGTTATTTTCTTGTCTATTATTTCTGAATTATTGTCATGAAAGAATTCACTGATAGCAAGTGGAATAGGTTCTCGATTACCTTCCGTGATATCAATTTCAATAATAGCAAATGAAATAGACGAAAAATTAAAAGCTATAAAGACGTATAAAAGTAATTTTTTCATAATAAATTATCCCCTTAGTATCTTCCTTGGATCAAAATTCATCTGTAAATTTTTCCAATTGTCATATTTTTCTAAATCAGGAACTTTTATTGGATCACAACGTCTTACTGCCCTTAAAGCGCTTTCAGCAAGAGTTCTAAAATATTTTTCACTAGGTTTGTTCATTCTTTCGTGTTGAAGAACCTCTGGGGGTTTAAGTAAGGAACCATCTGTATTTAAATAAACCTTAATTTTTACAATCATTGTATCATCGTATGGAATTCCAAGAGGTATGCTCCAGCATCGCATAAATTGAGCTCTGATCGCATCTTCTTCAGATAAAGTAAGTCGTTTGTCGAGACTAGGTGTTGAGTCTAACGCTTCATAATCTTTTTCTATAATTTCTTCAGGGTTATCCATTTTTGTGTCTTTTTGTTTATCGATTAACTCAGCTAATTTAAGAGGATCAAATTTATCTTTCTTTTTTATCTCTGGCTTTCTAACTGGCATATTTTGTATCATTTTTTCTTCAGTTGTTATATTTTCAATTTTCTCTTCTGTGGACGGATCTTTTACTTTTTCATTTGATTTTTCTTCTTTTGGTTTTTGAATTGGTTGATTTAATTTTTGTTCTTCTTCCTTATTTTCTTTTTCTGGTTTTTTATCTTCTTTCTTTTTACTAATCTGAGGTACGTTTGTTTTTTCTGCTATTTCGATTAGTTCAACTTGAATAACAGGTGGTATTTCAAGTTCATCATTATTAAATAAAGGGAGCGAGACTATTGTAAAAAAAAGGATGAACAAGTGAAGTGATACTGATCCTAAAACTGAAATTCTCATATTTGAGTCCCATTAATTAATTACTTACGGGTTTTGTAATTAAAGAAACTTTTGAAAAGCCTGATCCAGATAACTCCCCAAGCACTCTCATCACTTTTCCGTAGTCAATTGCCGCATCTCCTCTGACATATATCTTTGTATCTAGTCTGTTATCAGTTATTGCTTTTATCTTAGGAATTAATTCACCCAGTGCTATTTCTGTTTCTTGGATGTAGATTATACCAGCCTCATTGATTGTTACTTCCATTGGCTCATCATCAGATTGCAGTGAGTCAGCATTACTTTCAGGAAGATCTACTTGTACACCAACTGTTAATAATGGAGCAGTAACCATAAAAATTATAAGCAGAACTAACATTACATCAACAAAAGGAGTGACATTAATATCGCTAAAGGGTTTTGAATGAGTATTTCTAGTCACTTAAAAAATTTCATGTTTATTTTGCACTAAGTCCTCTTGAAAAAATAACATTAAAGTGCTCTTTAAATCTATACATTCTGGCGTTCTCGTCATTCACTTGACTTGTGAAAATATTATAGGCAATTACTGCTGGTATAGCTGCCAGAAGTCCTAGGGCTGTAGCAAAGAGAGCTTCAGCAATTCCTGGTGCTACCACTGCTAAGGATGTGTTTCTTGATATTGCAATTGACTGAAAAGAGTTCATTATACCCCAAACGGTTCCAAATAGTCCAATAAAAGGTGTGGTTGCGCCTATAGTTGCGAGATAGCTAAAGTATAATGAGAGCTTTTCATTTTGATAATCAATTGCAGCTTCCATAATTCGATTAATTCTATTAGTAATACTGTCGATATTTTTTTTAGTATCTTTATTAGATTTTTCAATTTCATCTACTGCCTCAAGAAAAACATACTTTATAGGGCTCTCTGAAAGATGGTGGGTAGTTGATGCAATTTCTTTGATGGAACGTCCTGACCAAAATTCTTCCTCAAATTGTTTGCTGATTTTTTTTAGAGACCTAAAAAGTCTTATTTTATGAATGATAATTGTCCATGAGAATATTGATGCAGCAAATAATATTAAAATTACTAATTTCACTACTAAGTCAGCCCTAAAGAAAAGCGACATTAATGTGAACTCATCGTTTATTTGACTTGTACTTATTAAAGTTTCGTTCTCCATAATATTAACTTAGCATCAAAAATTGTCTTAAATAGGGCATCATATGTCAGTCTTCTTACTTTCAAGTAGGATTTTATAAAGCTCCATAAAGTCATCTAACCTTAAAACGCACAATGAATTTCCAGTTGTTTCCCTATTTCTTCTTGTAATTACCACAGGAAATGAATCTGATTTAGATGTTTCAATATTTTCTTCTACTTGCTTAATTGACTCATGGATTTTAAATTTTTCAGTTCTCTTTGCCTCGACGTAAATATGGGGAGTATTTTTTAAATCACTTCCACCTGACGATTTTATCGCTCCACCTCCAGACAGAGGCATCCGCTGCACAAGATCATCTCCACCAAAAACTTTTTCATTAAAATATTTGGCTAACTCTCTTTCATATCCATCACCTTTTCTTTTTGGAGAGCTGCCTGACATAAAAACGAATCAAAATTATCAATTCATTAAAGACTAATTAATATATTTGTATTTTAAAAGTTAATTAATCAAGCGATTCTACTTAATTCTTCATCAGTTGCCTCAAAATTTGAGAAGATCTGCTGAACATCTTCATCGCTATCAAGCTCGTTTATTAAATTTATAAGTGATTTTAACTTATCGCCATCAACTTTTACTAATACATCTGGTCTCCATTGAAAACCAGATGAAACTGGCTCACCATATTTAGCAGCTAATAAATCGTAAAACTTTGACATTATATCGGGCAAGCATACCGCTTCATATTCATCCTCTTCTACGAGACAATCTTCTGCACCATTTTCAATTGAAAAGTTAAAAAACTCATCCTCCGTTGCAACATCCTTATTAAACTTCAAAAAACCATAATGTTTAAATGCATGTGAAACTGAACCTGTTTCACCTAATGATCCACCAAACTTTTGAAATGATGATCTTACATTAGATGCCGTTCTGTTTCTATTGTCTGTAAGTGCCTCAACAATTATAGATGTACCTGCAGGACCAAATCCTTCATATCTCATCTGGTCATAATTAACAGTATCTTTATCCAAAGACTTTTTGATAGCACGATCAATATTCTCTTTTGGAAAACTCGATGCCTTTGCAAGTTGAATTGCTGATCTTAATCTGGCGTTTTGATCAGGATCTGGGGAACCTAACTTTGCAGCTACAGTTATTTCTTTAGATAACTTAGAAAATAGTCCTGCTCTTTTTTTGTCTTGCGCACCTTTTCGGTATTGAATATTTTTAAACTTAGAGTGTCCCGCCATCTAACTTCCTATTTTTCCACCAATACGAATTGATTGAATATTTTTAGCAAGAAAATTATTATCCTGTGATTCTATGATTACGCCGCATAATGTGCCTATACCATCGGCAGGAGGCACTCGTTTCCTTTCAGTGTCTTGTGTTGCAAATTTTCTTACAAATTCTTGTTTTTTAGTTCCAATAACAGAATCATAATCACCACACATACCTGCATCTGTTTGGTAGGCCGTTCCATGCTCCATGATGTTGGCATCAGCTGTTGGAACGTGAGTATGCGTACCTACTACTGCGGTTACACGTCCATCAAGATGATGACCCATGGCCATTTTTTCACTCGATGCTTCAGCATGAAAATCCACAAAAATGAATGATAAATCATTTACGTCAATTTTTTGCAATACCTCCTCAATTTTAAAAAAAGCATTATCACAGGAACGCATAAATAAGTTGCCCATTATATTAATAACTGCAATTTTTTCCTTGTTGGCCAGTTCAAAAATATTAAATCCTAATCCAGGCGATCCCTCTGCAAAATTGTAAGGTTTTAAGAGATTTTGATCCTTATCGATGTAACTAGTTATCTCTTTTTGATCCCATAAATGATTTCCCGTGGTAATGACATTTACACCATACGAATACAACTCATTACATATATTTTCTGTAATACCAAAGCCGCCTGCGGCGTTTTCACCATTTGCTATTACAAAATCAATATTGTGATCTTTAATCGCTTGCGGGAGATGATCTCTTAAGGAATGCCTGCCAGACCTTCCCATTACATCCCCTAGAAATAAAATTTTCATATTGCCTTATATAAATAACTTTCTGTTAAAATCCAATCAAGTTTTTGATCATGACTTTCGAGGGGAATTTGATTAGCTTTTTGAAAAGAAAATCCCAGTCCCACTTTAATAATATCTTTTTCTTCTTGGGAAGAAAAATATTTATCATAAAAACCTCCTCCATATCCTAATCTAAAACCACTCTCATTAAATGCTAGTAACGGCACTAAGACTAGTTTTGGAAAAATAATTTCATTGGTTACTGCGGGTTCTAAAATATTATATTTATTTTTAATTAATTTAGTCCCAGTACTAAATTTAAAAAAATTAATTTCTTTCGATTGAGAATTAATTTTCGGCAAGCAAATATTAATATTTTTTTCAATCAGGTACTTATTTATAGAATTAGTGCTTAATTCAAAATTATAATCAACATATGAACCTACATAATCACTATTAATATTATTTAATAATGGACGTAAATGAACATGAGACATATTTTTTTTTTCATAGTCTCCTGATAGTTGTTTTCTTCTATTGATTAGAAATTTGCGTATTATTTTTTTTTCTAGATGACGCTCTGAATTAATCATTAATGTAAATGATTACAAAAATTTGTTAACCTGCTTGCGAAAGCTTAGATAGTAAGTCTGTTAATTTTTCATTATTGGATTCAATATATTTTTGACTTTCCATTTGTTGCTGATCTAATATTTTTTCTTTAGAACTAATGCTTGTTTGAAGCTCTTCAATCTTGGTCAAATTTGAACTTAATTTTTGATTAAGATCGTGTATCTCATCAGCAATTAATAATGAAGCCATTACCATTAGCCTAGTTTCACCAATTTTTCCAAATCTCTTTGTCAATTCTCGGACTTTGAAGTCAATTCGAGAACTTAGTTGCTTTAAGTGATTTTCCTCACCCGGATCGCAAACTATCGCATAATCTTGATCATTAATATTTACAACTATTTCAGGCATCAACTATGAATCCAATATGTCTTTAATTGTATAAATATTTTCATCAAGCTGTGATGAAATATTTCCAGCGATATTTTTAAGCTCTAGAAAATCAGATTTTAGGATTTTAATTTCATTTTCAAGGTGATTATTTTCGCTGAGAAGCTTTGCATTTTCATTTTCCAGAGATGAAACTTTTTTTGCTTCTTGCGACAATTTTTCAATTTCTTTACCAAGATTAATAATAGTATTACTGAATTGATCTTTAGTATCTTGATATGTTGACATGTCGCACCCCTAATCTTTAGGGGGAGTTTAACTGTCTTTTTTATTCCCAGTCAACTTATAAAATCATAAAAAAAATAAATTTTTTTTGTGAATAAGATATTATAATTTAAGACTCTTTCTACTTTATTGCTTATATTAGGCTCATTATTGGTATTAAAAATAAATGTCTCAAAACTTAAATTCCTCATCTCTTTCTCACGAAAATATGGCAAATGCTATAAGATTTTTGTCGATTGATGCAGTTGAGAAAGCTAAAAGTGGACACCCTGGATTGCCAATGGGTATGGCTGATGTTGCCACTATTCTTTTCACTAAATTTCTAAAGTTTAATTCTGCTGCCCCTAAATGGCATGATAGAGATAGATTTGTATTGTCTGCTGGTCATGGCTCGATGCTTTTGTATTCTCTTCTGTATCTCACCGGTTACCGTGATATGACCATAAAGGATATAAAAAAATTTAGGCAACTTGATAGTAAATGTGCGGGTCATCCAGAATATGGGCATGCTCAAGGTATTGAAACAACTACTGGTCCTCTAGGACAAGGAATAGGAAATGCTGTTGGCATGGCATTAGCTGAAAAAATACTGAGTGGCCAATTTGGACAGAAGATTATCGACCATTATACGTATGTTATTGCAAGTGATGGTGACTTGATGGAAGGTATATCTCATGAAGTTGCATCGTTTGCAGGTCATTTGAAGTTAAATAAGCTTATTGTTTTTTTTGATGATAATGGAATTTCAATTGATGGACCTGTTAAACTCTCAAATTCTGAAAATACAATTGACCGCTTTAAAGCCTATGGATGGAACGCGATAAAAATTAACGGTCACAATAAAGATGAAATTATAAAAGCGATTTCAAAAGCTAAAAAATCAAAAAAACCCACTATAATTTCTTGTAAAACAAAAATTGGTTTCGGCTCACCTAACAAGCAAGGTAAATCTTCCTCTCATGGCAGTCCTCTTGGGGAAGAAGAAGTCAGCTTAACTAGATCCAAACTAAAATGGCCCCACAAGCCTTTTTCGGTTCCAACAGATATATTAAATGAATGGAAAAAGTCTGGCAAGAGATCAACTGATGTATATAAGAAATGGAAAATAGTTTATGAAAAACTCTCCAAAAAGAAAAGAGATGAATTTGAAAGAAGAATTAGCGGAAATATTCCAAAGAAAGTTAATCAGCTTTTAAGCAAGTTTAAAAAAGACTCAATTAAGAAACCAATTGATATAGCAACTCGGCAAGCCTCTGAGATGGTGATTAACCAAATTGCACCCATCATGCCAGAATTAGTTGGTGGATCTGCAGATCTTACCGGTTCAAATAATACTAAAGGGAACAAAGTGGATGTTATTAATTCAAAAAATTACCGAGGTAATTATATCTATTATGGAATAAGAGAGCATGGAATGGCAGCCATAATGAATGGCTTATCATTACATAAAGGTATTATACCATTTGGAGGAACATTCTTAATATTTTTAGATTACTGTAAGCCTTCTCTTAGACTTGCAGCTCTTATGAAGCAAAGGGCCATTTATATTTTAACACACGACTCAATTGGCTTGGGTGAGGATGGCCCTACTCATCAACCAATTGAACAGCTGGCATCCCTAAGGGCAACACCAAATGTAAAAGTATTCCGGCCTGCTGATGTTATTGAAACAGCTGAAGCATGGGAATTGGCTTTATCAAATCAAAAAGGTCCATCTGTTATTGCCCTAACTAGACAGAAGCTGTCTATGCTAAGAAGGAAATATTACACAAAAAATATTAGTTCTCAGGGCGCATATGAAATTAAAAGCAACTCTAAAAATCCAGATATTTCAATCTATGCCTCAGGTTCTGAGGTAGAAATTGGGATTCAGCTCATGGGTCTACTAGAAAAAAAGAAAAAGAATGTAAGAGTGATTTCAGTGCCGTGCATGGAGCTATTTAAAATTCAAAATAAGACATATAAAAAAAAGATTAGAGGAAATTCGAAGTTAAATATATCAATTGAAGCAGGCTCAAGTTTTGGATGGAGTGAGATCTGTGGAGGAAATACTGTGAATATATGCATGAAAGATTTTGGAGCCAGCGCTCCTTATCAAAAACTTTATGATTACTATGGCTTCACAGCAAAAAAAATATTAAAGCAAGTAATTAAAAAAATATAGGAGTTATCAAAATGGCAGTAAATGTTGCAATTAGTGGGTTTGGAAGGATTGGTAGATTAGTTCTCAGATCAATTATCGAGAGTAAACGTAAGGATATTAATGTTGTTGCAATAAATGACTTAGCGCCTGTTGATACAAACGCATTCTTACTAGCGAATGATACAGTTCACGGACCTTTAAACGAAAAAATTTCTGTAAAGAAAAACAAAATGACCATTGGAAGGAAAACTATTTCAGTACTTAATGAAAGAGATCCACAAAAACTTCCATGGAAAAAAATGAAAATAGACGTAGCCCTTGAATGTACTGGTTTATTTACCTCGAAAGAAAAAGCATCTATGCATATCAAAGCTGGAGCAAAAAAAGTTCTTGTCTCTGCCCCCTGCTCTGAAGCTGATAAAACAATAGTATATGGGGTAAACGAACAAGAAATAACTCGCAATGATCTAGTTGTTTCGAATGCATCTTGTACTACAAACTGTTTGGCACCAGTAGTTAAAGTTCTTCACGAAAAATTTGGAATTGTTCATGGATATATGACTACCATTCATGCATTTACAGGTGACCAAAGTGTTTTGGATACATTTCATCCTGATTTAAGAAGAGCTAGAGCTGCGTCAATGTCAATGATACCTACATCAACAGGTGCTGCCAAAGCGGTTGGGTTAGTGATGCCAGAATTATCAGGAAAACTTGATGGAACGGCAATTAGAGTTCCAACTCCCAATGTATCACTTATCGATTTTAAATTTGTATCAAAAAAAACAATGAAAGTTGATAGCGTAAATAAAGCCATGACTGCTGCGTCGCGATCCAATAAGTTGAAAGGCATACTTAATGTTAATTCAGAGCCACTGGTTTCATCAGATTTTAATCATAATCCTGCTTCATCAAATTTTGACCTAACTCAAACACAAGTCATTGAAGGAAAGTTTGGAAGAGTTTTAAGTTGGTATGATAATGAGTGGGGTTTCTCAAATAGAATGTGTGATACTGCAGTAGCAATGAAAAGATCAAAATAGTAATGCTGGATGTCTCTAATCTAAAAAAGATTACTGAGAAAAATAAAACTATATTAATAAGATTTGACCTTAACGTTCCACTTAATTCTATTGACGACTATATAAGTGATAGAATAATCAGAATAAAAAAACCTATTTTAAATCTGTTGAATGGAAATAATAAAGTCATTATTTTATCTCACTTGGGTAGGCCTAAAGGAAAAATAAAGAATGAACTATCATTACAACAAGTAGTTCCTCAGCTAGAAAGAGTTCTTGAAAAAAAAATATATTTCTTACCAGATTGCATTGGAAATGAAATAAAAGACAAAATTAATTCGCTTGAAAATGGAACAGTTATTTTATTAGAAAACTGTAGATTCTATAAAGAAGAGGAAGAGAATAATCATAACTTTGCAAAACAGTTATCTGAGTTAGCTGATGTTTATGTAAATGATGCATTCGCCTGTTCGCACCGCGCACATGCATCAATTGAGGCAATATCGCATTTCATGCCTTCATATTGTGGCGATCTTCTTGAAGAAGAAATAATTAATTTGCAAGAAGTTATTCATGAACCTCTTGGTCCCGCTCTCACAATAATAGGAGGTTCTAAAATATCCACAAAAATTACTGTTCTTAAAAATTTATCAAAAAAAATGGACACCATTGTTATAGCTGGTGGTATGGCAAATAACTTTTTGAAATATCATGGGTATAATATCCAAAAATCATTGCATGAAGAAAATGTCGATCACTTAATTGGAGAAATATTAGATTTTTCATCAAAAAATAATTGTAGGTTAGTTTTACCAATTGATGCAGTCACAGCAGATAAAATTTCAAACAAAGCAGACACTAAAGAGTCTGATATTGATAATATTGAAGAACAAAATATGATTCTGGATATAGGCAAAAATACAGTGAAATTAATAAAAAATGAAATTAGTAAATCTAAAACTGTATTCTGGAATGGTCCACTTGGAGTATTTGAAACTTCTCCGTTTGATAGGGGCACTGTGGAAATTGCGAATTTCATCAGCAATCTAACTGTAAATAATAAAATTAGGTCATTCGCTGGTGGAGGTGATACAATTTCTGCGTTGGACTTAGCCGGCGTAAAAGATAATTTTTCTTATGTTTCTACTGGCGGTGGTGCATTACTTGAGCTAATAGAAGGTAAGAAATTGCCAGGCCTAGTTGCATTAGGAATTTTATAATAGGAGATTAAAATGATACCAAAAACATTAGAAGAGATAGCAAGCTATATTGTAAAAGATGGCAAAGGAATACTTGCAGCTGACGAAAGCACTGGAACAATCGAAAAAAGATTTAAGTCAATTGACGTGGAATCAACTGAAGACAATAGAAGAAAATATAGAGAAATGCTTTTTAGATCTCCTGCTATGGCAGAAGCTATCGGTGGGGTAATTCTCTTTGATGAGACTCTAAGACAAAAGGCGCAAGATGGATCATATTTAAGAGACGTAATTTTGAGCCATGGGTCACTACCTGGAATTAAAGTAGACCAAGGCGTGAAAGAACTGGAAGATGATCCTAATGAAAAAATTACAACTGGATTAGATGGCCTGAATGATCGTTGTAGAGAATATGATACATTAGGCGCTAAGTTTACTAAATGGAGAGCGGTAATCAATATTGGTAATGGCATACCGTCTGCAAAATGTATTAATGAAAATATGTTAGCTTTATCCGAGTATGCCCTGATAGCTCAAGAAAATAATATGGTACCAATAGTAGAGCCTGAAGTCATTATGGATGGTCCGCATACAATAGATCAATGCTATGACGTCACTAAGAATGCATTATCTGTACTTTTTGAAATGCTTGATAAAAAAAATATAAATATTAGGGGCACCCTTTTAAAACCTAACATGGTAGTTTCAGGAACAGAAAATAGTCATCAAGCAAATTATAAGGAAGTTGCAGAAAAAACCCTTGATTGCCTAAATTCGTCGGTACCTGATGAATTGCCAGGTATTGTTTTTCTATCAGGCGGTCAATCTGACATTGATGCAACGGCACACTTAGATGAAATGAATAAAATCGGTGGGTTTAAATGGAAACTAAGCTTCTCTTATGGAAGAGCATTACAGCAAGCTGCATTGAAAGCTTGGTCAGGTAATGACAGTAATCTAGAGCAAGCACAAAAAGCATTTAGCCATCGTGCGATCATGAACATGAAAGCTTCTTTAGGTGAATGGAGCGAGTCACTTGAGGCTTAATTAAATGAAAATTAATGGAAATTCTGTAAAACCTGGCATGATTTTAGAGCATAAGGGTGAGTTGTGGACTGTTGCCAAATCACAATCTGTAAAGCCTGGCAAGGGTGGAGCATTTAACCAAGTTGAAATGAAAAATATTAAAACTGGATCAAAACTAAATGAAAGGTTCAGAGCCTCTGAGGAAGTGGAGCGTGTACGGGTAGATGAAGAAAAGTACCAATATCTATATAAGCAAGATGAAAAACTAGTTTTTATGAATACGGAGTCCTACGAACAAATAGAACTGGACTCAGAAATTGCTGGAGATCGGATGATTTTAATGAGTGAAAATGATGAAATTATAATTGAAATGTACAATGATAAAGCCATAGGAATACAACTTCCAAAAACACTCGCCTTTATTGTTAATGAAACGGAGGCGGTTGTTAAGGGTCAAACAGCAGCATCTTCAAATAAACCTGCGATATTAGAGAATGGCATAAGAGTAATGGTCCCACCTTTTATTGAACAAGGTGAGAAAATTGAAATCAATACTGAGGACTTAACCTATTCAAAAAGAGTTGACTAATGAGTTACTCAGATCCTTATATAAATGCAATATTCCTTGCTTCACGAAAAGTAAGTAAAAATCTCATAAGGGACTTTGGAGAAGTTGAAAAATTACAGGTATCTTTAAAAGGAGTTTCTGATTTTGTTTCTTTGGCGGATACCCGAGCAGAGAAGCAAATAATAAAAGAACTTACTTATTCTTATCCTAAAATAAATATACTTGCTGAAGAAAATGGAACTATAAAAAACTCAGACGATAATATGAGATGGATAATTGATCCTCTTGATGGTACGAGTAATTTTGTTTTTAGTATCCCCCATTTTGCGATTTCAATTGCTTTAGAAAAAGACAATGAAATTATTGTAGGTGGAGTTTATCAGCCGCTAACAGATGAATTTTTTTGGGCTGTAAAAGGAAGGGGTGCTTTTTGTAATAACCTAAGACTAAGAGTATCATCAAGGGAAAACTTAAAAGACTGTATGATTGGAACAGGCATTCCTCACAGAGGAATGAAAGGGCATGAAGAGTATTTGCCTGGACTTGGAACAGTAATGGAAAATGTATGTGGTGTTAGAAGATTGGGTGCTGCATCTTTGGATCTAGCATATGTTGCTGCAGGCAAGTATGACGGTTATTGGGAAAAAAACTTAAAGCTAGTTGATATCGCTGCAGGATCATTAATTGTAAAAGAGGCAGGCGGAAAAGTAACTGACTTTGAAGGAAGAGAGGAATATCTTAATTCAGGAAGGATTCTTGCAACTAACTTTAGAATTCATGACCAACTTCAAAGAATAATTTAATTAAATTTTTAGACCAAATCTATTCAAAATTTTCTTTTCAAATTTCCAAAAATATTGAAATTGACCAAAAGGAAGGGCAACTAATAACAATAATATTTGGTATATAAAAAATAAAAGAATAATTCTAATTGGCCAAAATATAATCGGATTAAAGTTTTCCTCTTTCAAGCCGATGAGTTCAAAAAATTCAACAGTTATATAAAGTGATAAAGATCCTGTGATTGCAAATACTATCATTATCAATGTAAACTGCCAAAAACTCATAATATTAAGCCTTTTCATCATTGCATTAACTATTCTCATAGAAATTCACTAAATAAATATTGATCAGAATTATTATATAGGTTAATTAACCACAAAATTAACTAATTAAAATGAAAAAAGATAAACATCCAAATTATCATACAATTAACGTTGTAATGACAGATGGTACGAAGTTTGAAACAAAGTCAACATGGGGAAAAGAAGGAGATACAATGTCTCTTGACATAGATCCTTTATCCCATCCTGCGTGGACTGGTGGGCAGCAAAAAATTCAAGATAAAGGTCAAGTAAGCAGATTTAAGAAAAGATTTAGCAATCTTAAAACTTAGACTTCAAACCTTGAAATCAAGATAATCGTCACAATATATGTCTTGCTGATGGCAATTATGCATCAGCGAAAATTGCCTAGCTTAATTTAAGTAGGCTAAAATTTTAATCGCTTAAGGAGGATTAATTATGACTACATTTGACTTATCACCATTACTGCGCTCAAGCGTAGGTTTTGACGCATTTGACAATATTTTTGACTCAGTTTTTAATATGAACGAGTCTGGAAGCGCTTACCCGCCTTACAATATTGTGAAATCAGAAAATAATTATACTATAACACTTGCAGTAGCTGGCTTTTCAATGTCTGACTTAGACATTTCTGTTCAAGAAAATGAGCTAATAATCAGTGGCAAGACCAATGATTCTCAAAATAACGTTGAGTTCTTGCATAAAGGCATTGCTGGGAGAAGCTTTGAGAGAAAATTTCGACTAGCGGACACCATCAAAGTATCTGATGCAAACTATGAGAATGGTTTATTGCATGTATTTCTTGAAAGAGAAATTCCAGAACATCAAAAACCAAGAAAAATAGAAATTAATAATAAAATTAATTAATATTAATAAGGAGCTGCTATAAAAATATAGCAGCTCCTCTATATTTTTATGAAAGCAATTACTTTTGACAAATTTGGAGGCCCTGAAGTCCTATATGTATCTGACAATTTAGAGACACCAATAATTAGTGATGAAGAAGTGTTAATTAAAGTTCATGCAGCAGGGATAAATAGACCAGACATATTGCAACGCATGGGTCAATATCCGCCTCCTAAAGGTGCTTCAGAGATACTTGGACTAGAGGTTTCAGGACGCATTGTAGATTGTGGCAAAGGTATTGATAAAGAACTTCTAAATGAAAATGTTTGCGCTCTAGTAACGGGTGGTGGATATGCAGAATATGTGAAGTGCCATAAATCAACAATACTACCTATTCCTAAAGGAATTTCGCTAAGTGATGCTTGCACTATTCCTGAAACTTTTTTTACAGTATGGACAAATTTATTTGACCTTGCGAAGCTTAAAAAGGATGAAACACTACTTATTCACGGTGGCGCTAGTGGTATTGGACTAACTGCTGTTTCAATGGCAATGGCTTTTGGAGTCAAATGCATTGTTACAGTAGGATCTGATGTAAAAGAAAAATATTTAAATTCTCTAAATGTAGATCGAGTAATTAATTATAAAACTGATGATTTTGAAAAAATAATTCTCGAAGAGTATAAAGGTGTTGATGTAATTCTGGATATTGTAGGAGGAAATTATTTCCAAAAAAATTTAAATATAATGAATCGTTTTGGTAGACTAATTAATATTGCTTATCTTCAAGGATCAAAGATTGAAGCTAATCTTCTTCCAATTATGCTAAAAAGATTAATTATTTCAGGATCTACTCTAAGAACAAGGGCAAACAAAGAAAAGGGTGAAATAGCCAAAAATCTTAAAAAGAATATTTGGCCCTTGATAGAAAATAACAATATTAAACTTCATATTGATAAAAAATTTGATATCGATGATGTCTCAAAAGCTCACCAATACATGGAAAATAACAAAAATATAGGCAAATTAATGCTAAATTTTGAGTAAAGCTTTGAAAAAGTGATAAATTAACATATAAGGATTTTTTTAATTACAGAATATGAAAACAATTAAACTACCACTTATGCCAAAGGCTACTGCAATTTGGCTTGTAGATAACACTTCTCTCTCTTTCAGGCAAATTGGAGATTTCTGTGGCATGCACGAACTAGAAATCAAAGGTATAGCTGACGGCGAAGTAGGAGCAGGAATTAAAGGATTAAATCCAATCACTAGTGGCCAATTAACTAAAGAAGAAATAGATAGATGTGTAGCATCCGAAGAAGAAGAACTTAAAATCATTGAAAATGAAATCTCTGAAAAAACAGAACAATCTAAGAAAAAAAAGAAATATACACCCCTATCTAAAAGACAAGATCGCCCAGATGCTGTATATTGGTTAATAAGAAATCACCCCGAGTTGAAGGATTCTCAGGTAGCTCGTTTAGTAGGAAGTACAAAAAATACTATAGACGGTATAAGAAAGAGAACGCATTGGAATATGGCAAACATCAGACCTCAAGACCCAATCGGTCTTGGTCTATGCAGGCAAATAGAATTAGATGAAGCTATTGAAAAAGCTGAACGCTCAATCAAGCGTGCTGAAAAGAAAAAAGCAAAAGAAGAAAAGCTAAAGTTAGAGGAAATGAATATTCAAAATGATGAGAGTCTCTCCTCTGCAAATACAACTATAGACGAATAAGTTTTACTGATGAAAAGTTTGCCACTCGTTAGCATAATAATGGGAAGCCAATCTGATTGGCCAACAATGAAACATGCATCAAAAATTCTAAACACTTTTAAAATCAAACATGAAGTAAAGATTATTTCAGCCCACCGCACTCCCAAAAGATTGTTCACATACGCGGAAGAGGCTGACAAAAGAGGCATAAAAGTAATTATTGCAGGAGCTGGAGGGGCCGCTCATCTTCCTGGCATGACTGCATCAATAAGTAATTTACCTGTGCTGGGTGTTCCCGTTGAATCTAAAAAATTAAAAGGATTGGATAGCTTGTTATCAATAGCACAAATGCCAGCGGGAGTTCCTGTGGGATCACTTGCTGTGGGTGAATCAGGAGCAAAAAATGCTGCCTTATTAGCAATCTCAATATTAAGTGGAGAAGATAAAATTCTTAAAAACAAATATAAGAGTTGGCGTTTAAAGCAAACCCAGTCAGTAAATATCAAACCCAAAAAATGAGTTTAAAAGTTTCCACCGTTGGCATCATTGGTGGTGGACAACTAGGCATGTTCTTAGCACATTCCTGTAGTAAGTTAGGACTTAGAGTGTTCGTTTACTCAGACAGCAAGAAAGTTCCTGCAGAAAAATATGCTGATAAGATGTTCTATGGCTCCTTTGAAGATATTGAAAGTTTGAAAATTTTTAGTAGTGAAGTAGATCTTATAACCTATGAATTTGAAAATGTGTCAACTGAAGCTCTTAAAAAATTAAAGAGAAAGAAAATATATCCACCTATTTCTGCGCTGACTATTAGTCAGGATAGAAAAAAAGAGAAGCAATTCTTCTCAAAAAATAAAATTAATCACGCAGGAATTAGCCTTCTAAATAAAAAGCAAAATTTGAAAAAACTAGAATCTTCAATTCAGTATCCCGTAATATTAAAAACAACTAGATTTGGCTACGATGGCAAAGGACAAGCGTTGGTAGAAAATACTAAAAATTTAAAGAGGAAATGGAAAGAAAATAACTATCAGGAATGTATTATAGAAAGAAAGATTAATCTTAAAGAAGAAGTTTCAGTTATATGTGCGAGAGACATTAAGCAAAATTTTTATTTTTATCCGACATTCTCTAATGTGCACAAAGATCATATACTTTTTGAAACAACATCGCCTAGTAACATAGATGCAAAAATTGAAGGAGAGTTATTAAAAATATCAAGAAGAATTATTACAAAGCTAAATTATATTGGATTATTAACGATTGAATTTTTTCTTGATAAAGAAAATAATATTTTTGTTAATGAAATTGCTCCAAGAGTTCACAATTCTGGTCATATAACACTGGATAATGCGAACATAAGCCAATTTGAGTTGCATATAAGAGCCATTACAGGAAAAAAAATTCTTAAGCCCAAAATACTTAAAAAAGGACTTATGAGAAATCTCATAGGTAATGAAATAAAAAAAGTAAGTAGAATAAAATATATAAGGAGGTATAAAGGCTTCAAAAAAAGTATTAAGTATGACTATGGCAAAAAGATCGTAAAAGGTGGCCGGAAAATGGGTCACATTAATTTTATCTCATAACTGAATTTAATTTTATTTGGCTAGACAAAGGAATTCCAAGATGGTAAAAACCCCCAAACTTGAAACGCTCTTAAGGAGGGCAGAACAATAGTTGAAGTAAGTGTAAAAGATAATAACGTTGAAGGAGCTTTACGCATCCTCAAGAAAAAAATGCAAAGAGAAGGTATTTTTAAAGAAATGAAAATGAGAACTTACTTCGAAAAGCCTAGTCAGAAAAAATTAAGAGAAAAAGCGGAAAACATTCGTCGTTCTCGAAAAATGGCTAGAAGAAAATTATACAGCTAAGAATAGCTATAAAGCCTTAACGATACCCTCAACCATCTTTTTAGCATCAGAGAAAAGCATCATTGTATTATCTCTGTAAAACAGTTCATTATCTACCCCTGCGTAACCTAAGCCTCTACCCCTCTTAACAAATAAAACTGTATTTGCATTTTCTACATCAAGTATTGGCATTCCATAAATTGGTGAGGATGGGTCAGTTTTAGCTATAGGATTAGTTACGTCATTCGCTCCAATTACAAATGCTACATCTGCTTGAGAAAATTCTGAATTAATATCTTCCAATTCAAAAACATCATCATATGGAACATTAGCCTCTGCTAACAAAACATTCATATGGCCAGGCATTCTTCCTGCAACGGGGTGAATTGCAAAAGTTACTTTGACACCATTTTTTTTCAAGGCATCAGTCATCTCTTTTAGTACGTGCTGAGCTTGAGCTACTGCCATTCCATAACCTGGTACGATTATTACAGATCCTGCATTCTTCATAATAAAAGCTGCATCATCAAAGCCGCCTTCTTTTACTGGTCGTTGCTCAACATCCTTATTAACTGCAATATCATCACCCCCAAAACCACCTAGTATTACACTTATGAATGATCTATTCATTGCGGCACACATTATATATGAAAGTATTGCGCCAGACGATCCAACTAATGCACCAGTAATTATTAGAGCTGTATTCCCAAGTGTAAACCCGATACCCGCTGCAGCCCATCCTGAATATGAATTAAGCATAGATACAACCACTGGCATATCAGCGCCACCAATCGGGATAATAATTAAGAAACCAATTAAAAATGATAGTGCGATAATTGTTAAATATATCTTTTGGTCTTGGTTGAAGCAAAAATAAACGATACCTGCTATGATTATAATCCCAATAAGTAAATTGAGCATGTGTTGGCCTTTAAATACTATCGGGGAACCAGACATTATTCCTTGAAGTTTACCAAATGCAATGACAGAGCCTGAAAAAGTGATTGCACCTATCACTGCTCCTAAAGACATTTCAACTAAACTTAGAGTTTTTATATTTCCCAAGGTCCCAATTTTAAATGCCTCAGGTGCATAAAATGCAGCTAGCGCAACAAATACAGCAGCTAAACCAACAAGGCTATGGAAGCCTGCAACTAATTGTGGCATGTCCGTCATAGCAATTCTTTTCGCAATAATTGCCCCTACTATTCCACCAATAGCAATTGCAACTATAACGAATATAACTGTTTGAATATCTGAAGTAAAAAAATTAACCGAAAATAAAGTTGCTAAAATAGCTATTACCATTCCTAAGATTCCAAAGATATTTCCCCTTCTAGAACTCTCTGGAGAAGAAAGCCCTCTTAAGGCAATTATGAAAAATACACCAGAAACAACATACGCAATGGCAACTAGGTTTGTGAGCATTTATTCTTTATCCTCTTTCTTTGGTTTTTTCTTGTACATCGCTAGCATTCTTTGCGTTACTAGAAACCCCCCAAATATATTCACAGCGGCTAAAAGCACAGCAAGGAAGCCAAAGCCTTTAGAGATATTTCCTAAAAGTGATAGATCATTGCTGAGAACTAGAGCAAATAATCCACCAACAATTATAACTGATGATATTGCATTTGTGACTGCCATCAAAGGTGTGTGTAAGGCAGGTGTAACGCTCCATACGACGTAGTATCCAATAAAAATCGATAAAACAAATATTGTTAGTCTAAAAATATTTGGATCAACTAATTCCATTATATAAACTCCTCATTGGTTATTTCTTTATTCTTAGTGACAAGTATACCTTTTATAATCTCATCTTCCCAATCAATGCTTAATTCTTTTGTCTCACTATCAATCAATAAATCTAAAAAATTCAAAATATTTTTAGAAAAAAGGGATGAGGCATCTTGAGAAATAGTTGATGTAATATTTTTTACACCGACGACAGTAACTCCGTTCACATCATTTGATTCGCCAGCAGTTGAGCATTCACAATTGCCTCCACTTTCTGCTGCTAAATCAATGATTATTGATCCTGGCTTCATAGAATTTACTTGCTCTTTTGAAATAAGTAGAGGGGCTTTTTTACCTGGTATCAAAGCTGTGCATATAGCTATATCTTGAGATTCTAAAGTTTCAGAAATTAGCTTTGCCTGTTTTAATTTGAATTCGTCACTCATTTCTTTTGCATACCCTCCAGATGTCTCAGCGTCTTCAATTTCATCGTCTTCAACCATTATAAATTTACCACCTAAGCTCTCAACCTGTTCCTTAGCGGCCATCCTGACATCTGTGGCCGAAACAATGGCTCCTAATCTTTTAGCCGTCGCTATCGCTTGCAGTCCTGCAACCCCGGCTCCAAATACCATTACTTTAGCAGGAGCTATTGTTCCCGCCGCCGTCATCATCATCGGCATTGCTTTGTTAAAAAGATAGGTAGCATCAATAACAGCTTTGTATCCTGCTAAATTTGATTGTGAAGACAATATATCCATAGATTGAGCTCTTGTTATTCGAGGCATTAATTCCATTGCAAAAGATATCACACCTTTAACTTTTAGCTTATTCAGTACTTCACTATTGTTATATGGGTCGAGCGATGCAATTAGTATGGAACCTTCATTCATAAGTGCAATTTCATCGTCATTTGGTTTGTTAATTTTAAGTATCAGATCGGATTTACTAATATCAGTAATTTCATTTGATATTGTTGCACCACTTTTGACATAATCTTCATTAGAAAAGTTTGAATTTAGTCCAGCGTTGTCTTGAATGACTACATTAAGACCCCAGTCCATCATTTTCTTCACAGTATCTGGAGAAGCTGCCACTCTAGAGTCAGAATTGCTTTCTTTAAGAATATAAACTTGCATAATAAATAGAATTTATAATAAGAAAATTGCCATAAATACTAGGACTAAGACAACTACAACAGATCCCCAAACAATTAGCTTTCCAAAAAATGAGTAAGTTTTTTTTTGTTCTGAAATGTCCATAATATTCAATGTAATATATTTCTTAATTTATAATTTAACAGCATTATTTTTATATAACTTTTAGTACAAAAATTTATTTTATTGAATTTTTACAATGCTTTAGAGGGCTTTGAATGATCCCAATCTATTACAAGAGATCTTAATGCCGCTACTAATGCCAAAGGTTGATCTACCATAATATGATGATGAGCTTCAGGAATATTTATTATGGGTGATTTTTTATCCATTAACTCATGCATGTATTTTGCGCTTCGACCCGGAAAAAGTAATGACTTTTCACCTCTAAATATTGCGACCCTACACTTTAAACCTTTAAGCTTATTACGATACATTGCTTGCCTTTCAGCAAAACTATCACTATTAAAAATTTTCATATAGTTAGGATCAAACTTCCATGTCCATCCTCCTTCTACTTTTTTAATAGATTTCTCTGCGATGTAATCCATTACATAATCAAGTGCATCACTTTGTGACGGAACAAGTCTAAACCTTTTTCTGATATCCGATTGTTTTTTATAAATTTTATTAGCTCTTATTTTTAAGTCAAATTTTGGTGGCTTTTCTGAAGGAGGCATTATTGCAGTATCTACTATGACAAGGCCGTAAAGTGTTTTTTTCATAAATGAAGCAGCAATTACACTGCACATACCACCCAAACTATGCCCTACTAAAATTGGCTTCTTAAGCTTCTCTTTTTTACAAACTCCAACTATTTCATCTCCCCAAGACTCTATTGAATATGTTTTCTTCCAATCACTTTCACCCATGCCACCTAAATTCATAGCTATAACTCGATGAGTTTTTGCAAAATACGGTCCAATAAAATTCCACCATTCCGCATGTGCCATTCCACCGTGAACAAATATTAGTCCAGGATTTTTTTTGTCACCCCAAGTATTGTAGACAATTTTTGTACCCTTAACTTTGACAGAACATATTTCTGGATTATTACAGATTGAGTCTTTAAACCATTGAGGTGTATTTGTATTCATGAAGCGAGTTTTTCTAATGATTTAACTATTGTTTTATGTAATAGCCTTGAAACTCTTTTTATCTTAGTTGCGTTTGAAAGTAAATCATTTCTGACTTCTATTAGCACATGTGGAAGCTTATTACTCAAACCATGCCTATACATACTGTCGCCAATCAAATTACCTTTATAGGGCTTATTGTCTCCAACATTTATTTTTTGCAATCTGAGTTGATTAATAATTATACTACTCAAATTTTTGTCTTCATTTGAAAGTATACCAAATTCTAAAAGTCTTTTTTTATTCTTAAATATTGGATTAAAGGAATGAAGTGATAAAATAATATTTACCTTTTCATTTCTAATAATTCGAGCTATCTCATTATGGTATTTATTATATATTTTTTTAACTCTTAATCTTACCTCACATTTTTGAAGTCCAATATTCCCAGGAATTATTTTTCTATCTACTATTTCTGGAATAATAGTCGGATCATCTAAGTCTCTATTTAGATCAATGAGTAATCTTGAATATTTGCCTTGAATGACTCTACATTTTAATCGATTTGATAAATCTAAACTTAGTTCTTTTACTCCAACGTCAAAAGCAATATGCTGATTTAAAACAGATTTTGGCAAGCCTAAATTATTTTTTTCTTTAGGTAAGTAGTTAGATGCATGATCTGCAATTATAAGAATTTGATTTTCTAAGTATGCAACCAAATGTTGATTAACCTTGGCGGGCTTTCATTCTGGGGTTTTTTTTATTTATTACGTAGAGCCTGCCCTTACGTTTTATAAGTTTATTATTGCGATCTCTAGTTTTGAGATTTTTGAGAGAACTTCTTACTTTCATGATTGCTGCTCAATCTGAGGAGCACTAGCCTCCTCAATTCTTTTAAGTCTAACCTTTTCCTTACGAAGATTATTCTTTTTAGAACGCTTTTTATTCAGTCGTGCTTCTCTAATTTTATTTGGTTTTTTCATATCTACTGCGACCTTTTATATAAAAAGTGAAAAAAAACAATACATTATTTCTTTGGTGGGCACGGTTGGGATCGAACCAACAACCCCCACGATGTCAACGTGATGCTCTACCACTGAGCTACGTGCCCTATGACGATAAAACTATATATATCATTATTTATTGGCTATCCATACTTATCGAGCAAATCTTTTTAAACCTTCTGGGGTAAACATATTTATGTCATGAGGCTCATTTAGTTTCCATTGTACTTTGGGTATATCGGTGGATCTAACGCTTTGTAATTGATAGCGCTTGGTGGCAAAATCATAAGTAGCAGAATGTATAGATAAGCACATGGGCTGATCATAAAAGTTAATAATTGGGAACTCTCGATACGCCATTATAGTGTTTCTATTGTCAAATGTTTCCTCAGATAACATATTGTGACTGTCAGTATCAAAATACATTATTCTTTTCGGAATTATGTGTCGTTTATCATCTTTAAGTTTTGCTTCGATAACATTTACTTTTACTAATTCATATCTTAAGAAATCCTGATTTACATGGTAAGGGGTTAATACTTCTTCAATTTTAGTTTCATGAAACTTGTATGCATTGTATGGCATTAATCTTAATTGCTCGCCAAGATCTAACCAATTATATCTATCCTTGGCTCCATTGAAACCATCAACCTGGTCTACAGTTGTCAATCCCTGAGCAGCGCTCGGCATATAATCATAACTTATATCTGGAGCTCTTCGTACTCGTCTTGTTCCCGGATTATAAACCCATGCTTTACGAGGAGTCTTAAAGGCATTAAGTGATTCAATTACTAAAGTAGAAGCATCTGCTAACCGAGGTGGATTTGTTACTTTTGTCATCAGCATTCCTTGTAACCCTGCTTCTTCATTTGTTACATATGGATTCCAAAAATTTTTAGCAATGGCCTCACCAGCTCCATAGGTTTGGGTTCCATCTGGATTAATTATATAGAAAGGCGACGCACCATATATTTCAACTCCCCTATATCTCAAAATGTGGTTCCAAACATGATGAAGGGCTTTAGATGGGCTTGGAAAAGGTATACTACCTACTACCCCTTCAACTCCTTCTCCATCATCAATTAGTAATGCATTTTCTTTTGTCAACTCTAAAACTTCAGGTGGCACTGCACAACTTCGTCTTGACGGATAAATATTCATTTTGAATGTCTTTGGATACGTCTCAAACATTTTAATTTGACCAGGGGTCAAGAGAGTTTCTTTAAATGAAATATAGTTTTCTGCATCTATAGTCATAATTATCTGGTCCAACGAGAATGGATCAGGATAAGAGTCTGAATCAGAATTAAATTCTGACAATGGACTTGTAATTGGAGCTCTTTCTCCAATAGTTTCAATAGAAAAAATTGGGTCTGCAACTAAATTAAATGGTGCAAGTACCATCATAATCAAAATATTAATTTTTCTAATCACCATAACTATGATAAAAGCTCAAAAATTCAAATCAATAGTAATATTTAATATATATGAAAGAAAATATTCATAATTTTGTAAAATTTGCCAATTTTATAGCTGATGATGCTAGAAAAATTTCATTAAGCTATTTTAAGAAAAAATTAAAAATTAAATCAAAGGATAAAAAGAACTTTGATCCAGTTACTATTGCGGACATCAAAATTCAAAGAAAAATTAATGAAACGATAAAAAAATATTTTCCTAAACATTCAATCTTAGGAGAGGAGGCAAGTATAGAGAATATAAGTGAATATCAATGGTGCATTGATCCGATAGATGGAACAAAATCTTTCATTCAAGGATTCCCTATCTGGGGAACTCTAATTTCCTTATCACGAAAAGAAGAAATTATTCTAGGCTTGGCAGATATACCTGCACTTAATGAGCGTTATGTTGGTTACTCAAAATTTTCTTATAAAATTAAAAATAGCATAAAGACAAAGCTTAAAGTAAAAAAAACAGATAAAATTAAAGAGAGTATTTTAAATACAACCTCTCCATATGTATTTGCAAATAAAAAAGATCAAAAAACTTTTGAAAAATTAGCGAAAGAGGTAAAAACTGTCAGACTTGGTGGGGATTGCTATAGTTATTGCCTACTGGCGGATGGGCATATTGATCTAGTAATAGAAAGTGGACTTAAGCCATGGGATATCAGAGCTATGGAGCCAATAATCAAAAATGCAGGTGGAGCACTTAAAACTTGGGAGGGAAATAAAATTTTACATGGGGGAAGAATTATTGCAGCAACAAATGATAAATTATATAAAAAAGTTTTAAACAAAATGAATAAAAAAAACCCAGTTAAAAAGTAACTGGGTTTTAAATTTAAACATTAAATAATGTTTTAACCAAGCGCATCCATTACTGATTGTAACTTCATTGCAATCGACATATCTCCAGAAACTTTTAGTTTTCCTTGCATAAAAGCAGATGTTCCGTCAACTTCACCTGACCTCATTTGCTCAAACGTCTCCATTGACATTGAAAGTGTACAGTCAGCATCCTGATCCTGATCTGAAACAGTATTTGGATTTGATTTTCCATCAAGAAAAATACATCCTGCGTCCTCAAAATCAAATTTAACTGTTGCGCCAAGGCCAGTATCTTTACCTTCAATACCTTTTTGGAATTCTGCTAAAAGACTTGCTACGTCAGCCATAATTTACTCCATTTATTAATTAAGAATGGCAATAAAAACAATTTACTTTATATATGTCAACATCAAATTTATGAATTGAGTATGAAAAAACCTATTTTCTGGGAAAAAGCAAAAAAGCATTTAATTAAAAAAGATAAAAAGTTAGGTAGTATAATTAAAAATTATCCTAAAGATTTTCTTTTTTCTAAATCTGACCCATTTTACACATTAGCTAGATCTATAGTTGGCCAACAAATTTCAGTCAAAGCAGCCCAAGCCGTTTGGGATAAATTTGAAAATAGAATAAAAAGAGTTACTCCAATAAATACTGCTAACATGCATTTTATGAGAATGAAATCATGTGGATTATCTAGACAAAAAGTCTCTTATTTAAAATCACTTTCAGATGCATTTTTGAATAAAAAGATTATTCCTAAAAACTGGAAGAAGTTATCAGATGAAGAAATCATTAACGAACTAGTACAAATTAAAGGGATAGGAAGATGGACTGCTGAAATGTTCCTCATCTTTAATCTTTGTCGGCCAGATATATTTCCAACTGATGATTTAGGACTAATCAAGGGTATTTGTAATTGCTACAACTTGAAATATCCAATAAATAAAGATACTGCTTTAGCAATGTCTGAAAAATGGGAGCCCTACAGATCTGTAGCAACATGGTATTTTTGGAGGAGCTTAGACCCAATACCGGTAGAATATTAGTATGAATAAAATTAACTTTTCGTATGCTTCAAAATCAGAACATAACTTTGCCCAACGTCTAATTATAAAAACAATTGAGACACTTACAGGCAAAAAAAAATTAGAAAATTTGTACAAAAACTATACTGTTAATAAGCAGAATCCGATAGCTTTCTGGTCAGATATTCTCAACGAAATGGAAATTAAAGTTGTTAATAAATCAAATAAAGAATTTATCATACCTAAGAAAGACCCCCTTTTGGTTATTGCTAATCATCCTTTTGGTATTATTGATGGATTAATTTTATGTTCCTTAATATCACAATACAGAAGTGATTTTAAAATAATGACACATGAAACTCTTCAGTTTTTACCTCAACTAGAGCAATTTATTCTACCAGTTGACTTTAGTGGTCAAACGAAAGAGTCAAAAATTTTAAATATTCAAACTGCAAAAGCTGCGAAAGAACATTTGTTCAATAATGGAATTATCATTATCTTTCCATCTGGAGGAGTGTCAGTTGCTAAGAATCTTAAGTCTGAAGCAATTGATGATGAATGGAAATTATTCCCAGCAAAGCTAATTCACCAAACAAGAGCAAATGTTTTACCAATTTATTTTGACGGAAAAAATGGATTTTTATTTCATTTATTTGCGTCAAAAATAAAGAATCAAACTTTGAAATACTCTTCATATATACATGAAACAAGAAGAAAAATTGGTAAAGAGATTATAATTTATTCTGGGGAATTAATTAAGTACACGGATATAAAACATATTAAAGATAGAAATCAATTAACGACTTACTTAAAAGATATCACTTATCGCCTGAAACAAAAGTAAATAAATTATGAAAAATAATGGTTTGTACATCTATACTTTTTACAGATTCATAAATATTAAAAATAAAGCGAAAATTAAAATATTGTTAGATAAGTATTTTAAAGAAAATATATTACGTGGAACAGTCTTGATAGCAAGTGAAGGTATAAATGCTTCTATTTCTGGAACCAAATATGATCTGGAAGAAACCATTAAGACTATAAAAAAAATATTAAAAATAAGAAAACTAAATATCAAAGTTAATAGTATTAATTTTCTTCCATTTAAAAAAATTAAAGTAAGATTGAAAAAAGAAATTGTTTCTCTTGGAAAAGGAAAATTAAATTTAAGTAATTCAAAAAATACATTTATAGAACCTAAACTTTGGAATGAATTATTGAAAAAAAATAATTTAAAATTAATCGATACCAGAAATACCTATGAAGTTTCTATCGGTAAATTTTCAAATGCAATAAACCCTCTTACTAATTCATTTCGTGAATTTCCACAAAAATTTAAAAATTTAAAATTAAAAAAAGAAGAGAATATTGCCTTATATTGCACAGGTGGAATACGTTGTGAAAAAGCTACCTCCTTTCTTATTAAAAAAGGATATAAAAATGTGTTTCAGCTTAAAGGTGGTATTTTAAATTACCTAAACTTTATAAAAAATCAAAATGATAAATCAATGTGGGAAGGCGAATGCTTTGTATTTGATGATAGAGTCACAGTTAATAAACAACTACTGAAAGGAGAATATGATCAATGTTATGCATGTAGAATGCCTATTAGTAAAAAAGAAGTTAATTCAAAATTATTTATTAAAGGAGTTCAGTGTCCTCATTGCTTTCAAAAAAAATCAAGAGATCAGTTGGCTAAGTACTCCATAAGACAGAAACAAATTGATAAAGCTGAAATTAATAAAACTAATCATTCGTTTAAAAAAATATATAAAAATTAATTTTTTTATTTTTTTGACCTAAGGTGCTTTTTATACTTTTTCCAATCATCGGATGATATTATATAACCAATACAATTCTTTGCACCACATTTACAAACATGATCCTTATAATCATCTTTATCAAATTCATATCCATAATCATAGAATAGTTCATCACCCTTCTTTATTTTTTTTATAGAACTAATCCATATTCGTCCTCTTATTATATCAACTTCACAATTTGGGCTGCATGAGTGATTAATATATCTAGCTTTATTGTATCTTTTTGATCCATCAATATCATACTTACTATTAAGTTCAAAAATATAGACAGATCCAGTTTCTTTGGAATTCAAATATCTTCTTATTCTTTTTTCAGATCTAACATCTCCCTCTTTCTTAGAGATTTTTTCTCCAATGTATTCTATTATTTTTGTATTTTTTGGAATATCCTCAGATGCGTATATACCTGTTCCATGAATTTTTGATTTTTTAGCTAGCCATTTCATTTTGATCATCTTTATTAAACAGAAGTGTATGAATTAAAAATCCTATTGGCAAATAATATATTATACTTATCCAATTATTGAAAAAGTCTTGAGTGGGCAATAAAGGAAAAATAGAAAGAATTATGCAGGCATATAAACATAATGAATAATCATCTATTGACCGTTGCCCTAACACAAAAAGTTTATATATAAACAATGCAACATTAAATAAAATCCATCCCACAAAAAATATAAACATTGAAAATCCTATTAATCCAATTTCAGTTAATATTTGAATATATGTGTTGTGTGGATGCGTTGAGCATGACATGGGGTTAGGATCAAATCTTTCCTCCCCACATAATATCTTAAATGAATCTGGTCCACTTCCGAATATAGGACGTTCTTTAAAAATTTTATATGCACTTATGAACATATTTTCATGCTGAGGAGACAAAATATTAATTTTCTCACTCTCACTATCTAACCCAAGCTGAGTAATAGTTTGATTAAAGTTTCTTTCTATAACTTGTTCATTTGTGAATGAAAAATAAATTACTAATAAAATAGAAATAATAAAAGTAATTATTCTCATCAAGCGAAATTTTGAAATAAAAAAAAGAATAAATAATGTTGAAATAATAAGAAGTCCAAATGCAGTTCTCTCTCCTGTTAAAAAAATCAGTACATCAGTAGTAATCAATAATATTCCTACATAAAGATAATTAAATTTTCTATTTCCATACAAAAGTACAAACATTCCTATGATCAGTGGAAACAGTCTGGCTAACAGGCCACCAAGTATTAATCTATCGTCTAAAGGCAGAAGGAGTCTAGACTCTTCTAATGATGAATATCCGATTAAATTAGTTCCAAAAAAGAATTGATAGTATCCATCTATTAAACAATAAATAAACGTAGATATTAGAGCATATCCAAAAAACCTAATAAAGTTTGGTATTTTTTGAATAAGAAAAACTGTTGCGGCTATAAATAATCCATATCTGAAATAAAAAAAAGAGCTTTCCAAAGAATGAATAACATTCATTGAAAGAAAAGAGGAAACTAATAAATATAAATAAAATACAAAAAATGAAATTATGTACTTATTATTAATGTATTTCCACTCGGAGCGTAAACATATCAAATAGAAACAAAAAATAGAAATTAAAGATAAAAATAAATCTGGTAAAAAGGGTCCCGTTATAAGAGCAAATGGTAATAAGTAATATAATATACTAGAGATATATAATATTTTTTTTTCCAAAATTATTTACAATCTTTTAGATACTTTCAAAGCACGCTCTGATTAGTTAGTTTATAGTCTTTCATGTAATATTACATATATAATAATTTAATAAATAAGTATAGATTACTGAGTTGATAAGCGTTTTAATGGCCTAAGGATCTTGTAAATAAATTTATCATCTAAAATGAGAAAACTTATAACTTTAATTGTAAGAAAACTTTATAAAAAATTCACTATTATTGACAATCTCACAAATGAATATAAAAAAATCCAATTTTTAAGTGAAAATGAGCTTATAAATTTTCAAAGCAAAAGGTTCGAAAAATTACTTATACATTGCAAAAAAAACGTTTCTTACTATCGTGAATTTTTAGATAAATATGATGAAAAAAGTTTTAGAAATTTTGATATAAAATCTCTACCTATACTAACTAAAGATATTCTAAGAAAAAAATTTAATGAATTAAAATCAGATGATCTTCAAACTAGAGATTGGATGGTTAATAGTTCTGGTGGATCGACAGGGGAGCCAGTAAAAATAATTCAAGACACTTACTATAGCTATCATTCTGAAGCTAGAAAAAATATATGTTTTCAATGGGCAGGTCTAGAAACTGGCGATAAATTAATAAAACTTTGGGGATCAGAAAGAGATATATTGGGCACAAGCAGATTATTAGACAAAATTAAATATTTTTTAAAAAATGAAATAATTTTAAATGCTTTCATATTATCACGTCCTATAATGAAAAAATTTATAAATATTATTAATAGTTCTAAGCCGTCAACCATACTTGCATATGCAAATGCTATTTATGAGTTATCAAATTTTGCTAAAAACGAAAATATTAAAATTTCTCATCAAAATTCTGTTATTAGTACGTCTGGTGTCTTGTATCCGTTTCTGAGAAAGAAAATTGAAATGGCTTTTGGATGCAAAGTTTATGATCAGTATGGATCTCGTGAAGTATCTTGTATAGCAAGTGAGTGCGAATATAGTAATGGTCTCCATATTTCAGAAGAAACTATATTACTTGAAATTGTTGATGAAAATGGAAATGAATGTCCCGTTGGGGTTGAAGGAGATGTTTTAGTAACATCATTAGTTAATTATGCAATGCCTATCGTTAGATATAAAATTGGCGATAGAGCAATTATGGAATCAGGATCTTGTAAATGTGGAAGATTTCATAAAAGACTTAAAAATGTAGTTGGAAGATCAATGGATAATTTTAAACTTAGAGATGGTACAATTATTCCATCAGAATATTTTATTCATTTTATTGGAGTTGTATTAAATCGGGGAATATTAAAAAAAATTCAAATTATACAAAGATCTTATGATGTAGTTGATTTGTACGTAGTTTATTCTGATGAGAAAATATTAAGTGAAGATGTTCAAAATATCACTCAGGCTGTAAAGAAAGTGATGGGTAAAAATTGTAATGTAAACATTCATGAAAAGAAAGATATAGCAGTTAATAGTTCAGGTAAATTTAGGTACACTATTTGTGAATTATAATTCAATTATTTTTGGAATTTAATGTAGATCGTATACTAATAAATATTAATGATAATATGAAACCAAGAATAGAGGTTAAAAGAGCAAAAACTTGGAAATTTACAAAAGGTTTTTTGGCGATAATAGATGTTGTATCAAAATACACTGGGAAATATGTAGTATCGTAATTTTTTAAAAGTACTTCAAGCTCAGTTACATCAGGTGTTGAAAGAAAAGCGTCACTATATAGACCTGAAAGGACTTGAAGGTATTCAGCAGCTATATCACCACCACTCATTTCAAAAAAAGTACTAGTATTACTAACTAATTCTTCATAATTTCCAACAAATGCATCTATATCTTTTCTATTTGATGAAGCCAGATTCTTTGCAAGTTCATATCTTTCATTTAAGTTTTCCAATATTTGAGCTTTTAAAATATTTTCACTGAGTTTAAGAATTTGAACCGCATAAACTTCAAGGTCCTCTTTGTTACTCGATTGAGCTTCTAAATATATTTTTTTATCAAAATCAGTTACACTTGTGGAGTATATTATTGGACTATATTTTTTTTCAAAACCATAATCATTAATTTCACCAACATATTTATATTTAATAGATCGAATTGCCATTCCAAACTCTCTCAACATGTCATCAGAGGTCATATATTCACTCATGGGATTTTGAAGTTCTGTTGTAGGAAGTATTTCTACTTTGACTTCATAATTAATATTTTTTGCGACTGATGGATAAGCAATTAAACCAGCTATCAGGCCGAATAAAGTAAGTATTATAATTAATAAAAAATTTTTTCTTGTGATTAACTTCTTTATCACAGACTGAATATCAATTTGCCACTCTGAATTATCTTGCATTATAAATTTAGTATATTTTAATAGATGCAATTTAGCCTAATTTGAACTATAAATAAACATGTTTTCCCTAATTCTTTTTCGATAAATATGAAATTTGCGATTGTTGGAACTGGGTATGTTGGCTTATCACTAGCAGTATTAATATCTCAAAAATACGAAGTTGTAGCCCTAGATATCTCAGAAAAAAAGGTTGAGCTTTTAAATAAAAAAAAATCACCAATAAAAGATAAAGAAATTGTAAAATATTTAAAATCTAAAAAATTAAATTTAACCGCTACTACAGATAAAATTACAGCATATAAAAATGCGTCTTATGTGATAATTGCCACACCTACAGATTATGATCCAGAAGCTAATTATTTTGATACTTCTTCTGTTGAGGAGACTGCTAAAGACGCAATAAAGTTCAATAAAAATATAACAATAATTATAAGGTCAACCATACCACTAGGTTTTACAAACAGTTTAAGAAAAAAACTCAAAACAAAAAAAATATTTTTTTCTCCTGAGTTTTTAAGAGAGGGTAAAGCATTGTATGATAACCTATACCCATCCAGAATTATAATTGGAGAGAAAAATAAAAAAGCAAAGGAATTTTCAAAAGTTTTGCTAAGTTGTGCTGCAAAAAAATCTAAACAGGTTCCAATACACTACACAACTTCGGAAGAGGCAGAATCTGTTAAGCTATTTTCAAATACCTATTTAGCTATGAGAATTTCTTTTTTTAATGAACTGGATAGCTACTGTGAAACACATAATTTAAATACTTTGTCTGTTATAAAAGGTGTATCTGATGATCCACGCATAGGGAATTATTATAACAATCCATCTTTTGGATATGGAGGTTACTGCTTACCCAAAGATACAAAACAACTCTTAATGAATTATAAAAAGGTTCCAAATAATCTTATACGAGCAATAGTTGATGCTAATTCTACAAGAAAAGATTACATAGCGGCGTCAATTATAAGAAAAAAGCCTAAAATTGTTGGAATTTACAGGTTAGTTGCGAAAGAAGGATCAGATAATTTTAGAAAAAGTGCAATACAAGGAGTAATGAAAAGAATAAAAGCAAGAGGCATACAAGTGATAATATATGAGCCATATTTAAAAGAGAAAACTTTTTTTAATTCTATTATCATAAATAACTTAAGTGAATTTAAGAAAAAAAGTAACATAATTTTAGCTAATCGGTTATCAAAGGATCTTATTAGTGTAAGAAAAAAAGTTTACACAAGAGACTTGTTTCAAAAGGATTAAATTAATTAATCTATATTTTTAAGTACAAAATAACTCAAAACTGAAACAGGTAGAATATAAGATACAGTTAATATAATAAAATTATTTATAAACGTTAGATTACTAAATTCAGACAAAAATATGAATACAATACCTAGTAATAATGTCAAAAAACTTAATATTCCTGCAGAAATATTAGGACTATGAAAAATCTTTTGAAGTTTGTGGGATAGATGATTTATATCCCCTTTAAATGGATTTCTTTTTTTTGAAACTCTAATAGAGAATACAAGTATTACATCTAAAATAATTATTAGAAATATAAGATTATTTAGCAGTAATTGATAAATTCCAATCTTAAAACTTTCAAACTCATAATCTACCCATAATACTTTAATGGTTAAGGCAGATAATATTGCGCCAATTTGGAATGACCCTACATCACCCATAAATAGTTTTGATGGGTAAAAGTTAAATATAGAAAAACATAAAAAACATCCAAGGTAGGAAATGCTTACAATAAGATAGGCAATAGGAAAATCGTTAAGAAATAACTTAATTATTAATATAATAAGTATAACAAAAGAAAAAGATATGAGCGCTAGATCTATATTGTCAAACATATTTATTGCGTTTGATATAAATACAACCCATAGAATAGTAAAGACATAATTAAAAATAAAATTGTCACTTATTGGAATGATAAAACCTGACCATATTAATAAAAAACCAGTGATAGTCTGTAAAAGTAATTTTGTTATTGGCTGAAGATTTTCAAATTCATCAAGAACTCCTGACAAAGAAGTAAAAATAACAACAAATAATAATCCTATAAAAATTTTATATTCACTTGCAATACCTTTTAATCCAAAAGAAATATGATAATAATTTGGGGCATAGTTAAATATTAATATAAATAATAAAACAAAAATAATTGTTACTGTGAATGCGAGGCCACCAAAATGTGATTTTGTTGAGATACCCCAACGATCTATTTTATTCTCTTTCTTTGTTTTGAAACCAATAAGAAAATACCTGATAATAATATAGCTAGTGATAAATGAAAAAATAAAAAAATAAAATAAAGTAGCAATCATTAATTATTTTAATTCCTTCTTATTTTGTCATAATATTTAATAACTTTTTTTATTCCTTCATTGATATCTATCTTTGGTGAAAAACCAAAATTCTTTTTTATAATACTATTTTCTGCAACAAAGGTTTTTATTTCATTTGGCCTTTGATCAACATAATTTATTTCAATTTCATCTTTTAGGGATTTAATTATAGACACAAGTTTTTTTATGGTAATATCTTTTCCTGAACCGATATTTATATATCGAAAATATTTTTTACTTTTAATGATATTTATTAAAACGTGAATGGTATCATCTATAAAGGTGAAATCTCTAGCCTGATTGCCGTCTCCTTCTATTACTATTGGTTCCCCAGAACTTACTTTACTAACAAAATTCGGTATTACGGCATCAACTCCTTCCGTTGGACCATAAGTGTTGAAAAATACTAGTGAAGTTACCTTAAGAATATCATTGTACATCATATAAACATCAGAAAGATACTCATTAGCTACTTTACTAACCGCATACGGTGAGTGAGGCTTTAAAGTTGATTTTTCTTTTAAAATATTGTTTTGATAGCCAAAAATTTCGCAGGAAGAGGCTAAAAAGAATCTTTTCACCCCAGATTTAGCAGAAGCATTCAATAGTTTATGCGTCATGTCAAAATTTTCAGTTGAATAATCCATGTTAAAAAATGAATCTTTAACATTTTTTTTTGCTGCAAGATGGATTATGCATTCAATATTATTTGAAATTAAGAAATCTGCATTAATATCTTGAACTTTCATTGCTATCAAATTTTTTTTTGGCGCTAATAGTGGCTTAGTGCTTAAATCATCCAATTCAATAACTTCAAAATCATTACTGATTAAACTGTCACTAAGCTGTCTGCCTATAAATCCTGCTGCGCCTGTTACTAATATACTGCCCATTAAGATGCCTCTAGTATTTTAGCTAGATAGACCCCATAGGATGAGTTTTTCAATAACGAAATTTGTCTTTCTACATCTTCCTTGCTAATCCAACCCTTCATTAAAGCAATTTCTTCAAGGCATGATATCATTAAACCTTGTCGTTTTTGAACAGTATTTACAAAATTACTTGCTGAAAGCATATTTTCATGAGTACCTGTGTCTAGCCACGCATATCCTCTTCCCAAAAATTCAACGTTCAAACTACCATTCTGCAAGTAACAATTGTTTAAGTCGGTAATCTCTAACTCACCTCTGTCTGATGGCCTTAAAGATTTTGCATATTCTACAACATTATTGTCATAAAAATATAAACCTGTAATTGCAAAATTAGAAATAAAGGATTTTGGCTTTTCTACTATTTCCTTAGCAATATTATTTTTATCCATTTTAACAACTCCATAATTTTCAGGGTCATTTACGTGATATGAAAACACAGTAGCGCCAGAATGTTGAGTGGCAGCATTTATTAACCGATTTGAAAAATTTTGACCAAAAAAGATATTATCTCCTAGGATTAATGAACAACTCTCATTATTTATAAATTTTTCTCCAATTAAGATTGACTCCGCAATACCCTTTGGTTTTTCTTGAGTTGCATATGAAAGATTAATACCCCAATTAGATCCATCACCTAAAAGTCTTACAAAATGCTCGTGGTCATTAGGTGTAGTTATAATCAGTATATCTCTTACTTCTGAGAGCATCAGAGTTGACAGTGGATAAAAAATAAGCGGTTTATCATAAATAGTCAGAAGTTGTTTTGAAAATATCTTTGTTGAAGGATACAACCTTGTCCCTGTTCCTCCTGCTAGAACTATTCCTTTTCTCATTTTATTTTAATTCCCGAACTACAATGTAGATTTAATAAATAAACTTTTTAGTGATAAAAGAGTACATACAATAAAAAAAACTAATTGATCTCTAACATTCCTTCTACATTTTTTCGAAGAATATGCCAGAAAAAGAAAGCTATAAAAATTTAAATTTGACCATTCTATGAAAAAATCTTGATTTTTCTTTATAGTCAATGAACAAATAATTCTTGATTGTATAAACCAACTACCATTGAATAATAATCTAGCCCTTTTAAGATAGGCTCTAATTCCTAAATTTGCTCCAATCTCATTATTTCCATGCTGTAAATACTCCAGTGAATAAAAATCATCTAAATACCATTTAAAGTCATACTCTTTTGCAAGAGAATATATAAACCAATCATAATGTTCTACTTTTTTTATTGCTTCAGCATTTTTCTTTAAGAATTCCTGTAAAAAAGCAGCAAAGTCTTTTCTAAAAACATAAGTATTGCCTGGACCTCCAGACTCAAAAAAATGGTCAAATGGTTTCTGACTGAAAGATTTGTAAATTTTTTTTCTCTTCTTATTTGGCCAAACAGCAATTACATTTGATGAATATGATGAAACATTTTTTAATTCTATTTGTGAAACAGCCTGTATTAACTTGTTTTCAAACCATACATCATCCTGATCTGAAAGAGAGATAAAATCATATTCATTTAAATCTATACTCGATAGCAAGAAAAAAAAATTGCTACAGGCACTCCCAAAGCTTATATCTTCTGAGATGATTGAAATATTAGGGTATGTTTTCTTAAATTTCGAAATAACACTTAAAGTATTATCAGAAGATTTATCTAAATTTATGTGTATTGAAACTTCAACATCAACTTGATTGAGTATTGATATTAGCTGCTTTTCAATATACTTTTCTCCATTGTATGCTGCCATCAATACAGCTATTTTAGGTTTATCAGATTTCATTTATTAGATCTAAGTATCTTTGTATATTTTTATCATACTTGCTATGCGTAGGAAGTAATTCATTTTTTGAGGTAATTTTGCTATTTTTTAGCTTTTCCGCTTTTAAAATTTTATTAAATAGTTCGGTATTGTTTTCAAATAAATATCCATTTTTTTTATCTTTAATTATGTCGGAATTTCCATCAATATTCCTAACTATACAATATAAACCTAAATATAAGGCCTCTAGCATAGCTCTTGAAACACCTTCAGTCTGTGATGGCAAAACAAATAAGTCATTATTTGACATAATTTTGTAGGGATTTTTAAGATGACCATGAAAAAAAACTTCCTGATTTAAATCAAACTTGTTAACCAAAAATTTTAAATGTCTTAAAAGTGGACCAGAGCCAATTAAATCCAAAGAAACTTTCCTGTTCATTGATTTAATTTTTTTAATTGCATAAATAAGGGCTATAGGATCCTTTCTTTTAATCAAGCTTCCACAATATACTATTTTGATAATTTCCTTCGACGAAATTTTATTCTTTCTGTATTTAGATAATGATTCCTCATCAATAAAATTACTAATATTTACAATTTTTCTTTTTAGATTAATGGGAAATTGATTTTTCATCTTATCATGCATAGTTACTACTACATTAAATCTACTAAGGGCATAAACATGTAGCTTAACTATAAAAAAATATAAATATCCAAATAAATATTTATAGTCACGAAATATATTCATTCTTATTGATGATATTTTTTTAATATCATTTGGAAGAAGTGACACAAATATATCAGGGATGAGTGTAAATGAGATTACTACTATTTTATCATATTTCTTTTTTAAATTTTTAATTTTATTAAAAAAACTTAGGTACTTCAGTATTTTAATATTGAAAAAACTTTTTAAAAATATTACTTTATAACTATTCTTCTCCTTTGATTTTTTTTCTTCTAATGAAAAAACTGTAACACTATATTGATCGCAAATACCTTTTGAAAGTGCTAAAGCTCCTTTAGATGGACCTGAATTCCCTATTTTCGGCAAAAGAATTATTACCTTTTTATTTGCCATATATATTTATGAATTCTTTTTGATATTCATTAGCAATCATTGACATATTATATTTTTTAGCTTGTATTTTTCCATTTTTAGCTAATAACTTTCGTAAATTGTTATCTTTATAAATATCTTGGATACCTTTAATTAATGCAGTTTGTGAGTGTGTTGGATATAATTTTCCACTAACATTATTTGTAATTATTTCATTAGGCCCAGATTTACAATTTGAACTTAACACCGGTGTGCCAAGCACCATTGACTCGACAATAACATGTCCAAACCCTTCCCACCTTGAAGGTAGTATGAATAAATCTGATTTAGAAATAAGGTTATAAGGATTTTTTAATTCACCTAGTAGAAAAATTCGTTTCGTCAATTCACAATCAACAATTAATTTTTCTAAGGATTTTTTTTGACTTCCTTTTCCAACTATAAATAAGTAAAAATCAATATTTTTCAGTTTTTTCAATGATTTAATTAGAATATCGTGTCCTTTTTGAATTTCCAAACTCCCCACTGATATCATCTTAAATTTAGATTTTTTGTTAAAATCTTTCGGAATCTTTATATTTAATTTTTTTTTACCTTCGTTTTTAATATAGCTAGTATCAACGGGGTTATAGATTATTTTAATTTTACTTTTACTTATCTGATGTCTTTTTCTTAAATCTAAAGCTACACCTTTAGATAAAGAAATTACTTTATCTGCATTTCGATAACACCAACTAACAAATGTTTCTGTTAGATTTTTTTTTAATCCTGCAGCAGTAAAATTATTAGTTTCTCTAATAATTACTTTAGGTTTACTTGTACACAAATTTGAAGAAATATACATTGCAGCGTTTGGATAGCGCAATGTTGAAAATACTATATCAGGTTTTTCATAATTTAAATGTTTGATGATCTTAAATATTGCTAACCCCGAATTACTTACAGAAAGATTTATAACATTGATATGTGGTTTAAGTTTTTTTAATAATTCACCCTCTTTTCTATAAAGCATTAATTTACAAATAAATTTTCTCTTATTAATTCCATTAAGTAAATTTACAATTGTTCTTTCTGCGCCTCCAATATTAAGATTTGGAACAAGGAATAGTATTTTTATTTTTTGCATTTCGTTTAATTGCAGAAAATACTATTCTTTATTGTTTTTTATGTATTGAATTAATTCAAGAAGACCCTCTCCAAGGTCTGTATGTATCGGAAGAGTATATTTTTTTGATTTGCGTGAAGTATATTTATAGGGTGTTATATGGTAATGTGAACTATCTTTTTTCTGGGACTCGCTCGATTTAAGAGTAATTTCTTTTCCTAAAATTTCAGAAATTAATGAAGATAAATCTTTCATAGAAATAGACTGAGTTCCAGTAAGAGTAAAATATTCATTAAACTTAGCTTCATTAATAAGATCTGCACATATTTTTGATGCATCCTCAACATGAATATATTCTCTTCTTGAATTTTCATTTCCAGAAAAAGAAATTATATCACTAGCTATTGCTTCCTTAAGGTACCTTTTTATCCCATTATTCTCGTCTGATCTTGGTCCATATAAGGAGCCAAATCTTAAAATTAAATAAGGTATATTGAATTGTCTTCCGTATTCCTCAATATAAGTTTCTGAAGATTGCTTAGAACATCTATAAAATCCTCCAGAATTTGAATAAACATAGAGAGAACTAGCTAGAACATAAACTTTAAGTGTTTTTAATTTCTTACAACCCTCTAATAGTTTTATATTGCCAATTATATTATTTTCAGCAGAATTAAGAGCATTATCATTTGATTCCTTTATATCTGCAACGCCTGCAAAATTGAAAATTGCTTCAGAATCTGAAATTGACTCTAAGATATCGCTTTCATCTAATATGTTACCTACAAACATTTTTTGGTCAGATCTTAAGTAATCTGACTTTTGTTTATCTGCTACGATTACTTCATGCCCTGCATTGCTTAATGCGTCACTAACATGTGACCCTAAAAAACCAGAACCTCCCCAGACAGTAATTTTCATTTTGCTTCTTTCACTAAAGGATTAACTGATGAATTAATTAGAAAATATGCATCGGTTGAATATGCTATAAAGCTATATCCACTTGAAATATATTTTTTTAATTGTTTCTCATTAGGTTTAACTTGATGAATGCCACAAGGCATATTAAATTTTTTGGATAGTGATAATATTTTATTAATCATATTTTTAAATATCTTACTTTCAAAATCTACTTTCTTACCAAGGGATGCAGCTAAATCATATGGCCCAATCATTATTGAATCCAGATCCTTTATTTGCAATATTTGATCAAGATCTTCGAAAGCTTTTTTATTTTCTATTTGCGCTACTATAAATGGCTTCTGTGAAAGCTTTTTATATTCTTCAAAATATTTTCCGTACATATTTGCTCTAGAAAAACCTACACCTCTTTTACCTTTTGGAGGCCAGCAAGAAAAATTGATTGCTTGAATAATATCTTCTGCAGATTTAACCATTGGCAGAATAAGTCCATAAGCACCTGCATCCATTGCAGCTTTGCAATATCTTTCATTTATTTCTGGCACCCTAACTAATGGCATAGCTCCACCTAGCTCAATAGATCTTATCAAATTTGGCAAATCAGAAAAACTTATTGAACCATGCTCCATGTCAATTACAAGCCAATCATATTTTGAATATGACATTAGTTCTGCAACATCGCTAGAATTAATTTGTATCCAAGACCCAATAGACGAAGTTTTAGATGATAATTTAGATCTCAAGTAGGCTAGACTTTTTTGCTTAGATTTTGTCATATTAAATTACTAAAATTTTTTAAATAATAATCACTTTCATTCATTAGTTTTGAATTATCATAGCTATCTATTCTATATACAAAAGGAATATTATTTGATTTAGCTGCATCACAATCTGTTCTACTATCTCCAATTAGAATAGTCTTTTGTTTAATATCCGCTCTTTCATTCAATAGCTGTTTTACTACAGCTTTTTTCTCATTAGGTGAACCAAAAATTTTTGAAAAAACATCATATATTTTCAACTTCTTTAAAATAAATTGAATTTCATCATGAGGCGTTCCCGTAATTAGAATAAACTCTTGTTCGTACTTGTTTTCTAACAAGTATTCTTTTGAACCTGGCACATACTCACTGCTAATAACAGAATCAACTACAAGCTTGCTAAAGTCATTAGATAGAGAAATAAGCTCATTTTGATTAACGGGCCTTTTCAGGAACTGAGAATAGCAATATGATATTTTTTTTACTCTACTTACACCTAAATTTTCTAAGTGATGATTCACAACTTTAGAAACAATATCTTTGCCATATTTATTAAAAATTTTTTTAAATGCTTGTGTTTTTACCTCATTACTTTTTTTTATAACTCCGTCGAAATCAAAGAAAATCAATTTAATTTCTTTAGCTAATCTTTTTGTAAGTAAATTCATTTTTTATGAAATAATTTCATTTTTTAAGGGCTTTCCTAGATGAAAGTTTATTGTTTCATTAACAGCAGACATTTCCATCATGTTTCTACAATGAACTGTAGATGAGCTTACGTGAGGAGTTAAAATAATATTATTTAATGATTTAAGAATACCGTCATATGGTTCAGTCTCAAATGTATCTAGCGCAGCGCAAAAAGTCTTATGATTAGACAAATGATTATACAAATCATTTTCATTTATAAGGCCTCCTCTGCTACAATTAATTAAAATTGCATCATCTTTCATCATTGATAATTCATTTTTTCCAATCAATCCATCAGTATCTTTTGTTAAAGGTAAATGTAAGGTAATTATATCTGACCCTATTAACAATTCCTTTAAACCACAAAAATTAAGTGCTTTATCTTTATCTTTTAATTTCAAAATAGCTTCAGATGTATCATGAAGTAATATCTTTTTTACAGATAACTTTTCGATAAGTTTTTTTACTTCTTGTCCAATTCTTCCATACCCAACAATTCCAATAACAACCTCATCAAGGCTTTTACCCATCTTTTTTTTCCATATATCTTTTTTCATATCCCTATCAAAGAAAGATATCCGTCTAAGTAAATTTAACATTAAACCCAATGTCATTTCGGCGACAGTTTTACTCACAGTAGCAGGTGTAAAAGATAATTTTATTTTTTTTTGATTAAGTAGAGATATTGGAACGTTTTCGATGCCTAAACCCAATCTGCATATAAATTTTAAATTAGGGTTATTTATAATTACTTCACTTAAATCCTCAGTTCCTGCAATCAAGTATTTACAATTTTTATATTCGTATGACGCATCAGATGGAACTATCTTTTTGCCTGACTTATTAATATCAAATGTAATATTATTTCTACTCAATAAATCTAAAGAATCTTTGTTTATATTTGCAAAGCTTGATGTCGATATATAAAGATCTTTCATAAATGTATTTTAATGCTCTTAAGGACACCAATATATCTCTATATCATTTTTTAAAAAAGCATTTATTGGATAGTTTGAATTCTCAAGATTTCCAAGTGCATGATTTATTAATTTAAGCTTACTATAACCTCTAATTAAAAGAAAGGTTCTCTTCGATTTTTTTAATATTTGCTCAGATAGTGATAATCTTTTATAACTCTCACTCTTTTTTTTGCAGATAAATGCAAATTCACTGCTCTGATAATTATTGCTAATTAATTTATTATTAAAAATAGATGCGGTATGACCATCATCTCCCATTCCTAAAATTGTAAAATCAAATGGTATTCTTTTAATAATATTATATTTAGTTTTGGTTCCAGTATTATTTATTAATAAAATATTGGGTCTTTGGCTAATTTGACTCTTTGAAAATATATCAGTTAACAATTTTTTATTAGATTTTATATGTCCTTCATTTACTAGTCTCTCATCCGTTAATATAATTTCAACTTGTTTCCAATTTATTTTCTTTCTAAATAAAGATTGGTATAAAAATATTGGCGTACTTCCTCCACATAGACAAATATTCTTTTTCGATGAGTTGTTTTTTAAAATTATAGACGATAATTTATTAGTAAGGTCATTACAGAGCTGATAATTGTTTCTAAAAGTATGGAACTTAATATTTCTTTCGTAACTAGTTACAAAAAAATTATTCACTTTAATTATTTTTTAATTAGTTTTTCAACTTTTTTAAGATCAAGCGGAGTATCTACTGCATGGCTAGTTTCGTTGGTTCTTGCGAAATGAACGTCAATTCCATTTTCTAAAAATCTTAACATATCTATAGACTCTGACTTTTCATATTCTGTTGTTTTTAATGCCTGATATTTTAAAAGAAACTCTCTTCTAAATGAAATGACACATACTTGCTTACCATAATATTTTTTATGTATTCCAATATCGTACGGTATTGGTTCTCTTGAGAAATATAAAGCTTTCAGATTTCGGTCATAAGTAACTTTAATAGAATTCTTACTCATAAATTCATTTTTATTCTCTATTTTACCAAGTAAGTTAATAATATTCTTCGATTTATCATTTATGAGCGGAGCTATTGACTGATTTATCATTTTTGAATTAATCATTGGTTCATCACCTTGAACCATAGAAATAATTTTAATTTTTTTATTATATATTTTTTCTATCTTCTTTAAAGCTTCAGCGCATCTAGATGTGCAACGATTGTGTTTATTACTTGTCATTATAGCTTTACCACCAATTTTTAAAATATGCTCATAAATGATATGATCACATGTAGCTACAAATACTTCATCAAGCATTTTACATTTTTTTACATTTTCATAGACAATTTCTACCATTGGCATTCCATTTATTTTAGCCATTGGCTTACCAGGAAATCTCGAGCTATTCATTCTAGCAGGTATAATTGCGATAGACTTCATTTTAATTTTTTTTACAGATAATGTGCATATGGGAACTCATTCCTGACTCTGAAATTATATTCTGCATTTTTGACCTCTCCTCTGTATCAGAGTTTTCAAGATAATTCCTCCAAAATTTATCTTTAATTTTGCTCCTATTCTTGTACATAATATCTAGATCAAGTTGTCCAGGAGTATGAGTCTCAACTTGGGTAAATCCAACTTTTTCCAGCAAAAATTTTACAGAATAAGGATTAAAGAAATTTAAGTGATGAGGTGGTGAAACAGAGTCAGATTTTCTCCACAAAGTTCTTATATCAATACCTGTACTAGATAGCGTAGTAAAATAAAAAAAATCATTACTTTTCATTAAACTATAAAGTTTTTTAAGAAATTTTTTAGGAGAATGCAGATGTTCAAAAAGTTCAAAACAAACAAAAAATGTTTGTTTGCTTGGAATATCTGATCTTTTTAAATTTTCAAGAAATTTTTCTACTACGTTTATGTTTTTTTTTCTTAGAGAGTTTGCAAGCGAACGTGATGGTTCAATTATTAACACTTCATTTAAACCTTGGCTTATCAACTCCTCAGCAAAAACTCCATATCCTCCACCAATTTCAACGATACTTGGCATTTCTATCTTGTTGTCTTTTAAGACGTTTATTATTTTTTTTACTTTTGGCTTCCATAACTTTTCTCTTCTATTTTCAGACGTGAGAGGGTAAAAATCGGTTGCCCAATACTCTGATGATTTTGATTTTGTATAAAATCTTGTAAATAGTTCTTCAGATGGTCTTGGACTTACATATAGTGTGTTACAATAACTACATTCTTTATAGGTAAAATTATTCTTTTCAAACGCTACATTTCCATCTCTTTCACAAGAAGGACACGAAAAACTATCAAATTTTTTTCCTTTAAAAATTAATTCAATATCTTCTTTGCAAAGTCTGAGGTATTTATTAAATATCTTCTGAGGCCTAATCTCCTCCTCTGTAAGAGAATTATTTATATTCAGAATGGGAGTGTTGTTGAAATTAATAATTTTTTCACTTATCAATTTATTCCATATTTTTGCTACATTATTGGTCACATCGTAATAGAGATACTTTTCAACTTTTTGAGCAGCTTTCAATAAGGTTGCATTTTCTGATTTATCTTTAATAATATTTTCAAATTCAGAGTATTTTGAAACATAGTTTATATTTTTAAGATTTAATTCTAAAAGTACTGAATTATTAATCCTACTTCCAAATAATAAGGAAATTACATTGTATCCCTTAACTGCCGCCTCATTTAACACTGATGTAAAAGTTCCAATTATATAATTGCAATTATTTATTTCTTTCCAAACTGGTGCATTTGATAAAATAACATTTTGAGTAATATTGTTCTTCAATAAAAAATTGCGCAATGCATTTTTTTCTAAAACCCCTCTGGGGTGGGTTTTAAAAACAAATACGGTATTTTGATCTTTTCTTGTTAAGATCTGTTGTTTAAAATAAGAAATACATAAGTTTAGTATTGGCTCATGATCATTAATACCAAATGCAACTAATATTCGATTTTGGTTTATTCTTTTTTTATTCTTTGATTTAAAGGGTAATGAATTTAAGCCTATCATTCTACTTGACCCTCCCACTGATATGACATGTTCAGGATATCCTGACTCTAATAGTAATTCTTTACCATACTTACCTTCGACTAAAATCATATCCGGCAGAGGCGGGAAATTAACAAAATTATTATTTGTTGCTATAGAAAATTCTCCTACAATATTAGTTGTCTCTAATTTCAATCTATTAATAGGACCATCTTGTGTACTTACTACGCAGGTTTTTGGACTGGTTGATTTAATGGCAAATACAGTAGATTTTCCAATGGGTGTTTCAAACATATTATATATAACACATTTTGGTTTTGCTGCTATTGTGAAAGCTTTAAGTCTCTCAATGTAAAAAAAGAATCTTGGTATTCTTCTCATTGATTGATAGAACTCTTCCCTTATTAAAGGATAAATATCGAAATCATCAAATACCCAAAAACTTTTGAAATTTTCTTTTTTAGATAGTTGAAAAAGTTTTAATATTGTAATGTTACAATAAAAAAATAATTTAAATATTTTACTAAAATTAATAAATCGTTCTAAAAAAAAAGTTTGCTTTTTATCATAATTTTTTTGAGATCTTTTTCTTAATATCTCAAAAAAATTGTAAAATTTAATTGAAGTATGAATTCCGTCAGGAAATAATGTAACCAGTGATATAATATCATTTTTTCTAAATGACTTTAATATTTCATTTTTTTTCCCAAACTTGTCATCTTTAAAATAGTCTTCTCTTGGCCAAAAGGCAGTATAAAATTGAATAAATGCTATTTTATTTTTAGGTAATTTTTCTCTGTTATAAGTCTTAGCCAGAATTGTAATTATTAAAAACTCAATAAACCATTTATTAAATACTAATATGTATTTTGAAAGTTGAAGTAATTCTTTGAATTTTTTTACTCCAAAGTAATTTACTGATTTGACATAATTAATTTTCTTTGTGTCTAAATACTTCTCAATAGTTTCAACAAATAGTGAGGATTTTGAAAATATAATAGTATTATCAATTCGACCACTTCTTTTCAGAATATCTTTTAAGAAGATCAATTGGCACAAATAAGTGAATGTTTTGAACTTATAAGATCTTTTATGGAAAATCTCGTTTAGCCACCATGTAGAGAGTTTTGAATCGTAAACTAAATATTCATTCAGTGGCTTTTCATCAATTTGTATATTTTTTGCATTTGAAACTAATTGAGCATATTCATTTCTTATTTTAAAAGCGATTTTTTCTAAATTTCCAGCTGCATTAACTATTTCAACTTTTTTATATATTTTTTTGATGTGGCTAATAAAACTATTTTTAAATTCGTTATTATCATTAAATATAACTACTTTTGCTATAGTATTACTTTCAGTCTTAAGGCCTCTAATAATGCTATTATTTATTTTTTCTTCTTCATGAAGAATAAATAAGTGAATTTTTTTACTTTTTTTCATAGTTAAAATATTTTGAAAACGCTTGACCATACTGACAAAGCGTAAATTGTCCATTTTGTATTTAGTGATATCATTTCATTACTATTAGTTAGGTAATTGCATGGCAGCTTATTTTCTAATATTCCTGACCTATTTAAATTTTCAATAATGCCATAAAAATAATCTCTTTTATCATTTTGATTAAAAAACTCTTCTAACGGAGTGCTAAAACCCATTTTTTTTCTAAAAATAAATTCTTTATCAAAATAGTTTAATCCATATTCCTTAAGAATTTTTTTTGTATTTTTTGAAGCATTATAAAAAATTGGGAGATAAGGTGTAGAGGTTTTATATTCATTTTTCAATGAAAATGCAAATTCAACTAAACGGTGGTCTAAATAAGGAACTCTATTTTCAATTCCGTTTGCCATGCACATTTTATCTTGCCTGATGAGTAGTTCATTAAGATAAGTTTTTGTTTCATATTTAAGATATGTTTTAAAAAAAGATTCTGTATTTGATGCATTAAATATTTTTTTTCTGTCTCCCAATGAATTGTTTATATTGCAACTTGGATTAATCTTTTTAATTTCATTTATTTTAGAAGTAGCCGATAAAAATATTAGTAATTCCTCCAGATTACTTCCATCTCTTTTATATTTATGCGATCTTATAGAATTATAAAATGATGAAAGAAATGGATATTTCTCGAATATTCTTGCTACACAATATCTATCATAGCCTCCAAATATTTCATCTGCTCCTTCACCACTTAATAATACCTTAAGATGATTTGAAGCAAATTTTGATAGTGTATAGATCCCAATAGAATTAGGTTGGCTTAATGGTTGATCAAAATGCCATGTTGCTTGTTCAATATATTTATGAAAATGGTCTATATTAAATTTTATTTTGTGCGCATCAAATTCATGTTTACTAAGAATATAATCAATATATTTTTCTTCACTATATTCTTTGTCTTCAGGAATAATTGAAAAAGATTTAGTTTTTGAAATGTCTTTTGAAAAGGCTAAAGAAGCAATTAAACTTGAGTCAAGTCCACCTGATAATTGCGTTCCGACCTCCACATCGCTAATTAGTTGGTAGTCAACACTACTATTAATTATGCTATCTAATAATGTACCCTTTCCATGACCAATGTGTAAGGAAGAATTAATATTCCAATAAATTTCTTTTCTGACATTGCTATTATGAAAAACAATTTTCTGAGCTGGCTCTACTTCATTTATATTTTTAAATAATGTTTCATTTCCTGAAATATATCTAAAAGTTAAATATTCATTCAATTTTGTATAATTGATCTGTGGATTAATTTTACTATGAATTAGTATTGATTTAATCTCACTTGCCAAAACAAGTCGCTTTTTATCATAGTAATAATATAGTGGTTTTATACCCAATCTATCTCTACAAACAAAAAAACTATTTTTATTCTTGTCAAAGATAACTATGGCAAACATCCCATTAATCATCTCCAGCATATTCTCTCCAAAAACTTGGAATAACTTTAAAATAACTTCGGTATCACTTTTACTTCTTAATTTATGTCCTCTATCAATTAAGTTATTTCGAAGTTCAATAAAATTATATATCTCACCATTAAATAATATTAGATATCTTTCATCATCTGATATCATTGGTTGGCTAGCTTTATTGCTGAGATCTTGAATACTCAATCTATTGAATCCAAAACCATATTTAAAATTTATATTATTTTTTTCATCTGAATTAATTTTTTGAAATTCATTATCTTTCAAAATGACTATACCTTTACTATCGGGCCCTCTATGGGCAATTGTACTACACATTTTGTCTAAATGAGCAGAACCATATTCATCGCTATCAAAAACTGCAACAAGTCCACACATTAAAAATCAGATTCCAACTGTATGTATTCATGATTTCTCATCTTGTGATCAAAAGTTTCCTGGCATACATCAACATTATTCCATATAAAATCATATTCTGGAACATTAGATAAATATAATGTGTTAAGAATGAGTTGCATGAAAGAGAATAATACAAGAAAAATAAAAGCAAGGCCTTTCTGTTTGAATAAAATAATTAACATTGGTAGTAAGATAATTTCTGGGACAGTAAGCATTGATGCTAATCTTGTAGCTATGATTGCAAAACCGTTAAAGAAAATAATCCATAATGTTCCTGTATAATAAAAAAAGAATGCATATTTAAAATATTTATTTTTTTTATTTAACTCATCAAAATACATAATTGAGATCAAGCTAAAAAAAATATACTTAACAGTAGTAAGGTTGCTAAAAATTCCAATAGAATAAAAATTAGTACTACCTGCCCCGTCTATTGTATCTTTATATACATAATATTTCCAAGGGAATGTAATATAAGTTTCAAGGAAAAATAATATTGAAAGTGGTATCTCAATTAATGCGAGAAAAATAACAAAAACTAAAACAAGAAACATCACAGTTTTTTTTTGTTTAAAAAAAGAAAATATAAATCTACTTATTACCCCAAATATTGTTACAAACGCAGTTGTATGAATTAAAGTTGAAAAGATATAAGTACCGGTATAACTTGAAATTCTTCTTTGACTTAAGAAATATATTGAAAGTAAAATTAATGAGCTACTCAATCCAGATCTAATCTGTTGCAGTTCTTTGTAAAGGAAAACATGAGAGAAATAGATTAATAATGATAAAAAAATAAGCGGAGACATTTTTTTTAACATAAAAATATTAATACTTAGAGCAACAGCGGATACAAATGTAAAATATAAGACATGACTATCTGAAAATACCTTAGTAAACATAGGAAATAAAATATTGTATAGCCACTCAGTACTTATATCGTCTTGTATTTCAACTGATCTATATACATAATCTACAAGTGATGGGATAACTTGAAAAAAATTCCAGTAAGTGCAGTAGTCTCCAAAAACTGCTCCCCTAAAACCAGCAATGAAAATTAACCAAACTAAAATAGCTAGAATGAATATATTGATGATTGAAGAATTTTTACTTTTTGAGAAAAATTCATAAATAGATAAAATTAATAAAATAAAAAATGTTATAAAATAAATTTGCATTTTTGGTATTATAATAATTCATTAACTATTTTTGTTATTTTCTCGTAAGCATTTTCCCCACTTTGTGAGACTCTTGATTTGTTTATTTGTGAATTGATATCTACAGAACCTTCAATATGGAAATTTATATTTTCGATAAGATTGTTCATATTATCATAAACTATATTTTTATTATTAAAACCAGATAATTCAATATAAGACGAATGATGAGAAGATGAAAAATTGAGTGGATCCCAAAATAAACTTTTAACTTCACTTAATGAAGCCATTACGCCAGCTGTATTTAGTCCAAGTGAAATAGTAAGATCTGTGAATTTACAAATTGTAAAAAAATTTTTATAAGGGCTCAAAAGTGTAATTTTTCTATTTTTAATTAAACTCTCTACTCTTTCTTTAATATTATTCCTATTAAAAACTTCTTTTTGAATTTCATTTTTAGGTTTTATTATTAAGTGAAATTTTTCATTAGACTCTATGAATTTTAGTAATTTATCATAAAACTCTATATGATAATTAATTCCATACATCGCTTTAGGTCCATTACTTCTATCAAATGCAGTGATTACATGAGCAATATTTCTATTAGATTTTATTTCATTAACAATTTTATTTGAGTCATTATATAAACGTGCAATCAAAGGAAATGAATGAAATGGACTTCCTGAAACGTGGACTTTAATAAAATCATACCTATATTCTTTTTCAAAAATCTCTTTCAGTAATTTTCCCCAAACAAAATATACATCTGATATTGGCATGAAACAGTATTCTAAAAAATATCTATCACTCCAGTGAAAACCAATTTTCTTAATACCAGCCATATCTGACGCTAGACCTAAAATATCAGTAGAAATCTCATATTCATCATTCTTAACTAAAATAATATTTTCTTGTTTAATGAATTTGTTCCAATAATTGACGTCATAGACATAGCTAAGCCAATAATAATAATTCCATAAAAAAAATTTAGTTTTCCTAAACCTGTAAGGGATTTTTATTATTTCAAATATTATTTGGAAAATACGTAGAGGTGATAAATAAATTTTCTTTGTTTTAAAAGATTTTGTATTATTAGATTTATTATTCAAAATTCGAAAATCATAATTATTTTCAAGAGTCGTTTTAATGATTTCTTCAGTAGCGGGGTGTTTACTATTTTTATAAAAAAACACTATATCAGATTTATTAAAATTTAAATTTTTTACCCACCAGTGATCACTTAATGGATGAGAGTGAGACTTGCTACCATATATGGCAATTTTTTTTCTTTTAGATTTATAATTTACTTTATTTAGCGATCTAAAATTGATTGAGATTGACAGATTGTATAGCAACTTAAAAATCCTGAAAAAAATAGTTTCTTTAAAAAATAATATCTTTTGAATATTTGAGTGGGCACTCAAATACTTTTTATCAATGAAATTAATTGAATTATAATGAGATATGCAAATATAACTCTGATTATCATTATTGTTTAGATAACTATAGGCATCAAGTGTATAATACATCATCAAGTCTTTAGCTATTAGTTGCTGAAGTGTTTTTTTGCTTTTTTCATGTTGTATTTGAGGCGAGATCCAAAAGGTGAAGTTATTATTTTCATTGGTTTTTGAAACAGCTTCTTTCGAAAGTTTTATAGCTTTCTGATTAATGGCAAAGAATGTGGAAGGTTGATTAGTTTCACCTTGTGCTAAACCTTGATCAATAAATATAAATTTAATTCCAAAAATTCTTGTTATAAATGAAATTCTTTTTTTAAGTATGGTATTTGATTTGTAATAGTAAATTCTTGAGTTTTTTAAATTAAATAAATTTTTAATTAAGATATTTAATATTAATTCGATACTTAATGTTTCAGTAAAAAAAAATCTTCTCATATTTTTTATAAAACTATTTTAGTCTAAGATTATTATTTTTAATTTCATAAATTTTATCACAATCCTGGATTGTCGACATTCTATGAGAAACAATAATTAATGTTTTTATGCCTTTTAACTTATCTATGGCATTCATTATATTCTTCTCCGTTTCAAAATCTAAAGAGCTTGTTGCTTCGTCTAAAATAATTATATCTGGGTTTGTGTACAATGCTCTCGCAATACCTATGCGCTGCCTTTGACCACCTGACAATCTTACACCACGTTCGCCAACAATTGTATCTAACCCTTCAGGAAGACTATTGATAAGGCTATCTAGTTGTGCAGCCTGAAGTGAAAATTTTACTTGATTTTCATCAATCTTTTCCTCGTTCAAACCTAACGCTATATTTTTTTTTATTGTTTCGTCTAATAAATAGATATCCTGAGGCACATATCCAAGAATTGATTGCCACTTAGAATAGCCTTTGTCGATATTTACCCCATCAACACTAATTGATCCCTTATCGGGAGTTAAAAGACCCATTATTAGATCTATTAGTGTACTTTTACCAGAACCAGACTCACCTATAATACCTATCGACTCATTCTTATTAATTAATAAATCAATATTGTCTAAAACCTTTTTTTTGTCTGAGTAAGAAAAGTCAAGTTTGTTAATAGAGATATGATTTAGAAATTTTAGCGACTCAATACTAGTTGATGCATTTTCTTGTGAAGTTTTCAAAGAATTATAAAAACTTAACATTTCAGAATGTATTATTTTAACTGATGGCAAAACAAACTTTAATCTTTGTAATGACATAATAATTTTATTAACTGAAGGTAATAAACGAAATGCTGTTGCAGCATATACACCTAAGATTACGAACAAAGACTCATTGCCTTTGCCTAAAATCAAAAGTGTTAATACAATAAGGGTTAGTAACAAAATTGCTACAAACTCCAACCATAGTCTTGGGGCTTGTTGTAATGTTTTGAACCAACGATCAGCTGATGAGTATTTAATAATATGATTATTAAAGATATCAAAAAAATATGTTTGCCTATTAAGTATTCTGAGGGCTTTGAAACCTCCAAAACCTTGCATGAGACTTTTGAAAATTTCTCCCTGATGATAAAGCCGTTCTTTTGCCCAGATTGAAATTCCTTTTTTACTAAACACATTGAATATATATGCTGATACTCCCATAACAATAGAAGCAATCAAAATTGGCATTGGCTCAATATATAATAAAAAGCTAATTAACCCAATGACTACAAGAAATTCAGAGACTATAACAACTATTGATAATAAAGCATTCTGGAAATTATCCGTTTCATTATTAATATTTCTAATTAGAATTGATGAATTATTTTTTAAAAAAAAATTATAGGGTTTATATAAATAATTTTTATAAATTCTTGTCGAGAGTGAAATTCTTACTTCAGTTGCGAATTTCATTTGCCACCATATAAAAAAAAATAGATATAGATTTTTAAATAAATAGAATAAGCAGATTGAAGACATTAACGCCATTGCGAGATGAATGTCTGACAAGTTCGTAAAATAACTCATGTTAATACTTACTAGAAAATCTCTGACTACATCAGGGTTAATTAAAATATTTATTACAGGAATAATTAAACCAATGCCGAGTGTCTCAAGTAGCATCGCAAGAATCATCATGACTGATAAGAGTATTGATCCCTTTTTTTCTTTTGGTAACAGGGTCTGCCAGATGATAGATATATACTTCATATAAAATTTTATTTAATATATTGATATTAAAATTAATCAATTAATTATGAAAAATAAAAGTACATTTACGAAAGATTTCGGGCTTCTTATCATTGCTGAAATAGGCATGACACATAATGGAGATTACGATCTCGCTGTCGAGCTTACTAAGTCGGCAATCAAGGCTGGTGCAAATGTAGTAAAATATCAATGGCATATTGCTGAAGAAGAAACAACTAAAAATGCACCGTCCCCTCCCTACTTTAAAAATGAAAGTCGGTTTGATTACTTTAAAAGAACAGAGTTTTCCAAAGTACAATTTAGAAAACTAGTTAAAATTTGTAAAAGTAAAAATATAATTCCTTGCACTTCAGTTTTTTCTATAGAAAGTGTTAAAAGAGCAAAAGATGTAGGATTTGAAATTATAAAAGTGCCTTCAGGAGAAATTTCCAATATTCCACTTCTAAGAGAAGTTAATAAAACTAATTTGTTTACAATTTTGTCATCTGGTATGTCGAAGTGGTCTGATCTAGATTTAGCAATTAAACAATTTAATAAGAAATCAAAGATTTGTATTTTACAATGTACGTCGCTTTATCCCACTCCAGCTGAAAAAGTAGGTTTAAATATAATTTCTGAGATAAGTCATAGATATGATACATTTACAGGGCTAAGTGATCATTCCTTATCTTCTGTTACATCAATAGGTGCGGTTGCATTAGGAGCAAGAGTGATTGAAAAACATTTCACAACATCAAAAAAATTATATGGTCCAGATGCATGGTTTTCTCTCGACCCTAAGGAATTTAATACGATGGTTAAAGACCTACAATTTATTCGTAAAACTTACTTAAATCCTGTTAATAAAAATAATATAAAAGCATTCAAAGAAATGAAAACTATTTTTGAGAAATCTATTGTAGCAAAAAATAATATAAAAAAAGGTGAAAAATTAAATATGAGAAATCTTGCGTTTAAAAAACCTGGTAATGGAATTTCAGCAGCGCGAATTGATGAAATAGTTAATAAAAAATCTACTAAAGACTTATTGAAAGACGAGCAAATAAAATATAAATTCTTAGAATAATATTACTCATTAAGTAAATAATATCTTTTAAATTCATGAGAATTTCTTTTGTAAAATCTTAATTTGATCTTATTCTTCTTTAAAACTGTGTCTGTAGCAATTTTTGCACCTGGAAATTTAAGGGAGTAATACTCATCTAAGTGAATAAAGCCCTTTTTCGCTAATCTTTTTATTATATGCTCAAGAGCGATGCAGTATCCTTCATATAAATCACAGTCCACATTTGCTGAAAATATTTTGTTATTATAATTTAAAAAAAATTCTGGAACAGTTTTCTTAAAATCTCCCTCAATAAGTTTGATGTTATCTAATTTTAGTAGATTAATTTTTCTTATTAGTTCTTTCTTGGAAGCCTTAAAAGAACCACTGGTACTAATATTCTTTTCATTAATTCTATTTTTATTTAATAAAAATTTTCTAATTTCTAAATTAATTTTATGATCATCAATTAATTTTTTATTAAAATATTTTTTATTAAAATAGTTTAAACTATCAAACTTATGATATTTTGGAAAACCCCTAAATGAATCAAAGCCATAAATTGTTTTATTAATCTTTAACTTTTTACAAAGTATTGCAATTGCTATTAAGGATTTACCTTGATAGGTACCAAATTCAAAAATGTCACCCTCAATTTTTTTTCCATATTGAATTAAGTGCTTATACCATTTCTGATATGCAGACTTATTTGTATTAAAATTCTCGATATTCAGCAAATTAAAAATAAAATCGTCTTTACGATTAAGGACTAATTTTGACAAATCTATTTTTGACATTGAATAATTATAAAGTGTATATTGTATTTTTATATATAATTATTAAAACATAGTTTTTAATGAAAATTTTAGGAATTATTCCCGCTAGATCAGGATCCAAAGGTATAGAGAACAAAAATATTAAGCCTATAAAAAATATACCTTTACTAGAATTTTCAGTTTTCACTGCAATGAAATGTAAAGAGGCAGGCTTATTAAGTCATGTGATTGTCTCAACTGACTCAAAAGAATACTTACATATGATTAACGATTATAAAATTGATAAAGGATATCTACGTCCTAAAACATTGGCTGAAGATAACACGCCTACAATTGATGTAATAATCGACCTAATCGATTGGTATAAACTAGACAAAGACGTAACTTTTGATGCAGTGATGCTGCTTCAACCAACTTCGCCTTTTAGAACATTGGAAAACATTAATGATGCAATAAATATGCTTAAGCAAAATCCTGATCTTTCGTGTGTTACTTCAATTTCAAAACTTGAAGATCATCATCCCCTAAGAATCAAAAGAATTGATGAAGATAATAAATTAGTTGATTTTAATCATACATTAGTAGAACCTGAACCTTCAAGAAGGCAAGACTTCACACCAAGTGCTTATATTAGAAACGGAGCGATATATTTATCTCCTATAAAGTCAATCCTTGAGAAAAGAGCAATTCGAGGAAATAACATAGGACCAATAATCATGAAACAGTCAAATTCAATTAATATTGATGAGCACTTAGATTATTTAATTGCTAATACTATTTTAGATTACGAACCATTTGCACCAGATTTAGAATTTTTTAATGAACTTTTAAAAAAAAATAAGAAATGAAATTACTCATAGGGTTTGACAATAAAATATATCCTGGGGTTAATGAATTTAAGTCTATTGGTACTTGCAAATTTATTAACTATAATCAACAGTCAATCTTAAAATATATAGCTTCATGTGATATATTTGTCCCTCATCTTAGAGAACCAATAGATAACAAAATCCTTAAGTATGCAAAAAAATTAAAAATAATTGCAACTCCCAGCACTGGCAAGGACCACATAGATGAAAATGAACTCAATAAAAGAAATATTAAGCTAATTACGCTTTTCGAAGATAGGAAATTTCTTGATAAGATCAGTAGTACTGCTGAGATGAATTGGCTATTGATTCTTTCATGTATAAGAAATTTTAGATTTCTAATAGACCGGATTCAAAAAGAAAAAAAGTGGACTAATAGCGATATAAGGGGATATGAATTACAGGGTAAAACTATTGGGATAATTGGATTTGGAAGATTGGGAAAAAAAATAGCTAAGTACGCAGAAACGTTTGGCATGAATGTGCTTGTGTATGATATAAAAAAAATAAAGCATAAAAAAAAATATTCATTCGTTACTCTAAACAAGTTATTAGAGTCTGCGGATATAATAAGTATGAATGTAAAACTTAATCCGACTAGTAGGCAAATGATTAGTTTTGAGCAAGTAAATAAAATGAAAAAGGGAGTTATATTTGTAAATACAGCAAGAGGAGATACTGTATCATCCAGGGCCTTAATAAAAGGCCTTAATAGTGGAAAAATAGAATCAATTGGAATTGATGTTTGTAATAATGAGTACTCATCATCTTATCTGCCGAATGATCCTTTGATAACAAAATCGTTTACAGATAAGAGAATAATAGTTACACCCCATGCTGGAGGAGCAACTCATGATGCTCATAATCAAGTATTTAAAAAATTGTCTGATTTAATAAAAATAAATATTTCCAATAATAAAATATGAAAAAAGTATCAATTTATATAGGAAGTCGTGCAAATTTTAGTAGTGCAATTTCAATATTAAAATCTATAAAAAACTCAAGAAAACTCAAGCTTTCAATAGTTATAGGTGGTGCTGGAGTGATTCCTAGGTATGGGGATATTAGAAAGCTATTGGATCAACAAGGCTTTAAGAAGTACTTTGTTGCCAATACTCTAGTTGAGGGAGAAACACCAATCACAATGTCAAAGTCCGTAGGTCTAGGCATAACAGAGTTTTCATCAATTTTAGATTTAATCAAACCAGATTACGTAATTGCTATTGGAGATAGATTTGATGTACTGCCATGGGTTATTAGTGCTGCAATGATGAATATCTGTGTTGCTCACACAATGGGGGGTGAAAGGTCGGGTACAATTGATGAAAGCATAAGACACTCAATAACAAAATTTTCAAATATACATTTTCCAGCTAATAATGATGCTAAAAATAGAATCTTAAAAATGGGCGAGAATAAAAAAGATGTTCATGCAGTCGGTTGTCCAAGAATAGATTATGTACTGGATACACTAGCTGGAATTAAAAAAGGAAATTTTATTAGTTCTAAATCTTTATTTAAGACATATAGGGGAACAGGTCCTATTTTCTCTCTTGAAAAATCAAAATTTTTATTAGTTTTATTTCATCCAGTTACAACAGAATATGGCTCAAATAAAAAACATATTGATGCAATACTTTCAGCGTTGAATATAATGAAAATGAATACAATTCTAATCTGGCCAAATGCTGATGCTGGATCAGATGAGATTTCAAAGGGTATAAGAATTTTTAGAGAAAAATATAACCCAAGCTGGTTACATCTTTTCATTAATTTACCATTAAAAATTTATGTTCAACTGATGTATCAATGTTCTTGTTTAATTGGTAATTCAAGTAGCGCAATTAGAGAAGGAGAAGTAATTGGCGTTCCATCGGTCAATATTGGAACAAGACAAAATATGAGATTAATGGGAAACAACATTTTGAATTGTAAACCACAAAAAAATGCAGTTTTAGATGCAGTAAATACTCAAATCAAAGTTGGAAAATTTAAAACAAAGAATTTATATGGTAAAGGTAATGCAGGGAAGAAAATCGCATCTATTTTAGAAAAGCATAAACCTGGTAGTACGCAAAAAATTATAACTTACTAGTTATAAAGTTAGATCTACTAAATTATGCGCAAAAGCACTTTTGATGTCAAAAATGATACCTTTATTAGCACAATAACTTCTTATTTTTTTTATACCTAATTTCTTTATTTCATCATGAGGGGATGCAATAATAATTGCGTCATAATAAGATTTCCTTAATCTTCCAACCATTTTAATTTCATTATTTTTAGCTAGATCAGATTTATTCACCCTCTTATCGTAACAACTTATATTTTTTGATTTTTTTCTTAGACTTGAATATAAATCTATGGCCTTTGAATTCCTAATATCACTACAATTTTCTTTAAATGTAATTCCTAGGATTACAATTTTTGCATTATCTAATTTCATATTGAATGATTTAAATTTTTTTTCTAATTTGCTTATGACATGTGATGACATACTGTCATTTATTTTTCTTCCAGCTAAAATTACACGAGGGTTATAACCTATCTTTTTCGACTTATAGGTCAGATAGTAGGGATCAATGCCAATACAGTGGCCACCTACTAAACCAGGTTGAAATTTGATAAAATTCCATTTCGTTGCTGCAGCATTTAAAACAGAATGAGTATTTAAACCCAGTTTATCAAAAATAAGTGAAAATTCATTTATCAAAGCAATATTTACGTCACGTTGAATATTTTCAATTACTTTTGCTGCTTCTGCTACCTTAATTGACTCCGCTCTATATGTTCCAGCCTTTATTATAGATTTATAAACTCTATCAATAATTTCTAAACTTTGACGATTTGAGCCTGAAACAATTTTTTTAATACTTGTTAAGTTATGATTTTTATCGCCAGGGTTGATTCTTTCAGGACTATAGCCAACAAAAAAGTCAGTATTTAATTTAAATTTAGAATATTTTTCAATAATAGGAACGCACACCTCTTCTGTTGCACCCGGATATACAGTGGACTCATAAATAACAATTCCATTTTTTTTTATTAATTTAGATATAGTTTTCGTTGCTTCAATTAGAGGCTTAAGATCTGGCTTCTTATTTTTTAAAATCGGAGTAGGCACTGTAATAATAAAAATATCTCTTCCTATCAATGTGCCATTTTCATCTGTTAAGGTTAAATACTTGGATTTTTTTAATTCCGTTTTACTTACCTCTTTATTAATATCTTCATTAATAGTTAAATTCCTAATACGAGAATTACTTTTATCATATCCAATAACATCAAATTTTTTTCCAAGTTCAAGTGCTAATGGAAGGCCAACATAACCAAGCCCTATAACACCTATCTTAAGTTTTTTAATATTAATTAATTTTTGAGCCATAAAATACTTAAGAACTTACATTATAATAGTCCTTATACCATTTTATAAATTCTTCTATTCCCTTATTAAGAGGAGTGTAAGGTTTAAAGCCTGAAATTTTTTTTAATTTTCCTGTGCTTGAGTAAGACTTTTTGACATCACCTAACTGCATACCCAGAAATTTTTTCTTTGCTTTTTTGCCCAGCACTTCTTCAATTATTTTGATAAATTTAGTTAGACTTATAGTTTCATTATTGCCTATATTATAAATTCGCCATGGTGCATCACTATAACTTCCATCAGGCTTAGAAGTATTATAGGATGTATTTCTTTTAGGAGGAGGTAGTTGAATTAGTTTTATTATTGATTTTACTATATCGTCTATATAAGTAAAATCTCTTTGGTGATTACCTCTATTATAAACCTCAATCGCAGATCCATTAATTATCGCCTCAGTAAATTTAAATAAAGCCATATCTGGCCTTCCCCATGGACCGTAAACAGTAAAAAATCTTAGACCAGTTGTAGGCAAATTAAATAAATGACTATAAGTGTGAGCCATCAATTCATTTGCTTTTTTTGTAGCACCATAAAGTGATACTGGATGATCAGAATTATCACTTTCTAAAAATGGATAGTTGGTGTTTGTTCCATAAATTGAACTTGAGGACGCATAGATTAAATGTTTTATATTATTTCTTTTAGACTCTTCAAGAATATTAAGAAAACCAGTTATGTTTGCGTCAATATAATCTTGTGGTTTTAAAAGAGAGTGTCTAACGCCCGCATATGCAGCCAAATTAACTACATGCGTAAATTTATATTTTTTGAACAATTTGTTTATAGATAATTTATTTTCTAATGAAACTTTATGAAAATAGAAATTATTTTTTTTTTTAAGAATTGATAATCTATCTTTTTTTAATTTTACATCGTAGTAATCATTAAGATCATCGATACCAATCACCTTATGTCGTATGTTTATAAGATTTAAAGATAAATGAAATCCTATAAAACCTGCTGCTCCTGTAACTAGTATTGCCATAAAAATCTGTAATAAATATTTTAATTAATAAGAAAAGAAAAAAATATATCCGAGTTTAATTCACATTAAGTTTATTGTCTGAGTTATATTTCTTTATAATCATATTTAAGTAATTTGCCACAATATAATTATTTTTTAGTAAATTACATAAAGAATATTTTTATCGAAACTCAATAAAAATTTGAAGTAATAACTAAAAAATAATGATCTTAATAAACTCGATACCCTTAACTTTCATTTTTAATGCCTTGTAAGCTAGAAATAACTTCACTAAGTATGAATAATAATTTTTATCTAATCTCTTGACGATCAAATATATTAATTAGTAAGTTATATTATAATTTTATTAAAAACGATTTTAATTATGGATGATCATGAAAAAGATATTTTAATTGAGGGAAGTATAATTAATTTAAGAAAAGTTAATGTTGATAAAGATATTAGAAATGGAACATGGCATACGTGGTTTAATGATATTGAAATAACTCAAAATTTGGAGCATGGAATATTCCCAGTATCTAGAGAAGAGGAAATTGATATTGTTGAGCAAGAAATAGTTAATAAAAAGACATTAATTTTAGCTGTTGTTAATAAATTAAATAATAATGCTATAGGAGTAGTTTCTCTAAAAGATATAGATCATTTAAACAGAAGAGCTGAAATTGGACTTGTAATGGGATTTGATAAATTACCTGGAGGAGCTTTTGAGGCGATGGCTCTTATTACTAGACATGGATTTAAAAGGTTAAACCTAAATAAGCTTTATTGCGGACAATATGAAGCTTTATGGAAATGGGTTGATAAACTGTCACTTATTGGATTTAAGATAGAAGGAGTCAAACGAGAGCATGCTTATAGAGATGGTAAACCAATTGATATTTTTATAACTGGAGTTACATCGTCTGATTTCTTTGAACTAGAGAAAGAACGTGGAGGAGATATCTTATCTGGGGATGCTTTGAAACTTCAAAAAACTATTAAAGTGCAAAATAGAACTCAAAAAATCCGAGAGTTATTGTCTAAAATCTATAGTTAATCAGGAAATAATTTTAAAGTAATAAATATATTTTTTTTAAAATATCTAGAATTTGACTCTACTCCATGATGGTGTAGATTGAGCACTACTTTACCGATCATAGCTAAATGAAGGGTGAAGCAAATGTTATGGGGGTTTGCTTGAAATGTCTTTATTTATAGACAAAGATGTCTAAAAATAAAGCTTACGAGAGGACTATTTGTTTCACGATTGTTTCACAGCAGATTGGGATTTTAACCAGAAGCGCTGCAAGGCGTGGAATGTAAGTAACGCGGGGTGGAGCAGTCTGGTAGCTCGTCAGGCTCATAACCTGAAGGTCGTAGGTTCAAATCCTACCCCCGCAACCAATTCAGATATTTCCTGTACTTAAGAAATTTTTAATTTGATCAATCTCACTCATATTTTTTTTCCTGATTGAATAATTTTCAGTATAGTAATTAATTTTTTTTGAGGCATTTTGATTGTAACTTTTAAAATCCTTTTTTAATGATCCAATACTAATATTTCTATTTTTGTAATTAAAATAATAAACTCTTTTTTTTATAACTTTTAAAACCTCTGGATTTACATTTTGATTTCCTAAATCAAAATAAATAATTGGTTTATTTGTTGCAAATAAAATTGCAGATGCAGTAGACACATAATCAATTATAAAAACATCAAATAAGTTACTAGCCTCTAATAAAGGCATTTTATTTATTTCTGCATGACTATTATGTCCAATTAAAACTTGATCTTTGGGGTGCTTTTTTACCGTAAGTTTTTGAATAGATATAAGTTTATTTTGCCATTCTAGATAATCTTTATCACTTAAATCTCTAAACGGACCATAACGTTGACCACCGTGAAAAGCAGTTGGAACGTATAAAATTTTAACATCATCCAATATTTTGTGATTAATTATTTTATTCTTATAAATATTATTAATTGTGTCACTTGTTCTATAAATATACTTTGGGTCTTGTCCCTTAATAGGTTTGTTGTATTTTCCAAATTTGAGCTTGCCCTTTCCGTATGAAAATACATAGTCAGCAGGACCTACCTCAGCATAGGCTGTTATTGGGTCATCTAATATACGTAAATCTTGGAACCCATGACTTATAATTATAACTTTTCTTTTATTATTTCTAAAATTAATAGCGTGGATTCTATTAATTGTTCTTGCTGTTGTTCCACTCAAAAAATCACTTTTTCTTATTATGAAATTATAAAAATTATCGTTTGCAAATTTTGAATATACACCAATATAATTAATAAAATTTTTAGTAAATATATTCTTATTTCTTACTTTTAACTTTATACATAATTCCAATATACATTCTTCAAGTAATTTTGCCTGATCAGAATAATCTTTGATCAATCTGTTTTCAGAAGCATTTATTAAAATGAATTTTCCAGAAAATAATCCTTTAAAAAAAAGTTTTCTTAAATTGATTGAATATCCATATTTTTTTGAGACAAGAAATATTCTATAACCAAATATTTTTTTTAAAAAATACGCGACTATACAATTTATCCTAAAAAAAAGTGTATTAAGAAAACGAGTTTGTTTTATTTTTGGAAAATGACTAATTTTATAAGGTTTTTTTGCATAATCTTTATTCAGATAAGGAAAATTAATTAATTTGTATTTAACATCATTTGACTCGAGATTAATAATATAACTTGAAAAATATTTCATTAGATCATGAAAAAAAATATGAATTAGATTATTTTCATCTTTAAATTTTTTTTCAAAAAGAATATTTTTTTTTTTCCAGAATTCAAATATTACAAGACTTTTTTTATCAATGTTTCTCATAATGAATTATCAAATTAATCAATATTTATTGTTTTTTTGAATGAAATTGGTGATTCATCTTCATTATAAATTATATTACTTACAATATTTAATTTTGAAATTATTTTTTTTAGTTTACTTGGTATTTTTTGTTTAGAGTTTCCAAAAAGTAGATTGATATTTTTTTCCGTAGTATTTTTAAATAAATTAGGATTTTTAAATTTTTCTAAAATCTGATAAAAATCAGCCTTTGTGATTTTGATCCATGAACAAAAGGTTTCAATTTTTTCTGGTGATATCCTTAAGTAAAAGTCATTCAGCTCACTTGCTTCTTTACGACTTATTCTGTTAAATCTTATTTCCTGACATAGGTGATCTGTGACTTTTCCATATCCATATTTTATAAATTTAAAAAGGTCATGAACTTCTGAATAAAATATATTATTTGAATCCTCAAATGGAAAAAGTGCTCTATTAGAATTTAATGTTCCATATTTATAAGTTTTAATTATTTTTTCCTGCATCTTTCGATTATCCCAGTTTAAATAATTATTTAAATATATTCCCCTCAAACCTATTTTTTCTAAATAATCTCTATTTGGATAATTAAATTTTATTAATTCTTTTTTAAGTTTATCTGATACGCTTTTTTTACTCAACAAATCTTCTGGCTCTAATCCAAATAGATCATGATCTCTTCTATACTGTCTGTTCATTTGAATTCCGTCCATATATGAAAACATGCCAACTTGTTCAATTCCTTGATGCATTCCCCAAATAATAAGGGGTATTTTAAATTTTACAGCAATCTGCACTGGAAAGACGCTATGACCTGCGAGAGAAAGCCAATGAAAATTCCCATAGTTCTTGAGAGAATATCTTGCTATTTCTTTGGCTTTTGACTGATTTAAGTTAAATGAGATTAAATCACACCCTAAATCAGTTTGAAGTTTTTGTATATTATATAAACCAGTTAATGAATTATAATGACTATTGTATGTAACAAATAGAGGTTTCAAACCAAGTTCATTTTTTACATAGTGAGCTGTAAAAAGACTGTCTTTCCCACCAGTTACCGGAACAACACAATCGTAATGATTATTATTACTGAATTTAGTTCTATCTATTAAGTTCTCTAAATCTTTTTTTCTATCCTGCCAGTTAATTACTTTTTTTTCTTTGTGCTGCAAACACCCACTACAGATTCCATCTTCATCAAAAATTATACCTAGAGGATGATTTGATGGATAGAGACATTTTTTACAAAGTTTGACGACCATCTATCTTACTAATAAACCTTTATCTTTTATATATTTCTTTAATTTGTATGTAGGCTCCTCATAATGATGTAAATAGTTTCCTACCCCAAAAGCAGATACATTTGTTTGTCTCAACAAATTGCAGGCATGATCTGGAATGCCTAGGCCACCAACTGCTATTATTGGCTTTTCAGACAGTTCATCTAAGATTTTAAATTCTTTAATTGCATAACCATGTTTTGTTCCATCACATAAAATAGATTGAAATAAGAATTCTCCTACTGGCATAGAATTATATTTTTTAATAATGTCTATGATTTTAAAATTTTTGTTATTTTTCCTATCTAATAAATATAAATTATGATCTTTATTACTCTTAAAGAAATCTAAAGATAAAATTATTGATTGTGATCCATAAAAATAAGAAATTTTTTCAATTAATTCTTTATTCAGTGCAGATTTATTTATAATTAATTTATCTACACCATTACTAATCAATTTTTTTGCAATATTAATATTTGAAATTCCTCCTCCTACAGATAAAGGAAGTTTATTTAACTTAGTAATTTTTTTTAATATTTTTGTATTATTATAAAATTTATTTTTTTCATCACTTATATCTATGATGCTTATTTCATCTGCATCACTCCAATCATTTAAAAATTTTATTGTATTGATTAATGATGCTACTGGTTTAACTATTTTAAATTTTATTGTTTCTACGACATGACTGTTTTTTACTAATACCATGGCTATCATTCTTCGAGTTACCATTGATTACAAATCCTTGCAAAATTTGATAAAATCTTACTTCCATTATCGAGACTACGCTCTGGGTGAAACTGCAAGCCAAATATATTCTTATCTTCTACAATTGAAGAAATTTTTCTTTTATAATGTGTTATTCCTTTTGTAATTTCTTCTTTCTGCGGGTGAGAGCTATAAGTATGATTAAAATAGAAATATGAATTATTTGTAATATTTTCAGTAATTAAAGATTTACTTAATTTTACTTTATTCCAACCAACATGATGCTGATATTTTTTTTTATTTGATATTTTTTTTGTGCTTCCTTCAAGAAGACATAAACATTTAACATCATTGGACTCTTCTGAGCTCTGAAATAAAACTTGCATACCCAAACATATACCAAGGATAGGCATCTTTTTATTTATAATTTGTTCAAATAAATTATCTTTTGTTTCACCAGAATTAAAATATTTCATAACTGGATCTATTGAACCTACTCCGGGAAGAATAAGACCTTTGTATGATTTAAAATTATCTTTATTACCTGAAATTATTCTATTCTTTACTGATAAAAAATTCAGAATACTCTCTATGGATTTTACATTGCCAGTATTATATTTAATTATTCCTATCATGATTTCATTAAATCAAATGTTCTTCTCCAGTTCTTACCATTTTTGATCCATAGATTTTTAGATCTATACCTATTTGCAATTAAAAAAAATCTTTTTTTGGTAATGCCTAAGTATTTACAAAAATCGTCAATATATTTTGAAGAGCACTCACCATCATTCTTAAAAACAATTTTTTTTGCTTCTTTTCTTGTTAAAATACCTAGTCGTATCATTTCACTCGCCTCTTCAGTTGCCTTTCCAAAGCCAAATTTAAAATATTTTACCATTTGATTAACTGCTACAAAGTCATCATCAAGAGCATCATAATTTGTAAGAGCTCCTAGCGAGTTTGGATTTTCTTTTCTTATCCTCAGGCCATTTTTTATTGCAACTCTTGCATTACTATAGTTATTAAAATCTTTAAAATAATATCCTAAATATCTAATGTTTATTCCATTCTTAATTAAGTCTTTTTTACTAGGGTACATATAAGGTATCAGATCTTTCTTTTTTATTTTATAATCAGGAATTGTCATCCAAGATATATCCCCACTCCCTAACGTATTATAATTTATCATATCAATTGCATTACCTTGATCTTTTGAGCCTTCTTTTTCTCCATAAGCAAGACTATTGTTTTCTCCAAGAAAAATCATTTTTATACCGTATGCAATTGCAACCCTAGGAGCTGAAGCATACAAAGTTAGTTCAGTTGATCTTGCATAATTCCCATATTCAATGAAAGAATATTTCATAAGTTTTTTATAAATAACTGGATCAGGTTCAACGGTTATGATGTCAAAACCTAATTTATTAAGGTTGTTAATATTTTCATATCCAATTTGAGTAGTCATTTCAGGTGGACTAACCGTGGATACAAGTAAAGGGTTAAGTCTTAATGTATCTCTGCATAATAAAGCTAGTCTAGTACTATCTTTTCCCCCACTAGCCGAAATAATGCAGTCATAACCAGATGGTGACTTATTTTTTTTACACCAATTTGCAATTTCTTTTATCTTATTTTTTCGATCTTTCCATATATTTGAGTTTAAACTGTTGAGGTAATTACAAGGAAAGCATATACCTTCTTTATCAAATTTAATGTATGGCCGTGTATTGGGTTGAAGACATTTCTTACAATATTTCATATAAATATAAAATTAATAAATAATTATTGTTAAGAATTTTTTACTGTTTACTTTTTATTTTTAATAGATCTATAATATCACTTATCTTAATAATTTTTTCGACTTCTTTCGGATTTATTTCAATATCAAATTCATTTTCAATTGCAACCATAAGGTTAATATGATTAAATGAATCCCAGTTTGGAATTTTTTTTAACTGCGTACTTAATTGAAAATTTTTTAATTTACAATCAAAAGTTTCTTCCATTATAGATTTTAATCTTTTTTTATTCATTAGTAACGAACTCTGATTTACTCATACTTTTAATTTCATCTTCTTTGATGTTATTAACCCAATATTTAATTTCTTCAACATTTTTAATATAAGCATATGGGTTATCATATAAAATATCATAGGTTTCATTAACATATGATGAAATACTTGTAGCTTCTAAAGATAGTATTGGATTTTCTGAAGATAATATTTTCTTTTTATCTCTTAACCTTTTTTCAATCTGTTTATGATCCCAAAGTGGCTCAATATTTTTCGGACGACAGTACATTATTTCCTCACATTCACTTACATAGTGACCTTTTGAGTAGAGTTTTCCTGAAAATCTCTTAAAATATCTATAAGGAACTCTTAATACTTCCTCTGCATGATGAAGAATTGAACATGATAGATGCCAATCGACTCCTAAGACCATAATTTTTGCTTTATTTTTAATCAACCACGACATAATGCTTTTATTGCCCCATGATGTCTGTATTTTTAAATTGGAAAGATCATTTTTTAACATACCATAAACTGTATAACTCTGCATAGGTTGCGAAGTTCTTTGCATTTCTGGTCTAAGTATTGAACAATCTGATAAGGCGCCAGTGTCACTCTTGGTTAATTTTATATCAAAAATTTTATTCTTAGAAAATTCCATTGAATAACTTGGTAAGACTAGTGTTCTTTTATTTCCACATACATCTTGGAAAACATCTAGTATCATGTTTGCTGTATATTTTGCATCAGCCCCAAACTTATGAGCAAAAGATGATATTCCAGAATAAAGAATTATAACTTCATCATCCTCATCAATTAAGCTTAGTACGTTATCAACAAGATCTTGCTCAGTAAGTTTTGATTTCATTAATTTGAATCTGCGTTTTAAATTTTTTAATATTTTTTCTATCTAAACTTAGAATATTTTTATTTTCTTTGAATGAAAAATTCTTAATTGTCTCTTGTAAATATTTATTTTTTTTTGTTTTTTTAAAATTAACTTCAATTTTATCAATTTTTTTCTTTTTAACCCAATCAGATAAATGATTAAATGCAGCTTCCTCAACCCCTCTGCCAAACACCCTACATGACATCACCCAATCTTGAATAACTAGAGAGCTCTTTGAGACACTTGCAATAATAACATAAATAATACCTGACTCACCAAACTTATCTCTGAGATTACCACAAAATAGGTAATGATTATTTTTATTCAATAAGCTTAGAATGTCTGACCTCTTTGTTCTATTGTATGTAAAATTAAATTGGTTAGTTTTTTCAATTAATGAGTTTACCCTTTGTAAATTATTTTTAGAAATAGGAATAATATCTAATTTCATACTCAGTGAATTTAAGTAATTATTTATATCAGTAAACTTATCTTTGCTTTTACTTCTTTTGATGTCTTGTCTGAACATTTTTACTCTTTTCTTATCCTCATGATTTGATTTCGTTATGTTAAAAAGGCCTGTTGATATTATAGATGGGACTCTTTTTTCAGCATCTTCATCAATATCAAGAACTATCATTTCGGGTATCAATTTTTTCATTTGTTCTCTCTCAAATACAGAGTCATCTATGAAGCAGATATTTTCTAAGCTGATATTTAATTGATTAGCAATTTTTTTTATCGCTAAATGCTTTGGTTCCCAAGATATGTGCATTCCTAATATATCTTTACACTTCAGAATCATCTCTTTTCTTTTTCTAAATGCATTATTTACAGGTTCAAAATTATTTTTTGATACGGCAAATAAGGGTATTCCTAATTGGGATTGATCTTTAAGAAATCTTTGCATTTCAAGAAATGCTCTACCTAAACCATTTGGGTCTAATTCAATATTTTCATAGCCTAAATCTCCTATTATTCCACCCCAGATCGTATCATCCAAATCAAAAGCAATTGCTTTCACTTCATTCTTAATTGCAATTGAAATTATATTGCTAATCTCTATACCTACTCTATTAACTGAATCTGGATGACATGGAATTTTTGCTGTTGTCCAATATCTGGGGGCAAACCAGTTCAAATTATTTTTACTATTAATAACATTTTCAGGTGAAAAAATGATTGCCTCTTTTGATACATCTTTAACAATTTTTGAGACTATATTTTTTCTCCATCTAACAAATGGTGAGTATGGATTATTTTCTGCACTTAATGTCTCAGGCAAAATTACTAAAACATTTTGACCATTATTTATAATGTTGTTTATGGCATTAATAGTATATTTATGATCAAATTTCTTTCTATATATTCCTCCTTCAGTGATTCCCATTGAAGATAACCATATTATCCACCAGTCTGTTGGTGTTTTTGATTTAAAAGCTTCTGATTGCCAGTTATTATATTGAAGAGATTCAACTTGAATTTTTTTTTTCTGCAAACCAAAAAATAAATTCAAAGCAGGTTTGATAAAATCAATGTTGCAGTTGCCGCCAACTTTAATTCTGAGCGATATATTATTTATTTTTTCTTTAGTAAGAGTTTTCTCTACAAGCTTTTGCCTCACAACTGTATCTTTATAAGATAAAAATCTTAGCTCACTAAAGACATCTATTTTTTTCATATGGCATTAAATCTTAGTCTTAAATATTAATTATTAATACTATTATAAATAGTTTTATAGATTTATACAAAAATTCAATATAAATATTACTTATGATTGAAATCATTTGTGATGAAGATAATTTTTTTTCCTTTCAAAGGCGTAATGTTTTAAGTAAGTTAAACGCTAGGCAATTAAAAGTTTATAATCAGATTAATAAGTATCTCGAAGAGTACCTGAAATTTTATGATATTAGGCCCAAAAAAGTAATCAGCCTATACAAGAATTTCTTAAAATCTTACTCATCAGACTGTAAAAAATTTATTGAAACTAATTGTTATCCTGTACAATTAATAGATGAAATTAATACATTAGATAGAATAGAGTATGATGTTACTTTAATTATTTCTTGCTTATTATCATTTCATAGATTCACAATTATCGATGAAATAACTAATCATAAATATATCTCTGAATCGTCACTATTTATTGGTATAGGTCCAGGACTAGAAATTTTTTTATTAAAAGATAGATTTGAAAAGTTCGAAGCATACGACACAGAAATAAGTAATTTCATAAAAAATAAATTTAATAAAAATATCTATGAAAAAAAATTTTCCTATAAGAAAAAATTATACAAAAATATATTTGCAATTGAAATAATAGAACATCTTGAAAAGCCATATGAATTACTTAGTGAATTATTTAATTCATTGGATAAAGATGGCATAATTACATTAACAACAGCAAAAAATATTCCTCAATTTGACCATTTATATAATTTTGAAAATGAGAATGATTTTTTACAAAATATTGAAAAAATTGGATTAAAAGTGGTATATAAAAAAATTATTGATCATCAAAGCTTAGTAAAAGAATTAAATGCCAATAATGTATTTTATAGATTAAAAAAAATATAAAATGAATAAAGTAAGTAAAATAGAAAAAAGATTTATTTTAGCACCTATGACAAGGTGTATATCAAAAATAAATGGGTGTCCCTCAAAGCAATTAGGAAAATTTTATGTAGATCAAGTTAAAAATGGGTTAACTACTATAATTACGGAGTCATGTGCGGTTAATGGAGAAGATGCCAGAGGATATCTAAATGGAAGTCAATTTTTCAATGACCAACACGCAAAATCATGGGCTCCAATCATTAACCAAGTACATAAGCATGGGGGAAAGATTTTTATACAATTATTCCATTCCGGTCGTTTAACGGTAAAGAAAATTACAAATTGTAATCCTATTTCTGCATCTGCATTAGAGCCTAGTGAGGTGCCCTCATTCTGGAGGCCATTATTTGATCAAAAAATAGTTCATTTTCAAACCATGACTAAATTTGAAAAACCAAAAAAAGTGTCCTTAGGAAAAATAAGAAAAATAATAAATCAATTTAGAAGATCTAGTGAACTTGCAAAAAATGTAGGTTTTGATGGTGTAGAAATTCATGGCGCTCATGGCTACCTAGTTCATTCATTTTCTACTTTTGATGCAAATCAGAGAAAAGATATTTACAATTCTAAAAGTAATCTTTTTTCTAGTGAATTAATTGAGGAATGTAAAAGTGTTTTGGGTAAAACACTATTAAGCTACCGTATCTCGTTACATACGGTTGACAATCCTTATGCAAAATATTCTAAAGATATTTATAATATACCTTCATTAATTAAAGCCTTAGACAAGGCAGGAGTAGATATCTTTCATTGCTCAGAAGTAAAAGCAGGAGAAAATATGTTTGGCTCAAATGAGTCACTCTTAGAATTAGTAAGAAAAAATACGAAGAAAAAAATAATTACTTGTGGGGGAATTGACACACTTGAAAAAATAAAAAGACTTGACAAAAAAGGTGCTGATTATTTTGCTTTTGGAAGATCAGCTTTATCAAATCGAGACCTAGTGAAAAAAATAATATCTAAGAAAAGACTGATCAAATTTGAATATGAAAAACACTTTTATGAAACAAGAAATTAAGAAAAATAACGTAGAAAAAAACTTTAGAATAACTAAAGAACATGTAGCTAAATTTAACAGCATAACAAGAGATAGTCACCCACTGCATAAGGAATTAACCTTTTCTAAATCTAAAAACTTCTCCAATATCGTTATAAATGGAATGTTTATTTCATCATTATGCATTGGATTAATAATGAATAAAATGTTTAGTAAAAACTTCATTCTTGCATCTCAAAAATTTAGCTATCATAAACCTATACTTATTAATACAAATTTTAAGATATCAGCTAGGATATTAAATTTTTATACACGACATAAATTTTGTGAAGTCGAGGTCAAGGTATATTGTAATAAAATAGTTTATTGTTCTGGCAATATAAAAATATCATATTTGAAAAACTAAAAATTTTATTTAATCATAGACCTATATAATATATACATTATATAAAAATAATTTAAGAATCGAATGGATATTGAAGTTATAAAAAAATTAAAAAAAGACTATCATGAAAATGGATATACAATCGTTAGAGGCTTAGTAAGCAAAGCTCATATAAATGATGCAAAAGAAGATTTAAATAAAGAGATAAGTAAGCTAGTCAAAAATAAAAAACTAAGATCCAGAGATATCAATTATACGAACGACCAAATAAATTCAATTCATTCTATGAGTGGATGGTCATGGACTAAGAAATTACAAAAAAATAAAAAACTGATAAAAATAGTTTCCCATTTAATAAAAGGTAAATTAGAAAATTATGGAGCTGAACTTTTCGCAAAACCAGCAAATGTAGGTCTCCCGGCCCCACTTCATCAAGATAATTACTTTTGGTGTCTAAAAAATAATGAAGCACTTACTGTATGGATTGCTCTAGATAAAGCGAATGATAAAAATGGAGGAGTTTTTTATTTTCAAAAATCGCATAAACTTGGACTTCTAGAGCATGTCCAGTCATTCGCCCCAGGGACTTCTCAAAAAATTAAATACCCTGATGGATTAAATATTTTTAAAAAGTATTCACCTTCATTAAATCCAGGGGATTGTATTATTCATAATAGCTATGTAGTACATGGTAGCGATAAAAATATCAGCAATAGCCCAAGAGTTGGCTGGACATTAAGATTTAAGGCAAAAGACAATAAAATTGACCCTATGCGAAAAAAACAATATGAAAAAGAATTAGTATTTCAAATTAAAATGAGAAAAAAAAGTGCCAGGATATGAACTAATTGGCAAGGAAGAGCAAAAAGAAATTGACTCTATCTTTAAGAATGGAAATGGCGTGCTATTTCGACACGGTTTTGAGAATATCAGGAATAATTCAAACAAAGTTTTAGAATTTGAACGTAACTTCGCAAAACTAGTTGGTTCTAAATATGCCCTTGCAGTCACATCAGGTACCGCTGCTTTAAGAGTAGCCTTGGCATCACTAAATATTAAAAAAGGCGATGAGGTAATTACTCAAGCATTCACATTTGTTGCCACTGTAGAAAGTATTGTTGAGTCAGGAGCTACCCCAGTTTGTACAGAAATTGATAAAACATTAAATATGGATCCAGATGATCTCTTAAAGAAAATAAATAAAAAAACTAAAGCGGTTATAGCTGTACATATGCTTGGTGTACCGGCACGTTTAGACAAAATTAAAAAAATATGCAAAAAACAAAATATCCCTCTTATTGAAGACACTGCATGGGGTTGTGGAGGTTCATACAAAAATAAATTCTTAGGAACCTGGGGGGAAATTGGAGCATACAGTTTTGATTTTGCAAAGACACTTACAACCGGTGAAGGAGGTATGTTAGTTTTTAAAGATAAAAATACATTTCTAAATGCTAAGGCCTGGCATGATCATGGACATGAAAATAATCCAAAGTACCCAAGATGGCTTGACACTAGAAGAAGTAGTGGATTTAATTTTCGTATGTCTGAATTACAAGGAGCAGTAGGAATAGCTCAACTAAAGAAACTTAAGAAGATTATTAAACTACAAAATAGAAATATGGAAAAAATTAAAAGAAAGTTATCCTTAATTAGAAATATAGAATTCCGTGAAATAATTGCAGGATCAAATGAGACAGCTGATGCTCTCATTTTTTTTGTGAAAAATAAGAAAACAGCAATCTTGTGCCGAGAAGAATTACTCAAACAAGGAGTTGGAACAAAAATTTTACCTGAAGCCTACACTTGGCATTTCGCAGGTACTTGGAAACATATACCTAGTCTATGGTCTAATTTTAAAAATAAAATAAATGCTTTCCCTAAATCGATTAGACTATTGGAAGCATCAGTCTCAATTCCAATAAATATTCATATGGAAAACGATATTCCTGAAAAAATCTATCAAGCAATAAGTAAAGTAATATTAAAAAATAATTAGAATGCTTATTTCAGTTATTATACCAGTTTTAAATCAAGAGAAATTTATTGGCAGATGCTTAAGATCAATTCTACAACAAACTCTTGATAGAAATTTTTATGAAATATTAGTAATTAATGATGGAAGTACAGATAAAACAAGTTATGCGCTAGAATTATTTGGCAAGGAGATTACAGTAATCAATAATAAGAAAAATATTGGCTTACCTGCTTCAGTAAATAAAGGAATAAAAAAATCAAAGGGAAAATATATAATAAGATTAGACTCAGACGACTACGTTAATGAAAATTTTTTAAATATATTATTTGTTTATATAACATCAAATCAAGCAGATGCTGTAAGCTGCGATTATTTAGTTGTTGATGATAATGAAAATGTAATAAAAAAAGAAAACTGCTTGAGAAAACCTATAGGATGCGGCATTTTATTCCAAAAGGCACATCTAGAAAATATTGGTCTGTATGATAATAAATTTTTATATCAAGAAGATAAAGAATTAAGATTAAGATTTGAAAAGAAATATAAAATTAGCAGATTAAATCTTCCTCTTTACAGATATAGAATGCATACAAGTAATATGACTAAAAATAAAAATAAAATGAAAGATTATCAAAAAAAATTATTAATCAAGCATAAATCGAACTAACATTATTGATATATAAATTAAAAATGAATTCAATAAAACTTGGAAAGAGAGTTATAGATAACAACAGTGAACCCTATATTATTGCTGAAGTTGGGGTTAACCATGAAGGATCTTTTGAGCAGGCATTAGAGTTAATAAATTTAGCAAAAGAGGGTGGCGCAGATGCTGTAAAATTTCAATCCTATAAAGCAGAAACTTTGGCATCAAAAAATTCTCCCGCTTATTGGGACACAGAAGAAGAGAAAACTACATCTCAGTTCAATTTGTTTAAAAAATATGACAATTTTAATTTTGATGACTATGAATCACTAGCAAAACATTGTAAGAAAATAGATATTGATTTTGTTTCTACTCCTTTTGATAAAGAGTCAGTCGAATATTTAGATAAATTAGTTCCGTACTATAAAATTGCTTCTGCAGATATTAATTGTATTCCATTATTAAGGTTAGTTGGTAATAAAAAGAAGCCTGTTATTATATCAACAGGATGTGCAAGTATAGATGAAATAAAATTAGCTAAAAAAACATTACAAGATGCTGGAGCGCCTAATGTGATAATTTTACATTGCATACTTAATTACCCAACAAATATAAAAAATGCAAACCTATCAATGATTACAGATTTAAAACAAACCTTTACCGAAAATATTATTGGTTATTCAGATCACACTCATCCAGATGAAGGTATGATTACTCTTTCTACTGCTTACTTATTAGGAGCCGTAATAATTGAGAAACACTTTACAAATAATAAAAAACTTCCAGGAAACGATCATTACCATTCAATGGATATCAATGACTTAAAAATTTTTAGAAAAAGCTCTAATAAGATTAAACAATTGAAGGGCTCAATTTTCACGAAACAGCCTATCAAGGAGGAGGAGAAATCTAGAACAAACGCCAGAAGAAGTATATTTTTAAAAAGTAATTTAAATGCTGGAGATATAATAAAAGAAGAAGATATAACATTTCTTCGACCAGGTTTTGGTATCACAGTTGATAATTGGGATAAAATCGTTGGCAAAAAAATAAATTCAGATAGTAAATCAGGATATATGCTAAAATGGTCAGATATTAATGAATAAAAATAACACTAAATGATATTACTTGGTACAGAGGTTGCAGGACCTGCTGCCTATATATCTAGTATTAATTTTGGTAAAATTAAAACTAAATGGGTTTATTCTAATAGACTAAAAAGTTTTTATATTCAAAAAAATATTTCAGCTATTAAGAAATGGAGGAATTTAAAAAATATTGAATATGTTATTACTGGAACTTGTAAAGAAGGTGGTCTTGATCAGCAAATAATTTTGTGGGCTAAAAAAAATAACATACCTTCAATAACTTGTGTTGATCATTGGAGTTTATTTTATCTTCGTTTCAGATATAAAAATAAATATTTATTTCCTGATAAAATACTTGTTAATGATGAATACGCAAGAACTCTAGCTATAAATGATGGCATTCCTGAAGAAAAAATTCACGTTGCTGGCAATCCCATTTTAGAAAAGTTGTTTAGTAGAAAAATTCAAGTCACAAAAAATAATAACTTACAGAAATATCATAACTTTCCTAAGAAAAAAGTTTTAGTTTTTGTATCAGAAAATTTATCTGAGTTTAAAAAAAATACAAAAGAATATAAAGGCTACGACGAGTTTGATGTTTTGAAATTAATAATTAAATTTATGAAAAGTAATTATATTCTTGCTATTAAACTGCATCCTGAAGAAAATAAAAAAAAATTTCTTAATTATATTAATATAGAAAATACTTTTTTTTTAAGTGATATATCCGTTGAAGAAGTAGCTCGTGGAGCTGATATAATTATAGGCATGGAGTCATTTTTTCTTATCGAGATGGCAACTCTCAGAAACGACGTCATTAGCTTAAGGCCAAAGAGCAAGCACATTTTTATTGGGAATATTTTAAATGCCACTATTGCAGCAGATTCTCTAAAATCTCTAAATGAAATTCAGAGAATAAAAGGTAAGAAAAAAGATCATTTTAAAAATAATTTCAAAAATTCCTCTGATAAAATAATTAAATTAATTAAAAGTACAGTAAATGACAATAAGCCGAAAAATATTGAAAAAAATGAGGGTAATGAGATGTTTGCTCTTGCAAAAAAACTTTGGCCACTAAACCGTAGTCTTACTGGTGAAGGTGTTAGAAAAACACTAAAGATAATAAATTCAAAAGTAAAAAATATGAAATTAACTGAGGTTAGGTCTGGTACAAAAGCTTTTGATTGGGATGTGCCTAAGGAATGGTATGTGAAAAATGCATATATAATTACCCCTCAAGGAAAAAGAATTTGTGATTTCAAAAATAATAATTTACATCTAGTTGGATATAGTACGCCTGTAAATAAAAAACTTACATTGCAGGAACTAAACCTAAATCTACATTCTCTTGAAAGTCAGCCTAATGCTATTCCTTATGTGACTTCTTATTATAATGAAAACTGGGGATTTTGCTTAACTCACAATGAAAGAAAAGTTCTTACTGATGGACTTTACCAAGTCATTATTGATAGTAAGCTTTTCGATGGATCACTAACTTATGGTGAAGTTCTCATAAAAGGTAAAAGTAAGAAAGAAATTTTTTTATCCACTTATATTTGCCATCCATCGATGGCAAATAATGAACTTTCAGGTCCTGTTGTAACTACATATCTAATAAAATGGTTAAAAAGTAAGAAAAACCTTAAATACTCTTATAGAATAGTATTTATTCCAGAAACGATTGGTTCAGTTGTTTATTTATCTAGAAATTATAAATCCATGAAAAGAAATATTATTGCGGGCTTCAATATTTCGTGTGTTGGGGATGATAGAAGCTATTCCTATCTTCCTTCTCGTAATGGCAATACTTTAAGTGATATAGTTGCCAAGCATGTATTAAAATGGACTGATAAAGAATATATATCTTACAGTTGGGCAGATAGAGGAAGTGATGAAAGACAATATTGCTCTCCAGGGATAGATCTTCCTATAGCATCAATAATGAGAACAAAATACCATGAGTATGAAGAATATCACACTTCACTCGACTCTTTAGGAAGAGTTGTAACAAGTAAAGGCTTGTACGGTGGCTACAATGCACTAAAAAAAACCATTGAAGCGATTGAAAATAATTGTGTTCCATTAACTAAAATTAATGGCGAACCATATCTTGCAAAAAGAAACCTTTATCCTAAAACAAGTAAGTTTGAGTTTGAGTATAGAAAAGAAGAATTGCCATCGAATCTAGATGTTATGATGGACCTAATAAGTTTATCTGATGGTAAAAATAATCTAATCACAATTGCAGAAAAAATTAATGTTCCTATTTGGAACCTATATACCATATTGGATAAATTAGTTTCTAATAATATTATATCATTAAAAAATAATTAGCATGCAACATAAAATTAATTCTGTTTTGATAGGATGTGGTGCAATAGGTTTTTTTAATGACTTTCATTCACGTAAAAAAGGGGCATTTAGTCATTTTAAATCAATGTATAAATCTGATTTGTTTAATTTGCTTGCTATTATGGATAAAGATCAAAAAAAACTGAATACAATAAAAAAAAAATACAACATAAATACTTATTCGAATTATTTTTCTATGCTACGTGAAAATGAAGTTGATTTAATTGTGATTGCAACTCCAGATAAGACACATATTAAAATTTTGAAAGAAATTATTTCTTTCAAGCCAAAAATTGTATTATGTGAGAAGCCTATTTCAAACAATTTAAAAGATATTAAAAAAATAATTGCTTTATATAAAAAAAATAAAATTCATTTACTTGTAAACTATTCATTTAGATTTAATTCTGACTTCAGAATAATAAAAAAAATGTTAGATTCTAAAAAATTTGGTAAAATAATTAAGCTAAACGCTACATACTCAAGGGGTTATTTTCACAATGCATGCCATTATATTGATTTTGCATTATGGCTATTTGGTAAACCAAAAAATATTGAAGTAATTGATTCTTATAAAAGTACAAGTTATCAAGAAGATTATACTATAGCCGTAAACTTAAAATATAAGAATAATTTGAATGTTCAAATTTCTGGGGTAGATTTAGATAATATAGCTTCAACAGGTTTATCAATTGTATGTGAAAAAGGTATAATTATTGTTAACCCCATCGATGAAATTAAAATTTTTAAGATTAGAAGAAATAAACATCAATCAAATGAAAATGAATTTTACTTAGCATCAGATAAAAAAATAAATTATGGCAATTCAATGCTTTATCATTATAAGAACATATATGATTTATTTTATAATAAAGTAAATGCAATTTCTCCAATTAAGGGTTTAGTTGAAATTGCAAAAATAAATGAGAAAGTTAAAAAACTAATATGATAAATAATGATAGTTTAGCTATTTTGGGCGGCAAACCAACTTTTGATAAGCCCCTTGAAAGATATAATTCTTTTGGGGAAGAGGAACTGAATGCGGCCAATGAAGTCTTAAGATCAGGAAAACTCTCTTATTTCTTAGCATCATGGAATGAAATACCAAATATTGGCGGTTTCTATGGCGGACCAAAAGTTCAATTGTTTGAGAGGTTAATTGAAAAACATTTTAATGTTAAGCATGCTGTTACTGTAAATTCTTGGACTTCTGGACTAATTGCAGCAGTAGGTGCAATAGGCATTGAGCCTGGCGATGAAGTAATTGTAACGCCATGGACTATGTGTGCATCAGCAACTGCAATTTTACATTGGAACGCAATTCCTGTGTTTGTTGATATTGAAGATGAGACATTTAATATAAACCCAGATAAAATTGAAGAAAAAATAAGTGAGTATACAAAAGCAATAATGGTGGTGGATATTTTTGGTCAGTCTGCTGACATGGAAAAAATTAATCGTATTGCTAAAAAGTACAATCTTAAAGTTATTAGTGATACTGCTCAAGCTCCCAATGCTATGTATAAAAATCATTTTGCTGGAACAATTGCTGATATTGGTGGCTTCAGTCTAAACTTTCATAAACATATTCATACTGGAGAAGGAGGTATATTAGTTACTAATGATGATAACCTTGCAAGAAGATTGCAACTAATCCGCAATCATGGAGAGACAATTGTCGATGACATGGGGGTAGATGACATATCTAATATGATTGGCTATAACTTTCGCCTGGGTGAAATTGAGGCCGCAATAGGTATCGAACAATTGAAAAAAATTGATAAACTTGTTGAAAGACGTGTGGAAGTAGCAAATAAAATACGAGAGGGATTATCTTCATTGAAAGGTCTTAGAATGCCAATACTAAAACCAAATTGTACTCATTCATATTATGCTTTCCCTTTAATTTACGATAAAAATCTTACAGGAGTTGATAGAAAAGTTATTTATGATGCATTAAAAGCGGAGGGTATCCCAACTGATATTGACTACCCAAATCTCCATATGCTTCCTATGTACCAAAGAAAAATTGCTTATGGTAAAAAAGGATTTCCATGGAGCTCTGATATTTATAAAGGAAACGTTGATTATAGTAAGGGTATATGTCCAGTAGCCGAAATGTTAGTCGCAGAAAAAATTATGATAATCTCAATTTGTGACTATGAATTTTCTGATAAAACCATTGATATGTATATCAATGGTTTCAAAAAAATTTGGTCGAATTTAGATAAGCTTAAATCACTCTAAAAAGATATGAGAGTAGTTGCTATAATCCAGGCAAGAATGAACTCATCAAGATTGCCCGGCAAGGTATTAGAGATTGTAGAAGGCAAACCTTTAATTGAATGGCAAATCGAAAGATTATCTCTTAGTAGACTGGTAGATGAAGTAGTTGTAGCTACATCAGATACAGAAAATGATGACCCGATTGTTAAATTGTGTAAAAAAAATAAGATTAGATTTCATAGAGGTTCTGAAAGTGACGTTTTAAAACGTGTTACTGAGACAATAAAAAGATTTGATGCATATATTCATGTTGAATGTTTCGGAGATTCTCCTTTAGTAGATCCAAAAATTATAGATGAGTACATTGGTTTTTTTATAAAAAATATAAAGATTTATGATTTTGTATCTAATACTATTCATCATACCTACCCCGGAGGTTTAGAATGTTCAATCTATAAAGGATCCACGCTAGCCAAAGTTAATAAAATGATAGATATTAATGATAAACATAGAGAGCACGTAGGTTACAATATTAGAAGGTTCCCAAAAAAATTTAAATTATGTTCTCTTAAGGCTCCAAAGCATTTAAATCGAAAAAATATCTCTCTTGAATTAGATGAAAAAAAAGATTTAATTTTATTAAAAAAAATATTTAAGCACTTTAATAAAAAGAAAAAATTATATTTTTCTTCTGAAGAAGTTTTAAATTACTTGGATAAAAATAAAAAACTAATTCAAATTAATAATCAAGTAAAAAGACGTTGGAAAAAATTCTTATAAAATATCAATTAAATTTAGAAAAGATATAATACATAGGTGACTCTGGAGTTAAAGGATTTGAAATAACCTTATCAACAAATGAACCGCCAGATTCTTCAATCATATCTCTAAATAACCCGGTATTATCTCCAGCAAGACCGTTTTCTTGTATTAACATACTTCCATTATGTTTTAACACTCTTCCACTATTAGAGTAAATATTTTTATGAAATGACCAATCTTTATCCCTTGCAATAAGCTCATCCGTAGAATGATGTCTCCATTTTTTTATTTCAACCCCTTCATCAAAATGAACAGGATTACTTATTATCAAATCGCAACAATTTTCTGGAACATCAGTAAGTCCATCACTTAAATAACACTCAACATTTTTTAAATTATTATTCTTTATCGTTTTATTTACTACCTCTAATGCATTAGAGTTAATATCAACTAAAATTAATTTTTTACACAATCCAAGACTTAAGAAAACAAAACCCAAGTATCCTGGTCCACATCCGACTTCTAGAATTGTATCTAAGGGCTTCTTAACTGTTTTATGATAGGCTCTAAGATAATCAAATACCAAATTAAACCCTTCTCCATTTAGATCTATTCGATGAAAGATATTAATGCCAGCTGAAACACCAGCTAGTTCGATTGGAAATTTTTTCTTACCAGCAACAATTCTCGAAATCGCTTTTCTAAACAAAACTAATATTAACATGTAGAAAGGTAATTTAGTAAGAAGTACAGAGTAATTGAATATTCCTGGGCCATAATATTTAGTTTTCCTTAATTTGAAAATATTTTCGGTTAACAAAAAATTAGGTATTTTTAACATATGAATGACTTTTTATAGAAAAACTCGTTATATCTTATAGTATATTTGAGAGATGGTAAAACTTATTAAAAAAATCTGGATAAATTCACCTCAACATAACCTTAAAACGATAATAAAAAAAATTCTAGGTAAAGACCAGTTTTATTTTTCAGTAAAAGAAATTTTAACAAGTTTGGCAATAAACAAGATAAATACTACTCAACTAATTGACAGGCACGAAAGATATAAAAGGGTAACTAATAATAATATTAAACTTGAATTTGATATTTTTAATTTTCAAAATAAATCCATTTTAGAAGTTGGATCTGGTCCGCTACTCGGGCTAGGCCCGTTAGCTCACTTTTGTAATTGCAAAGAGTTTCTCTTTTATGAACCAAACTTTAATCCAGAAATATTTAAATCTGACTCAATAAGAGATAAATATTTTTACCCTACTTACGAAGAGTTATGTATAAATTATGGCAAGAACATTGAATTTGATGAATTTTATCAAAGAATACGAGATAAGAGTGTAAATCTTAAAATTCTTAAAACTGATAAAAAAATTGATCTAATTTATTCTAATAGTGCCTTGGAACACATACCTCTAAATATTATCAATGAAGTATTAAAAAATATTTATGAAACCACAAATGATGAAACATATTTTTTTCATAGTGTCGATTTTTCTTCTCATAATGTATCTTCGTTAGCATCAATATACTCATCTGAAAAAAATGAAGATTTAAATAATATTAATAAGCTAAGAAAAAGCGAAATAACTGCAAAGATTAAAAGCTCAGGTTTTGAAGCTCTAGAAACAGTAACTTACAAATATCATAACTTAGAAAGAGATAGGATACACAAATCCTGGAGGAAATATAGTGATGATGATCTCAGAAGTATGATAGTATTTTTTATTGGTAAAAGTAATAACGCTTCAAATAGATAAATGACTGTTCACAAAGTTTCTGATAAGGTTTTGGAGCTATTAAACGATTCAGAAAAAGATTATGCCAGTTTACTTGATAAATCAAAATTTGGGTCTTTAAGTTATAATGCTATATCTTCTGCTATATTAAAAAAATATATTAAATTTATCTTATATTTAGAAAAATTTGATAACTCCATAACTCCCCAAAATAATCTTTTAATATTATTCTATAACCATTTCATTACAGATATTGTTAATCATTATTTTACTGAGTACGAAAAACAACTAGGTTTAATTGATAAAAGATCAGGGAAAGGAGTAAAAGTTCATTCAAGAAGTAATATATTTCAAAAAAATATTTTTAGGTCAGTGACAAATAGGCTTTTTTTATATTTAGAGGCATTAAAAAACTCTGATAAAACTCTGCTTCCGTTTGCTGGACATCATGATTTCCATTTTGGAGAGTTAATTAGAAGATCATACAATAATAATATTAAATACTTCGAATTAAAAGCATCCAATAATATTTATATTCCTAATTTAAAAAATCAAATTCAAGTTTGTAAACAATTAATATTTGAAATTCACTGTGATTTTTCACTGATTTACAATTTTAATTTTAATAAAATATGTATGTATGATTTTAATAGAATCTTTTCATTAGGATATAAGTTTATAGATAGTGAAATGGTAAAAGTTGATCAACAAAACATTAAATTTTTATTGACTGGAACATTTGTTAATCACAGTTTATCGCAAAAAATTATGCATTATCAAAGCATGGGCATCAAACATATATTTCTTTGCCATGGGGGAGGTCACATTATTAACAATGAACCTGTTATTGGATTTACAGTGGAGGGAGCGATACCAGATATTAAATTTACTTATGGCAATTTAAACAAAATAAAAAAAGAATATAATCCATTTAATACAAATATTTGGAATAACAAAATTAAACTTCATTCCAGACAAGACAGCAGAATAGATAGTAAGAATTATCAATTAAATATTGAACCAATAAAAAATCTCAAAGGTAAGAAACTAGTTTATTTGCCAAATCATTTTCAATCAAAAAGATATGGACCACATATTAGTACGCATCCAATTATTTATCATAGTTTTCAAGTAAAAATGGTTAAATGGTTTAAAAAAAATGGTGCAGAGGTAATTATTAAACCACACCCTAAAAGACCTAGTACTGATTATGATTTAATAGGAAATGAGGAAATTCAAATATTAAATGATGAACTCATTAAAGACTGTGATGGGTTTATTATTGATTTTCCCACAACTTCACTTCAAATACTTAGTTGCTCAAATAAACCAATTATTTATTTTGACCTACAAATAAGAAGGCTTTTCGAAGGAGCTAAGAATGCAATTTATGACAGATGTCATTACTCAATAATCAATTTAAATAATCCTGCAGAGGGCTTAGACAAGCTTGGGCTCGACTTGCACAATTTTAAGTCAAATAAATTTACAGACACCATAAATTTAAGTAAAAGCAAACGAAGTGAATTTGATGAAATAAACTATAGTTTAAATCTCTATAATAATTAGATTAAATTTTAATTTGATAACTTTTATCTTTTTCTGAAATAATTATATCTTTAATATTTAAATCATTTTTTACAAATTTGTATCCATTGATACCTTTGTATAAATCCTCATTATAATCGTTATTCATTAGATATTGAATTATAACATTATCAGATAAGGTTATAAAACCATGAGCATAGGTTTCAGGAACAATCAATACATCTCCGGCTTCTAGTATAAAGCTCTCAACGTTTTCTTTTCTGGGTTCATTAAAAGGAAATATGTAATCTTTTATTTTTCCTGAATGTAAAAAAATTATTTTCTTTTGTAAGCAAGGCTCATCTTGATAATGAAAGCCTCTAAAAGTATGCATGCTTTTTGTTTTAGATATTAACTGATATTTGATTTCAATGTTGCTTAATTTAATTTTACTTAATAGTTCACCAAACGATGTTGCATTAAGAAATCCTCTTTCATCCTCAAAAATATTGAGAATTCTTTTATAATGTAATGGTTTTTCTAATTTCATTAATTCTCATTTCTAAGTTTTTTTCAAATATTACATCATTTGATAGCAAAACATTCTCGAATTTATCATCAATCATATCAATATAATTAATTTGCTTACCTGCTTTATTAATATTTACTTTTTTTCCAATAATTTGCATTAATTTTAATGCTAAGTCTTCTAGCAAAATGGTATCTGAAGACTTTAAAAGATAATTCCCAGTCATAAAATTCTCACTTAAATATAATATTGTTTTAACTATTATACTTATGTGTGTGAGATTAATAAATACAGGATTACTTGGAATATTTAATTCTTTATTCAATAATATATTTACAATGAATCTATCAACAACTTTATTTCGATAATCGTTAGTTCCGAATGTGTCAAACATATATAGATTTAAGTAATCTTTTTGGGATTTAATTAAGTGATTTAAGAAAATATTTTTGGTTTTTGAATAATGAATTTGATATTTCTCATCTAGTAGCTGAATGTAGCTAGACGTATTTAATACTTTGATATTATTTTTTATTTTTTTTAATATTTTTATTGGGAAGTTAACATTTGCATCTTCAATTTTATTTTCATCTAATTTATTTTTAGGAATAGGGTCATAATGTGTTGCTAAATTAATCAATAAATTTGAATGAAAGTTGTTAGTAAGATCTTCAGATAATTTTTCAGTAACTATGCTATTTCTATTAATTATCTCAACATTATCGTTTCTTCTGAAATTAATAACTTTCTCATATTTATTAAGCAATTCAGGGATCAAATTTTTACCTAGAAAACCAGTTCCTCCAGTTATATATATTATTTTAGACAGTTCTCAGCCTCAAATACTTTTTCAAGCATATAATCCATTTTTTCTTTTGACATTTGATTGTGACAACCTAACAAAATACCATTTTGCATAATTTCATCACAGTTTTTGAAATCTCCAAAACTGTCCCAGTTGAATTTCTTTGCAACAGGTTGTCTGAGTATGTTTCCAGTAAAGATTGTTCTTGTCTGAATTCCTGATTTTTCTAAGAAAATTTGAAATTCCTTTCTTTTTCCCTTTAGTTCATTTTGTAATAAAATCGGAAAAGCTAACCAGCCACTTGACGAATTATTAGAATTAATAAATGTCATGAAATTATCATTGTTATTAAAAGAATTCTCAAGATATTGAAAGTTATCTTTTCTATTTTGAATGTTTCTATTAAGGTTTTTCATTTGAATCAATGCAAATGCAGCTGAAATTTCTGAGGGAATAAAATTGTATCCAATATCGTCGAATACGTATTTATCGTCATAATCAAAACCATCAATTTGACAATCAAATCTCCTATGAAAATCTTCGCTTTCTTCATATTGAGCTGACCTTCTTCCCCAACTTCTCAAAGATTTAGCATAATTGAAAGTTTCTATATCTCGAAAAGAGACAATTCCACCAAAACCTGCACCGGTCACTACATGTGATGCATAGAAACTAGTAGTTGAGACATCTGACCAGTCTTTAAATGATGAATTATATGTATATCCAAGTGTATCGGCTGAGTCTTCTATTACTTTTAATTTATTTTCCTTTGCAAAGCTTGCAATTTTTTCCCAATCAGCAATATTTCCTATTAGATTAGGAACACAAATGGCAGAAACATTTTTTAAGTCTATTTTACTTAAAATTGAAGTGTCTATTTGCATTGTGCTTTTAAAAACATCTACAAAATAAGGTACCAAATTTGACTGTACAATTGGAGCAACTGTAGTTGAAAACGTAAGTGCTGGCGTAATAACTTTAGTTCCTTCTGGAAGTTTCAAAGATTTTACAGCCAGTAAGTTGGCTGAGGATCCACTATTCGTCATTAAACCATAATTTTTTCTAAATAGAGAAGAAACTTGTTTTTCAAGCTCTCTAACTTTTTCACCAGACATTAATGAAAGACGTTGATTTTCAAGCACGTCAATTACTGCATTTATTTCTTCTTTTCCGTAGTTTGCTTCAGCATAAAATACCTTCATACCTAGTTAATTACTCCTATTCTTTTAAAATCATTTTTTTTATCATACCAATCACTATTAAAATAGTTGATATACCAATCTATGGTTCTATCAATTCCACCTTCAAAATTATATTTGGGAGACCATCCTATTTTACTTCTTATTTTAGAAATATCCATTGCATATCTAAAGTCGTGACCAGGCCTGTCAGTGACATAGTTTAAGTTAGATTTAATTTGATTTGCATCTAAACCTAGAGCTTGTGAAGTTTTATCAATTAAAATTTTAGCTATTTCATTGTTACTTAATTCACATTCTCCACCAATATTATAAGTTTCACCTACTTTACCTTTTTGTATTACTTCTTTGATAGCCTTAACATGATCTTCGACATAAATCCAATCTCTAACATTTTTGCCATCTCCATATATTTCAATAGGTAAATTATTAATAATTCTATAAATAATATTTGGGATCAGTTTCTCTGGATTTTGAAATGGACCATAATTATTAGAGCAATTAGTTATAATAACTGGAATACCATAGGTTTTAAACCATGCCTTGACTAGTAGATCTGAACTACTTTTAGACGCAGCATAAGGAGATGAGGGGCTAATTAAAGAGTTCTCCGTAAAAGCAGGATCACTTTTCTTTAAAGAACCATAAACCTCATCAGTTGAAATATGTATCATTTTTTTTAAGTTATTGTTCTTTTTCTTCAACAATGCCCTAAATGACTCTAGTAAATTAAACGTAGAAATAATATTAGATTCGATAAAACTTTTCGGAGACTCAATTGACCTATCTACATGACTCTCAGCAGCAAAATTAACAATAATGTCAGGATTAAAATCTATTATTGTTTTAATAGTTTTAACTTGATCTGATAAGCAAAAGTGAACATTACTAATATTAATTAAGTTTTTTTGACTATGCTTTGGATCATTGGAGGCATAAGTATTCTTATCTATATTTAAAATCTGACTATCATTTGAAGATATAGACTTTATGAAGTTGGAACCAATAAACCCTAGACCGCCTGTTACTAAGTATTTCATTATTATTTATATCATATTATATACAATAAAGTATGAAAGTAGAAAATGTGTAAGGTTATGAAAACTAATGTGAAGTGAATAATTTCACGTTTAGTAGACCTGGCAATGTCCTACTCTCCCATGCCTTAAGACAAAGTACCATCGGCGCTGGAGCCCTTAACGTTCGAGTTCGAAATGGGATCGTGTGTTACCTCTCCGCTAAAACCACCAGGTCAACTAAACGTGAAATCAATACCAAATAATATTTTATTAATTATTCTATCTTAGTGTTGCTTGTATCTTACTAGTTTGTTTCTAGTACATAGAAAATCAAGCCGATCGAGTTATTAGTATCAGTTAGCTTCATACATTACTGTACTTCCACACCTGACCTATCAACGTGGTGGTCTACCACGACTCTCATGGAAGAATTAGTTTCGAGGGAGGCTTCCCGCTTAGATGCTTTCAGCGGTTATCCCGTCCGTACTTGGCTACCCAGCGATGCCGATGGCACGACAACTGGTACACCATTGGTACGTTCACTCCGGTCCTCTCGTACTAGGAGTAACTCCTCTCAATTCTTCAACACCCACGGCAGATAGGGACCGAACTGTCTCACGACGTTCTAAACCCAGCTCGCGTACCACTTTAATCGGCGAACAGCCGAACCCTTGGGACCTGCTCCAGCCCCAGGATGTGATGAGCCGACATCGAGGTGCCAAACACCGCCGTCGATATGAACTCTTGGGCGGTATCAGCCTGTTATCCCCGGCGTACCTTTTATCCGTTGAGCGATGGCCCTTCCACTCAGAACCACCGGATCACTATGACCGTCTTTCGACTCTGCTCGACTTGTCAGTCTCGCAGTCAGGCAGGCTTATGCCATTGCACTCAACAGCTGATTTCCGACCAGCTTGAGCCTACCTTCGCACGCCTCCGTTACTTTTTGGGAGGCGACCGCCCCAGTCAAACTACCCACCATACACTGTCTTGGATCCAGATAATGGATCTCAGTTAGATGTCAAAAATTACAAGAGTGGTATTTCAAGGATGACTCCATGAAAGCTGGCGCCTTCACTTCAAAGTCTACCACCTATCCTACACATGCAATTTCTAACACCAATGTAAAGCTATAGTAAAGGTGCACGGGGTCTTTCCGTCTAACCGCGGGTACTCCGCATCTTCACGGAGAATTCAATTTCGCTGAGTCTACGCTGGAGACAGCGGGGAAATCATTACGCCATTCGTGCAGGTCGGAACTTACCCGACAAGGAATTTCGCTACCTTAGGACCGTTATAGTTACGGCCGCCGTTCACCGGGACTTCAGGTCGTAGCTTGCACCACTCACTTTAATCTTCCGGCACCGGGCAGGCGTCAGACCCTATACTTCGCCTTACGGCTTTGCAGAGTCCTGTGTTTTTAATAAACAGTTGCTACCCCCATTTCTGTGCCACCCACATCTGGTTGCCCAAACATAGGTCCTCCTTCTTCCGAAGTTACAGAGGCAATTTGCCGAGTTCCTTCAGCATAGTTCTCTCAAGCGCCTTGGTATCTTCTACCTATCCACCTGTGTCGGTTTCGGGTACGGTCCACGATGAGGCTATTTCCTGGAACAACTTCACTGCCTATCCAATCCATATAAGGATAGACAATTTACGTCATCCGTCACATCTCATCTGGTCAAGGAATATTAACCTTGTTCCCATCGACTACGACTTTCGTCCTCGCCTTAGGAGCCGACTCAACCTGCGCGGATTAGCCTTGCGCAGGAACCCTTGGATTTTCGGCGACAGAGTTTCTCACTCTGTTTGTCGCTACTCATGTCAGCATTCTCACTTCCGATATCTCCAGGAGCTCTCACGAGTCTCCCTTCAACAACGTACGGAACGCTCCGCTACCACACAATAAATTGTGTCCAAAGCTTCGGTGTATTGTTTAGCCCCGTTACATCTTCGGCGCCGGACAACTTATTTAGACCAGTGAGCTGTTACGCTTTCTTTAAAGGATGGCTGCTTCTAAGCCAACCTCCTGGCTGTTTTGGTCGTCCGACATCCTTTCCCACTTAACAATAACTTGGGGACCTTAGCTGTTGGTCTGGACTGTTTTCCTTTCGACTACGGACCTTAGCACCCGTAGTCTGTCTGCCATACATTACTCATCGGTATTTGGAGTTTGGTTGGACTTAGTAAGGATCTCTCCCCCCTTGCCCATCCAGTGCTCTACCCCCGATGGTATTCATATGACGCACTACCTAAATAGTTTTCGCGGAGAACCAGCTATATCCGAGTTTGATTGGCCTTTCACCCCTAACCACAAGTCATCCAAAGACTTTTCAACGTCAACTGGTTCGGTCCTCCAATAAGTGTTACCTTATCTTCAACCTGCTCATGGCTAGATCACTCGGTTTCGGGTTTAATCCAAAGTACTGTCGCCCTATTAAGACTCGCTTTCGCTACGCCTACACCTTACGGCTTAAGCTTGCACTTCAAACTAACTCGCTGACCCATTATACAAAAGGTACGCGGTCACCCTTGCGGGCTTCCACAGCTTGTAAGCATTCAATTTCAGGATCTATTTCACTCCCCTCGTCGGGGTTCTTTTCACCTTTCCCTCACGGTACTAGTTCACTATCGGTCACACAAGAGTACTTAGGCTTGGAGGGTGGTCCCCCCATATTCAGACAAGATTTCACGTGTCCCGTCTTACTCGAGAACATTAACTGTCATTACCCATACGAGACTATCACTCTCTATGGTTTACCTTTCCAGGTAATTCTGGTTGTACAATTAATGCTACTGGCCTAGTCCGCTTTCGCTCGCCACTACTTACGGAGTATCGGTTGATATCCTTTCCTCCAGTTACTTAGATGTTTCAGTTCACTGGGTTCGCTTTACTAACCTATGTATTCAGTTAGCAATAACTCAAAAGAGTTGGGTTTCCCCATTCGGAAATCTTCGGATCAAAGTGTGTTCGTCACTCCCCGAAGCTTATCGCAACGTACTACGTCCTTCATCGCCTTTGTGTGCCAAGGCATCCATCAAATGCTCTTAAACGCTTGATTATTCTATGTACAAAAAACAAACTTTTATGTCTTTTGCAATACTTAGATATTTTGAATTCTCAATAAAAATTTTATTAATTTAGTATTGATGTCACTTCACGATGTAAATGGAAAAGCTTAAAACTTTGGTGGAGCTGACCGGGATCGAACCGGTGACCCCCTGCTTGCAAAGCAGGTGCTCTCCCAGCTGAGCTACAGCCCCAAGAGAAACCACGTCATGGTGGGCCTGGGTAGACTCGAACTACCGACCTCACCCTTATCAGGGGTGCGCTCTAACCAGACTGAGCTACAAGCCCAAACGTAGGCTTTATAGTTTTAAACAATGAAAGAGAAACGAGGACGGTAAGCCACATATAATTACTAAGTTAAAAATTTCTTAAGTTCAAAGAACTCAAAAAATGACTCTTAGAAAGGAGGTGATCCAACCGCAGGTTCCCCTACGGTTACCTTGTTACGACTTCACCCCAGTCGCTAATCTTACCGTGGTTGGCTGCCTCCTTACGGTTAGCGAACCAGCTTCAGGTAAAACCAACTCCCATGGTGTGACGGGCGGTGTGTACAAGACCCGGGAACGTATTCACCGTAGCGCGCTGATCTACGATTACTAGCGATTCCAACTTCATGCACTCGAGTTGCAGAGTGCAATCCGAACTGAGGTAACTTTTAGAGATTTGCTCCAGATCGCTCCTTCGCTGCCTTTTGTAGTTACCATTGTATCACGTGTGTAGCCCGGCCCGTAAGGGCCATGAGGACTTGACGTCATCCCCACCTTCCTCCGGCTTATCACCGGCAGTTCCTTCAAAGTTCCCACCATAACGTGCTGGCAATTGAAGGTAAGGGTTGCGCTCGTTGCGGGACTTAACCCAACATCTCACGACACGAGCTGACGACAGCCATGCAGCACCTGTATCCAATCCACCCGAAGTGAAAGACTTAATCTCTTAAGTCCGCGATTGGTATGTCAAGGGCCGGTAAGGTTCTTCGCGTATCTTCGAATTAAACCACATGATCCACCGCTTGTGCGGGTCCCCGTCAATTCATTTGAGTTTTAGCCTTGCGGCCGTACTTCCCAGGCGGAGTGCTTAACGCGTTAACTGCGATACTGGAAATTTAAATTCCCAACATCTAGCACTCATCGTTTACTGCATGGACTACCAGGGTATCTAATCCTGTTCGCTACCCATGCTTTCGAACCTCAGCGTCAGTATTGGCCCAGAGAGTCGCCTTCGCCACTGGTGTTCCTCCTAATATCTACGAATTTCACCTCTACACTAGGAATTCCACTCTCCTCTACCAAACTCAAGAAATGTAGTTTTGAAGGCAGTTCCAGAGTTAAGCTCTGGGATTTCACCTCCAACTTACAAATCCGCCTACGCTCGCTTTACGCCCAGTAATTCCGAATAACGCTAGATCCCTCCGTATTACCGCGGCTGCTGGCACGGAGTTAGCCGGATCTTCTTCTTCAGGTACCGTCATTATCTTCCCTGACGAAAGAGTTTTACAACCCGAAGGCCTTCATCACTCACGCGGCATCGCTGGATCAGGGTTGCCCCCATTGTCCAATATTCCCCACTGCTGCCTCCCGTAGGAGTCTGGGCCGTGTCTCAGTCCCAGTGTGGCTGATCATCCTCTCAGACCAGCTATAGATCGTAGTCTTGGTGAGCCATTACCTCACCAACAAACTAATCTAACGCGGGCCCATCCAATAGCGCATAAAGCTTTTCCCCGGAGGGTGTATAAAGTATTAGCTTAAGTTTCCTCAAGTTATTCTCTACTACTGGGCAGGTTCCCACGCGTTACTCACCCGTCTGCCACTAGATCCGAAGATCTCGTTCGACTTGCATGTGTTAAGCGTGCCGCCAGCGTTCATTCTGAGCCATGATCAAACTCTCAAGTTTAAACACGACGCACACAAACTTATTGGCGGAGTTACATAATCTAAATTATGTAATCCAAATAAAACGTGTACGATTATTCTGTACTGCGGAATTACCGCCCACGTTTCTCTTTCAATTTACTTTTCCAATAGCATAATCGCGCAAGCAAGTGTTACTTTTCCATTGGAAAAATAAAAAATGCCAGATTGATTATATTAAGACTAAAATAGTCATATGCCGCAGGTTCAGAGCATCACCGAACAAGGGTGAAGGTTTTTTATTGTATTGAGCCAAAAAGTCAAGCATCAAACATAAAATTACCCAGAAAATAAGCACTTTTCAGCCTTATAGAATAACTAATAATATCAATAGGATAGAGCACATAAAATCATTTAGTCTCGAAAGATTAATATTAGTGATGTCATAAAATATAAATTCTTTATATGAAAGGTTGAAAATGCATCTATTAAACAAAAAATTATTGGCTTTTGTAACTGGACTGATTCTTATTAGCGCGGTCGCTTATTATTTATCAGTATCTTTTAACGATAATAATTATATTCAAGAACCAAACGAAGTAATTAAAATTCAGAACGATAGTGCTGAGGAAGAAGATAGTTTAAACTTATTTTTTTCATTTCTTGAGTACTATGAACTTGAAGAAGGCGACACCTTTATTAGCACTCTAAAAAAAACTAACCTCAATGATAGAGAAATTGACCAATTAATTATAGCTGCAAAAGATTCAATGGAGATAAACCAACTAAGAATTGGAACGCGCATAGAAATAATTTCTGAACTTATAAAAGAAAAGAGAATTATTAAAGAAGTTGTAATTTACCCTGATAGTGAGGAAAAAATATCAGTCTTAAGAATAGACGATAAATTTACAGTACGCAAAGACGTAAAAACACTTTACTCAGAACTCGTATTCCATGAAGTTGAAATAGATAAAAGTATCTATTCATCTCTTAAAAATATTAATGTGCCAGACAATATAATTATGTCATTTGTACAACTTTTTAGTTTTGATATTGATTTTCAACGTGACATCAGAAACAAACATCAAATAAAAATTCTATTTGAACAATTTAAAGATAAAGATGACAAATTAATCAAAACTGGATCAATTTTTTTTGCGGAAATTGTAATGACCAAAGATGCGTATGAACTATACAAATTCGAAGATGATAATGATACTGAATATTTTAATAGTGACGGCAAAAGTGCCACAAAAGCTCTAATGAAAACTCCAATCAATGGTGCAAGATTATCATCAGCATACGGTATGAGAAAGCACCCTATCCTAGGATATAATAAAAAGCACATGGGCGTTGACTTTGCCGCCCCCATAGGTACTCCAATAATGGCTGCTGGAACAGGGCATATTGAGTATGTTGGCACCAACGGAGGTGCTGGAAAGTATATTCGAATTAAACACTTGAATGGTTATAAAACAAGCTATTCTCATCTAAGTAGTTATGCTTCTGGCATAAAAAAGAATGTTCGGGTCAAACAAGGTCAAACTATCGGTTATGTCGGAAGTACAGGATTATCAACAGGTCCACATCTTCATTACGAAGTTATATTTAATGGTGAAAAAATTAATCCTATGAAGATGAAACTTCCATCAGGTAAAAAACTAAAAGGCACAAGTTTAAACAACTTTCTCGCTGAGAGGGACAGGATAAACAGTGAGATTTCAAAAATTAAGAGTTAGCTTCTTCTATTGCTTTAGCAGGATCTAAAGTCTCTGCAGGTACGTTTTTCTCATCCACAGCCTCAGTTTTAATAGTTTTTGTTTCTCCATTAATATTATTTCTATCTTGTCGATCATTTATTAAACGGCTGTAGTGCTCAGCATGCTGTAAATAATTTTCAGCGCCTATATAATCTCCTGAAGCAGCTGCATCTTTTGCTAGAACTTTATATTTTTCAAGTACTGTGGACAGATTTCCTCTAACACGGGTGGAGCTATTGCCATTAACAAAACTATCACCTGAATGTCTATTATTTGACCTTTTAAAAGGTCTACTTCTTCTATTTTTCACTTTGAAATTTAATTTCCTATATATTTTTGGAAAGTTCTAAATAATTCTTCTATAAGAATGTTTGTAAACTAGTGTTTACTATAAAAATAATCAAGTTTTTATTTAACTTCTTTCAGCAATAATGCATCTAGGAATATTTGATATGTCATTTTTTATAGAAATAACATTAAAGTTATTATTTTTCAATATCTTAACGACTCCATCCAGTTGATTTATTCCTATTTCTAAGAATAAAAACTGTTTTCTCTTCATCCATTTGTCTAAGTTTTCAATAATCCTTCTGTAAAAATAAATTCCATTTTCATCTGCAAATAATGCTTTTGATGGTTCAAAATTCCTTACATCCTTCATAATATTATTTTTTTCTTTGAATGGGATGTATGGTGGGTTACTTATAACTATATCAAATAAACTAGTATCAAAGTTAGTAAAATCTCTTTCCAGAAATTTTAGCCTATCTTTATTTAATAAAAATTCTTTATTTTTTTCTGAAATTTTTATAGCTTCTCCGTCAATTTCTACGCCTGTTCCAAAGCTTGATAAGTACTCATTTAGTAAAGATATGATTATACAACCTGACCCCGAACCTAAGTCTAAAAAATTATAAGTTTTTGTTTGATCGGAAAAACATTCAATGACTGACTCAACTAATAATTCACTATCTGATCTTGGAATAAGAACAGACTGATCAACGTAAAAATCATTTTTCCAAAATGATTTTACATTCGTTAAGTAGGCAATTGGCTCTGAATTTTTTCTTCTATTAATTAGTTGTTCAAAGTTTTTTAAATCCTTTTCACCTACTTTTTTGTTATTAGATAAATTTATCTCTTCATTACTCAATCCAAGCACATGGGATAAAAGTAACTTTTTCTCAGAAACTGAAATGGAATTCCCACCTGAATATAGAATCTTATCAATTGTTGTCACTTTAACTGCTCTGATCTGCTATAATTAAATTTGAAATTACTTCCTCGAGTCCAGATGCATTCAAAATTTGCTCTAGTTTATACAGTGTTAAATTAATTCTATGATCTGTAACTCTTCCTTGAGGAAAGTTATAAGTCCTAATTCTTTCGGATCTGTCACCAGAGCCAATCTGGGATTTTCTCTTATCAGCAATATCGTCTTCTTGTTTTTTTCTCTCATGATCATAAAGTCTTGTTTTTAAGACAAGCATAGCTTTTGCTTTATTCTTGTGTTGTGATTTTTCATCCTGCTGTTGTACAACAATTCCTGATGGCATATGAGTAATTCTAACTGCACTATCAGTAGTATTTACATGTTGACCTCCAGCACCACTTGAGCGAAATACATCAACTCTTATATCTTTTTCATCAATTTGAATGTCAACATCCTCAGCTTCAGGTAATACTACTACGCTGGCTGCAGAAGTATGCACTCTTCCTTGGGATTCAGTTTCAGGAACCCTTTGGACCCTATGAACACCTGATTCAAATTTCAATTTTGAATAGACGCTCTGCCCTGATATTTTGGCTATAACTTCTTTCATGCCCCCTTTTTCAGAATCTGAGACGGACAGATAATCAACTTTCCAATTTTGATCCTCTGCATACCGCTGATACATGCGCAATAATTCATTCGCAAATAAAGCAGCTTCATCTCCACCTGTTCCCGCTCTAATTTCAAGGATGACATCCTTTTGGTCTAATGGATCTTTAGGAATCAAAAGTTGTTTTAAGGATACTTCAGACGATTGCAGATTTAATTTTAAGTTACCAATCTCAGATTTTGCAATTTCTATCAGATCGTTATCATTTCCATCTAAAACTGCATTTAAATCTTCATGCTCTTTGAGAAGAGATAAATAAATATTTATTTGTTCTGCTAAAGGTTTAATTTCTGCATATTCTTTAGAAATCGAAACATATTTTTCTTTATCATTTACTGCTGTGGTTAACTCTTGTTCTAAAGAATTAAATTTATTTAATATTTTATCTAATTCGTCTCGCTTAATCATACATTGTTCTAACTTTTTGCTCTACAAGCTCAACTACATGATCAACAATTTCAGGATTGGTGATTTTATGATCTGCTACACCTGACAAATAAATCATATTATTACCCTTTCCTCCTCCAGTAAGTCCGATGTCACTTTTGAGTGCTTCTCCGGGACCATTAACAACACAACCAATTATAGAAAGTGTGAGAGGTGTTTTTATATGAGCAAGTCTTTGTTCTAATTTTTTAACTGTTTCAATAACCGGAAAAGCCTGTCTAGCACAAGAAGGGCAAGAGATAATTTTAATTCCTCTTGAACCTAAATCTAAGCTTTTTAATATTTCATAACCAACTTTGATTTCTTCTACTGGATCGGCAGTAAGTGATACTCTTATCGTATCTCCTATGCCCTTTGATAAAAGAGTGCCAATGCTTATTGAGGATTTAATTGACCCAGATAAGTATGTACCTGCCTCTGTTAAACCAACATGAAATGGATAATCACATAATTGAGCAAGCTTTTCATATGACTCAATTGTTATAAATACATCTGATGCTTTAACACTAATCTTAAAATTTTCAAAATTATTATCTTCCAACAACTTTATATTTTCTAACGCACTTTCAACCAACGCATCCGAACATGGCTCTTTATATTTAGTTAGTATTTTTTCATCAATTGATCCTGCATTAACTCCAACTCTCATACTGATATTGTTTTGCTTTGCAGCTTCGATCACTTCGATGATTTTTTCTTTCCCAATGTTTCCAGGATTAACTCTTAAACAGGCTGCACCAGCTTCTGCCGCTTCTATGGCACGTTTATAATGAAAGTGTATATCAGCTACAATTGGAACACTTGATTGATTTACTACCTCTTTAAGAGATTCAGTAGATTCTTTATCTGGACATGAAACTCTGACAATGTCAGCACCCTCTTCAACTAACGAATTGATTTGAGAGACTGTAGCGTCAATATCTGAAGTTAAAGTATTGGTCATTGATTGAACAGTGATTTTGGCATCACCACCAACTTTTACATTACCAACATTAATCATTTTAGTCTTACGTCTGACTATAGTATGTTTAAATTCTTCACTCACGATGAAACCTTATTAACAACTTTAAATTATATTATATTTTATCTAGATTAAATACACTGTGCAGCGCATTTACAGCTGCCTCTGTTTTATTTCTATCAATTAGGACGCTAATTTTAATTTCAGAAGTAGATATAACCTCAATATTAATATTATTATTAGAAAGGCACTCAAACATTTTTGCTGCTATTCCTGGCTGATTTCTCATGCCTGAACCAATTATTGAAACTTTTGACAAATTTTGCTCATCCAGTACTTTTGAAAAAACTATTCTTTTTTTAAGTTCCCCAAGTACGCCAAGTGACTTCTTTAAATCAATCATCGGGACTGTGAACGTTATATTAGTCATTTTTCTCTCAATAAAATTATTTTGAACAATCATATCAACATTTACTGATGAACTAGCCAATTCTTTGAATATTTCTGCTGCAACTCCAGGCTTATCCTCAACATCAATAATAGTTATTTTTGCCTCATCTTTAGAGTAAGCAACACCTGTAACTGCACGAGTTTCATTCGATGCATCATTTGAAATTTGTGTACCTTCATCAGAAGGATTAAATGTTGATCTTACATTAACATTCACATCATGATTCATTGCAGACTCTACAGATGTAGTCTGAAGGACTTTAGCGCCTTGAGAGGCCATTTCGATCATTTCTTCATAAGAAATTTTATCAAGCCTTCTTACTTTGTCTGTCATTTTAGGATCAGAAGTATAAACACCATCAACATCAGTATAGATATCACACCTTTCCGCACCAACTGCTGCAGCTAAAAAGACCGCTGTATTGTCTGATCCACCTCGGCCGATAGTTGTTATTCTTCCTTCTGAAGATATGCCTTGAAAACCCGCGACTACTGCAACTTTTTTTTCTTTAAAATTGTTGACAATGTCATTTGGAACTATCTTATCAATAAAGGCATTTCGATGTTGGCCTCTAGTAATTATAGGTATTTGCCATCCTAGCCAGGACCTTGCTGGTACGTTAAGTTTCTTGAGAGCCAATGACATAAGGCCAGCTGTAATTTGTTCCCCAGATGAAACCACAAGGTCATATTCACTATCATCATTAAAATTGATACTGTTGACATGATCGATTAAACTATTTGTGGTTCCAGACATCGCTGATACGACTACGATAATGTTATTGCTTTTATCATATTCAGATTTAACAATTTTTGCGGCAGACTCTATTAATTTTGTTGTAGCAACAGAGGTACCGCCAAATTTTAAAACAAGTGTGGACATTTTCTATATCGTAACTAAATACTTTATCGTGATATTTTAAAGAATTAAAAATAAGAAGTACTGTATAACCTCAGTTAAATCAAGTACTACTTAAGACATTGTATTATGGATATAAATTCAATTGATAAGGCTGAAATTGAGAAATTCAGAAGTCTCTCAAAAGAGTGGTGGAAGCACGAAGGTAAATTCAAAACGTTACACAAATTTAACCCTGTCCGTCTCTCTTACATAATTCAAACTATAAAGGATCAATTTTCTATAAACTCGAAAAACAACAAACCACTTAAAGGTTTATCAATTTTGGATATAGGTTGTGGTGGTGGATTAATGTGCGAACCATTAGCCAGACTGGGTGCCAAAGTTACTGGAATAGACGCATTAGAAAAAAACTGTCTTACAGCAAAAATTCACGCTGAAGAGAATGGATTAGACATTAACTATATTATGAGTACCGTTGAAGAGCTACCCAAAAATAATCAATATGATGTAATATTAAATTTAGAAGTTATTGAACATGTCAATAATCCGAAAGAGTTTATTAATCAAAGTTGCAATCTGGTAAACAATAATGGATTGATGTTTATTGCAACGATTAATAAAACATTATTTTCTCTGGTTTTCGCTAAATTTACAGCTGAATATATATTAGGATTTCTTCCGAAGGGCACTCATAATTGGAATAAGTTCTTAACACCCGAAGAAATTTATACTTTCCTTATTCAAAACAAATTTGATGTTATTGGAAGTGCGGGAGTTAATTATAATCCTTTAGGCGATACATGGTACAAGTCTCAAAATATGAACGCTAATTATATGGTAGCTGGTAAAAAAATTTAATTCTCCTCTTCAACCCAAGGTATTGATGCGACTTCAATACCCTCTTCAATTAGCTCTACAACATCTTCTTTAGAAGCCTTGCCGTAAATAGGTTTTTTGTCTTTCTTGCCATAGTATATTTTCCTTGCTTCATAAGCAAAGTTATTACCTACATAATCGCAATTTTTTTCAATGAATTTTTTTACATCCTTAATTTTATTTTTTAGTTCTCGAAGAACCTTTTCTGACGATTTATCCTTACCCTTATTTACAGATACATTCGGCATAGAAAGTGTTTTTTCTATATTAGAGGAATTACAAATTACACACTCGACTAATTTTTTTTTAATCTGAGTATCACAGGATTTAGAGCTAGAAAACCACCCTTCAAATTCAGAAGAACAATCTTTGCACATTAAATTAAATACGATCATACTAAATATATTGTTATGAAATAGTTCTTTTCAATAGTTTTGATTGGTAACTTGGCATATTTTTTCTAATATTATCAACTTCATCCATATTAATTTTATAGGTAATTATTCCAGTTCCACTCATTTTTTCTTTTAAGATTTTGCCATATGGCGAGACTATGAGGCTATGACCATATGTTTTTCTTTTAGGAGTATTTTGACCACATTGAGCAGGTGCGAATACATAACATCCACTTTCAATAGCTCGTGCTTTTAATAATGTGTGCCAGTGAGCTTTTCCAGTAGTAACTGTGAATGCGGAAGGAATTGAAATTATTTTAGCACCTCCAGCAACTTGACTTCTAAACAATTCTGGAAACCTCATATCATAGCAAATTGAGAGTCCCACTTTCCCCCACGGTGTCTGACCTATCTTTACTTTTTTCCCAGCAGTAAAAATAGAAGACTCCTTATAAAATTCTTTAGAGGAGATGATGGCATCGAACATATGAATCTTGTCATATTTTGAAATTATTACACCTTTATTACTGATTAAGTAAGATCGATTGAAAAGTCTCTCATTTTTATCTTTCACAATAATAGACCCTAAAACAACCCAAACAGAATTGTTCTTTGCAAATTCTTTTATTTTTTTCAAAAATGGATCATTTTTTTCAGAGTAAGTTTCTTTCAGTAAATGCTTTTGATTTAAAGAAACGATATTAGTGATTTCTGGTGTTAAAATTAAATTTGCATCAAGCTTTACAGCTCTTGTTAAATATTTGAGTGTTTGATCTAGATTTTTTTTTACTGATTGACCTGAATTTAATTGGACGCAGGCTACTTTAAATATGTTACCCATCTAAAATACTGTCAAGCTTGCCACTTACGTCAAGTTTTTTTAATTCTTCAAATCCACCGATATGCAGGTTCTTAAAAAAAATTTGTGGAACAGTTCTTTTTCCATTAGCTCTCTCTAACATAATGTCTCTTTGGGAGGGGTCGTCTTGAATGTTAATTTCCTGATACTTTATTTGTTTTTGATCAAGGAGTTTTTTTGCTAAGTCACAATATCCACAATTGTACGATGAATAAATAATTATTTGGTCACTCATAAAAATTAGATCCTATCATCAAAATAATTTATGATTTCAGAAATATTTTCTAATACTTTATCATCTTCAACATAAGTTTCACCTAATCTAACAACTATCATATCCTTAGATGGGATGATCAATATGTACTGTCCCCCAAATCCAGCGGCATAGTAAGTATCCTTTGGAAGTCCCCGTGTAAATGCTGGATAAGGCATCCAAAATTGATTACTATACAACTGGTAGGAGTTTTTAGCTGGAGTTCTTGTATCATCAATCCATTCTTTTGACACAATTCTCTCACCATCCCATACTCCATCTCTTAAATATAAATATCCAAATCTTGCATAATCTCGTGCGTTTGCAAATATCGAGCTACCACCAATGAAAGTTCCAGAGTTATCAAATTCGAAGATAGAATTTTTTATACCTATTTTTTCAACAAGATTACCTTTGATGAAATCCAAATAGTCAATTCCTTGAACTTCAAGCCTTGTCTTTATTATTTGGCTAAGAATATTAGTTTCTCCCGTCGAGTAATTGTATTTCATGCCTGGTAATAGAGTTTTAAGTTTCATAGATGATGCAAACCCAGCTTGATCAAATCGTCCCTGCCCAAATAACATTTCTAATGTATCTGACCTTCCACCTAAATCATACTCCTCAACATAGTCCAGCCCTGACTGCATATTAAGCATATGTCCTATAGAAATATGTTTTCTATTGTCATCCCAACTTGGTAGGAGATTTGTTTCATCTTTTGATAAAATTATTCCCCTATCAATCATCATTCCAGTCAATAAGCCAATATAGCTTTTTGCCATTGAATAGGAGACAAGCTTAGTATCTTTTGTAATAGGAGAATTGTAATTCTCATAAACAATACTTCCATCTTGAATAATTAAAAGCGCATTCGTGCGACCCAATTCATCATGAGAATTATCAGAAAAAGTATAATTAATAATCGCACTAAACCCTTCGTCGTCAATTTCTTTTAAATTTTCTGGCCATGTATTTGTTGGCCATTCGACTGCGTCATTATGTGGTAACTGATTAATAATAGCTAATGATGGATTGACCCAAATAAAAATAAAGGATAAATACGTAATAAATTTAATAATTTTATGCATAAGGTGTCACGGAATATTTATAACACATTAATAATATTTACATCATTTTTTTTTATAAATATTAGTACAGCCAAGTCTGATGAAACTCTCATTGGTTTAAATGCTTCAGCAAAACACTATTGTGTTTGTTTTTTTATATCAGAGATGAAAAGTGATTATTGCGATGAAGCATATGATCGTGTCATAACTGCATCAGTTTCAGACGATGAATTGTACAGTCAAATTAAACTATTGGGTTACAATAAAGATGAGGTGGGGAAAGAAATTTCAATTGAATATGGAGAGTATAATATAGTTTCTGTTTTCACTGAGGAAACTGGTTGTTATTTTAAAAAATAATTAATAACTTTGGTATTCGCAGGTAATAATTTTATTTTTTTTATCTCTTTAATTGAAACCCATCTTAATGTTTCATTATCTTTATTTTCAATTTGACCTGACCAGTGTTTAACCTCAAATGTATACATCATTAACAAGAAAGCTCGATACTGATGCCTAGTAAAAATATAATTCTTTAACTTATTTTTAGCGATATCAATTCCTAATTCCTCTTTCAATTCTCTTATTAAGGCTTCAAAATAATCTTCGAAATTAGATAATTTTCCTCCAGGAAACTCCCAACAATTTCTGAATGTTTTTTTATTTTTTCGACTCATGATTAGAATTTGGTCTTTTTTATTTCTAATGACTGCTGAAGAGCAAAAAACCAGATTCATGACTTATATGAAGCATTTATATCTATATATTTGTGAGACAAATCACATGTTAAAATATCAGCGTGTGAATTTCCTATTGCGAGATCAATTTGTATTTTAACCTCTTTTTGTCCTAAGTACTTCTTAATGTCAGAATTATTTATTTTAGTATTAGCTTTTCCATTCATTGCTACTAAGTAGTTACCAAAGTAAATCTTTAATTTGCTTTGATTGATTTTTTCATATGTTTTGCCAATTGCCATGATTATTCTCCCCCAATTAGCATCTTCTCCATAAATCGCAGTTTTAAAAAGATTTGAATTTGCGATAGATCTTGCAATTTTCTCAGCCTGCAAAATATTCTTAGCTTTCTTCACTTTAATTTTGATTAATTTAGTTGCTCCCTCACCATCTCTAACGATTTGTTCCGATAAAGAGCTAAACACTTTATATAAAGAGATTTTCAAGCTATTTATTCTTTTATCATTTATAGAATTAATTTTGTTTTTAAGCTTAATTTTATTCGAGCTTGCAAGTATAACTGTATCATTCGTAGACTCATCGCCATCAACAGAAATTCTATTGAATGACTTGGCATTGAGTTGTTTTAATAAAGCTTGTAAAATTTTCTGAGGAATTTCTAAATCAATAAATATAAATCCTAACATGGTTGCCATATTTGGCTCAATCATTCCGGATCCTTTGGTAATTCCCGTAATTGTTACTACTTTATTATCAACTTTAGTCTTTGATGAAATAGCTTTTGGAAAAGTATCTGTTGTCATTATGGCTTTTGCTGCATCCATCCAATTATTGTTTTTAATTTTATTTTTTCTTATCGCATTTATTATTTTTTGTTCAGGAAATTCTTCTCCTATTACACCCGTAGATGCAAAAAATATTTTACTTTTTGAAACATTAAATATATTTGAAACAAGTCCACTTATCTTTATTAAAGACTGATGACCTTTCTTTCCTGTAAACGTATTTGCATTTCCAGAATTAATTATTATTGCTTGCACCTCTTTTTTTTTAAGTGCTTTTTCATTCCAGTCAAGAGTACAGGATCTCATAGAAGACTGAGTAAACACTTCAGCTATAGAACCTTTTTCTTTAAAAATAAAAATTGCTACATCGTTTCTAGATTTATCGTAAAGATTGGCACAGTAGGTATAAAGTTCTATGCCTTGAATACTTGAAACCTTGTTTGCCTTTTTTGGTGCAAGTGGTGATTTTCTGTATTTTTGTCTCACTATTATCTCTTTAATTAATAATACTAATTTTAACTTAATTGAAGTTAGTATTTAATGTATAAAAGCTTGTAATTAAATAGAAAATAACAATATCAACTTACATGTTTAATCTAAATTCAATAGTAAATTCACTTTTTAGCGGGAATGATAAGAAAAAAATTGGTGAGTTTTCGAAAATTGCCAAAGATATTGACGCACTTGAACCAGTATTTGAAAAGAAAACTCAAGAGGACTTAATAACTCATATCGAAAAGATTAAAGCTGAGATCAAAGATGGGGCAAGTATTGACAAATTTATTCTTGAAGCTTTCGCTATCGTCCGAGAAGCAGCAAAAAGAACACTTGGGCAAAGACATTTTAATGTTCAGTTAATTGGGGGGATGATTCTTCATAACGGTGGTATAGCTGAGATGAAAACAGGCGAGGGTAAAACACTTGTATCTACACTTGCTGCATTTCTTAACTCACTAACTGATGAAGGTGTGCATATAGTTACTGTAAATGACTATCTTGCAAGAAGAGACTCCGAGTGGATGGGTAATGTATTCAAATATCTTGGGCTAACTGTTGGATGCCTCACAAACGATGTGACCGGAGTTGAGGAAAGACAAAAACAATACAACTGTGACATTACGTATGGAACAAATAACGAATTTGGTTTTGATTATTTAAGGGATAACCTAAGAGTGCTTAAAAAAAATATGGTACAGAGATCTCATAATTTCTGCATTGTTGACGAGGTTGATAGCATTCTTATAGATGAATCACGAACACCCTTAGTAATTTCGGGAGCTGTTGAAGATAAAACAACACTCTATAATTCTGTAAACAAGATTATTCCTTTCCTAGACTCAGAAGATTACGAAATTGATGAAAAGACAAAAACAGGGACACTTACAGATAAAGGAAATGATAAGGCAGAAAAAATTTTAAAGGAAAAAAATATTATAACTGAGGGTACGCTTTATGACGTATCAAATGTTTCAGTGGTTCACCATATTAATCAAGCATTGAGGGCAAATAAATTATTTGAAAAAGATAGAGATTATATTGTTAAATCTGGAAGTGTCATCATTGTTGATGAGTTCACGGGTAGAACAATGGAAGGAAGAAGGTATGGCGATGGTTTGCATCAAGCAATAGAAGCAAAAGAAAATGTTAAGGTACAAAATGAGAGCCAGACCCTAGCCTCTATAACATATCAAAACTATTTTAGACTTTATAAAAAAATATCAGGGATGACTGGAACTGCTCTTACTGAAGCAGAAGAATTTGCAGATATATATAATTTGCCAGTTTTTGCGGTCCCTACAAATACACCTATTGTAAGAAAAGATAATGAAGATGAAATCTACCGTACCTCGGAAGAAAAATATGATGCAATCATAAAACAAGTTGTTGAATGTAGTCAGAAAAATCAGCCTGTTCTGATTGGAACAACTAGTATTGATAAGTCAGAAAAAATATCAAAAAAATTAAAAAATGCCAAAATTAATCACGAAGTTCTTAATGCAAAGCAACATGAGTCAGAGGCAAAAATAATTGCTAATGCTGGAGAGCCAGGTGCAGTGACCATAGCAACAAATATGGCTGGAAGAGGGACAGATATTCAACTGGGTGGAAACTTTGAATTTAATAAAAAGCAAATGAAAGATCATGAAGGTTCTGATGAATTAAAAAATAAAATTTCCTTGCAAAATAAAAGTGTGATTAACGCTGGTGGTTTATATGTGATTGGAAGTGAAAGGCACGAAAGTAGAAGAATAGACAATCAACTTAGAGGCAGATCTGGAAGACAAGGAGATCCAGGTGAAACTAAATTTTTTATTAGTTTAGAAGATGACTTGATGAGAATTTTTGGTTCTGAACGAATTGACAGTGTTCTAAAAAGTCTGGGTCTTAAAGAAGGTGAGTCAATCCAACATGCGTGGATATCAAAAGCTCTTGAAAGAGCGCAAAAAAAAGTTGAGGGTCGTAATTTTGATATTAGGAAAACATTATTGAAATTTGATGACGTTTTAAATGATCAAAGAAAAACAATATTTGATCAAAGGCTGGAATTGATGAATGCTGATGATATATCTGAAATTGCAAAAGACATGCAATACGATGTCGCTGATGATATTATAAATCAATACGCTCCTGAAAAAGCATACATAGATCAATGGAATATCGATGAATTAAGTAAGGAAATTAATCAGTATTTCTCTCAAGATTTTAATCTAAAGAAAATAATAGAAGAGGAAGAGATCGATCATCAAGGATTAAAAGATAAGATTTATAAAATTATAGATGATATTTCAATCGCCAGAGCTCAAAATCATTCAAAGGAAAAAATTAATGCTGCGGAGAAGATGGTTCTTCTTAAAATCCTAGATGATAAATGGAAGGATCATATAAATAATTTAGAGCAATTACGATCAACAATAGGTCTTAGAGGATATGGGCAAAGAGACCCCCTTAATGAATATAAGAATGAAGCTTTTAGTTTATTTGAAGGATTAATCAATAGTCTGAAAACAGATGTAACAAAGATTTTCTCTCGGATGCGAATACGTGAGAATACTAATCTCAATATTGACAATGATAATGACGAAGTTGAACAATCATCAAGTGAACCTATCAAAAAAGACAAAAAAATATCAAGGAACTCTCCTTGTCCATGTGGATCTGGAAAAAAATATAAACACTGTCACGGAAATATTAGCTAAATAAGTAGTAAGCTAATCCTACTGAAAAAATAGTAATTGCAAAAGCAGCAATTGCTCTGAAAAAAGTAATATTTTTGAATTTTTTCCTATCACTCGCCTTTCCATACTTTTCATCAAGCACAGAATTTGCTGTAGTAAGTGTATCGCTAAATAGCCCTGATCGCCCAATCTGCAAATATCTTTCTTGTCTTGCGTGTTTTAGATCATTTCCATGCTGGTTTGATAAAATATTAAGATACTCTTCTATTTGATCGCCAACATTGTTCATTGCGATGAGCCGATTCCTATGGGCTCCACCTGAAGGTTCCTGAATTATTTTGTCAATCACATCTATTTTCAACATATCATTAGCGGTAAGTTTAAGTGCTGATGCAGCCTCAACAGTTTTTGAGTTATCCTTCCATAAAATTGAGGAACAGCCTTCAGGTGAGATTACAGAATATATTGAATTTTCAAGCATCAAAACGGTATTGCCCGTTCCTATTGCAACCGCTCCTCCAGAACCTCCTTCTCCTATAATTACCGCTACAATAGGCACTCCTAGTGATAAGCAGCATTCTGTAGTTTTCGCAATTGCTTCAGACTGTCCGCGTTGTTCTGCTCCCACTCCTGGATAAGCGCCAGGTGTATCCACAAATGAAATAACAGGAATACCAAACTCTTCAGCAAGTTTCATTAAACGTTGGGCTTTTCTATAACCTTCAGGTCTTGGCATGCCAAAATTATGCTCTATACGAGAAGTCGTATCATGACCCTTTTCATGACCAATAACCAAAACCGATTTTCCCCTGAATTTTCCAAATCCACCTATAATCGCCTTGTCATCTGAAAATGCTCTATCACCTGATAAAGGAAAAAAATCTTCAATTAAGTGTTCTATGTACTGCTTTGTTTTTGGCCTATCTGGATGCCTGGCAACAAGTGTTCTTTGCCACGGACTTATATTTGAGAATATTTTTTTATAAGTATCACTAATCTCTAACTCAACTTTAGAGATCTTGTCTAGCATATCCTCAGATGGAGCGCTGTCATTCAGACTTTTTAATTCAACTATCTTACTATCGAGTACCTCAATTGGTTTTTCAAACTCAAGATAAGTGGTCATTAAATATAAATTATATTAACTTAAAGTTTCAATTAATTTAGTTTGTTCAATGATTTGCTCAGCCTGTCTAATGGATGCAGCATCTATAAGTCTACCATTGAGAGTGGCTGCCCCTGCCCCAGACTCTTGAGCTTCTCTCATTGCCTTAATAATATCTTTGGCTTTTTGGACTTCGCTGTCAGGTAACGTAAAGACTTCATTGGCTAAGTCTACTTGACTAGGGTGAATCGCCCATTTGCCCTCACATCCGAGTATTGCAGTTCTTCTTGCATGCGATTTAAATCCATCTGGATCTGAAAAATCACCGAAAGGTCCATCAATAATTCTCATGCCGTGAGCCCTGCCAATAGTTGTCATTTTAGAAATAGGATAGTGCCACATGTCATTCCAGTGAATATTTCTCTCTCCATTAATTTCGTCTGTTAAAATGGAATAATCTGAATTCGACCCACCTATATTAGTAGTCCTCATTCTGACTGATGCAGCATAGTCAGCATAACCAAAATGAAGAGACTCAATTCTTTTGCTGCCAGTTAAAATACTATCTAAGTTGGTGATGCCCATTGAAATTTCAATAATTAATTCAAAACCAATTTTTTTGCTTCTATTTATTTTGTCTTCTATTTGAGTAACCATCATGTCAATGGCATAGACATCAGCCGCAACTCCAACTTTTGGTATCATTATCAAGTCAAGTCGTTCACCACCTTGCTCCATTAAATCAACTACATCACGGTAGCAATAATGAGTATCGAGGCCATTTATTCTGACAGAAATAGTTTTTTTTCCAAAATCAAGTTCATTTAGAGCTTTAATAACATTTTCTTTTGCTTGCTCTTTGTCTTGTGGAGCCACCGCGTCCTCTAAATCTAAACAAATAATGTCAGCATTACTCTTGCATGCTTTATCAAATAATTCGGGTTTAGAGCCTGGGACAAATAACTGGGAACGATTTAGTCTCGTTGGTTTTGTTGGTACGGATGTGAAACTCATATTGTTTTTTCTATCACTATAAAATTATCTTTTCAAGGCCTTCTTCAGATACGAATTTATTTGTTGTAAATTTTTGAGAGTGGGTGGTTATCTTTAACAGTCTTTTTCAATCTATCATTTAAAATATGAGTATAAATTTGAGTTGTAGAAATATCTGCGTGACCCAGCAATATTTGTAAGGATCTCAGGTCGAGACCGTTTGCAAGCAGGTGTGATGCAAAGGCATGACGTAATTTATGAGGACTAACAAATTTCTCTTCTATGCCTACTTTTATCGTAAGTTCTTTTAAGAGCTGATTGAATCTCTGTCTGCTTATATGTCCCAATTTAGAATTTTTTGAAGGAAATAACCATTTTTGATCATTTTTATTTTTTATAAATAATTCTCTTATTTTTAAATAGTTTTCGATTGTGCCTAATGTATTTTTGTCAATCGGAACAAGCCTTTCTTTATTTCCCTTCCCGTGAATGAGTAAAAAATTTTTTTTCTCATAAAGTGCTGAAATCCGTAAGTTAATTAGTTCTGTTATCCTTATGCCTGTTGAATAAAGTATCTCAAGCATCACTAAAAATCGAATACCTCCATTAGACTTATCTTCTCGGGCAGCTTTTAAAAGTCGATCAATTTGCATATTTGTTAGGAAAATAGGTAACTTTGAACTTTTCTTTGGAATATTTATTTTTTTTATTGGATTTGATTCTAGAATTTCCTCTTCGACTAAAAAATTAAAAAAGTGCCCTAACGCTGAGATTTTTCTAAGCACAGTGGATCGCTCAAAACCCTTAGCATTCAATGAAGCAACATATTTTTCAATATCTAAATTTAAATTTTTTGATGAAATTTTATCTATATTAAGTTTGGTTATTTTTAAACACTGCTTGATGTCAAGGCTATATGATTGAATAGTATTCTTACTAAGTCCTTTTTCAGACGCAAGAGACTCTAAAAAATTTTCGATTAGTGATGCATTGGCCATTTAATCTAAAGTGTATCTTTTGTGAGGTATTCAAATACGTATTGATTTGCATATACAGAGTCTATGTTAATAAGTCCCTCTATGATCATAAATATTGTAGTTTCATGAAGATTTATGAACTTTTGATCACCGTGAATGAGATTTAAAAGCAAGATCATTTCTCCAACCTGATTATCTAGTGATTTTAAGTATTCATCAAGCTTCACATTTGTAATTACAGATGAAACCCTGTTTAAATCATTTGGCGTTTTCCAATAATTACTTATTTTCTCATCTGTCATTAACTCATAATATTTGACAATAATATTTTTCTGTTTTGAGCTAAGTTTTTTATCTTCAAGTAAAATTTCAAGCTCATCTAAAGAGAAAGAGATATCGGAATTGAGGAATAAATAAAACTTAATCTTCGCCATTAATATTTTGTAATCATCTTTATAATTAATTACATTTAACCATTCCTTACATTTATCTAAATCTTTGTTAAGTATAAGAATTAAACAAACATCTAGACTTTCTGCTACTAAATTTTGTTTTGGAGTAATTACTTTAACCTTATCATAAATAAGAGTTGAAGCTTTATTAAGCAAGCCTTGCTTACTAAATATATCAATAAATTTTGGAATAAGCTTTACAATTTTTTCTTGAGATGCAGTTTTTCTAATTTCTTGATAAATTGAAATCCTATTCTCTAATGTTATATTTTTTTCATTATCATTATCAAACTTATAATCTTTATAAAAATCTGCTAAGTAGGACAGGTCAAGTAGCCCCAGTTCTAGCAATGTTTCAGTGATGTTTATTTTTTTTAAGTTACTATCTTGACTAGATAAAACATAAAATAATTTATATTCAATATCTGCATCTTCTTTAATCAAGTTATCGTAATTTATCTTTTCATTCTTTAGCAGATTTAATTTAATGAGACTTATGTCTCCAATTTCATTAGTATTAATAAGTTCATCATTTAATAAAGAAATCAAAAGTTCAATATATTCTTTTTCGTGCTTAGTCTCTTCACGCATAAGAGAAATATTTAAATCCAAAGCCAACAAGTTTGAGTTCATTGCATTACAAAATGATGTGTAATATAAATCATTAAAGTAATCAGAAAAATAAGTTACATCTCTATTGCAAATTCTCTTATAATTTCCACTAATAAGAAAATATTTTTCAATATTCCCTAATATCTGTTCATTGATTTCATCTTCATTCATTAGAGTGGATAATAAATAAATTTCTTCAAAATACCCTTTGGAGGCCAGAAAATTAATTTTTAAATCTAAATAACTTTGGGTACTTTCTAAATTATATTTTGGAGGAGTAGCTATAGTAAGGAGTGAATTAACCAACAACTCTCTTAGTGTTGAACTATAGGATACTTCAGGTAAGGAATTAATCAAATACTCTATATCAGAGTAACTTGATCCGTTCCATAAAGTTGTATCAAACCCACCATTTGAGATATCGATCAATCCAAGTGAGTCTTTTCTAGAATAAGAAAAATCAGACTCTTTTACTGCAGACTTTGACTCTGTATTTTCATCAATTTTCACATCCTCTTCTGTGTCATTTTCATTAATTGGCACCAAACTATCTTCAGCCCAAATATCAAATGGTTCTTTCGTGTCTGTTTGTTCGGCATTTGCTGAGAAAATTATAAAAATTATACTTACGAGATAAATAGTTATAATATATAGTAGATATACAAAAATGCTTCTTTTCGTCATAACAATTTCTTTTAACAGATTAATCTGAAACTGTGAAATTTATTCACATCTAATGATGTCAAAATTAAGACTTTCTAATAGTAATAACAGTATTGTTCTTGTGGGTCACATGGGATCAGGAAAATCAACAATAGGCAAAAACCTCTCAAAGAAGTTGGGTATTGATTTTTTTGATTCTGATAAAGAAATTGAGTTAAGAGAAAAAATAAAAATTAGTAATATCTTTAGTTTACATGGAGAAAAATATTTCAGAAACCTTGAGGAAAAAATTAATCTTAAACTTCTTAAATATAAGAATGTAGTTCTTGCTCTTGGTGGTGGAGCATTTCAAAATCCTTCTGTAAGAAAAGTAGCATTAGAAAAATGTAATTGTATTTGGCTAAAATGTAGCTTAAATCTATTAGAACAAAGGTGTAATTTTAAAAAAAATAGACCTTTACTTGAAAATAAAAATATTAAATCAGAACTGGTAAAGTTAGATAAAATTCGAAGAAAAAATTATTCTAAAGCCCACTTATCAATAAATGTGGGGGGGAAAACGAAATATCAGGTTACAAAGGAATTACTAAACCAAATTAAACTTAATGATTAAAACTCTCAAGGTTACAACTCCTCTTAAGAAATATAATATAATTATTGGCAATAATATTATAGCCAGCTCTGGAAAATATTCTAAAAAATATCTAAAGAGTGATAGGGTATTCATTGTTACAAATAAGCTTCTTAAATCCTTGTATTTAAAAAAAATAAAGAACTCATTTGTTAAGCATGGAATAACTGTCAGCGAAATAATCATTAACGACAGTGAAAGTAAAAAAAATCTTGATTCAGCAAAAATCTTAACTAGCCATTTATTAAAAAATAAAGTTGATAGAAATGATACTCTGATTGCTCTTGGGGGAGGTGTAATAGGTGATCTTGTTGGATTTGTAGCAAGTATAACACTAAGAGGTATTAACTTTATTCAAATTCCTACAACTTTACTTTCACAGGTAGACTCATCAGTTGGCGGGAAAACAGGAGTAAACACGCCACTTGGAAAAAATTTAATCGGTTCTTTTTATCAGCCTGCCCTTGTTATTTCTGACGTAGGCATATTGAAGAGCTTAAATAAAAGAGAGGTATTGTCAGGATATGCAGAAGTAATCAAGTATGGCATCATAATGGACAAAGCGTTTTTTAATTGGCTATTAAAGAATGATAAACATTTTTTGAGTCAAGATGCTAATTACCTAATAGAGATAGTATATAAATCATGCAAAAATAAAGCAAAAATAGTAAATAAAGATGAGAAGGAAAAAAATATCAGAGCCTTATTAAACCTTGGCCATACTTTTGGACACGCTATTGAAGCACTTAATAATTATAAAAAAACAGTTGTGCATGGTGAAGCTGTTGCGATAGGAATAATAATGGCATTAGAGCTATCTTTCTTAGAAGGAAAAATATCAAAAGACATTATAAATAAAATAGAAGCACATTTTGATAAAATAGGTATTAAAAGAAAAATACCAAAACAATTAAAACGGCATTTAAACACTTCACAGTTTATAGAGGCAATGTCTTCTGATAAAAAAGTAAAAAACAAAAAAATAAATTTAATACTATGTAAAAGTATTGGTGAAGCTTACATCACTGATACTTTCAAACATAAGAACATGAAAAAGGTAATAAAAGATTTTTTAAACTAAATGTTATTTGAGATAATTATTTTATTTTTTGCTATTATTATACTACTTGTATTATCTGCATTCTTCTCAGGATCAGAAACTGGATTGACAGCCAGTACAAGAAGTCGACTTACAGGTTTGCGAATGAAAGGGAGTAAAAATGCTGATGTTGCTCTTCAATTGCTAAATAAAAAAGAGTCATTAATCGGTGCGATATTATTAGGTAATAATCTCGTAAATATTCTTGCCTCCGCATTGGCTACAAGCCTACTCATTAAAGTATTTGGAAACTCAGGTGTAGCTTACGCAGTAATAATCATGACAGCATTAATTGTGATCTTCGCTGAAATTCTTCCTAAAAGCTATGCAATTGCGAATGCGGAGAAATTAGCGTTGATTGTTAGTCCATTATTAAAACCACTGGTTACTGTACTGGCGCCTGTTACATGGATTATGGAAAAAATAGTTTTTTATATTCTGGGAATTATAGGAATTAAACATGATCAAAATTCTCGCAGTATATCTGTTGCCGATGAAATAAGAGGAACGGTAGACCTACACCATAAAGAAGGTCGACTATTTAAAATTGACAAGGACATGGTTACTGGAATTTTAGATTTATCTGAAATTGCAGTTGAAGATATTATGGTACATAGAAGCAACGTGTTTATGCTAAATATTGATGATGATCCTGAAAATATTGTTAATCAGGTAATAGAAAGCCCATATACAAGAGTCCCCATTTGGAAAGATAATAATGAAAACATAATAGGTCTAATACATGCTAAAAATTTACTGAAATTACTTAGAGAAAAACAAACTCTTTCAATTACACGGGAAGATATAAAGGATTCACTTATTAAAACATGGTTTGTTCCAGAAACAACTTCTCTGAAAGATCAGCTTCAAATGCACCTCAATAGAAAAATTAAATTGGCTATGGTTGTAGATGAGTACGGAGTACTGAGCGGAATGATTAGTCTAGAAGACATTATAGAGGAAATCGTTGGCGAGATAAGTGATGAGCATGATATTGAGCTTTCTGACATAAAGAGGAATCAAGATGGTTCAGTAAAAGTAAAGGGTTCGACAGAAATAAGAAATATAAATAGAAGTTTTGGATGGGATTTGCCTGATGAAGAAGCAAATACGATTTCAGGGCTGATAATAAATGAGTCAAGATCATTTCCTAAGACTGGTCAGATTTTTCAATATTATGGTTTTAAGTTTGAAATATTAGGAACAAATAAAAATATTATTACTCAAGTAAAAATATCTTCACTTAATTAGAGAATATTCTGCTTCAGTATGCAGCTTTAGTCTAATTGAATGAATATCATCTAAAATTTCCTGTTCGAGTACTTTATGCACTTTTCTCTCTCTATCAATTCGTGATAAGTTTAGAAATTCTTCAGAAACTATAATAAGTTTTATATGGGAAGTATCTTTATTTTCCCCAGAATAATGGTTTTTGTGTTGGTCAGAAAAATTTATTATTTTGAAAAATGATGGTTTAAAAAAATCATTAATCTTCCTATTTATATTTTTTTCAAGACTCATATATAATCATATATACTTAACATAATTAATTGCGATATGGATAACAGAAAATGCTCTTTTGAAAATTGCCCAAATGATGGAGAATTTAAAGCACCTTCATCGCCAAAAGAGCTTAAAAGGTATGTATGGTTCTGTTTGAAGCATATTAGAGAATATAATAAAAAATGGAATTATTTCTCTGATATGTCAGCTGACGAAATTGAAGAATTTATTGAAAACGACATCATTGGCCACAGAAAAACCAAAAAAATAGGCACGAACGATGTGAATTACTTCGAAAAAATATCAAAAATCTCCGAACAGATGTTTTCTGGTATGAATAATCTTGAAAACCTTAATATGCACCCTAGTTTTTATAGTTCTAAATATCTAAATGCCCTGGCAACTTTAGGTATGGACAAAAAAGAAAGTTCATTAGAGGATATTAAATCTAAATTCAAAAAGATTGTAAAAGAACTTCACCCTGATACAGTTGGACTGAATGAAGAAAACAAAGAAAAACTTACTAAGGTTCTAGAAGCCTACAAAATAATAAAGGATCAACATGACAGCAACAGAAAACCTAATTCAAAATAAGCCTGACATTTCTATTTCAGTAAATCAGGCCTTTGGCATTGATACAGATTTACACGTTGAAGGGTTTTCAAAGAAGTCTGAATATGTTCCAGATATCGATAGCAGCTATTGTTTTGATAAAGCAACAACAATGGCAGTTTTATCAGGTTTTAAATATAATAGAAGGGTAATGGTCCAGGGATTACATGGTACTGGAAAATCTACCCATATCGAACAAATTGCTGCGCGGCTTAATTGGCCTTGTATTAGAGTTAACCTTGACAGTCATATAAGCCGAATTGATTTAATAGGTAAAGATGCGATCGTATTGAAAGAAGGCAAGCAAGTAACAGAATTTCAGGATGGAATTCTTCCTTGGTCATTACAAAATCCAACAGCATTAGTTTTTGATGAATACGATGCAGGTAGGCCTGATGTTATGTTTGTAATACAAAGAGTCTTGGAAGCAGATGGCAAATTTACACTTCTAGATAAAAATAGAGTTTTAAAACCAAATCCTTATTTTAGAATGTTTGCAACAACAAACACAGTTGGCTTAGGTGATACCACGGGCTTATATCACGGAACGCAACAGATTAACCAGGGTCAAATGGATAGGTGGAATATTGTGACCACACTCAATTATCTTAATTTTGAGCAAGAAAAACAAATCATGCTCTCAAAAGTTCCTTCTTTTAACACACAAGAAAAGCAAGAAATCATTGAACTTATGATTAAAGTAGCAGACCTGTCCAGAAAAGGGCTATCAAATGGAGATATATCAACGGTTATGAGTCCACGAACAGTTTTAACCTGGGCTCAAAATGCTGAGATATTTGACTTTAATTATGCAATGGCATTCAAACTTACTTTTTTAAATAAATGTGATGAGAGTGAAAGACAGATTATATCTGAATATTATCAACGCTGTTTTGGTGACGATCTCTCATTAGAAAAGAATGAGTTTAACTTAATATAGTGAAAGAAGATATTCTAGAAGATATCAAAAGGGCTATCTCATCTGCTACAAGGGCTATCGCTGAAAACAAAGAGCTTGAAGTTGTGTTCGAAGATACCGGTTCTTCATCTGAAAATAAAATTGTTTTACCCCAAATAAAGTTAGATGTTAATTCTGAATCGCTTAGCCAGCTTAGAGGGAATGCTGATAATCAAGCCCTAAGATATAAATACCACAATCAAGACACTTTCAAAGAATACGAGCCCTCTGGAGAAAAAAATAGAAAGATTTATGAAATACTTGAAGATACTCGCATACAACTAATAGGCAGTAAATTGATGAGAGGTGTTAAAAATAATTTACATTCTCTCTATGAAGATAAATTTAAAGACAAAAATATTTCTGAAATCTCTAAACAATCTGATATTGATATTGAAGATGCTATTGATTTATATTTTAGAAATAAAGTCAGTCCTGAATATCTACCTAAAGATTCTGATAAAGCAATAAGCGTATGGAAGAAATGGCTTCAAAGTAGAATTGGCGACTCTTCCAATTCACTCTTAGAGAATATTTATGATCAAAAAGTTTTTGCTGAAAATGTAAATAAATTAATAAATGACTTAGACTATTATGATGACCAAAATACTAATGATGAAAAGAATGATGAGGAAAAAAATCAAAACACAGAGCAGCTCGAAAATAATGAATTAGATGAGATGGAGAATCAGTCATCATTTAGTGATGATGAGGCCTCACAGTCAGAAGAGGAAGTGGGGTATGAAGAAACAGAGATGAATATTGACCAGCAAGAGGATGATGAACTTTCAGAGTTTGATGAAGGAAATAGTGAAAATGCAACACCTCAGTATAGAGCTGAGAATTCAAGTGAACAAATACTAAATGAGTATGGAATATACACTGAGGAATTTGATGAGATAATTACTGCTTCAAATATATGCGAAGATGAAGAATTAAATCGCCTTCGCGCTTACTTAGACCAGCAACTAAAGTCATATCAAACAATTATTTCTAGATTGGCTAATCGATTACAAAGGAAATTGCTTGCTAAGCAAAACCGAAGCTGGGATTTTGATCTAGAAGAGGGATTACTAGATACATCAAGATTAACCAGGATTATAATGGACCCATATCACTCATTATCTTTCAAAAAAGAAAAGGATACTGACTTCAAGGATACAGTAGTTTCACTTTTAATTGATAATTCTGGATCAATGAGAGGAAGGCCCATTACTGTAGCTGCCATGAGCGCTGATATTCTTGCCAGAACACTCGAGAGATGTGGTGTTAAGGTTGAGATACTTGGCTTTACAACAAAAGCTTGGAAAGGTGGTAAAAGTAGAGAGCATTGGATGCAGAATAAGAAAATTCCAGCACCAGGAAGATTGAATGATTTAAGACACATTATTTATAAAGCTGCGGATGAACCATGGCGTAGATCAAAAAAAAATTTAGGCCTTATGATGCGTGAGGGACTATTGAAAGAGAATATTGATGGAGAAGCACTTTTATGGGCACATAAAAGGTTGCAAGTCAGATATGAAGCAAGAAAAATATTAATGGTTATATCCGATGGAGCTCCTGTAGATGATAGTACTTTATCTGTAAATACAGGAAATTATCTTGAAAAACATTTAAGAGGTGTAATCGAATGGATAGAATCGAAATCTGCCATTCAACTGTTGGCCGTAGGAATAGGTCATGATGTTACTCGATACTACAAAAGAGCTGTTACCATAGTAGATGCTGAACAGTTAGCAGACGTTATGACAGAGCAGTTGGTTGATTTATTTGAAGAGAGTGAGAAAAAAAGTAAAAGTCAGCTTGCTAACTAACTTTACTCGCAGCTATGCCCATTGCGCGTTGTAATCTCTTGGCTTTAAGCGATAATTTCTTACTTTTTGTTTTTGTTAAGAATTCATCTATACCACCAAATTTTGAGACTGTTCGAATTGACGATGTAGCCACTGATAACTTTATTTTTTTATTTAACAATTCACTTTTAAAAGTTACCGCTTGAAGATTAACGTTGAATTTTCTTCTAGTTTTGTTATTGGCTTTACTTACGTTATTTCCAAACTGAACTTTTTTGCCAGATAAATCACATGCTTTTGTCATAATTTGTGTTAGTTAAAGATAATAATAAATATTGTCAATATGATTATTTATTCTGCAAATTCTGAGTAATAGCTTCAATTGCTTCAAACATTTGAATCTTACCATCCATTACTTTTTGTGACAATTGACTAATACTACCGTCTGCTTTGATTTTCTTTTGAATATTAAATTGGATTATTTCTTTAACCTCTTCTTCTATCCAATAAGTAAACTGTTTAGCGCGCCTTTCATCAAAATTTTTATTTTTCTTATTTTGTGAAACTATATTTTGTATAGTTTCTATTACTTTTTCCATACCAGTTTGTTCAATGGCCGAGACGAGCAAGACTTCCTTATCAGCAGTATTATTTGATTTTTTATAATAACTTATTGCTGATTTGTAATCAGAAGCAGTTTTAGAGGCTTCAGATTTTAGGTCACCGTCATTTTTATTAACTATAAATATATCAGCATATTCTGTTATCCCTTTTTTTATACCCTGTAGCTCGTCTCCAGACCCTGGTCCTACAATTAAAGAAAATATATCTACTAAATTAGTTGCCATAGTTTCTGACTGACCTACACCAACAGTTTCAATAAAAATAAAATCATATCCCGCTGCATCCAATATGATTGATGCTTCTCTGGTTCCAACTGAAATGCCTCCTAACGAACCTCTTGAGGGAGTAGACCTTATGAATGTATTGGGATTTTTAGAAATTTCTATCATCCTAGTTTTGTCACCCAGTATCGACCCTCCTGTAATCTGTGAAGATGGATCAATAGCTAAAATGCCAAGCTTATAATTTTTTTCTACCAGGTAACGACCAAATGATTCGATAAATGTTGATTTGCCAACACCAGGCGGTCCTGAAAATCCAACACGAATTGATTTGCCTGGCTTATTTAATAGCTCTGAAATTAGTTTTCTGCTTTCTTTTTTATCATTTTCCCTAGAGGACTCAACTAATGTGATAGCTTTAGCAATTGCAGCTCTTTCACCTTTAATAATTTTTTCGACAAGCTGCATTTAATTATGTTTGTGAATTTTATCTGATATCAAATCAATGACCTTTTCTGCTGATTCAATAATATTTGAACCTGGACCAAAGATAGCTGAAATATTATTTTCATATAAAAAATCGTAGTCTTGCTCAGGTATAACTCCGCCAACAAAAACAATTATTTTTGACTTGGAATCTATTTCTTTAAGGCTTTTCATGAGCTCTGGTACAAGTGTTTTGTGACCTGCCGCAAGTGTTGAGACACCTATTGCGTGCACATCATTCTCGATTGCATCTTTTGCTACATCTTTTGGAGACTGAAATAAAGGACCCATATCAACATCGAATCCCATATCTGCAAATGACGTAGCAACAATCTTTGCTCCTCTATCATGACCATCTTGACCCATCTTAACTACCAAAACTCTAGGTCTTCGACCATTTTCCACCTCAAAAATATTTACTTTTTTTGTTACATTCATAAAATCCTCATCACCCTCAAAATGTTTTCCATATACCCCTGAGACACTTAAAGATGTTGCAAAATGTCTTCCGTATACTTGCTCTAACGCTTTTGAAACTTCCCCAACTGTTGCTCTATTTTTTATAGCATCAATTGAACATGCTAACAAATTACTGTCCTCTTTGGCTGCAGTCACTAATTTAGCTAGAGACTCATCAACAGCCTTTTGATCCCTAGAGGCTTTTATATCATTTATTTTTTTTATTTGATCATCTCTCACTCTATTATTATCAATTACCCTAACATCTACCTTTGGCTCTTTGGGGTTTTTAAACTTATTTACTCCAACAACAACTCTTGACCCACTATCTACTTTTGCTTGTTTTTTAGTGGCCGACTCCTCAATTTTTAATTTTGGCACACCCGCTTTTACAGCTTTTGTCATCCCTCCAAGGGATTCTATCTCTTCTATAATATCCCAAGCTTTTTTTGATAATTCGTCAGTAAGACTTTCTATAAAATATGATCCTGCTAATGGATCTACAGTATTCGTTACGCCAGTTTCATTTTGAAGAATAAGCTGGGTATTTCTAGCTATTCGAGCAGATTCATCAGTAGGAAGAGCAATTGCTTCATCAAATGAATTGGTGTGTAAACTCTGAGTTCCGCCTAGTATAGCGGACAGTGCCTCATAAGATGTCCTAATGATATTATTATATGGATCCTTTTCAGTAAGTGATACTCCAGAAGTCTGACAGTGTGTTCTGAGTATCAAGGACTTTTCATTTTTTGCTCCAAAATCTTTCATTATTTTATACCATAATGTTCTAGCTGCTCTGAGTTTTGCAATCTCCATGAAGAAATCAGTTCCAATAGCAAAAAAGAATGAAAGACGTGGAGCGAAGTCATCAATATCTAGCCCTTTTGAGAGAGCTGCTCTTACATATTCCATGCCGTCAGCAAGTGTGTAGGCAAGTTCAAGCACATTATCTGCACCTGCTTCTTGCATATGATAGCCAGAGATTGAAATTGAATTAAACTTTGGCATTTCCTTAGATGTAAATTCAATTATGTCAGCAACGATTTTCATAGATGGATCAGGAGGATAAATGTATGTATTTCTAACCATGAATTCTTTTAAAATGTCATTTTGTATAGTTCCAGATAGTAGATTTTTATTAACATTTTGCTCTTCCCCGGCAACAATGAATGAGGATAAGACAGGAAGCACTGCCCCATTCATCGTCATTGATACAGACATCTGATCAAGTGGAATGTCATTGAATAGAATTTTCATGTCTTCAACAGTATCAATGGCAACACCGGCCTTGCCAACATCTCCCATTACTAAATCATCATCAGAGTCATAACCTCTATGAGTCGGCAGATCAAAAGCAACTGAGAGACCTTTTTGACCAGATTTTAAATTTTTCTTATAAAAATCATTTGACTCCTCTGCTGTAGAAAACCCAGCATACTGCCTTATCGTCCAAGGTCTATTTGTATACATTGAAGCTTTTGGGCCCCTTGTATATGGCAACTGACCAGGGAGTGAGTCATTATCTACAAAAGAAAGATTCTCAATGTCAGCTTTTGTATAAACTGGCTTTATTTCAATACCTTCATCTGTTTCAGAAGACGCTTCGTTGAGATCAATCTTTGTTTCTCGTTCAAAGCTTTTCTGCCACTTTGTATAATTATCACTATTTTTTGTTTTCATATTTAATTAAGAAACTTTTAAATTTAGATTATGTGATGTATATAATTATTTGATTATAAAAAAAAATAGAATATTTAAAGAACATAGCTTGTTAGTGATTCGGACACATAATCTACCTGTTTTGTTCTATATTATAAACAATATGTTGTGTCAGTTAATGGTTAATATACAAAAATAATTTTATGTTTGAAAAATTTACATCATTGTTTGAAAAGACTGAAACTAAAGAAGATAACGAATTTGATGCAACGCAGTTAGCCGTTGCCTCGCTAATGATTACGACAGCAAAACACGATGGCATATTTGATGAAATTGAAAAGGAAGAAATTCTTAAGTTGCTTAATAATTACTACAAGTTGACAAATGAAAGCTTAATCAATTTGTTTGAAATATCTGACTCTATGGTTGATAACGCTAGTGATATTCATCAGTTTACTTCAAAAATAAATTCTTCCTTAGATGATGAAGAAAAACTAGCAATAATTGAAATGCTTTGGAAGATAATCATTGCTGATGGGCGAATTGATGATTACGAAAATGCTCTTGTGAGAAAACTATCAGGACTGCTTTATATTGATGATTTTAAAGTTGGTGAAATCAAAAAAAGACTTACAGGTTAATCCTCTATGACATACGTAGTAAATGAGAATTGCATTAAATGCAAATTCACTGACTGTGTGGAAGTTTGTCCAGTTGATTGTTTCTATGAAGGTGAAAACATGCTAGTAATCAATCCAGAGGAATGTATTGATTGTGGTGTTTGTGAGCCAGAATGTCCGGTAGATGCAATAATCTCTGATACTGAAGATAAAGATGGAAAATGGTTGAAAATTAATACGGAGTTTTCTAATGAGTGGCCGAATATTACATTAAAAAAAGATCCGCCAGTTGATGCGGAAAAATATGAGAATGAAGATGATAAGTATAACAAATTTTTTTCAAAAAAACCTGGGGGATAAGTCAATTATATGAAAAAAAATAAGAAATCCATAAAGAAGAAAAAGAAAATTGTTAAAAAAGTTCTTAAGAAAAAGAAAGCTATTAAAAAAGTTCTTAAGAAAAAGAGAGTAGTAAAAAAAACTATAAAAAAAAAGAAGGTTGCCTCAAAAAAAAAGGTAGAAGCAAAAAAAACTGTAAAAAAGTTTGTAGCTCCAAAAATGCCTCAACAATCTAATAAAAAAGTTAATAATAGAATAATTAATCCATCCCACTATCAAGCAAAAAAAGTAAAAAAATTTTTAGAAATAAAAACAATCAAAGAAAAAAAAGTTAAAAAAATATTTGAGACTAAAGACCATGTTGTTTATCCAACTCATGGTGTTGGGCAAGTTATCGATATAGAAAAAAGAGAGGTAGTTGGTCAAAAGCTTGAAATGTACGTCATTGAATTTGTAAAGGATAAATTAATACTGAGAGTGCCAGTTGATAAAGCAAAGAAACTCAGTTTAAGAAAAGTTTCAAAGCCATCAAAAATCCAAAATGTTTTGAAAATTCTCTCTCAGAAAGCCAAAATTAAAAGAACTATGTGGAGTCGACGCGCGCAGGAATATGATTTAAAAATTAACTCTGGGGAAATTGAGCAAATTGCTGAAGTAGTTAGAGATTTAAATAGGGCAAACAACCAAATAGAGCAATCTTATAGTGAACGCCAACTGTTTGAATTATCTTACGATCGTTTTTTACGCGAAGTTATTGCAAGCCTTAAAATCACTGAAGAAAATGCAATCAAAAAAATAGACAAAATTCTTGGTAGAGACAAATTAAAAAACGCCCCTAGTCTATTAAACTAAGGGCGCAAAAAAAAAGCATTGATTAATCAATGCTATTTATCTTTTCTTTTTTTTCTTTTTAGCTGGCTTCCTTTTAGCGGCTTTTTTCTTCTTTTTAGGAGCTGCTTTTTTCTTAGCTTTTTTCTTTGCCTTCGCAAAGATTACTTTAAGTTCCTCCATAATTATCTCCCCCCATTTGGGTTTAGTTAGAGGTTAATTAATGAATCAAAAGTTTGATTCGTTATGTTCAATGATTAAACTTTTATTGAAAACTGTCAATTTCTCAATCTTTTCAAAGATTAACAGTAAAAATGTTAGAAAATTAAATTTATTTTAAATTATTAGTTTATTTATTTAAATACTTATACTCATTGAATTTTTTTTAATAAAAAAAACTTATTCTTTAAAATTTATAATTTTAAAACAAAAAAAGAAAAAAAAATTTGTTATAAGTTTATTTCTGATTAACGTGCGCTCGTAGCTCAGTAGGATAGAGCACAGGATTCCTAATCCTGGGGTCGGATGTTCGAATCATCTCGAGCGCGCCAACAAAAATTTATCTAGGCTATTTCAGAACCATTATCTACTAATTGACGCGGTTCCAAAAGTATCACTTCTTCCTTTTTATTTATGGCACCTAATACTAACACTTCTGACTCGACGCCTGCAATATTCCTATTTTCAAAATTGCAAACTGCAACAATTTGCCTATTAATTAACTCATCTATTGAATAATTAGTGATTTGAGCAGAGCTGATTTTTATTCCTAATTCTGGACCAAAATCAATTGATAAAACATATGCTGGTTTTCTTGCTTTTATATTAATCTCAGCAGATTTAATGGTACCTGTCAAAATTTGTATTTTTTGAAAATCATCATATTTTACAATGCTTTTTTTATCTATGAGAGCCATATTGGCAGTTGTTTATAGCCTTTATTGTTTGATTCAATTTGTAATTATTAATTCAATTTGTATTTTAGCAACATGTCAAGTTTTGATGATACAAATGAAATGAAAGCTTTTACTAAAAAAGCCATGTCAATTCCTCTTTTAGCTGAAGAACACGAAAAAGTTTTAGCTAAAAAGTGGATTGAAAAGAAGGATGAGAGTGCTCTTCACGAACTTACACAATCTCATATAAGATTAGTAATTGCTTTTGCAGTAAAATATAAAAATTATGGATTAAACCTCAGTGACCTAATTCAAGAAGGTAACATAGGATTAATGAAAGCCGCTGAAAGGTTTCAGCTCGATAAAGAAGTTAGATTTTCTACTTATGCAGGTTGGTGGATAAGGGCTTCAATTCAGGATTTTGTTCTTAAGAATTGGTCATTGGTAAGAATAGCTACCACATCAAAGCAAAAAAGCCTTTTTTTCAATCTAAGAAAGTTAAAACATAAAATTCATCAAACTGAGCATGGATCAATTGACTTTAGAACAGCTCAAGGAATTGCAAGTGATTTAAATATATCCACGTCTGACGTGATTAAGATGGACAGCCGAATAAGCCAGAACGATAGCTCTTTAAACCATAAAATTAATGATGAAAGCCAAAGTGAATTTATGGAATTAATTGAAGATGAGGAAGCACGACCTGATGATAAGGTTTTCGAAAAGGATCAAGTAAATTTCAAAAAGGAATTAATTAAACGCTCCCTTGAGATACTAGATGACAGGGAAACTAGAATTATTAAAGATCGTCACTTAATTGAAGATACTAAAACTCTAGATATACTAGGAAAAGAACTTAAGATTTCAAAAGAAAGAGTTAGACAGATAGAAAAAGGTGCGATGATGAAGTTAAAATCATATATTGCGAATTCTCAAAGCAAAGATCTTCTTTTCAGCTAACTAATTCAACAATATGTTCTCCCAAGACTAAAGAAGAAGTTAAACCAGGAGACTCAATTCCAAAAAGATTTATTAAATTTTTAATATTGTGAATTTCTTCACCTTGTATTATGAAATCACTCTTACCTTCTCCACGATTTTTCAACTTTGGCCTTACTCCCGAATAGCCTTTTTTTAATAAGCCCTTATCAAAAGTAGGTATATATTTTCGGATATCATTATAAAAAGATTCAAGTCTATTCTCATCTACATCATAATTTATTTCATCAATCCATTCTACATCTGGACCAAATCGTACTTGCATACCAATATCTAAACCTAAATGTAAGCCAAGACTTGCTTCATTTGGTATAGGATAAATTAAGTGCCTAATATTTAAATCTTTACTGGTCTCGAAATAATTTCCCTTAGCGAAGTATGTCTTTGGAATTAGTGTTTTATCCATGGAGGATATTGATTTGGCAACATCTTCAGCATAAAGACCCGCTGCATTGATTAAAATTGAAGACTCAATTTTAATTTCATTATCTTCGTTAAGAACTGTTGAGACATGGAAATTATTCTTTAGCTCAGATTTAATAAATTTACTATTGTAGGCAATGCTTCCTGATAACTCTAACTCTCCTAGATATGATCTCATTAATGATGCTTGGTCAACAATGCCTGAAGATGGAACAAACAATGCTTCCTCACATTCTACTAGCGATTCCACCTGAGAAACATAATCTCCAGTCACTCTCTTTATTCCTTCAACACCATTATCCCCTGCTTTTTCATATATCTCATCAAGCTTTGGGATTTCGTCTTTTGAACAAGCCACAATAAATTTACCTGTATTGAAGTGTGGGATCCTAAATTTATTACAGTATTCATAAATACGTTTATTTCCAGGAGCGCAAAATTTTGCTTTTAATGAATTCTGATCGTAATAGACACCAGCGTGAATTACACCACTGTTTCTTGAACTTGTTACTGAACCAAAAGTATTCTCTCTTTCAACGACTAGTACGTCCCTTCTTCCAGCAGCAAAAGTCTTAGCAATTGCCAACCCAACAACTCCTCCTCCTATAACTAATACGTCTACAAAATTATTACTCATATAATTTTCTTTATCATTAATGATACTTTCTTTGTTTCATTTTCTGTAAGCTGATATCCAACATTTTCATAGTTGAGGCTTTCATGAAATTTTTTTGATATAGGGTTTGGTGGCTCAATATTAAATTCACATGCGATTAATTCATACTCACTAATGTATTTTTCTAAGTCTAGATATAGACTTTTTCCAATACCGTTTTTCTTAAACTCATCCACAATTACAATTCTATCGATATAAGCAAACTTTTCATACCTTCCACTAAACCATTTATAGTTTAAGCTTTTATAATCAAGTCCTGATGGCAAAACTAATAAAAAACCAGAAATGGCGCCGTGAGAATTCTCAGCTATTTTGAAATATAGTTTTCTATTAAGAAACCACTCAAATTCATTATAGGATACATAATTGACTGCTGGAATTGCAGACTCATTAATTCGTACAATCTTATCTATATCAGAATGTTCAGCATCTCTTAACGTAAACATTTTAACAAGTTACATTATAATTTTCGACAAAGAGCTTTGGCATCCTTACTGGCTTAAAATTATTGAGACTTATGCAAGCGTAATCAACAAAAGAGGTGAAAATTGTTTGATCTTTAGCTATGTTAATAACTTGAAAAAATCTACTTAATCTAATTTTTTTATCAGTTGAAATAATCCAAGTTGAAATAGCCACTTGGTCTCCTTCAAACAAAGATCCTGTAAAACTATTTTCACTTTTTATTACAACACAAGCACATTTCAAATCTTCATATACCTTTGGAGTAATACCTAATCTTGCTGAGTGTTTCCAGCTTACAATTTCACACCAATTTAAATAAACTTTATTGTTAACGTGGCCAAGGATATCAATATCTTCTTTTGTAACAGTAAATTCTTCAATAAACGGATTTTTATATTTCCAATTTAAATTTTCTAACATTATTAATTTCTGACTTCCTTAGGAAGTTTAAATTGAACATCTTCCTCACCAAGTGAAACATTCTCAATGTCTAATGAATAGTTTTTTTGAAATTTTGAAATTATATTTTCTACTAAAATTTCTGGTACCGATGCTCCTGACGATATTCCAATAATATTACTTGAAGAATAATTACTTAAATTAAGACTTTCTGCATTTTCTAACAAATGAGAGTTAATACAGCCTGCTTTTTTTGCTACCTCGACGAGTCTGTTCGAATTAGATGAATTCTTAGACCCAACTACAATAAATGCATCACACTTATCAGCATATTCTTTAATGGCCTTTTGCCTATTTGAAGTAGCATAACATATGTCTTCTTTTGGGGATGACTCAATATTTGGAAATTTTTTACGTAATTCGTTGATAATGTTTTGGGTATCATCAATAGACAAGGTAGTTTGAGTTAAGTAAGCAATTTTATCATTTCCAGAAAAATTAAGTTCATCTATATCATTTATAGTTTCTACTAAGTAAATAGCATCTTGAGGCAATTGACCCATAGTTCCTTCTACTTCGGGATGGTTCTTATGTCCTATTAAAATAATTTTGAAGCCTAATTTATAAAACTTGTCTGCCTGCACGTGCACCTTTGTGACCAGTGGACAAGTAGCGTCTATAATAGTTTTATTATTATCTTTTGCATAATTAGTAATCTTTTTTGAGACTCCATGTGCTGAAAATATAATTGGTCTATCTTTTGGAGCATCTTCAATATTCTTTAAAAACACTGCTCCTTTTTTAGTTAAATCGTCGATCACATGCTTATTGTGAACAATTTCGTGATTTACATATACTGGTGATCCATATTTTTTAAGTGTTTCTAATACAACATCAATAGCTCTAGTAACTCCTGCACAAAAGCCTCTTGGCGAAACTAAAATTATTTTCTTACTATTATTCATACTAGTCAAATTTACAAATTTCTTTATATAGTATTTCTATATGAATATAGAAAATATAGTTGAAAAATTTACTAGTGTCATAATATCCCATAAAATTAAAACTATTACGTTAGCAATAGTGCTTGTTTTACTTGCTACTTCTGGTGTGCGTTTTTTAGAAACTCCTGCTGGTTACAGATCTTTTGTTGAAAATGATCAGCAGAATTACCAAGATATACTTAATATAGAAGAAAAGTACGGCACGATTGATACGCTTACTTTTGTGATAAAGCCCAAAAGTGGTGAAATTTTTCAGAAAAATGTTCTTAAAGTCATAGATGAATTGACGGAATTATCATGGAAAGCTCCATACTCATCAAGAGTTAGTTCATTGACGAATTATCAATATACAACCGTTGATGGTGACGACATAAACATTAGTGACTTCATAAGTGACATAGACTCACTTACTGATAATGAATTATTAGATTTAAAAAACCTAGCGTTAAAAGAAAAAAATGTAGTAAACTTTATATTATCGAAAAGTTCAAAAGTAAGCTTTGTAAATATTACACTTGATGTACCTATTGGGATTGACTTCATTGAACCAATAGCATTTGCAGAAGAACAAAAAAAATTATTTAATGAAAAAAATCCTGACATCTTTGTAACTGTAGCAGGCTCAGCTAGATTTTCTCAGAACTTTCAAGAAACAGCTCAAAGTGATGCTACTAATATGTACCCTGCATTCCTAGTTCTTATAATCATACTCTCATATATACTTTTAAGGTCAGTGTCTGCATCGCTACTATCACTTATTGTTATTTTTCTATCAATTCTACCTTCAATGGGCTCTGCTGGATGGCTAGAGTATCAAGTTTTACCTCCTTTAATTATTGCACCTATAATTATACTTACTATTGCTTTAGCTCATGCTATTCACATTCTTTCAATAGCACTTTCTAATATGAATGAAGGAATGCAAAAGGATAAGGCAATTATAGAAAGTATGAAAATTAACTTTATGCCAGTATTCTTAACAAGTTTTACAACTGCTGTGGGTGTTGCTGGAGTAAATTTTGGAAATATTCCGGCATTTAGTCAAATGGCAAATGCTGTTGTATTTGGTGCTGCCTACAGCTTTGTATTATCTGTTACAGTATTGCCAGCATTATTTATGATGATGCCGATAAAGTCTGATGGTAAGAATAATATTATTTTGCCTGCCTTGCATGCATTGGGCAATTTTATTTTTAAATTTAAATATTATGTAATCACTTTTATATCTCTGATCACAATTTATTTAATTTCACTGATACCAACGCTATATTTTGATGATGACTTTGATGCTTACTTTGATCGCGTTGATGACTGGGTTGAAGTTAAGAATATTGTTAACGATGAATTTGGTAGTTCGTTTTTTATTTTTGCTAATATGGATTCAGGAGAAGTAGATGGCATTACTGATCCAAATTATTTAAAAAAACTTGACGATTTTGCAAGTTGGCTTGAGAGTCAAGATGAGGTTGTTACAGTTGCTACAGTTGCGGATGTTATAAAAACCCTGAATAAAAATATGAACGAAGGGTTAGAGGAGTTTTATTCAATACCAGATAATAAATCATTAAATGCACAATATTTCTTAATGTATGAATTTTCAGTACCTTATGGAATGGATCTAAAAGATCAAATGACTGCCAACAAGTCAGAATCACGTTTACTTATAAGACTTAATAACTTTACCTCTATTCAATCTAGAGATTTTCATCAAAGGACCAAAGAGTGGATAAAAAATAATCTTGGCTCCTATCAATCTGATGGAATTGTTGGCATACCTGTGATGTTCCCATACGTATATCAAGAAAATACGAACGGACTTCTAAGGGGACTTATTTTTTCTTTTGGAATAATAATTGTTGTAATTGGCATTACACTCAGAAGCATTAGGTTCGGACTAATTAGTGTGGTTCCTAATGTTGTTCCCTTTGTTCTTGCCTATGGTGTACTGTCACTTTTTACCAAAATAGTAACTTTCAGTCATACTGTTGCCATTTTAATTGCCATTGGTCTTGTGGTAGATGCAACAATTCATTTCTTAACAAAATTTAAAAAAGCAAACGTGATGAATTTGTCATCATACGACGCAATCCAATATTGCTATAAATATGTTGGCTACCCAATCATTGTTGCATCAGTTTGCCTTTTTTGTGGATTTCTATTCTTACTTCAGTCAAGCTTTCAGACGAATTACGTGTTAGGTGGAATGTGTGCATTAATAATTTTACTTGCACTGATAATCGACCTATTATTGCTGCCATCACTGTTATTAATCTTCGGAAATAAATCAAAATGAAAATTTATTCTTTCTTATTTATACTAATTCTAACATTTAATTTTTCTTCGTTTGCGGAAACAGATGAAGAAATAGGTTTGAAAATAGCAAAAGAAGCTTATGAAAGTACACGAGGATATATAGATAGTACATCAGAGCAATTAATGATTCTAATTGATCCAAAAGGTAATGAGGTCATTCGAGAAATTTCAGGTAAAAATTTAGAAAACATGGACCCAGATGATGGTGATAAATCATTAATTTTCTTTAATAAACCTAAAGATGTCGAAGGCACAGTAATGCTTTCACATACACATGTGAATGATGATGATGATCAATGGCTTTATCTTCCCGCCTTAGGCAGAGTAAAAAGAATTTCGTCTAGCAATAAATCAGGGGCGTTTATGGGAAGCGAAATTTCATTTGAAGACTTTTCAGGTTTAGATTACAGAAAATACGACTGGAAATATTTAGGTGAAGAAAACTATGAAGGTGAGGTGTGCTATAAACTTGAGTCTTATCCTAAGTATGAAAATTCTGGGTACACAAAGAGAATTGGTCTTACAGACGAGTTGTTAAGAGCTCGAAAAATTGAGTATTATGATAGAAAAGGCGATCTCCTAAAGACTATATATTTTGAGGATCATAAATTATACAACGATGCTATCTGGTTTGCAGATACTTTTCGTGTTGTAAATCATCAAAATGACAACTCAACTATTTATAAATGGGAAAATCGTCAATTAAATATAGGACTAAATAAAAAGGACTTTGAGAAATCCAGTTTGATGCGTTTAGCTGATTAATTGTGATTGAATATCTTTTCAAACGAAAAATACTTATTTTCTTTTTAGTTTTATTATTTCATACATCTCATATTAATGCATTAGACTTTAAAGCTTACGGTTTCATTCAACCAGAATCATCTATTTACATAAATGGGGACGGAAAACACAATCAGGATAATTACAATACTTCTTTGTTTGGAAAAGGAACCTTTATATCATACTTGCAAGAAGGTGATGCGAAATTTACCATTAGTGCAATTGGTCGTTATGACCAGAATGATGATGAACTTAGCTACTTAGATTTTCAAAAGTTTAAATATGAATATTATTTTGACGATATAGCACTAAAAGTTGGGAATGAAATAGTTTTTTGGGGCGTCAATGAAACGTTTAATATTGTAGACATTATCAATCAATCAAATTTAGCAGAAGATATAGCTGGAACAAAGAAACTTGGTCAGCCTATGGCTTCAATTTCATACAGTCAAGATTACGGGATATTTGATATCTACTTAATGCCATATTTTAGAGAGAGGCCATTTTCTGGCAAAGAAGGTCGTCCGAGACTTTTATTTGAAGTCGATAAGAATTCTATTACCTATGAGTCTTCAGCAAAGAAACGTAAAATGGATTTTGCGTTAAGATACTCTGCAGTTATCGAGGATTTAGATATTGGTTTATCTCACTTCTACGGAAACAACAGAACACCTGTCTTAAGCCCTAATCCATCAACTTTAAAGTTTGACTCTCATTACCCTATATTATCTCAAACAGGAGTTGATATTCAAGCTACTAAAGGTCCTTGGCTTTACAAGCTTGAGTCTGTAAGCGCTAAAGATGGAAGTGAAAGACATTTGAGCGCTGCGGGTGGAATCGAATATACATATTATGGTATTCGTAATACGCAAAGTGATCTTGGTGTAATTGTAGAATATGTCTTTGATGATAGGAACGATAATCCTTTTAATAACGAAGGTGTGATTGGTTTAAGATGGAGCTTAAATGATATTAAATCTTCTAGTCTACTAGCAGGCTATTTATTTGATATGAGAGGTAACTCAAATCGCTTTCAAGCAGAGTTTGAACAAAGAGTAAATGACGACTTAAAACTTTTTTTTGATATATCATTAAATGGAAGCATTGATAACGCTGATTTTACTTATCAATTTAAGGAAGATTCAAGTTTAACTATAAAACTTGCTAAATATTTTTAGATTCTAACTTCTGAACTATAAATTTTATCAAATATATTTTGATCTAAATCTATATATGTTGAATCGGGTCCTGATGCAAAATAGAGTGGATCTTGAATTTTATTAGGATTAAATCCTTCTTCGACCAGATCTGTTTTTTTATATTTAAATGTTCCAGTCTTTTCTATCTCAGGACTTATACGAATAAAAACAGGCACACTATAAGCTGGCAATTGTTCGGATAAATATTGATATAGCTCGTCTAATTTAAATTCACTATTTACAACAAGAGATGCCATACCCGCTCTACCATCTTGATTGGGAACCTCTACACCATAAACATTAACTTCATCGATTCCTCTAAATGATGAAATTGCCTCGCTCACTTCATTAGTTGATACATTTTCAGATTTCCACCTAAAGGTATCCCCAATGCGATCTACAAAATAAAAATAACCTTGCTTGTCTTTCTTTAATAAATCACCTGTAGAAAACCAACGATCACCTTTTTCAAAAACATCCTCAAGAATTTTTTTCTTTGTAGCTTCTTTATCTGTATACCCTTCAAATTTTCCAGTAAATTTATCATCATTTGGAATGAAGCCAATTGCTTCACCAGCCTCATCATTTTCACATTCGATACAGAAACCATCTTCATTTCTAATTACAACTTCATTTTCAACATCAAATTTAACAATTTTGGTCGGTAAAATACCCTTTAAATATGGAGGAATTCTTCCAATTGAACCGAACTCACTGTCCACATTTGTTAAAGATACATTTCCCTCCGAGGAACCGTAAAACTCTATAATTCTATTAATACCAAACCTTTCTTGCACTACTTTCCAGACCTCCGGCCTTAATCCATTTCCATATATTCCTCTGATCTTATGTTTTTTTTCATAATCGTTTTCTTTTCCAGCCACTAAATATCTGAATAGTTCACCAATGTAAGTGATTACTGTAACTTCATACTTTACACAATCCTCCCAGAACTTCTCGACAGAGAACTTCTTTCTAAGCACAACAGTACCACCTGTACAAAATGTTGAACCTATGCCAACTACACCTCCAGTTGCATGATACAATGGAAGAACCATATACGTTTTATCTGTAGGTTTCATTTGAAGTGAAAACATTTGTAACCCGCATCCAACTAAAAACTTTTGATGGCTAAAATTTGATGCTTTAGGCATGCCTGTCGTACCACTTGTATAAATGTAGAAAAGAGATTGGCTATTTGATAAATTTTCTCTTACAGAATTATCTGGTCTAATTTTTCCTTCCTCATTAAAGCTATTAGACAGTGACTCATAGCCTTGAACTTCTTTACCAGCTACGTAAACATCTAAATCATCCTCGATATAGCTTTGCGCTGATGAAAGATTTTCCATCAAGTCAGAACTTATAATAAGACTTTTACTTTCAGATTTTTTAATACAATGAGCTAAAGACTTACTTTTAATATTGTTGTTTAAACAAGCAACAGTAACCCCAATTTTTGCTAAGCCAAACCAAGTAAAAATATACTCTGGCTTATTTTCCATTAATAAAGAAATTGCATCACCAGTCTTGTATCCTTTGCTAATTGCCCAGTTAGCAATTTGATTAGCCTCATCATCCATCTGGCGGTACGTATATTTTTTTTCCTCAAATTCTATTGCAACGCTATCTGGAGATTTATCTACCTGCTCCTCCATGATATCTGCCACGGTTGTTGATTTTTTTTTATCAAACTTTCTAGAACGTCCAACAAGTTGTAAGAAAAATTTAAAATAACTATACTCTCTAGATACTGTATTGAAAATGCCCATTTAAATTCCTAAACTTTCTGAATATTTCATTATTGTTTTTGTTTTTGGCCCAAAATCAAATGAAATTTTATCAATTTTGGTTACCGGTCTTACCCCAAGAATACTATTTGTTAAGAATACTTCACTTATTCTTTTTAGATTATTCAATGATATGCTCTTTACTGCAACCTTTTTCTTTTTCAAAAGCAGCTTTCTGACAGTGCCATCTAGAGCTCCGTCTTTTAGGGGAGGTGTAAAAATTTTGTTATTTTCAACAAAATAGATGTTTGAACTAGAACAGCAGCATATTTTATTTTTTTCATTTAAGAATAATGCATCATCAAATTTTTCTTTTTTTGAAATATGTTTTGCAACAATATTTTCAAAATAATTGCTCGTCTTATTTTGTGACAATATTGAATTACTTAAGCGTTTTATATCTGAAGTTTTAATTCTTATCTTTGGTATAGTCTTGTTGGTGGCTAGTTTTGAAAGAGTAATTAGAAAAGTGCACGCATGATCATTATTAAAATCAAGCCCTCGAGCCTTCGATACTCCCCTTGAAAGCGTTAATCTAATGGCTACACGCTTTGTGTCTATTTTATTTCTTTTTACTAATTTATAAATTATATCTTCAAGCTTTTTTTTTGAGATGGAGAAATTGAAGTAATTTTTTTTGATTGATTTTATGAATCTTTCATAATGGTAGTTAAATAAAATGATTTTTTGATTATTAAAAAGAATTGTTTCAAATATAGCATCTCCTAAAAGGAAGCCTCTATCCCTAACATCTATTAGAATATTTTTATTGTTTGAAAATTTATTATTAAAGTAAATTATCATTCTACATGTTGTGCTTTATGTGACGCGTTGTTTCTTGCTGTTCTATTTATATTAACTAGGTTTTCTACTTTTTCATTTAGCTCTATAAATTCGTTTAGTGGATCTGAATCAGAGACAATTCCTCCTCCAGAATTAAGGTAAGCTCTTTTTTTATTTACAGTTACTGTTCTTATAGGAATATTAAAATCAGAATAACCAGAGAATGATGCATATCCAATAGCACCACAATAGACGCCTCTATTACTATCTTCTAGTTCAGAAATTATCTGCATTGCTCTAATTTTTGGAGCTCCTGTAACTGATCCTCCAGGCATACAAAAATTCAAAATATCAAATATATCACTTCCCTTTTTTATATTTCCTTCAATATCTGAGACTAAATGATGAACATTATTGTAGGTTTCTACTTCTGCAAGTCTCGTAACTTTTACTGAACCTGGTTTACAAGCTTGAGAAATATCATTTCTTAATACATCAACAATCATAAGATTTTCTGCATTATCTTTTTCACTTGCTTTTAAAGTGGCAACCAATTTTCTGTCTTCTAATTCACTTTGTCCCCTTTTAATTGTGCCCTTGATTGGCGACACCTTGATTTTGTTACCCTCAAGTCTTAGAAATCTTTCTGGCGAATAAGATAATATTGTAAAATTTGAATTTTTAATAAAACAGGAAAAAGGTGTTTCTGTATTTTCTCTGTACTTTAAATAATATTGAACGGATTTAAAATCATTAGGTATTTTTGACAAAAATCTTTGTGTTATATTAGCTTGGAAGATGTCTCCATCTTTAATGTATTTAAGAACTTTTTTTATTTTTGAAATATATTTTTTCTTTGTAAAATCTTTCTTCCAATTAAATCCTTTTAATTTTACTTTAGCGTTATTTAATCTTGGAATTGAATATAAATTTTTAGCTTTTTGTAAGCGTACTTCATGATTTACTTTATTTTTAATCTCATTATTAAGATTGCACGAAAATAAAAATGCTTTCTTAAATTTATTATCAAAGGCAAAAACAATATCAAATAATCCTAAATTGATATTAGGAACAATCTTTTCATTTTTTTTATTATTTCTTATTTTTTCATTAATTAAACCAGACTCATACGATACATATCCGGCATAACCACATTGAAAATGCGGTAAGCTTCTTATTTTTTTAAAACTGACTTTTGATAATATATTTCTTGCTTTTATAAATTCTTTCGATGAGAAATTTATATTTTTCTTATTTATTTTAATGGAGTCTATCGGATCAAACGCAATATATGAATATCTATTATTTTTTGAAATAGTATTGTTCGCACTGTCTAAAAAAATAAGATTATTCTGATCTTGAAATCTTAATAGTGCATCCTGAGGATTTATGTAATCAAGTTTTTCTGTTTTAATTTTAATTCTTTTCATAGTTTTTGTTTGGTAGGGATATCCGGAGTCGAACCGGAACGCCCGAAGGCACCAGATTTTGAGTCTGGCGCGTCTACCAATTCCGCCATATCCCCATTTTACAAATTATTCTTTAAACCATTATTATAATCAATAAGAGCCTAAAATTATTATGTATGCTAATATATGTATATTACCATAAATTATGTTAAACTCTATTTATCAAAAATTTAAGCTATATTTCGTCTCTAAAACTTTACAGTTCTCTAACAGTCCGTTCGCGTATCCTTTTCTATTTGTAATTTGCTTAGCAGAAGCAATTATATTTCCATTACCTCAAGAAATTATTATGATTCCAATGATGGCAGTCAATAAAGCCAGGGTTTATATGATTGCATTCATTTGCCTTACTGGCTCTTTAGCGGGTGCTGTTATTGCTTATTTCATAGGACTGTTTCTATTTGAAAGCATTGGGATACTTATACTTGAAACCCTATACATGAATGACGCTTTCTATAATTTTGTGAACGATATTGAACAATATGGGTTTTTATATGTATTTATTGGGGGCTTTACTCCTTTACCTTTTAAAGTTGTAACTTTATCAAGCGGCTTTCTAAATATTAATTTTTTAATATTTATTCTCGCTTGTGTTTTATCAAGGTCAATAAGGTTTTTTTTAATTGGTTTCTTAATTAAGACGTACGGTGAGCAAGTTATGCGTGAATTTGAGAAAAGATTAACTCTTTATTCAATTTTTTTTATAATAATAATATTATTAATTTTATTTTATATAAGTGCTTGATTAAATTATGAACTCTATAAATATAAACCTATCCATCTCATTAATTGTATTGATTATAGTTTTTATTCTTGAATATATTTTCAAATTAATTCCGTGTGATATGTGCTTAGTCGAAAGATACCCTTACTACGCTCTTATTTTTTTAAGTATTATCGCGTTGTATTTAGTAAGAATAGAAAAAGCAAAATTAAGAAAAATAATTGATTATGTCTCAATCTCGACAATTTTGTTTGGCTTCATTTACACTCTAAGGCATGTTGGCGTTGAAAGAGGCATTATTAAACTAAGTACTGAATGCTCAGGTGCGCTAATTAATACGTCAGATAAGTCAGCATTGCTTGAGGAATTGAATCAGGCTGCATTAGTAAGATGTGATGAGGCAACTTATTTATTTAATTTTATATCAATTGCAGAATCTAACTTGATTTTGATGACTTTTCTCTTATTTATAAATATATATTTTTTGGTAAAAAAGTGATGAATGCAAAAAGAAAAATTTTAGAGAAAATTGTTAGAGTTGATCAAGCCGGTGAGGTAGGTGCTCAACAAATTTATGAAGGCCAAAAATTAGTATTTAAGATTTTAAAAAATAAAAAAGATTATGATCAAGTTTCTCATATGGCTATAGAAGAACAGGAACATCTTGACTATTTTAATGAGCTTGCAAAAAAAGAGTCAATAAAATCAACTAAAATGTCAAATATATTTGGTATTGGTGCTTATGCTATGGGCATTGGTACGGCCCTATTGGGACGAAAAGCTGCATATGTTTGTACTGAGGCAGTAGAAGAAGTTATTGAGGCTCATTATCAAAAACAAATAGATGAGCTAGATGGTATTCATGATGACGTGAGAAGGAAAATAATAAAATTCCAAGAAGATGAGGTGAACCATAAAAATACAGCTATTAATGAGGGGTCTCAACAAGCATTTGGTTATAGCATTTTGAGAAAAACAATTAACGAGACTACTAAGCTTGCAATCTTTATGGCAGAGAGATATTAGTTATTTTTCTAGCTGTATATCCCAGTATAGAAAATCCATCCAACTTTCATGAAGAAAATTTGGTGGGAATGATCTTCCACATTTGTCTAAATCAGCCATTGTTGGAATCTTCGGATAATTCTTCGGCTTCATGCCCGAGTGTTTGAGAAGTTTACCACCTTTTTTTACGTTACACATTGAACATGCAGTTACAATATTTTCCCATGTTGTTTCTCCCCCATGCGCTCTAGGCAATAAATGATCGAATGTTAAATCTTTTTTTGAACCACAGTACTGGCAACTAAATTTGTCTCTTAAAAAAACATTAAATCTAGAAAAAATAGGATTTCGAGTTGGCTTAATATAAGTCTTTAAACTTATGACACTTGGCAAATACATCTGGAAGCTTGGACTGCTAATTTCACGGGTGTAATTAGAAACAATATTTACTCTTCCTAAAATTACTGCTTTTACACTATCTTGCCAACACCACAGGGAGAGAGGATAATGACTTAATGGACGAAAGTCAGAATTCAATACTAGAGCAGGACATTTTTCTAATGGCACACGAACAGTCATACAAATATAATATATGCATATGCATCTAAAATTCAAAAAAATTTTGTGTGAAATTAATTTGAAAATTTTTCAGTTATGAAGTCTATGGCAATTGAAAGTCCGTCTTGGGCAATTGAATGTGGAGTATTTGGTGAAATGTGGGCTTTTACATCTAAACCAAGCCCATTTAATTTTTTTTCAGCTTCAATTGTATCTTGGTAAGGCACCATTGGGTCAGCGTCGCCATGTATGAGATAAATGGGAGGCTTAGACTTTAACTCTTTATCCAACAATTCTGGTGCAATTAATCTACCTGAAAATCCTACAATTGCCCTTATTGGCTTTGGTCTCCTTAGACCAACGTGAAGGCTCATCATAGTTCCCTGACTAAAGCCAACAAGGGCTAAATCTTGATCAGTTAGATCGTAATGCTCAAGTTGCTCATCAATAAACTTATTAAGTGTATCGGCAGCGGTTAAAACACCTTTCCAAATTGTAGCAGGATCTCCCGATTGAAAATCAAACCACTGATAACCCATAGGATTCATGCCGCAATTCTCTGGTGCATTAGGAGATAAGAAAACTGCATCTGGGAGCGTTGGTTGAAAATAATTAGCTAAGCTAATTAAATCATTTCCATCTGCACCATATCCATGACAAAAGATCACAATTTTTTTTGGGTTCTGTGAGTTAGCTGCTTCAATAACAGGGCCATTAAGAATTGACATTAGGAAACTCTTTTCTCAACAATTCCGACAATATCACTCATAATATCTTTGAGCTGATAGTTTTTTGGTGTGTATACAGCTTCAACTCCATTCTTGATTAATAGCTTTTCATCTTCGGTCGGGATGATCCCTCCAACAATTACTGGTATGTCATCTATTTTATTTTTTTTCATTTCATTCATAATTTCTCCCACAAGTTGGACATGTGACCCGGAAAGAATAGATAGACCGATAATATGAACGTCTTCTTCAACTGATGATTTAACTATTTGTTCAGGCGTGAGCCTTATTCCTTCATATAAAACATCCATACCACAATCACTGGCACTCACAGCTATTTGTTCAGCGCCACTCGAGTGACCATCAAGGCCTGGCTTGCCAACGAGGAACTTAATGCGTCTGCCGATTTTATCTGATATGTCCTCAACTCTTTTTCTAATTGCACTGTAATCGTCATTGTTGGTTGGCTGTATATTGCTTATACCTGTTGGTGCTTTAAACTCTCCAAAAACATCTCTTAATACCGCAGACCATTCACCTGTTGTAACTCCAGCTTTGGCAGCAGCTATGGATGGTTCCATCATATTGCTTCCATTATTTGCCGCATCAATCAGATCTTTTAATGCTTTATCTGCGGCCCCCTGGTCTCTATTTTTTCGCCATTGTTGAATAGCATTCACTTGTTCACTTTCAATTTTGGGGTCTATTGTCTCTATTCCTCCATCAGAAGAAGTCAAAGGTGACTCTTCCGTTTCTATAAAATCATTAACACCAACAACAATTTGTTCTTTGCTATTTATTTTTCTCAATCTTTCTTTTTGTGAATTAACAAGTTCTTGTTTCAAATAACCACTTTCAACTGCTTTAACAGCACCTCCTATCGACAATATATGATTAAATTCTTCATATGCCGCTTCCTCAAGTGCTTTAACTTTTTCATCTACAACTTTTGAGCCATTAAATATATCTTCAAAATGCAGCAAGTCTGTTTCAAAGGCTACAATTTGCTGAAGCCTCAAAGACCACTGTTGATCCCATGGCCTTGGCAAACCCATTGCTTCATTCCATGCTGGCAATTGAACAGCCCTAGCTCTTGCATCTTTTGACAGAACAACGCCAAGCATTTCGATCAAAATTCTATAAACATTATTTTCTGGTTGCTGCTCGGTTAATCCGAGACTATTAACTTGCATACCGTATCTGAATCTTCTGTTTTTTGCGTCTTTAACTTTATATCGTTCCTTAGTAATTCGATCCCATAAAGAAACAAAAGCCCTCATCTTACACATTTCAGTAATAAACTTAATTCCAGAGTTAACAAAAAAACTTATCCTACCGACAACATTCTCAAATTCTTCATCGGTTAATGTTTTAGAAGACTGCACTTTATCAAGATATGCAACTGCAATTGAAAGTCCAAAAGCAAGCTCCTGCTCAGGTGTTGCTCCTACTTCAACTAGATGATAGGGACAAACGTTAATTGGATTCCAGTTAGGCATTTCTTTAAATGTAAAAGTAATGACATCAGAAATAATTCTTAAACTAGGGTCTGGAGGAAGGATATAAGTACCTCTCGATAAATATTCTTTTAGTACATCATTTTGAGTTGTGCCCCTAAGCTTGCTTCTTTCAATGCCTTGCTCATCAGCTACCGCTATATACAAACTAAGTAACCATGCAGCAGTCGCATTGATAGTCATTGAAGTGTTCATCTTATCTAAAGGGATTTGATTAAACAAAGACCTCATATCCCCAATGTGTGAAATTGGAACTCCTACCTTGCCTACTTCGCCTTTTGATAATATATGATCGCTATCATAGCCAGTTTGTGTTGGCAGATCAAAAGCTACAGATATGCCAGTTTGACCCTTTGAAAGGTTCTTCAGATATAGTTCATTTGACTTTTTGGCAGACGAATGTCCTGCATAAGTTCGTATAAGCCAAGGTTTATCCATTGTTTTTTAACGTTTTTTTTGTGAATAATTAAATCGTTTTCACTAAAATGTATATACTAATCTATTTTAAATGGCTATAAACCTAGAAAAAAGAAACATTAGATTTATATAATTTACACTACAGGAGCTAATTTATGACTACTGAAGAAAAAGATATTTATGCAATCGGTGAGGTTCCGCCTCTTGGATACATCCCAAAAAAAATGCACGCATGGGTTATTAGAAGAGACCGTCATGGCAATCCCATGAAGTCATTTCAGGAAGAAGAATTTGATATACCTGAAGTTGGATCGAACGATGTATTAATTTTCGTTATGGCAGCTGGTGTTAATTATAATGGAGTTTGGGCAGGTTTAGGTAAACCTGTATCTACTTTAGACATGACTAAAAAAGATTATCACATTGCAGGTTCAGATTGTTCAGGAATAGTTTGGAAAGTTGGATCTGGAGTCAAAAAGTGGAAAGTAGGAGATGAAGTAATTATTCATGGAATGCAATGGGATCACGAAGATGCTGAAGTTAACGGTGGTGAACCAATGGTTTCAAAAACAAACAAAGTGTTTGGTTACGAAACGGCCGACGGGACTTTTGCACAATTTACATCTGTTCAAGCTCATCAGGTCTTACGTAAACCACCAAACCTGTCTTGGGAAGAAAGTGGTTGTTACATGTTAACGCTTGCTACAGCGTATAGAATGCTTTTTGGTCATGCGCCTAACGAATTAAAACCTGGAGAGTTTGTTTTAATATGGGGGGCGTCAGGTGGTCTTGGAAGTATGGCGGTTCAACTTGCAAAAATTGTTGGAGCAAAACCTATTGGTATTATCTCGGACAACTCAAAAATTGATTATGTAAAAAGTCTTGGAGCTGTGGGAGTACTAAATAGAAAAGACTTTAATTGTTGGGGTGAACACCCAGATATTGATGATGCTGAAACATATGGAAATTATATGAAAGAAGTAAGAAAATTTGGAAAGGCTCTATGGGAGTTCACAGGAAAAGGCAACAATGTGGACATGGTCTTTGAGCACCCAGGAGAAACAACAGTTCCTGTCTCTTGCTTTGTAGTAAAACCCGGTGGAATGGTTGTTATTTGTGCTGGTACAACTGGCTACAATTTAACTTTAGATGCAAGATATCTATGGATGCAAAGTAAAAGGCTTCAGGGCTCACACTTTGGAAACTCAAAACAAGCTAACGCAGCAAATGAACTTGTTATTGATGGAACTTTAGATCCTTGTATGTCTGAGTTATTTGCATGGAAAAATATTCCAGATGCGCATGAGAAAATGCTAAATAATGAACATAAAGGTGGCAATATGTCTGTTCTCGTTGGTGCGGCAAATGAAGGGCAAAAATCTCTTAACTAAATTTATAATATGAACCAATTAATTTCAAAATGTCAGAAAGCCCTTATTACAGTTGATAAGTATTACGACGCAGCTTTGCAACATGTAAGAAGCGAACTTATAATTGATGGAAAATTATCAAGAGATAATCTTGATAAAGAGCAGCATGCAGCACATGGGCTTTCATGGATTGCAGCTTATAGGGCTACTCTTAAAGAGATGGTAAATTGGGCAGAAAGTTTAGATAAGGATTCTGCTTTCAATGAGACGGAGCAGCTTATGCTTCAAATCATATTCTCAGAATATTGTGCGCAGATAAAATCAGGTATTCCAATGTCACAACTCGAGTATGTGCGACCACAAGACCTAGGGCTTAAAAATGGTTTATTTCAAGAGAATGGAACTGAAGAATTTAATGATCTAATTCTAAATGGCAACAGTGCTGATGATAGAATGAAACTTGCACAGTTATTAAAAGATGGTTTCAGCAGCAAAAACTTTGGAAACAGTGATCTTGACGAGACGACATCTATTATCAGAGACCAGTTTAGAAAGTTTGTTGAGGACGATGTGACGCCACATGCTCATGAATGGCATTTGAAAGATGAGTTAATACCAATGCAAATTATTGAGAAGATGTCAGAGATGGGAGTTTTTGGTCTCACAATCCCTGAAGAATATGGCGGCCTAGGAATGTCTCGTTTTGTAGACTGTGTTGTGACAGAAGAACTCGCTAGAGGATATATTGGCATTGGATCATTGGGAACACGTGGTGATATTGCCGCTGAGCTTCTAATAACAGGTGGAACTGAAGATCAAAAATTAAAATTCCTTCCCAAAATTGCATCAGGTGAAACTTTACCATGTGCAGTACTCACAGAACCTCATTCAGGTTCTGATATGGGCTCCTTCAAAACAAGAGCAGTAGCAAATGGTGAGCATTACACAATTACTGGAAATAAAACTTGGGTGACACATGGTGCACGTAGTGACGTGATGATGCTCCTTGCTCGAACCAATCCTGAGGAAAAGGGTTATAAAGGGTTATCAATGTTTTTAGCTGAAAAGCAAAGAGGTGACGATGATAATATGTTTCCTGATGATGGCATTAGCGGTGGTGAAATTGAAGTCTTGGGATATAGAGGGATGAAAGAATATGAGATGGCATTCGATGGATTTAAAGTAAAGAAAGAAAATCTATTAGGTGAAGAAGAAGGTAATGGATTTAAACAGATGATGGAAACTTTTGAGTCAGCGAGGATACAAACTGCTGCAAGGGCTTTAGGTGTTGCTCAATCAGCTTTTGAAACATCGATGCAATATGCTATTGATAGATTGAATGTTACCGGCCAATCACTTTATGATAAGCCAAGAAATGCCTCTAAAATTGTATCAATGGCTACTGAAATAATGGCGGCAAGGCAATTAACTTATTACGCGGCTAGAGAAAAAGATAAAGGTCACAGATGTGATCTTGAAGCAGGTATGGCTAAAATGCTTGCCGCAAGAGTTGCTTGGGCTTGTGCTGATAATGGCTTGCAAATACATGGCGGTAATGGTTTTGCACTTGAATACCCAATCAGTAGAATACTATGTGACTCAAGAATATTGAATATATTCGAAGGCACAGCAGAGATACAGGCAGACATTGTCACTCGTAGATTAGTGTCAACAAACCCATCTTAAAATGCCAGGTTTTTTATATTATCTATTAATTCCCATTTCTTTACTAGCAGTGCTAGCCGTATTGGGTACAGGAATATATGCTATGTTTAAGGGTGGAGACTTTAATAAAAAATACGCAAATAAATTAATGCGGTTAAGAATTACACTTCAGTTTGTCGCTATTGTCATTATCATGAGCGCATTGTACTTCTCTACTAATAGTTAATGGTAAAACTCAATAAAATTTATACCAAGGCGGGTGATAAGGGTAAGACTGGTTTAGTTAATGGTAAAAGAATCTTCAAAGACAACATTCGCATCAAAGCATACGGAACAGTAGATGAGCTAAATTCAATACTAGGTATTGTTAACCTTTATACGAGGTCAAGCGTAAAAAAAATAACTTCAGAAATTCAAAATGATCTTTTTGACTTAGGAGCAGATCTTGCAACGCCAATAGAAGCAAAACCTAAGTATAAGCCGCTTCGAATTACCAGCAATCAAGTTGATAGAATAGAAAAGATTATTGATAAGTATAATAAAAAATTAAAACCCCTAGGTTCTTTTGTATTGCCTGGAGGAAGTAAAGCTGCGTCATTTTTTCACAACGCACGAACTGTAGCAAGAAGAGCTGAAACTTTAATTGTAACTTTATCAAAAAAAGAAAATATAAATGAGCAGGCCCTTAAGTATATCAATCGTTTATCAGATTTGTTTTTTGTACTATCACGTGTAGAAAATGATAATGGAAAAAAAGATATTCTTTGGAAGCCTGGCAAGAATGTATAAATATGTTTACTCAAATAAAAAAGGTATTATAAATCAATTATGAAAATTTTAGTCCCAGTAAAACGTGTTATCGACCCTTACGTAAATATTAGAGTTAAATCTGATCAATCTGGTGTCGAAACTGAAAATGTAAAAATGTCAATGAACCCTTTCTGTGAAATTGCAGTTGAAGAAGCGATTAGGTTGAAAGAAGCTGGAAAAGCTGAAGAAATAATTGCTGTTTCAATAGGAAATCAGTCCTGCCAAGAAACCATAAGAACGGCATTAGCAATGGGTGCGGATAGAGGAATACATGTTTTAACTGAAGAGAAAATTGAACCAATATCTATAGCAAAAATCTTATCGAAAATTTGTGAACAGGAATCTCCAGGACTAGTTATTTCCGGTAAGCAAGCTATTGATGGTGACAATAATCAAACAGGCCAAATGTTGGCAGCTTTAACTGACATGCCTCAAGGTACCTTTGCTTCTAAAATTGAGATAGATTCAGATAAAGTAAAAGTTACTCGAGAAATTGATGGTGGTTTACAGACAGTAAGTTTAAATATGCCGGCTATTATCACAACTGACTTAAGACTAAATGAACCTCGATATGCTTCTCTTCCAAATATAATGAAAGCAAAGAAAAAACCTATAGATCAAAAGTCGCCTGAAGATTATGGAATTGATGTTACACCTCGAGTAAATATCCTTAAAGTAATTGAACCTCCTAAGAGAGAAGCTGGTATTAAAGTAGAAAATATTTCAGAATTAGTGGAGAAACTTAAAAATGAGGCAGGTGTTATATGACAACGTTATTTTTTATTGAACATGCAAACGGGCAATTAAGTGATCAGAGTTTAAAGGCAATCACAGCCACATCTCAAATTGATGGTGATGTTCATGGGCTAATTGTCGGATCAAATATAGATTCTGCTGTTGCTGAAGCTTCAAAGATAGAGGGACTAACTAAGCTCATTCATGTGGATGACGATAACTTTAATAATATAATGGCTGAGAATCTGACCCAGTTAATACTGAATATATCTGAAGATTACGAGTACTTTCTAGCTGCTGCAACCACAACTGGTAAAAATGTAATGCCTAGACTTGCAGCAAAGTTAGATGTTTCTCAGATCTCTGAAATTATTGCAATTGAAGGACCTGATACTTTCATTAGAACAATCTATGCTGGCAATGCGATAGCTACAGTTCAAACTAGTGATCCAAAAAAGGTACTCACTGTAAGACCTACAGCATTTAAAGCTGCAGCAATGGGATCTTCTGAATGCGAAATATCAAAAATAGATGCTGAGAACATGCCATCGATTTCTGAGTTCATTGGGGAAGAATTAACCAAATCAGATAGACCTGAGTTAACTTCAGCAAAAACTATTATTTCTGGTGGTCGTGGGATGCAAAACGGTGAAAATTTTGAGCTCTTGGATAAGGTTGCAGAGAAACTTGGCGCTGCTGTTGGGGCATCCAGAGCTGCGGTCGATGCAGGTTTCGTTCCAAACGATTATCAAGTTGGACAAACAGGAAAAGTAGTTGCCCCAGAATTGTATATCGCTGTTGGAATTTCAGGAGCTATACAACACCTTGCTGGGATGAAAGACTCGAAAGTTATTGTCGCAATCAATAAAGATGAAGAGGCTCCAATTTTTGATGTTGCTGATTATGGATTAGTAGCCGACTTGTTCCAGGTTCTGCCAGAATTAGAACAAGCCCTTTAATTAATCTAAATTTTCTCTAATAAAGTTTACAAAGTAGTCACTATCCCATTCTGCTGGGCCAATTAGTTTAGCAATCTCATTACCATCCTTGTCGACAAAGATTGAATGAGGCAATCCAGCTGCTCTTGCCTCTCTCGGGATATTGTTCTTATCATCAAAAAAAATATCTAGTTCTTTGATGTTATAGTCATTAAAAAAATTAATCGAATTTTTTTTGGGTCCTCGATCTAAGCTAATAGGAAGAATTTGAAAAATATTTTTTTCAAATTTTTTTTGCAATCTATCTAGGGAAGGCATTTCCTCTTTACAAGGTTCACACCATGTTGCCCAAAGATTGACTAAAATTAGTTTTCCCTCAAAATTTTTAAGGTCTAATTCCTTACTATTTATATCTTGAAATTTGCTAGAAAAACCTTGCTTTTCATAAATGATAAGTTCATTAGCACTTAAATCAGTATTATATAAAATGTTGCAAAACAAGAGAATTATGGCATATACCATCAAAATTAATTTAGACCTAAAGTTTTTAAGCAACATAAATTGGAAAGTATAATCTTAAAGTAAAATGTCTATAAAAAAAAATAAATTAAGAAATAGGTTTAAAAAACCAGTAAGTGCAGCCTTTGAAAAAATCAATTCTTCCATTGAGTTTGATAAGTTTTTATTTAATGAAGATATTGATGCATCTATTGCTCATGCCTCCATGCTTGGTTCACAAAAAATTATTTCAGCCAGCGAGTCAAAGAAAATAATATATGGATTAAAAAAGATTAGATCAGAAATAAAAAATGGAAATTTTAAGTTTGATAATCAATTAGAAGACATACACATGAATATCGAACACAGATTAACGGAAGTCATAGGTGATGTGGCTGGAAAGCTTCATACTGCACGTTCGAGAAATGACCAAGTAATTACAGATCTGAAGCTGTGGATGAAGAAGGATAATATTTCTATTTCAAAAAAAATAAAAAAATTAAAGAGCTCTTTAGTGCAATCTGCAAATAAAAATATTGAAATATTACTACCGGGCCTTACTCACTTTCAATCTGCGCAGCCTATATCTGCTGGTCATTATTTCATGGCTTACTATGAAATGTTTTCAAGGGATAGTATTAGGTTTGTCGATTCCTTTAAAAGACTTGATGAAAATCCATTAGGTGTCGGCGCACTCGCAGGAACTAACTTTTCAATAAATCGAAGCAAGACTACAAAAGCCCTAGGCTTCAAAAAGCCAACAAGAAACTCTCTAGATACGGTATCAGACAGAGATTTTGTTATTGATTTTTTATCAAGTGCTTCCCTTCTCTCCGTGCACCTATCGAGAATTGCCGAGGAAGTTGCACTCTATTCTTCAGATCTGATTAATTTCTTCAAAATTGGTGATCAGTTGATGTCCAGCTCATCTATAATGCCTCAAAAAAGAAATCCTGACGGAGCTGAGCTTATCAGGGCCAAAGCTTCCATAGCAATAGGTAATCTATCGTCGATGCTCAATCTCATGAAGTCTCTGCCTCTGACTTACAGTAAAGATCTTCAAGAGGATAAGTTATTAGTTACCTCAACAAGTGAGACATTACATCTTTGTCTAGATTGTATGATTGAAATCATTACTTCATTAGAAGTTAATAAAAAATCTGCAGAAACAATAATTAACAAAACATACATTAATGCTACTGAACTTGCAGATTGGCTGGTAATTAAGCTTAATTATACTTTTAGAGATGCTCATAGTCTTACTGGAAAAATTGTAAATTTTGCTGAGAAAAAGAAATTATTCTTAAAAGATATTACACTTCGTGATTATAAATCATTTGATCAAAATATTGACAAATCTTTATATGATTTCCTTAGTATAAAAAAAAGTGTTAATAATAAACAGAGTTACGGTGGTACTGCTATAAGTCAAATAAGAAAAATGATTGCTATTGCACGCAAGGAGATCAAAAATGAGAAGTATTAGTATTTTGGTATTATTAATTTGTATATATGGCTGTGGCAAGAAAGGTTCACTTGAATACCCTCCAATTGAGACAGGACAATCACAACAATTTTCAACCGTCATAGTCTAGATATGTCACAGCTAAAATATGAAAATAATATTCTTAGATTTGAGAATATTGATATTGATGAAATTGCTAAAACGCATCAAACACCATTTTATTGTTACAGTAAAAACATGCTTACTAATAACTTTAATAATTTTAATAATGTATTTTTAGATCTTAATTATAAGATTTGCTTTTCTTTAAAATCAAACTCTAATCTAACACTACTAAGAATCTTGGCTTCATTAGGCGCTGGTGCTGATGTGGTGTCCGAATGGGAATTCAAAAAGGCAATTGAAGCCGGAATACCAGCTGAGAAAATAGTATTTTCTGGTATTGGGAAAAACGAAAATGAAATCAGGTATGCAATTGCTAATAATTGCTTTCAAATTAATGTAGAGTCTTTAGCGGAGTTAAAAAAAATTAATCAGATAGCTAAAGATTTAGGTAAAGTTCAAAATATTGGGATTAGAATAAATCCTGATGTACAGTCTGATACACACGAAAAAATAACAACCGGGAGTCTAGAAAATAAATTTGGAATATCTGTAAATGAAACTTTAGATATATTTAACAGAATAAATGAATTTTCCTCTCTTTCAATTACATCAATTGCATTTCACATTGGCAGCAATATAAAAGACTTAAACCCATTTAAACATTCTTTTGAAGTTGCAAAACATTTAATTGATAAAATACAATTGAATTATGAGACCCTGAAAACTATAGATGTTGGAGGAGGTATCAGTCCCGAAGATAGAAATTTTACCTTCGAGGATTATTATAACTTATTGATTACATATTTTGGTAAAGATAAATTTAATTTTATATTTGAACCTGGAAGATTGATTGCCGCTGATGCAGGAATACTTGTATCAAAAGTTCTTTATAACAAAATAACTGAAGGTAAAAAGTTTATTATCATTGATGCTGGTATGAATGATATGATGAGGCCTGCTTTATACGATGCAGAACATGAAATTTTAACTTCTAAATTAAATAATTCTGATCACAACATTGAAACAGAAATAGTTGGCCCAATATGTGAAACTTCTGACAAATTTATAAAAACTGACAAATTTGCTAATATAGAAGATGGAGATTATGTAGTTATAAAAAATGTCGGGGCTTATGGATCAACAATGAGCTCAAATTATAATGCTAGACCATTTATTGAAGAATTATTAATTGATAAAGAGGAAATTCAAATAATAAGAAAAAAACAATCATTTGGTGACTTTATAAAGAATGAACTTTAATTATTAAATAATTCAGCTATTTGATTTACTGCCATCCCAATAAAGTTATTTATTGATTGACTTACGGCAAAAGCATCAATTTCGATATTATCAATTATCAAATTCCCAAAGATAAATATAACGGGCAAAATCAAAACCAAAAATGGAAGCGGTATATTTTTCTGTTTTTTGTAGACAACCGGTAGGTTCTGATCTGAAAGACTCTCTCTTATAATTTTTTCATTACTAATCTCATTTATTAGTAGTTTCTTCTCAGCTTCATATGCCTTATTTTCAAAATACCATGAATGATTGCACCTAGTGCATTTAACTTGTCGACCATGACCGACGTCATCGATATTTACTACATAACGAGCTGAACACGAGGGGCATGAAATAATCATAAAATATGTTAGTTTGTATTTATATTTAAAATATTATTAGTGTAACTTATTTAACATGTTAAATGTACAAAAATTGTATTACTTTTTCTTGTTCGTATTGTCTTTATTAATACTAGTTTTAATCCATTTTAATATTTTCTTCTCCAAAGTTAAAAATTCAAATATTGAAAATCACATTAAAACCAAGATCGATAGTGTTGTTGTTTTAACAGGTGACAAATTCAGAATTGTTAAAGGTTTAGAGTTATTAAGTCAAAATCCTGACAGCAAACTTCTTCTTTCTGGCGTTAATAAAGATATTCCTCCTGTAGAAATAGAAAATGCTTTTCCTAAATACAAAAAACTATTTGTCTGCTGTATTGAGATTGAATCAATCTCAGAGAATACCTTTGAAAATATAAGAGAAACCTTCCTATGGATTAGAAATAATGGATACCGAAATACTACTATTGTTACATCAGATTACCACTTGCCTCGGGTAAAACTGGAGTCAAAAAGACTTATAAATAGTGAGAATATCTATTATGTACCTACAAAAAATGTCAGTGAAGAGCGATTTAGTCGAATGAAAAAATTAGTGATAGAATATATCAAATATTTAAGAACTTATATAAGTTTAAGTATAGGACTTTATTAATGATCTACATAAATTCTTTTTTAGCTAACCTTGCTTTCTATATCGTGTTGATTGCATGCTGCCTATTCGCACCAATACTTTATTTTCTACCCAAAAAACATATGTTGGGAATAATCCACTTTCAATCAATTCACACGCGACTAAGTTTAAAAATATTTGCTAATCTTGAAATTGAATATCGAGGTCTTGAAAACGTACCCAAAGAAAGAAAATATTTAATTGCCGCCAAACATCAATCATTAGCCGAAGCAATATTTTTAAATGATGCGATTAAAACTCCTTCTATAATTGCAAAAAAACAGCTTTTATTTATTCCAATTGTCGGACTATGTTTCAAAAAAGCCAATTTTATATATGTGGATAGGCGAAAAGGGGAAACAAATATTCAAGCAATGGTAAATTCTGCAAAAAGAAGCATGGATACTGACCCGCGACCACTTTTAATTTTTCCTGAAGGGACAAGAACTCCAGTAGGAGTAAAGCGACCCTATAAGTATGGTGTTACGGCACTTTACGATGGCTTAAATATTCCTTGTCTTCCAGTTGCAATAAATTGTGGTTACTTTTGGTCACGAAGAAGATTTCTTAGATATCCTGGAAAAATGGTCATTGAGTTTCTAAAACCAATTGAACCAGGGTTAGAAAAAGAGGTATTCACTAAAAAACTGTATGACGTAATAGAAGATAAATCAGACGCGTTGCTGTCTGAAGCTGAGATTAATTTTCCCAAATGAAGAGTGTCTATTTTAAGAGAATAATCTTCTTTATTTTTGCTGTTTTGCTGATCTACTCAGCATATTGGCTTTTCATATCATTTCAATTTAAAACCCAAATAAAAAATAACTTAGACTATATAAATAGTAATTACAGCAACATAAAAGTATCAGGTTACCCATATAGAATGAGTGCTCTGATCAATGACCTCAGCTTAAGTAATTTCGAAAATAATTTTTTATCAAATATTAATTTTTATGACGTCAGAATTGATATGAACCCATTTCAAATAGATACTTTATATTTAAGAAGTAATCAGGTTCAAGGTTTAGAAGGAGCCAATAGCACAGAAAGTCTTTTTAATTTTAAAAACCTTCAGGGAAAGATAGTTTTAAGTGAAGGTATGATTATAAAACTTTTATTAATATCTGATTACCTAGATTTGAATTATCATGAATATAATATTGGCAAAATCAGCCAAACTGTTATGAAAATAAATTTAGACAACCAGTCAATTTATCAAATTAATTTTTCAGCTATTGCAAACGATCTCCTTAACTCATATTTAGGAAAAACCAAGATAAGTCTTAATGGTGAGATTTCGTCGATTACGAATGATGGAGTTTTACAGATCGATATTATAGAAAATGAGAATCAAAATAAATTATTTAGCGCACCATTAACTATTAATAATGGGAAAGTGTCATTGTTGTTTGTGCCTTTATTAGATTTGAAGGACTTATCTTTTTTTTGACCTACCAAAATCGGCATCTACCGTATCTTGTCCTGCTGATATTATTTTATCACGAACTTTTCTTGTTTTTGAAAAGAGCTTGTGTAAACTTTTACCGTCTTCCCAGCGAATTGATTTTTGCAAAGCGCTTAAATCCTCTGTAAATCTACTAATCATCTCCAATACAGCTTCCTTGTTATTAAGAAATATATCTCTCCACATCGTTGGATCAGATGACGCAATTCTAGTAAAATCTCTGAAACCACTTGCACTGTACTTTATAATATCAGACTTTGTTACACTCTCGAGATCTGCAGCGGTGGATACAATATTGTAAGCAATTAAGTGAGGTAAATGAGAAGTGATTGCCATTACTCTATCATGTCTTTGAGGAGACATTATCTCAACATTGCTTCCTAATGATTTCCAAAGATTTTTAACTTTATTAATATGACTTTTTTTATTGTTTTTGAGTGGAGTAATTATACACCACCTGTCATTAAATAATTCTGCAAACCCAGCACTTGGACCACTTTTTTCTGTTCCCGCTATGGGGTGAGCAGGTATAAATATATCATCATTAATTAAGAGAGGAATAATTTCATTAATAGTTTTTTCTTTTGCAGAACCAACATCTGAAATAATCGTGCCTTTTGATATGTGAGGTATAATTTTTTTTATTATATTTGCGTAACTACTTAAAGGAGTGCAAACTATAATTAGATCTGACCCTCTTACAGAGTCTTCTAATTTATTGCTCACCTTATCAACTAACTTGAGTCTTTTAGATGTATTTCTGGTTTTATGCGATCTAGAGTAGCCTACTGTTCTTGACGAGATTTTACTTTTCCTAATAGACAATGCCAATGATGAACCAATCAAGCCTAACCCAATGATAGAAATTTGGTTAAATAGTTTTTTATTATTTGTCATTTATAAAAATCTTTAAATGCCTTAAGGACTTTTTTATTTTCGTTTGCAGTACCAATTGAAACCCTTATACAAGTTGGTAAATTATATTTTTCCATTAACCTAATAATGATTGATTTGGATAAAAGATACTTATTTAGCTTAAATACTGAATTTCCTACATCTATAAGTAAAAAATTAGCTCTACTGTCATAAACTTTTATAGGTAGTTTACTTAATTCTTTATTCATAGTTTTAAGCCATGACATATTATGTTTTTTTGAATTATTTGTATATTTTCTATCCTTCAATGCTTGAATTCCTGCAGCTTGTGCCAAATGATTCACATTAAATGGCCCTCTGACTTTGTTCATAGAACTAATAATATTACTGTGAGCATAACACCAGCCTAGTCTAAGGGAAGCTAGTCCATATATTTTAGAAAACGTACGTGTAACAATTACATTCTTGTTTTTTTTTGCAAACTCAAGGCCATTTGAGTAATCATTATCAGTCATATACTCGGCGTACGCTGCATCAATTATAATCATTACTTTTTTTGGAACTTTATTGATAAGTGTTGTGAGATCTTTTTTTGACAAATAAAAACCCGTTGGATTATTAGGCTGAGCAATAAAAATAATCTTTGTTTTTTTTGTAATTGATTTTAATAAACTTTCTAAATCTACTCGAAGATTTTTTGTTGCTGATCTTTTAATAACTCCACCACTTATTTTGGAATAGATTTCAAACATTAAAAAGCTATGCTTTGGAATAATAACCTCATCACCTTTGTTTAAAAATAGCTGACACGCAATACCAAGTATCTCATCTGAACCGTTTCCAACAAAAAGATTGCTATTCTTTAATTTAAAACTTTTAGAGATAGCTTCCTTTAACTCGATACAATTACCGTCAGGATACTTATTTGTCCTAAGTCGGCTTTCTGAAATAGCTTTCTTTACTTTAATACTGGGTCCAAAAGGTGACTCATTAGAAGACACTTTAACTACATTTTTTTTACCTGGAATTGATGAAATTCCACCTTCATAGATATTAATATTTTTTAAATTTTTCATATAATAATTGGGTATAAATAGGTGAATATTGTTTATTTTGAAAGAAAATCTTTGAAATATTTAATCTTCTAATTTGACATTACTGATTTGAATATATAATACAGTGACTGCGCCGATTTGAGCACAGCTTGCGGGCGCTGTAAAAATGCAGCTAAAGAGGTATATAAACCACCAAACTTAGTTGTTAGGTGGTTTTTTTTTGGATTAAACAAAATGAATGAAAATAAAATAGTAGATTTAGCAACAGAACAGGCCCTTGTACTGGATTGTGGTAAATCACTGAAAAGCTTTAAAACAGCTTATACAACATACGGCAAATTAAATGATGCCAAAGATAATGCTATTTTGATTTGCCATGCTCTTACTGGTGATCAGTATGTTGCGAGCAATCACCCAATTACAAAAAAAGAAGGATGGTGGTCATATATTGTTGGTCCTGAAAAGCCTATTGATACAAATAAATTTTTTGTAGTCTGTCCAAATGTCATTGGTGGCTGCATGGGGTCAACTGGTCCAAAAGAAATAAATTCAGAAACTGGTAAAGTATATGGTACAGATTTTCCAGTTATTACAATTGCTGATATGGTGAGAGCTCAAAAGCTCCTTATTGACTATTTAGGTATTGAAAAAATTTTTTGTGTGACTGGTGGTTCGATGGGGGGAATGCTAGTTCTTGAATGGCTATCAAAATTTCCTGAGATGGTTCATTCTGCTATTCCGATCGCAACCGCAACAAACCATTCAGCACAAAATATTGCATTAAATGAACTTGCTAGACAATCTATTATGGCTGATCCAAATTGGAATTCAGGTAACTATTATAATTCTGACAATAAACCTCTAAAGGGTCTTTCAGTTGCGAGAATGGCCGCACACATCTCGTATCTGTCTAAAGACGCTTTGCACAGTAAGTTTGGAAGAAATCTGCAAGATAAGAGTAGTTTAGATTATTCTTTTGATGCCGATTTCCAAATTGAAAGTTATTTAAGGCACCAAGGATTTACATTTGTAGACCGCTTCGACGCCAATAGTTATTTATATATAACTCGTGCAATGGATTATTTTGATGTTTCGTCAAGTAATGATGGATCGCTAATTGAATCATTCAAAAATACTGTCTCAAAAGTTCTATGTATTTCTTTTACAAGCGATTGGCTTTACCCAACCTCAGAGAATAAAAAAATTGTAAAAGTATTTAATACTCTAGGAATAAATGTAAGTTTTATTGAGATTGAAACTGATGGTGGACATGATTCATTCCTACTTGAAGAACCAAAGCTTTTTGAAGCTATGCAAGGATTTATTAAATCAACTTATGAAAATTTATGAGCTTAATTAATGAAAAAAAAGACTTCAAGATTATTGCTGATCTAATACCAGCTAAGTCATCCGTAATTGATGTGGGCTGTAACGATGGTTCGTTACTAGAATTCTTAAAAGAAGAAAAAGACATTAATGGTAGAGGAATGGAGATTGACCAACAAAAAGTTCAACTCTGCCTTTCGAAAGGAATTTCAGTAATTGAAGGTGATGCTGATTTAGACTTATATGATTATCCAGATAATTTGTTTGATTACTCAATACTTACTTACACCTTACAAGCGACAAAGAGTCCAAAAAATGTTTTGTCAGAATTGGTTAGAATTTCTAGTAAGGCAATAATTTCATTTCCTAATTTTGGTCATTGGAAAATTGCTACAAGCCTATTAATTAACAGAAAAATGCCCATCAGTGAAAAATTAAGTTACTCGTGGCATGAAACTCCCAATCTTCACTTTTGTACAATTAATGATTTTATTGATTTGTGCGAAGAGGCAGGAATTAGAATCGAAAAACAAGCAAATTTAAAAACAAACAGGCTAAATAAATTTTATGGAAAAAATCTCTTGAATAGTTATTTTAATGAGGTTGGTTTATTTTTAGTTTCAAAGATAAAAAATTAATATGTTTAAAACTCTAATTGTTAAGTGCCTATCTGATAATTATGCTTACGTATGCTACAATGAAAATAATGAAGCATTTGTAGTAGACCCATCTGAAGCTGGTCCTGTCATTGATTGCTTAGAAAAAAATAATTTAAAATTAAAATATATTTTAAATACACATCACCATTTTGATCATGTTGGTGGAAATTATGAACTTAAAGAAAGATATAAATGTAATATTGTAGGCAGTGAAAAAGATAAAGATAGAATTCCCGGAATCGATATTTTCCTTAAAGAGGGAGATAAGTGGCAGTTTGGCGATATAGAGTCTGAGATTTTTGAAATCTCAGGACACACAGTTGGTCATATTGCATTTTATTTTCATAGAGAGAAGTCTGTTTTTACCGGTGATACTCTATTTTCCCTTGGTTGTGGGAGACTTTTTGAGGGCACTCCTAAAATGATGTGGGAGTCATTAAAAAAAATTAGGGATTTGCCAGATGAAACAAATATATATTGTGGACATGAATATACTTTAAGCAACGCCAAATTTATCTACTCAATTATACCTAGCGAAGAGTTAAAGAGTAAAATTAATGAACTAGAAAACTTATATTCAAAAAATTTAGCTTCCATCCCCTCTACAATTCAGGAGGAAAAAAGATTGAATATTTTTTTACAAGCTGACAATAATCAAATCAGCGAGGCTTTAGGTATTATAGAAGAGAGTCCTGAGAACGTATTTAGCCATATACGAAATCTTAAAGATAATTTTTAAGAGAAGTACTGGCCACCGTTTGCAGATATGGTCGAACCGGTTATAAATCCAGCATCATCGCTTGCAAGAAATGTCACAATTCTAGACACTTCATCAACCGTGCCTAATCTACCAATTGGTATTTGTGCTAGAATTCCTTCCATTACTTTTTCTGGAGTGTCAGCAAGTAATTCAGTACTAATATAGCCTGGTGCAACAGCATTTACGGTTATGTTCTTTCTTGCTGTCTCCTGGGCAAGTGCTTTAGTAAAACCAATTACTCCTGCTTTTGCTGCACTATAATTCACAACACCCATTTGACCCTTCTGCCCATTAATTGATGAGATTGAAATGATTCTTCCAAATCCTTTTTCTCTCATTCCATCTAATACGCATCTTGTCATATAAAAAACTGAATCTAAATCAACTCTAATAACATCATCCCATTGCTCAATTGTCATTTTATGTGTCATTGCAGCTTTAGTAATGCCAGCATTGTTAACAAGAATGTCAACAGCTCCTAATTTTTCAACTACTTGTTTAACACCATCTTCACATGCAGCTGGGTCAGCTACATTCCATTTAAAGACCTCTACTCCATTTTCAGACGAAAATTTATCTGCAGCTTCAGAATTTGATCCATATGTTGCAGCAACTTTACATCCGCTGTTTTTTAGTGCTATGGATATTGCCGCACCAATTCCTCTTGTTCCGCCAGTTACTAATGCTACTTTTGTCATAATTTTCTCCTATTTACCTTTCAACGCATAAAGCGACACCCATGCCGCCGCCAATACATAGTGTTGCAAGGCCTTTTTTTGCGTCTTGTCTCTTCATTTGATTTAATAACGTCACTAGAATTCTAGCTCCAGAGGCACCTATTGGATGACCAATTGCAATAGCTCCACCATTTACATTAACTTTAGAAGTATCCCAGCCCATTTCTTTATTTACTGCGCATGATTGGGCAGCAAAAGCTTCATTAGACTCAATCAAATCTAAGTCGCCAACATTCCATCCAGCTTTTTCTAATGCTTTTTTGCTCGCTGGTATTGGACCAGTACCCATTATTGAAGGATCAACTCCAGCACTTGCCCATGAAACAATACGTGCGATAGGTTCTATATTTTTTTTCTTAACTTCATCTCCAGACATAACAGTCATTGCTGCAGCACCATCGTTAATTCCACTAGCATTGGCCGCTGTTACAGTACCTTCTTTTGAAAAGGCTGGTCTTAGAGTCGCAATTTTCTCTAACTGTACATTATCTTTTATGTATTCATCGTTATCAAAGACAACAGTTTCTTTTCTTGATTTTATTTCAACTCCAACAATTTCATCTTTAAATATACCATCAGATTTTGCCTTGCTTGCTCTCTTCTGAGATTCAACGGCAAATTCGTCTTGTTGATCACGAGTTATTTGCCATTGCTGAGCAACATTCTCAGCTGTTGTACCCATATGATAACCATTGAAAGCATCCCAGAGACCGTCTTTAATCATTGAATCCACCATTTGGTTATCTCCCATTTTTGTTCCATTTCTTAAATGAGAACAATGAGGAGATTGACTCATAGACTCCTGGCCGCCAGCAACAATAATATTTGCATCATTGTTCATGATGGCTTGATACGATAAAGCTACGCTTCTTAGTCCTGATCCACAAACTTGATTTACAAGCCATGCTGGTGTTTCTTTTTTTAAACCTGCATTTATTGCTGCTTGCCTTGCTGGATTCTGACCAGTCGCAGCGGTTAATACTTGACCTAGTATAACTTCCTCCACTTCAGAAGCCTCGACGTTAGACCTAGCAATAGCTTCCTTAATTACAATTTTGCCCAAGTCATGAGCAGGCATGTTTGCTAATGATCCATTAAAAGAACCGACAGCTGTTCTAACAGCAGATGTGATAAAAACTTCATTCATAAATATACCTCTTTAAGCGCCAATATCTGGCAAATTTTCTGATCTGAGGGCATCAAGATAACTTGCCGACTGTATTTTGCAACTATTATTTAAGGTTATCATTAGTGGGTTTCCTGTAGGAATTTCTAGGTTCACTATATCTTTGTCTGAAACAGAAAAAAGATATTTGCAAAGAGCACGCAAGCTGTTTCCATGTGCTGAAATAATAGTAGTATTTTTTAGTACTATTGGCTTTATGTTATTCTCCCAGTATGGGATTACTCTTTCATAAGTATCTGCTAAACATTCTGTTAAAGGCAAATTTGTAATTCCCTTGTATAAAGAATCAAGTTTCGGGTTCATCTCACTATCAGTATTTAACGCTGGTGGAGGAGTATTATATCCCCTGCGCCATTTCAGAAATTGCTCTTCTCCATACTTCTCTTTAACTTCATTTTTATTTAAACCTTGAAGAGCACCATAGTGCCTTTCATTTAATTCCCATGCATAATTCACTTCAATATCATGTAATTTTAAATTATTTAGTATTATGTTTAGTGTTTCTTGAGCTCTCTTTAAGTATGAAGTAAATGCTACTGTAGGATGAAGATTTACTTTTGAAATTAACTGAGCAGCCTTTAATGCTTCACTTGTTCCTTCAGAGTCTAAATCAACATCAACCCAGCCAGTAAATATATTTTTTTTATTCCAAACACTTTTACCGTGCCTGATTAGTATTAACTGATTAGACACTAAGAATTAACTTGATTAACAATTTTGTTGTTGAGGAGATAATCAGCTATTTGTTCTGCTATCTGTACTGCAACTTTTTCTTGAGCTTCAGCTGTGCTTGCACCAATATGTGGCGTCATTACAACATTCTGCATTCCACTAAAAATACTATCTGTTTGCGGCTCAGTTTCATAAACATCACAACCATATCCAGCTAGGTTTTCCGCATCTAAGGCTAATTTGAGGTCATGCTCATTTACAATGCCTCCTCTTGCACAATTAATAATAATTGCAGTTTTTTTCATTTTAGTAATTGACTGACTATTGACCATATATTTTGATTTATCTGATAATTTGTTGTGAAAAGTAATGATGTCTGATTTTGCAATTAATTCATCAAAAGAAAGATTACTTAAACCATATTTACTTTCGTCACTAGATGAAAGTGAAGAACTATTTACAACAACATTCATGCCATAAGCTTTTGAAATTTCACAAATCTTCTTTCCTATATTTCCAAATCCCACGATACCAATTGTCTTTCCTAACATTTCAGAGCCAATAAATTTCTTTTTTTCCCATTTTTTATTGTGCATTGATTGATTGGCATTTGTTATATTTCTCATTAATGCATGAATTATAGAAAATGTGAGCTCAGCAGTGGCTTGTACATTTCCAAGTGGAGTGTTCATTACCACTATATTTTTCTTTGATGCTGCCTCAAGGTCAACGTTATCAACGCCAACTCCTGGTCGCCCAATTACTTTTAAATTTTGAGCATTTTCAATAATTTTTTCAGTGACTGTGACAGCTGATCTTATTACAAGACCTGAGTAATTTCCAATTTCAGCACAAATTTCGTCTTCACTCAATCCGACCTTTTGATCATATTCTATTTTATATTTATCAAAAACTCCAAATACAGCATTAGATACATTATCTGCAATTAGTACTTTATTCATTTTTGGAAGTTTGATTTTGTAGATGAATACGCCCAATCAATCCATGGGAGAACTAACTCAACATTTTTATTTTCAACCGTAGAGCCTCCCCAAATTCTAATTCCTGGTGGCGCTGTTTTGTATGAGTTTAAATCGTAACCAGCTTCGTTAGTTTCTAATTGGGAGCATACTTCAGCCATAAACTTTTTCTGATCATCACTATTCAAAGATTTAAACCACTCATCTTTTGGTATGATACATATGGATGTACAAGACCTTGTTTCTGGATCCTTTGCCAAAAATTCAAAATTTTCACTTGTTTCAATCCAATCACTTACTATTTTTAAATTATTTTCAGATATTTCTATTAATTTTGAAATTCCACCAACTTCATTTGACCAATTAAGAGAATTTAAAACGTCCTCTACACTTATCATTGAGGGAGTATTAATTGTGGCTCCAGAAAAAATTCCAGATATTAATTTTTGATTTTGCGCTAATCTAAATACTTTTGGAACGGGCCATGGTGGCGTATAGCTTTCGAGTCGCTCTACAGCTCTAGGTGATAGAATTAGCATTCCATGAGCTGCTTCACTGCCTAAAACTTTTTGCCATGAATATGTAACTACATCAAGTTTTGGCCAATCCATTTCCATTGAAAAAACCGCAGAGGTGGCATCACAAATAGTTAATCCCTTGCGATCATCACTTATCCAATCAGTATTTTTAATTCTTACTCCTGCAGTAGTTCCATTCCATGTAAATACTATATCATTATCCGGGTTACTCTTAGAAAAGTCCGGTATATCTCCATAATCAGCTTTAACTAGAATTTTATTATCAAGGGGCAGTTGTTCACCCGCATCAATATTCCAGTCATGTCCAAAATTTTCCCAAGAATACACCTCAACACCTCTCTGGCCCAGCATGCACCACATAGCCATCTCCACTGCACCTGTATCTGAAGCAGGTACAATTCCTATTAAGTAGTCATCAGGTATTTGAAGTATTTCTCTCGACTTGTTAATAACCTCTTGTAATTTTTTAACCGCTGCGCCAGAACGATGTGATCTTGACAACGCCGCATCTTTTAACTTGTCTAATGACCATCCTGGAGGCTTTGCACATGGTCCAGATGAAAAGTAAGGGTAATGTGGTTTTGATGTTGGTTTTTCCATTTTATATATCCATTAATAAATTTACCAAGCCGTCTGCAGGCTTAGGGTCAAAGTAAGTAGATTTTTTAGGTACTATCTTACCTCTATCTGCTATGGACATTATCTTTTTCATCGGCATTGGGCAAATGAAAAATCCAATATCAGCTCTTCTTGAATCTACCTCTTTCATTAATTTTTTGTGGACGCTGAGTCCAGGTAGATTAATAACAGAGAGAAGGGAGTTGTTCTGTTTTTTATTAGCGATATTTTTTATAATTATTTTTTCAACTATATCTACATCAGTTTCATATTTTGAATATATTTTAGGATTTGATCTAAGCGAAGCGCTATACCAAAATTTATTCAAATATATCATCAGGTCACCAGGTTCAATAGGATTTTGAAACCTAGATTTTTTTGAGACTATGAATTTTCTACTTAATGTTTCTATAAATTTTTTTGAATTAAATTTATCGAACTTTGCTAATCGATGAAAACTTAGAATATTTACTGACTGCTCATCAAAAATTGCTGTTAAAAGATTTATTTTCTTTTTTTTCCTCGAGCCACTATTTATTTTTTTGTCAAGGCTTTCAATTGCAGTGAATCGATGGTGCCCATCAGCAATATAATATTTTTTAATACTAGATAATTTTTTTGCTATTAACTTAATGTCTTTAGTATTATCAACTTTCCATAATGAGCGAGTTGTGCCTCCAGCAGACTTAAATTTGTAAAGTGGCTTTTTAATTTTATATTTTGAAAAAATCAAATTCATATTAATTTTATCTTTGTATGAAAGATAAACGGGGCCAATTTGCATCTTAGTATGCTCTATTGTTTCTAGTATAGAATTTGAACGTGCCTTATAAATTGCTTCATGTTTTAAAATTCTTTTATTTCTTCTATCAAATTCAATTGAAGCTACTATACCGAACTGACTTTTATTATATTTATTTAGACAATATACGTAGAAAGATTCACTTTTTTCCTGAACAATGATTTTATTTTTAATCATTGCATCCAAATGATCATAAGCATGCTTTTTAGAATTTTTCCTAGATATATTCGGATAAAATGCTTTGGGACTTACAACGTTAAGGAAATTATACTCAGATTGGTTTAATATTTTTTTTAGTTGTTTATCTGTTAGATTATCAAATGTTGGCAAGACCACCTCTTCCACACGTCGCTTCAATGGCCTGTACGCCTTAAATGGTTTTACCAAAAATGCCATAATCGGATAAATTAATTAAAATAGAACTAGCAAGATATATATACGTATATTTTATGCTTAAAAACCATTGATTTTAAGTTTTTTTAACAGAATTATGGCTATTGACAGCTGAAAAGTGGGGTATATATTCAGCCAGACTTAAAAAATCAAAATCAAGATTATTATGTTTGCAATTATCTCAACTGGTGGGAAACAATATAAAGTAAGCCAGGACACCATTCTAACAGTTAACAAGCTTGAAGGTAAAGACGGTGACAAAATAACAATAGATGACGTTTTGTTTGCTTGTGACGGCGACAAGTTTTCTATTGGCTCTCCTCAAATTGACGGAGCCAAAATTAATGCTGAGATAGTAAAGCAAGACCGAGATAGAAAAATATTGGTTTTTAAGAAGAAGAGAAGAAAAAATTATAGAAGACTTAATGGACATAGGCAGGATATTACTTTCTTAAAAGTTAATTCATTAGATATTCCTGGGTTTGCTGCAGAAAAAGCAGCCAAGAAAGTTTCTGCAAAAGAGGAAACTAAAAGCGAAGACGTTGCTGTGAAAAAAAAGGCAGTAGCAAAGAAAAAGACAACAAAGAAAAAGGGTGAATAAGAATGGCTACTAAAAAAGCTGGTGGTTCGTCGAGAAATGGAAGAGATTCTGCAGGCCGAAGATTAGGAATCAAGAAGTATGGTGGTGAACAGGTTATACCTGGCAATATTATAGCGAGACAAAGAGGCACTAAATGGCACCCAGGTGATAATGTTGGCTTGGGTAAAGATCATACAATTTTTTCACTTGTTGATGGAATAGTGAGATTTGGAAAAAAGAAAAATGGCAGAACATTCATTTCTGTTGATCCCAAAAAATAAAAAGTAAAAAAACTTTTTCATAAATTATATTTCAAAAAAATGAAGTTCATTGATGAAGCTAAAATCTTTATAAAGAGCGGCGATGGCGGTGATGGTTGCCTGAGTTTTAGAAGAGAAAAATATATTGAATTTGGAGGACCTGATGGCGGCAATGGAGGTAAGGGAGGTGATATTATTATTGAGGGTACTAAGTCATTAAATACCTTAGTGGATTATAGATTCCAAAAACACTTCAAAGCTCAAAAAGGTCGAGGGGGCGCCGGTAGAAACAGAACAGGTGCTGCCGGCAAGGATATGATTCTAAAAATTCCTGTTGGAACAGAAATATTACAAGATGATGAGATTCTTGCAGATATAGTAAATGATGAAAAAATGATTCTTTTCCCAGGTGGAGAGGGCGGTAAAGGAAATATAAATTTTAAATCTTCAACAAATAGAGCGCCAAGAAAAACAACTCCTGGTGAAAAAGGCTATGAGGCAGAGGTTGTTCTAAGACTAAAAATTTTAGCAGACGCAGGCCTGGTTGGTTTTCCAAATGCAGGAAAATCAAGTTTATTGAGAAAAATATCTGCTGCTAAACCAAAAGTTGCTGATTATCCATTTACAACTCTTGACCCTAAATTAGGAGTTGTTCGAAAAGGTGATGAGGAGATTGTGGTAGCAGATATACCCGGATTAATTGAGGATGCGCATGTTGGCAGTGGACTTGGATTTAAATTCCTAAAGCATATTGAAAGATGTCATTCATTAATTCACGTGATAGATATCACAAATGAAGATTTAGTAAAATCATACAATACAATTATAAACGAATTGAAAAGTTATGATGAAGATTTAGTCAATAAGAATAAGATTATTGTATTAAATAAATGTGACTTACTGAAAAAAGAAGAAATAGATAAAATAAGAATAGATTTCGAGAATATTATAAACCTAAAGATACATTTAATTTCTACGATATCTGGAGAAGGTATTAATCAATTAATAAATGAAATTTTAAAATTAAAAAATATATGAAATTAGAGGATACAAAAAGAATTGTAATAAAAATTGGTTCAGCCATTTTATTTGATCCCACATCTGGAAGTTTAAATAAAGACTGGCTCAATAGTCTTGCAGAGGATGTAAAGTTTCTAAAAGAAAGAGAGAAAGAAGTCATTATTGTTTCTTCTGGGGCAATAGCAATGGGCGCAAAGGACTTAAATCTTGATATGAAAAATATGAAGTTGGATATGAATCAAGCTGTGTCTTCAGTAGGTCAAATACATTTAATGAGTTCTTTTAAAAATGCTTTTGAACAAAATGAAATTAAAATTTCTCAAATCTTACTTACTTTAGATGACACAGAGCAAAGAAGAAGATCGATTAATGCTAGGAGAACTATTGATACACTTCTTAAGCTTGGAATAGTTCCAGTTGTTAACGAAAACGATACGATAGCAACGACTGAGATAAGATATGGTGATAATGACCGGCTGGCTTCAAGGGTTGCTCAGATATCTAGCTCTGATTGCTTAATTCTCTTATCAAATATCAATGGACTTTATTCAGCTGATCCAACTAACGGAGAGGATATAAAATTAATCCCCACTGTAAATGAAATCGATCAGGACATAGAGAAAATGATCGGAGAGTCGATATCTGAATACGGGAAAGGCGGCATGAAAACAAAAATACAAGCAGCCAAAACAGCTATGTTATCTGGTTGTCACCTCGCTATTACAAATGGATCTATAATGAAGCCTATAAGATCACTTTTTGAAGGCAGGCCATGTACATGGTTTGAGCCCAACAAATCACCAATGGCTGCAAGAAAACAATGGATTGCCGGAACAATGAACCCTGTAGGAAAAATAGTAATTGATCAAGGAGCCGTAGATGCTCTAAAAAAAGGGAGTAGCTTACTTCCTGCTGGAGTAAAAATGATTGAAGGAAGTTTTGAACGAGGAGATGTAATAGAGGTTTGCTCGGAAGACAATAAAAAGATTGGAATTGGACTCGCAGGATACTCTTCTACAGCAAGCAAATCAATCATGGGACATAAAAGTGATGAAATAGCGAATATATTAAGCTACTCTTATAGAGAAGAAATGATACATAAGGATGATTTGGTATTGTTATGAAAATTGAAAATGAATTAGATATTTTAGGTAAAGAAAGCGTTATTGCCTCTCAAGAAATCAAATCTTTAGGCAAGAAAGAAAAGAATGAACTTTTAAATGCAATCATAGAAACACTTAAAAATGATAAAGATCAAATTTTAGAAGCTAATAAATTAGATATAGAAGTATCTCAAGATAAATTGTCTAACGCAATGCTTGACCGCTTGATGCTGGATGATGAAAGGTTTGAAAGTATTATTGAATCAGTAAAAAATGTAATTACTCTAGAGGACCCCACTGGCAATATTTTATTTACTAATGAAAGACCGAACGGAATGATTGTTGAAAGAGTATCTGTCCCTCTTGGAGTAATTGGAATTATATATGAAAGCAGACCAAATGTAACAATTGATGCTACTGTATTGTGCCTTAAAGCAGGAAACAGTGTAATACTCAGAGGTGGGTCTGAGTGTTTCAATACAAATACAGCCATGGTCAATTCAATGCAAAAAGCTATTCAATCAAAATCTGTGAGTAAAAATATAGTTCAGTATGTAAATACAACCGACAGAGTTGCAGTAGATTACATGCTGTCCAAAATGGAAAAATATATTGATGTAATAGTTCCTCGAGGAGGCAAAGGTCTTGTTAAGAAAGTTCAGGATACTGCAAAAATTCCAGTTATTGGTCACCTTGATGGCATATGTCATCTTTATGTTGATGAAACATCGGATCCTGATCTTGCAAGTAAAATTGTAGAAAATGCAAAATTAAGAAGGACTGGTATTTGCGGTGCTGCTGAAACAGTTCTTATAGATGAAAAGTGTATTGATAGTCATTTAGGTAAAATAATAGAAACTCTCATTAAAGGTGGTTGCGAAGTTAGAGGTGATAGCATATGTATGAAATTTTCCGATAAAGTGAATGCAGCAAATGAAATTGATTGGGAAACTGAGTATCTTGATGCAATTATATCAATTAAAATTGTTAAGGATGTTGATGAAGCAATTGATCATATAGCTAAATATGGATCGGGGCATACCGAAAGTATTATTTCTGAAAATAAAAATAATGTTGAAAAATTTTTAAATTCAGTAGGCAGTGCAATTGTGATGCATAATGCATCTACTCAGTTTGCTGATGGTGGAGAATTTGGGCTTGGTGCAGAAATTGGAATAGCAACAGGCAAGCTACATGCAAGAGGTCCTGTGGGTCTTGAAGGTTTGACAACCTACAAATATATTGTTCGTGGAAGTGGGCAGGTAAGACCATAAATGAAGATAGGAATTCTAGGAAGCTCATTCAATCCTCCACACAAAGGTCATTTAGAAATATCAAATCGAGCACTGACGACTTTTAGTTTGAATGAAGTTTGGTGGCTGATAACCAAAGTTAATCCATTAAAAAACTCTTCTGATTATATTCCGTTGAATGAGCGAAAAAATAAAATTGATGAAATCACTGAAAATAAGAATATTAAATTCAAATATTATGAAGAAGAAACAAATTCTAACTACCTTATAGATAATCTAAAATATATAAAAGAAAAATTTTCAAAAGATACTTTCATTTTTCTTATGGGAAGCGACTCACTTAATGAGATGCATGAATGGAAAGAATACGAGAGTATATTTAGGCAAATACCTATTGCAGTATTCAATCGACAAGATAGTGAATATCAATCATTAAACTCAAAAGCAGCCAAAGCATTTGAAAAATACCGTATAGATGATCTATCAAAGAGCTCAATATTTAAGGAAGGTCCCAGCTGGACATTTATTCAAGATTTTGATGAAAATATATCTTCTACAGAAATAAGGTCTAAAATTGACTAATATCCTTGAAAATATCCTGACAGAATTGGAGGACAGCAAAGCTTCAGATATAGTTTCAATTAATATTTCAAAAAAAACATCGCTAGCTGATTATCTAGTATTTGCAACGGGGACCTCCAATCGACACATCAATTCTATTTCACAGTCAGTACATAAAAAGTTAAAGAAATTAAATATCAAAACCCCTTCTATTGAGGGAAGTAATGATAGTGGATGGATCGTTATTGATAGTGGAGATGTAATAGTGCATTTATTTAAAGATGAGATTAGGAAGTTTTACAACCTTGAAAATATGTGGTCAACCGAAATAGAATAATAGATTTAATATCATGGACATTG
>QBZD01000002.1 GCA_003282485.1 Pelagibacteraceae bacterium AG-333-C14
TTATAAATTTATAAAAAAAAGATTTTAGTTTATTAATAAAAGAGTAGCTTATTAATAATTCTACATGCGCCGGTGGCTCAGCTGGATAGAGCACCAGACTACGAATCTGGGGGTCGGGAGTTCGAATCTCTCCCGGCGCGCCAAAAAAATATTATGTTTGAAAAATTATCAAATAAACAAAAAGGAACGTTACTTGCCTTCATAGGAGTCATGATAATTACTCCAGATGCTCTTATTATCAGATCTGTGAGCGTAGAGACATGGGATCTTTTATTTTACCGTTCACTTTTACCAGGACTTGCTCTTTTAGTGGGATATTTTATTTTTTTTAATCATAGAGCCTTAGATGATTTTAAGAACATTGGCTTGCCAGGCATCATCAATGCACTATTAGTTCTTGGAGCTAACGTAACTTTTGTGATGGCGCTGGCAAATACAGATGTAGCAAATGCACTTATCATGATTAGTTTGGTGCCTATAATTGCAGCAATTTTTTCTTTTATTTTCTTAAATGAAAAGCCTGAGGTAATTACGTGGCTTTGTTCTTTTGGATGCCTATTAGCAGTAATTTTCATTTTTTATGAGTCATATGAACTCAATAAATATCTAGGAGATTTTTATGGACTACTATGTGCTATTTTTGTTGGTGCTAGTCTCACTGTAATGAGAAGATCACCCGAAATAAATTTTGTGCCTTCATATATCCTAGGCAAATTAGCTACTGCTGTACTATCAGCATTTTTTGTCTCAACATTTGTGATTGGAACTCATGATTTATTATTGATATCTCTTATGATTATTACTGTGGGAGTATCGTTTGTATTTATTAGCATAGCACCTCAATATATTAGTTCACCAGAAGTTGGCATATTTTTTCTCCTTGAAACCTCGCTGGGTCCTTTATGGGTATGGCTGTTTATATTTGAAGAACCTACACAGAAAACCTTGATAGGAGGAATATTAATTATACTTATAGTATTTGGACATTCTTACTACATGATTAAAAAAGAAAATATTGATAAGGTAGCTCTATGAGAGTTTTAATACTGTTTTCTTTTTTATTAATTTTTTCATGTGCTCAGCCTCAAACAAAGCTTCCAGAATACAGTACTGTCCTTACCGATAAAGAACGAGACATTCAAAATCAGATGTTCGCAGATTCTTGGCTAAACACTTACATTCCATTTTCAGCAATGGGCACTGATATTTTATTTAGTGCTGCAAGCCTTTGTGAGGAAGATGACCGCATATATTCACTTGGTTTGAATTTAGGAAATGAAAACTCAGCATATGAAAGCATTCGAGAAGAGATCAATCAATCATTAGGATTAGGCCCTAAGTTAAAAGTTGTAAGCCTTGGCACAGTTTCACCGGCTGGAAAAGCTGGAATTTTAGCTGGAGACGAGATTCTTGAAATTGATGGGGAAAAAATCAAACAAGGTAAGGACGCATTTTCTTCTTACACCGAAAAGATAGATAGAAAATATAGAAAATTATATGATTTAAAAATTTTGAGAAATAGTGAGATCATTGATTTTGAAGTTCGAAGTGAGCAGAGATGTAGATTTGATTTTGTGATTGACCTCGATAACAATACATTCAATGCATTTGCGAATGGTGACATTATGGTTTTTTCACTGAGAATGGCTAAGTGGTTGCTGATGAACGAAACAGGTGCAGCAATTGTTTTTGCTCATGAACTGGGCCATAACGCAAATAAGCATGTGGCTGATAAAATTGAAAATGCTCAGGCAGGAGCACTTCTGGGTTTACTTTTAGGCATTTATGTTGGTCTCCCTCAAGATATGATGGAAATAGGGCAGAGTATAGGAGCCTCGGCATATTCAATTGATTATGAGAATGAGGCAGATTACTTGAGTATGTATATACTTCAGAAAGCTGGCTATAATCTTGATGAGGCAGTCGATTTTTGGAGGAGGTTTGCAGTAGAGGTTCCAAATTCAATTTATTCAGAGGGCGGAACTCATCCCTCAACAGCCGAGAGGTATGTCAGAATGGAAGCGACAATTCGAGAAATTAAGAATAAAATAGAAAAAAATGAACCGCTAATTCCCAGTTATGAGAAAGCTAATTAAAAAATGAGTTTAATGAATGCTGTAATATGTGTAATAGTAATTTTATTGATATTTTCTTTTAGCTTAAGTTTAATTTTGAGTTTTTAGTTACTAATCCTAAACTTTTTTTTAGCTTTTCTTCTTTCACGAACTTTACTTAATGGCTGGTAAGCTTGCTTGTAATGAGATTGACAATACACAACACCTTCCTTGGTGTTTCTACCACAAAACTTAAAATCGATTTCCTCTGGTTCGCCTAAGGGCCATCGGCAAAGTCCATCTTTTATATCCTGAAATGCCGTTGGATTCATCGGTTCGTCGATGATGGGCGAAATATCTATTATTTTTTGTGCTTGAGAGATATTAACCCTTTTCTTTCTTATAATTGAGATCCCGCTATTAGACTTTTTTGATGCCATTCTTCCTGAGAGTCCAAGTCTATGGGCTTTACCAATTACGGCATTTCTGGTTACTTCCCCAAGTTCAGCCGCAATTCTGCTAGCAGTAAGCCCTTCTTCCCATAATTGCTTGAGTTTTTCTACTCTTTCATAAGTCCAAGACATAGTAATCTCCTTATTTTTTAAAATTTTACCACTACATTTTGATACAATTCAATAGAAATATACTAAATATTGAATTATTTTTTATTTCCTGTGAGTAGAAATAAATTTTCATTAAATTTCAGGTAAATAGTTATCTTATTGAAATTTAAATATTAATGACATTTTTCGAAATATATTTAAATAGTCGCTATGAATTATAACCCTATTGGTTTTATTACTCTCTATAAAAAAAGAAGTTCAGAGGTTCACAAAAATACCTTTGCAGACTATTGCCGCGCCTGCGTTAACAAGCCTATTATTTTTGATAATATTCACAACCGCTATTGGCTCTGTTAGGACAGACTATCCCTTAGATAACTTTAAAAACTTCTTATTTCCTGGACTTATCATGATGACTATTATTCAGAACGCATTTATGAATAATTCATCATCAATCTTAATGTCTAAAGTGCAAGGAAATATTGTAGATTTACTTATGCCACCTTTGAGTAATGTTGAAATTATTTTAGCATTCACACTTGCTGGCATAACTCGAGGACTTGCTTCAGCTATTGCATGTGCTTTGGTTATGATGCCATTTATTGAGGTAACAATTTACAATTTATGGATTATTTTAATCTTTGCTGTTCTAGCATCAGCTATAATGTCATTAATTGGGATGATATCTGGTATCTGGGCTGAAAAATGGGACCATCTAGGTACAGTTGGCAATTTTGTGATTGTGCCTCTATCTTTTTTATCTGGTACTTTTTATTCAATTACAGTTTTGCCGGAAGCAATCCAAAGGGCAAGTCTCATTAACCCTTTCTTTTATATGATAGATGGTTTTAGGTTTGGATTCTTAGGCGCTAGTGACGCATCAATTTTGCACGCATTTACTATTTTGATTATAGTTTTGATGTCTCTAATCGTTATTAATTATATAATGTTAAAAACTGGGTATAAATTAAGAGCTTAAAATGAACAATATATTGCCAACATACCCAAGGTCTGAATTAACCTTCACACACGGCGAAGGTAGTTATTTATATGAAAAATCAGGCAAAAAATACTTGGACTTTGGAACTGGTATAGCGGTAAATTCTTTAGGGTACTCCCATCCATATTTAAATCAAAAACTTTTAGAACAATCAGAAAAGCTCTGGCATCTTTCAAATGTTTACCAAATCCCGGAGCAAGAACTATTAGCTTCACGTTTGTGTAATTTATGTTTTGCAGACTATGTCTTCTTTTGCAACTCTGGTACAGAAGCAGTAGAGGCAAGTATTAAAATTGCTAGAAGATATTTTCACAAGACTAGAAACTCTAAAGTAAAAAAAGAAATTATTAGTTTTAGTGGTTCTTTTCATGGAAGAACCATAGGTGCGCTTGCAGCTCAAGGACCTGAAAAAATGGAAACATTTAATACTGCTGTAAATGATTTTAAGTTTCTTGAGTTTGGTGATCATGAATTGTTAAAGAGCTCAATTAATGAAAATACTGCAGCGGTAATTATCGAACCTATTCAAGGTGAGGGGGGAGTAAGAGAAGTCCCTACGTTTTGCCTCGAGGCAATTAGGAAATTGTGTGATGAAAACGAAGTTTTGCTTATATTCGATGAAGTGCAATGTGGAATGGGTCGAACAGGCAAAATGTTTGCTTATCAGTGGTCAAACATAGAACCAGATATAATGACTATAGCGAAAGCAATTGGCAATGGCTTTCCAATAGGAGCATGTTTAACTTCAAAAAAGGTTGGTGATGCTATGGAGTTTGGGTCACATGGATCTACCTTTGGTGGAAACCCTCTAGCATGCAGCGTTGGAAATGCGGTGCTAGATTTGATGACTTCACCTAAATTCTTTAGTGAAGTTGTTACAGTTTCTGAGAAATTATTATTAGACCTAAATAAAGTTGCAAATGATTATCCAGATATTATTAAGGGCATAAGAGGCAAGGGTTTTATTCTAGGATTAAAATGTAACATAAATAATGAGGATTTCGTAAAACAAGCGCGTAAAAACTTCATTTTAACGGTTAAGGCTTCAGATAATGTTGTAAGGCTTCTTCCGCCAATAAATTTATCTAACTCAGAATGTGATGAAGCAATTGATAAAATTAGATCAACCTGCAAAGAACTGACTTTATGAAAAACTTTATAGATATTAAAGATTTTACTGCTGAAGAAATTACTGAATTGCTTAATTCAGCGATAGAAAATAAAAATCAAAACGCTATCTCAGAAAAACTATTGTCTGGAAAAAACTTAATTTTATTTTTTGAGAAAAATTCTACAAGAACAAGACTTTCATTTGATCTTGCAGTTAAACAACTTGGTGGATCATCAATTATACTTAATGATTCAGATATTCATTTGAGTAGTGGCAAGGAAAGTCTCTCAGACACCATTAAGACTTTCAGTCTCTATTCTGACGGGGTTGTAATGCGAGTAAATAATCACCAGACCATATTAGATACTTTAGAAGTTTCAAGTGTACCGATTATGAATGGACTTTCAAATTTATCTCATCCGTGCCAATGCATGGCGGGTCTCATGACCATCATTGAAGAAAAAGGTTCTCTAGAAAATTTGAATATTACTTGGTTTGGGCCTATAACCAATGTAGCGCATTCATGGATTGAAGCTTATTCTAAAAATTTAGGATTTAAACTAAGCATCTTTTCACCTGACAGGTCGAAAGATTTATACTTATCAAAAATTAGTAAACACAAAGAAAACATAAATGTAGAAAGTATTATTCATAATCAAATTGACAATGAAATTTTATCTACAGCTGATGTGATTATGACAGATACGTGGCAGTCTATGGGTGAAAAATCTGACGAAAATGTGATTAAAGAGCTAAACGGCTTCAGAGTAACAAAATCCTTAATGGATAAGGCAAAAGACGATTGTATATTCACGCATTGCTTACCTGCAAATAGGGGTCAAGAAGTTGAGGAGTCAGTAATTGATGGAGCAAACTCAAGAATTTGGGAAGAGGCGTCAAATAGACTCCATATACAAAAGCAAATTCTTAGAAGATTAATATAGTTATTTTTTCCAGAAGGCGGGATGAAGAATTACGAGAACAGTCAGTATCTCAAGTCTTCCTAATAACATTGAAAAAATTAATACCCATTTTGCAAATGTACTGATTTCATAAAAGGAATTCTCAGGACCAATCATTTCGCCAAGACCAGGCCCAACATTTGCAAGTGATGTCGCAGCAGCCGACAAACTAGTAACAAAATCTAGCTCTGTTGTAGAAAGTAATAATGTAATAACAATGAAACTCAAAATAAAAATAAAGAAAAAGCTCATTACTGAAGAAGTTACATCCTCTTCAATTTTTTTATGATTATAGTGAGGAACAAAAACTCCGTGAGGATGAAGCAGTTTTTGAATTTGCATTTTTAATGTTTGAAATAAAATTTGAAATCTAAATACTTTTATTCCACATGTTGTTGAGCCAGCACAACCGCCTATGAACATTCCAAAAAATAAAAGATAAATTGGAAAAGGTCCCCATAAATTATAATTATCAGATGTATAACCAGTCCCAGTAACTATAGAAATAACATTAAATGCCCCACTTCTAATTGCTTCTTCAATATCTTTTATTTCCATGAACCATAAGTATAAAATTACCAATAGGGAGCTAAATAATATTATACCAAGAAAAGTAATTATCTGTGTATCTGATATAATTCTTTTAAATCCATCTTTGAATGCTTCAAGATAAATTAATATTGGAAGACTACTCAGTACCATAAAAATTATTGCGACATATTCTAAAGACTTACTGTTAAAACTAGCAAATGAATTATTTTGAGTTGAAAATCCCCCAGTTGCGATTGTGGTCATTGAGTGAACTAGTGCATCAAAGAAATTCATCCCTCCTAACCAATATGCAACCAAGCAAATGAATGTGAGTAGTAAATAAATCAAGATAACGGCAGAGGCTATCTGAGCTGTTCTAGGCAGAAGCTTATCTGTTGTGTCTGAGCTTTCTGCTCTGAACACCTGCATCCCTCCAACCCGAAGAACTGGCAAAATACTTACAGCCATTACGATAATCCCGATGCCACCCATCCATTGCAATAAACCTCTCCATATTAATATTCCTCCAGTTAATGACTCAACATTTTGAATTACACTTGATCCAGTTGTAGTAATTCCTGACATTGATTCAAATACTGAATTGGTAATATTCAATCCGTTTTCAGAGAAGTAAAATGGTAAAGCACCAAATATACTAATTGATAACCAAGATAATGATGTAATTAGGAATGCATCCTGCATCAAAATCTTATTATTTTCTTCGTTACGAGTGGAAATTAGGAATGTAACACCAAATCCAAATGTTATTATCGCACTAGTAATAAAAGATTTCCAAGTATCATTACCCATTCCAAGATCAATTATCACTGGAATAAGCATTACGAGACTAAGGGCGATTAAAAGATACCCTAATACATTAAGTATTATCTTAAAATTTATCATTAAAATAATTTATTAATTTTTTTTGAGAATAGATCCTTGATTGATCATACTATAAAACTCTCTTCTTGTAGAGGAGTCAGTTCTAAATTTACCTAAGAGTTGGCTAGTAACCATTGAAATACCAGGAGTACCTATTCCTCTAGTCGTCATACATTGATGTTGTGCTTCAACTACCACTGCCACACCTTTCGGTTTAAGGACATCCTGAATACAATTAGCTATTTGAGCGGTAAGCTTTTCCTGAATTTGCATCCTTTTCATATAAATGCGAGTTATTCTTGCAAGCTTGCTTATTCCTACAACTCTTTTATTTGGAAGGTAGGCAACATGTGCGGAGCCGATAAAAGGAGCAATATGGTGCTCGCAGTGTGACTCAATCCTGATGTCTCGGAGCATAATAATTTCATCATAACCCTCAAGTTCATCAAAAGTTTTTTTTAAAACTTCTTTAGGATCATCATTGTAACCTGCAAACCAGTCTTCATAAGCCTTGACGACTCTCTTAGGGGTTTCTAATAAACCAGGCCTATTAGCGTCTTCTCCGACAAAAGATAATAAGGTTTTAACAGCAGCCTCTGCTTCTTGACGAGTTGGCTTTGTATTTTTCTTTTTTTTCATGATTTTGAAGTCAGATTACTATATGAAAATCCATAAAATATATAGTTTAATTATTTGCTAAAAAAACAAATAAATTATCTAAATAGTCAAAAATAGAAGAAATATGTTAATTTTTCAGTGATTTAAAGAATAATATGATAATGTCCAGAAGTATGTCTTCCATAGATGAAATCAGTAAAGATGCAAAAGCATGGCCTTTTATTGAGGCAAAAAAAATAATAAAAAAAGCTCAAGCAAATAATAAACACAAAATTAGATTGCAAACTGGGTATGGTCCAAGTGGATTACCACATATTGGAACATTTGGTGAGGTAGCCAGAACAACAATGATTTTAAATGCCATAAAGTCATTATCAGAAATTGAAGTGGAACTCGTTGCTTTCTCAGATGATATGGATGGACTTAGAAAAGTTCCTGACAATGTTCCTAATAAAAATATATTAGAGGAACATCTTCATAAACCACTCACTTCAATTCCAGATCCATTTGAGACAAGTAAGAGTTTTGGAGATCACAATAATGAAATGCTGCAGCAGTTTTTAGATAACTTTGGTTTTAAGTATACATTTAAAAGTGCTACTGAACTTTATACTTCAGGGTATTTTGATGAACAATTAATCAATGTACTAAAAAATTATGAGTCGATAAAAAATATTATTCTTCCAACATTAGGCGAGGAACGAAGAAAAACATATAGTCCATTTCTTCCAATATGCCCAGAGTCTGGACATGTTCTTGAAGTTGAAATTATTTCAATTAATCCTGATAAAAATACAATTACATATGTAAATAAAAACAAAGAAGTTGAGCAATCTATCTTAAAAGGAAAATGCAAACTTCAATGGAAAGTTGATTGGGCAATGCGGTGGGGCGCTCTTGATATTGATTATGAGATGTACGGAAAAGATTTAATACCTACGTTTCAGCTTTCTGCAAAAGTAAGCCGAGCACTTGGTTATGCGCCTCCAGAAAATTATTTTTATGAACTATTTCTTGATCAAAATGGAGAAAAAATATCCAAATCTAAAGGCAATGGTCTCACTATAGAGGAATGGTTGTCATACGCACCTAAAGAAACATTAAGCTATTTTATGTATCAAAACCCAAGAAGAGCTAAGAAACTCTTTCATGACATCATTCCAAAGTCATCTGATGAGTTCTTAAGCCATTTAAACAAATTTAATACGCAATCTGATCAAGAGCAGATTGAAAACCCAGTTTGGCACATAATGAATGGTGAAAACTCTATAGGAAATGTAAATGTAACATACAACCTTATATTAAATCTTGTTGCTGCGAGTGGAAAAAATGATCCTGCAATTATTTTAGATTTTGTTAAGAAATATGATGAAAATATTAATAGTTCTAATAGGCAATTCATCAATGACTTAATAAAAGGGGCAATTAATTTTGAAAGAGACATTACTTCAGAACAAATAAATTATAAGACCCCATCTAGCGAAGAAAGAAAAATCTTTGAGGATCTAATAAATAGATTGCGTAGTCAGGCAGAAAGTGCAGATGCCGAAACCATTCAAACTGAGATATATCAAATAGGAAAAGATCATGATTTTGAAAACCTCAGGGATTGGTTTAAACTTATTTATCAAGTGCTTTTTGGCAAAGAAGACGGACCCAGATTTGGAACTTTTATTGCGATATATGGAATAAAACAGACAATTGAGTTAATCGAAGAAAAATTAAAATAAAAATTTAAATGATAAGGATATTTTTTAATATACTTAAGAACCTTGACCCTGAAGTTGCTCACAAATTAACAATAAATGCACTTAAACTTCCAAATCCATTTATTGAAAGCTGTAATGATATCTCTATTTTAAGCAATGATATTAACGGACTCAGGTTTAAGAACCCTATTGGAATGGCTGCAGGATTTGATAAAAATGCTGAAGTTATAAATCCATTATTCAATTTAGGATTTGGTTTCACCGAATGTGGGACTGTTACACCAAGGCCTCAATTTGGAAATGCTAAACCAAGAGTATTCCGGCTTGCATCAGATAAAGCGATTATAAATAGACTGGGATTTAATAATAATGGTATCGAAAAATTTTTGATGAATATGAGTAAATCAAATAAAAATGGAGTCCTTGGGGCAAACATTGGACCGAACAAAGACACAGAAAATTTTATTGATGATTATATTAAGCTATACACTCAAGTAATTGATTATTCAGATTACGTTACAGTAAATGTCTCTTCGCCAAACACCAAAAATTTAAGAGAGATACAAGAACACGATACACTAAACGCATTACTTAGCGAGTTGTCTCAATTAAGAGAAAACATGAAGACACAAAAAAAAATCATCCTAAAAATTGATCCTGATAGTACGAAACAGCATTACAGCATGATACTTAATTTAGTTCAGAAATATAAAATTGACGGTTTAATAGCTACTAATACCACTATTTCTCGTCCTCATGATTTAATGGACGAGTATAAAGATGAAGAGGGAGGCATATCAGGACAGCCACTTAAAGAATTATCGAATAAAGTGTTAAGCTTTCTTTCAAAAGAAACAAATAGAGAATTGTTGCTTATTGGTGCTGGAGGTATTTCAAACGCAGAGGATGTTTATACTAAAATTAAGTTAGGTGCATCATTAGTCCAATTGTATACAGCTCTTACTTTCAATGGACCACAAATGATAAATAAGATTAAAAAAGATTTATCATTACTTTTGCAAAATGATGGGTACAAAAATATTGCAGATGCAGTAGGGATTATTCATTCATGAACAAAATAATGGATATTCCATTTCATCAAAGAAAAAGACAAATTAACAAAAAAAATAACCGAGAGTCCATTATAACTTCCTCAAGAAAAATTCTTACAGAAAAAGGCATTGATAATGCAAGCGTTAGAGAAATCGTATCAATCGCCAACCTTGGTTCTGGTACATTCTATAACTACTTTGATGACAAAAATGCTGTTTTTTTGATAATTATTGAAAGACTTGTAAGTGAATTTAGTGATTATTTTATGAAAAAAATAAATGAAGCTCGAACTTTTGATCAGATTGTTGAGATAGCCTTTAGTAGTTGGTTTAATTGGATTTTAGATGAAGAAGAAAATTACTTATTCATAAAGAATAACAGAAAATACATACTGGATTTAAAGTGGCTTTCCGCTAATTCAAAGGAGTATGCAAGATTTAATAATAATCTATATGAATTTGTGATAGATATTTCAAAAAAAACAAAATTTCCTCAAAACGATATTTCTTTTATGATTACATCTGTCATGGCAGTATGTATAAATCTCGGCGATGAAATGTTGACACGAAGTGATGTATCACCTGATGATGCTTCAAACTTTGCGACCAAACTTTTTTTGAAGGGTTTATAATTTATGGTAAAAAGTATATTTATTACCGGGGCGGCCTCTGGCATTGGTAAAGCAACCGCAATATCATTTGCTGAAAAAGGCTGGAATGTTGGTTTGTTTGATATTAATGAGGAAGGTCTCAAAGATGTAGCTAATCTAATTGGACATAACAAATGTATGTATCAAAAGCTAGATGTGACCAGTATTCAAGACTGGAAAGAAGCTGAAAAAAACTTTTCAGAATATACATCTGGAACATGCAATATTTTTTTTAATAATGCAGGTATAGCAAATTTTGCTGGAGCTTTTGAAGATGTACCTGTTGATGAAATTCATAAAATTATAGATGTAAATTTTAAAGGCGTTGCAAATGGATGTATTTCAATGCTGAGCTTGTTAAAGAATACAGAGAATAGCCTTCTTTTGAATACCAGTTCTGTAGCAGGTTTAGTGCCTACGCCCGGTATCGCAATCTATGGGGCAACAAAGCACGCTGTAACTTCATTAACTGAATCTTTGAGAATTGAATATGAAAGATATGGTGTAAGAGTCTCAGAAATTAATCCCTGGTTCACAGAGACGCCAATACTTGAAGCTAGAAATGTTTCATCTGATATGAAAAGCCAATGGGAAAGAGATTTTGTAAATGAGCGAACTAAGATATACCCAGTCTCAAAAGTTGTTGAAAAAGTTTGGCTGGCTTATCAAAGCAAGAAAATACACCATACTATAGGATTAGAAGCAAATCTTGCTTCGTTCTTTATGCGTTTTATGCCTTCTTTTGTTCGAAGAATGAGCAATAAACTTTTTAAAGATACTTTTATTTAAACTGATCTTTTTGCTTTGTCAGCATCATTTGATGATTTAATCATATTTCTAAGCATTTCCCATTCTTGATCTGTAACATCTTTTAACATTTCATAGAAATTTCCTGCATGATTTAGCCATTGAGCACCATCTATTGCAACGATTTCACCTGTTAAATATTCACAGCCATCTGCCATTAAAAAAGTTGCAAGATTTGCGAGCTCGCTTAACTCACCAGTTCTTTTCATTGGAACTGAATTCATCAAGTCAGCCCCCTTACCTCCAGGTGCCAATCGATCCCAAGCTCCCTTTGTAGGAAATGGCCCAGGAGCAATTCCATTTAGTCTTATTCCTCTATTTCCCCACTCAGCTGCAAGTGATCTTGTCATTGTTGCCAAGCCAGATTTCGACATCGCAGATGGAACTGTATAAGGTCCACTACTGTCAACCCAAGTAGTTAGAATAGAAATAATGCTTCCTTTTAGGTTTTCTTTTAACCATCTTTTACCAATGGCATTAGTCATATAAAAAGTTCCATTGAAAACAATATTCGAAATGGCAGTAAAAGCTCTTGGAGATAAATCTTCTGTTCTAGAAATAAAATTACCTGCTGCATTGTTTAGCAGTCCTGTAAGAGGTCCCTCATTCCAAATTTCATTAACCATATCCTCGATTGCTTCTGGGACTTTTATATCACATGAAATAGCTTTTACGGACCCACCGTGTAGATCCATTAATTCTTTTGCAGTTTCATCTAAAACTGATTTTCTTCGGCCGCAAATATAAATATCAGCCCCAAGCTCTAAATATCTTGTAGCCATTGCCTTTCCCAGACCAGATCCTCCACCAGAAACTAAAATTCTTTTATCTTTTAATAAATCTTTTTGAAACATATTTACTCCTTTATCCAAATTGCGTTAAGAATGGAAGATACTTTATAAAAAAGAAAGCCAATTCTTGAATTCTATTAGTTAAGATGAGAATACCAAATATTACCAGTAATATACCAGTAAAAATTTCTATAACACGAATATAATTTCTAATTTTTGTTAAAAATTTCATGAAGCTGTTTATAGCATATGCGGCGAGTAGAAATGGAATACCAAGGCCTGCTGAGTAGAGCATTAAAAGAACAATCCCATAAGTAATTGTTTCTGAGCTTGCCGCAATTGATAGGACACTGCCTAAAATTGGCCCTATACATGGTGTCCATCCGAACGCAAAAGAGAGGCCAATTACGTATGATCCTACTATTCCAGGTCTATAGCTTTCAATTTGGTACCTTGTATCTCTATTTAGGAATGGAAGTTGGATAATTTGCATAAAATGAATACCAAAAATAATAATTATAATTCCACCAACAATTCTTAAAATATCTAAGTGTTCATAAATTAAGCCACTTAATAAAGTTGCTGACGCACCCAATAAAATGAATACAGTGGAAAATCCAAAAACAAAACTTAAAGCAAAATAAAATACATTCCTTTCTTTTGAAGCATCTTCACCTGAGGCAATCTTATCTAAGCTTGTACCAGCTAAAAAACATAAGTAGCCAGGCACAATAGGTAATACGCAAGGTGATAAGAAACTAAGTAGTCCTGCTAGGACAACATAAAAATATGATATTTCAGCCATTAAACTTTTCTAAATCTTTTAAATACTTCAGCGCCGCTCCAGCCTATAAGTATAGCGATTAGCAGGGAAATCAATCCATAAATTAAAGGATAGTTTTTTGAGAAGGAATAGATTGCCTCTTCAATACCTACTCTGGTTACCTTAAAATTATAAGAATATTCATTTGAAATTTTATTATCTATAATCAGGTATAAATTAACTTTATACTGACCAACAGGAACAGTATTCGGTATCTCAATATAAGATCTAAATAAATTTCCATCAATTATATCAATTTCTCCATTAACCTTTCTGTATACATCTTCAATCTCTTTTGTTCTTATAAGTGCATCATAAAAAGATTCTTTATCCTTTTCATTTTTGATATTTCCCCAGTCAATATTTAACACACTCCAGTCTATAAGCTGGGTGTCTTTTTTATTTAATAGACCAATGTTGTTTTCATTCAAAAATTCATTGGTTATCTCATTTGTACTTGAAAGATAGTAAAATCCAGGCACGTCGTTAAAACCAACACTTTTTGAATTCAGCCAGAAACCAAAGAAAGATTCCTTTTTCCTTATGATCACATCTTCCGATGGACCGACTACTTCAATCAGAATGTCACTTTTATCATCTCTTGCTTGTGAGGGATCTGAATAAAAGGCCCCAAATACAAGAAGATTTTTTCCAGAAAAATTTGCATCAATGTATATCTCCTCTTCATCAGATCCTATGACAAGCGCTGAGGCAGACGAGATAAAAGCCAATACTAATAATGTAATAAAAAAGAATATTCTCAAATTCATATCAGAACAAAGCCCTTATGACAGAAATATTGAAAATCTCACTTGGCTCCACTAGTAAGTCTAATGCTATTTTAGTTGCAACACCTAACACTATAATTGCAAGAAGCGCTCTAATTTCTTCACCTCGAAGTTTATTAGCAGCCAATACACCTACCTGAGCTCCGATTACTGAAGAAATTATTAAAAAGAATGCGAGAACAGCATCAACTGCGAATGTAGTAGTAGCGTGCAATAATGTGACAAGCGCAGTAACAAAAATAATTTGAAACAATGAAGTACCAATTACTTTTGATGTAGGCATTCCAAGAAAATAAATCATAGCAGGAATTAAAATAAATGTTCCTCCAATTCCCATTGTTGCTGATAAAATACCAATTACGAATCCGATGATGATAGGAGGTATGGCACTAATATATAGTTTAGATTTATAGAATTTAATTTTGAAGGGTAGTTTATGTGCCCAATTATGGTAATGAATTTTTCTCTTTACCGTTTTCCTTCTTACTCGATCCCTAATCACTTGAGAACTTTCAATGAGCATAATCAACCCAATTGAGGTAAGGAGAGAAAAATATAAAATTGATATAACAGTATCAATCTGACCTAGCGCTACTAATTTACTGAAGATCCATACCCCTAAAATTGATCCAAAAAATGAGCCAATTAGCAATACCCCTCCCATTTTAAAATCAACCAACCCCTGGCGCCAATAGCCTATTGTTCCTGAAATTGAAGAAGCTACAATTTGGTTAGCAGATGTGGCAACGGCTACATTTGTTGGAATCCCCATAAAAATGAGGATTGGAGTCATTAAAAAACCTCCACCCAAACCAAACATCCCTGACAAAAAACCGACTACGCCACCTAAAGATAGCAATAAAAAAATATTTACTGAGAGCTCTGCAATTGGCAGATAAATACTCATACCTTCACACTTTTCAGACTTTCCCCTATGATATGGATAGCAAAATTAGAAATTTGCAATTTATTAGACAATGGTTATATATTTAAATTAAATTACAATAATTATTCATAAACCTATGTCATACAAAAGTCCAATAGAAGATTTCAAATATAACCTAGCAATGCTCAATTATGATGAGATCATTGCAGGCATAGATAAATTCAAGGATTATGACTCAGACACACTGATGAGTGTTGTAAGTGAGATAGGTCGTCTCAATGAATTAGAGGTTGTTGATAGCAACAAAATTGGTGACCGCGAAGGTCTCAAGTATATTCCAGACGGCCCTGAGGGCCCAGAAGTCCATACTCCTGAAGCTTTTAAAAAAATATATGAAGTTGTTAAAAGTTCAGGGTACGTAGGTGCTACGATGCCAACACAATATGGTGGAGGTGGGGCTCCCTTTACAACAGCTATTCTTGCAGGAGAGATTGGCATTGCATCTAATATGGCATTCTATATGGGTCCAGGACTAAGTCATGGCGCAATGAAAACAATATTAAAAAAGGCGACTGAAGAATTAAAAGATAAGTATTTACCAAACATGACTTCTGGCGAGTGGATGGGAACTATGTGTCTTACTGAGCCACAATGTGGAACTGATCTAGGATTAATAAAATCAACAGCAAAACCAGTTGATGATCATTATGAATTAAATGGTCAAAAAATCTGGATTTCATTTGGCGAGCATGATCTTACAGAAAATATAATCCATCTTGTCCTAGCTCGAACACCTAATGCACCAGCAGGAATTAAAGGGATAAGCCTTTTCTTAGTTCCTAAGAGATTAGATGATAATTCAAGAAACCCAATTTTTTGTGGTGGTTTAGAGCATAAACTTGGCATTAATTCATCGCCAACATGTGTAATGAACCTTGATAACGCAAAAGGTTGGCTTGTGGGTGAAGAAAATAAAGGTATGGAAGCAATGTTTCTAATGATGAATGATGCAAGACTTAAGGTTGGCTTACAAGCAATAGCTATGTCAGAAATTTCTTATCAAAATGCATTAGAGTTTGCAAAAGAGCGCAAGCAAATGAGATCAGTAGTAAAGGAAAAACAAGATCCTGATAGCAAAGCGGATAGCATTCTTGTTCACCCTGACGTTAGACGAATGTTAATGAATGTTAAATCAACTACTGAAGCAATGAGAGCACTTTGTATATATACCGCTATGAAAATTGATCTTGCAGAAGATCATCCTGATGAGCAAGTGAGGCAGGATGCTGATGATTTTGCTGCTTTAATGACACCAATAATAAAAGCTTATTGTACTGAAAAAGGTTTCATGAATTGCTCTGAAAGTCTTCAAGTTCTTGGAGGAAGTGGCTTTACACAGGAATATCCTCTGGAACAGTATTTAAGAGACGTCAGGATTACGATGATTTACGAAGGAACAAATGGTATTCAAGCATTAGATTTAGTGGGAAGAAAACTTACAATGCATAAAGGAAGAATGTTGCAAAACTTCCAAAAAGAAGTCCAGAGTTTTTTAAATGAAAATAAAGATAATACTGAAATAGAAACTTTCATTAAGCCACTTGAAAATGCTTTAAAAGAAGTAACGACTTCAACAATGTGGTTAATGCAAAATGGAATGCAGGACCCTGAAAATGCATTATCATCTGCAACAGATTATCTTAATTTAATGGCTTTATCTTCGATGACTTACATGTGGGCAAGAATGGCCAAGTTCTCTGTGGGCAAAAATGAGCCAATTCATAAAAACAAAATTAAAACTGGTACTTATTTTGTTGAAAAAATTATGCCTGAATTAGCAATGTATTCTAAGAAGGTTCAGGCAGGAAAATCATCTATGATGGATATGGAAGTAGCAGAATTTTAATTAAGATCTGTATCCTAATTGTCTAGCGGCTAAATCATACATAATTTCTTCTGAACCGCCACCAATTGCGTTCACTCTAACTTCTCTGTAAATTCTCTCAACTTTACCTGGACCACTATTAGCCCTGAGGTATCCTGCGCCTCCAAGTATTTGCATTGCTTCTCGTGCGCACAATTCCATAGCCTTACTTGCGTGAACTTTTAGCATAGCTAAATCGGCAATAGGACTCTCTCCATTCATGACTCTCCAAGATAATAATTCAGTCCATGCACGAGACGTTCTTACAACTCTATTCATTTCAACGAGTTTATGTTTAATAACTTGATTATCGATGAGTGGCTTACCAAAAGTTTTTCTCTCTCTAGCCCAAGCAACAGCTTCATCAATACAAATTTGTGAATATGCATTCATTCCTGCAGCCATACCTAATCTTTCTTGACTGAAATTACCCATCACTCCAATCCAACCACTATTTTCGCCACCAATTAAATTTTCAACAGGAACTTTGCAATCATCAAAATATAGAACAGCAGTATCAGAACTTAACCATCCCATTTTTTTAAGAGGAGTTTGAGTAAATCCAGGTGTATCTTTTTCAATTACAAGCACAGAAATTCCCGAGGCTCCTTCGCCACCTGTTCTTACTCCAACAACAAAAGTGTCTGCTCTCATCCCGCTTGTGATGAACATTTTTGAACCGTTGACTACGAAATGGTCATCTTTTCTTACAGCTTTTGTTTTTAAGCTTGCAACATCAGAGCCACCTGAAGGTTCGGTCATTGCAAGGGCTGCTATTTTTTCTCCTTTCACAACAGGTGGAATAAATTTCTCTTTTTGCTCTTCAGTTCCAAGAGACTGAATCAAAGGAATAGCAATATTATGTGAAAGTAGACTTGCAGAAACACCGCCACACCCTTGAGCAAACTCTTCTGCGGTTACAATACCGTGGAATATATCAATGCCTTCTGTAGTACCACCGTATTTTTCATCATAACCCATGCCCATCAGACCAACCTCGGCGGCTTTTTTGTATAATTCTCTTGGGAATTCTCCTGCTTCTTCCCATTCCTCTACAAATGGGGCTATTTCTTTAGCTACAAACTTTCTAACTTCATCTCTCCAAGCGTGATGGGAGTCATTATAAAATAAAGGTTTTTTTCCTTCTGCTATTCCAACTTTTGGTATCATGTTATTTCACTTACTCCATTCTTAATTACAATTTTTTCTCGCTCTTTTACTTTAGATTGATAGTAAACCTTACTGCCGTTCTTCCACATTTCAGTAACGATTGTTTCACCAGGATATACAGGGGATGAAAAACGGCAATCAAATTTTTTTAACCTTTTAGAATCACCCTCACATACACTTTCGACGAGTGAGCGGCACGCTATACCATAAGTGCACATACCATGAAGGATAGGCTTTTCAAATCCTGCAGTCTTTGCAAAATTAGGATCGGAGTGTAGCGGATTATAATCACCTGAAAGTCTAAAAATCAGAGCTTGGTCAGGTTTAGTTTTAATTTCGTGAACAAAATCTGGATCACCTTCTGGTCTAAATATTTCACTCTTTGGAGACTCTGGACCTCCAAAACCTCCATCACCTCTCGCAAACGTGGTACTTACAAGTTTACAGATTTCAGTATTATCTTTTTTTAGGTTGATTGTAGTCTCAACATCTATTATTGCACCTTTGCCTGCACCTTTATCATAGCATCCTATTACTTTTGCATTAGAAATAAAATCTCCAGATACCGGCAGAGGATTTGAAAAAGACAGTTTTTGCTCACCATGCACTACTAAAATGAAATTTATATTTGCTTTTAAAAGTAGAGGTGAATGATATTGGAAGTTTGTAGCCATTGAAGGTAAAGCAACTTGTGAATTCTCATAAACATATTTTAACTCTGCCATATTCATTGGGTCATTACCTAGTCCAACTCCAAGGCTATAAAGAATTGAATCCTTATCAGAGTAAGAAATTTCAACATTCTCAGATGTCATAGACATTATTTCATCGTAATTAATAGGCATTTTTTATGTATTTTAGTACGTTTTAAATATATATATAGTTTATATAGTTCAAATATTTAATGCGAGTAAAAAATATGTCTAAACCATTTGATGTAGAAATAAATAATTCCATAGCCCACATAAGGTTTAACAGGCCTGAAAAAAGAAACTCAATGAATGAGGATTTTTGGAATTTGTTTCCCAAAGAAGTTGAAGAATTAGATAGTAGTGGTGAAATAAGAGCCTTGGTTGTTTCGTCAACAGGCCCTCACTTTTCATCTGGTATAGATTTGAATATGTTTAAGGATGATGTAGTTGAAAACCAAAGTGAAAATGAACTTGGAAGAAGCAGAGGTTACTTCTTACAACAATTACATTATTTGCAGAACGCGGCTACGTGTCTAGAAACAGCTCGTTTTCCAGTAATTGCCGCTGTTCAAGGAGGTTGCATTGGTGGAGGAATAGATTTAATAACTGCAGCTGATATAAGATTATGCACAAAAGACGCTTTCTTTTTAATAGAAGAAATTAATGTTGGACTCGCTGCAGATATAGGCACTATTCAAAGACTCCCAAAAATCATCCCTGCTGGTATTGCAAGAGAATGGACAATGATGGGAGAGAAAGTTTCTGCAGATAGAGCGAAAGAGGTAGGACTTGTAAGTTCTCTGCATGAAAATCAGGAAGAAATGTTGGAAAGTGCATTTAAAATTGCTGAAAGACTTGCTTCTAAAACGCCTTTGGCCATGTGGGTTACCAAAGAAGTTCTAAATTATTCAAGAGATCATTCAGTGAAAGAAGGGTTAGAAAATGTAGCTTTATGGAATGCGGCGACCCTTCACAAAGAAGATGTGATGAATACCATGATGGCAAAAATGCAAAAAAAAGAGCCAGAATATAGGAACTTACGAAATAAAAATTTTCTGAAACGTAAATCTGATAAGCAGTAAATCAGATATAAAAAGTTAAATGAGATTCAAAAAAGGAATTATTCTTGCCGCTGGTAAAGGCACTCGTTTGTTCCCATCGACTGAAGCAACACCTAAGCCCTTATTACCCTTGTATGATAAGCCATTGCTTTATTATGCTCTGTCAAATCTAATGAGCGCGGGCATTAAGGAAGTATTATTTATTTCACGTAAACAGGACATGCTTAGTTTTAAAAAACTGTTTGGCACAGGTAATCAGTTAGGGATGCGTTTTAAATATACTTTTCAGGCAAAACAGAAAGGCATACCTGATGCAATAAATGTTGCCAATAAATTTATTGCTCAACAGCCATTTATCTTAGCCTTGGCGGACAATCTTTTTATTGGGAACAGTTTTCAAAAAACTCTAAAGCAAGTGCAATCGATAAAGTCTGGTGCAGCGGTCTTAGCTGTAAAAACTAAGTATCCTTCAAAATCTGCTGTAATTGATTTGGGGAAAAAAGGGAAAATCAAGTCAATTATCGAAAAACCAAAAAAACCTAAAAGTAATTTAACGATACCAGGATTATATTTTTATGACTCAGAATCTAAAACGGCAGTTAGGAAACTCAAACCTTCTAAAAGAGGAGAATTGGAAATAGTTGACGTACATCTTGATTATTTAGAGAAACAACAACTCAAAGTATTCTCGCTCAAAAAAGATATAAAATGGTTTGATACAGGTGATGCTGAAGAAATGCTTGAGGCTTCCAACTATGTTCATAGATACCAAAAAAATAAGAAAACCCTTGTGGGTTCAATTGAATTAGTTGCCTTAAAAAATGGCTGGATCTCAAAAAATAAATTCAAATTAATGATTAGCAGATACTCAAACTCACAATACAAAAAAAATCTTCAAAAATTCTGTTAATAATGAATCGAGGTGATTTAATTAACTTACTTAATAAGAAATCTATTCGATTTAAGTTAACTGAACACAAACCATTATTCACAGTTGAGGACTCAAAAAATTTAAGAGGTCAGATCGAAGGAGCTCATTCAAAGAATCTCTTCTTAAAGGATAAAAAAGATAATTTTTACTTAGTCAGCTTTATAGAAGATATTGTTGCTGATCTTAAGAAAGCTGCAATCCAACTAGGCTCAAAGAAACTATCATTTGCAAGAGAAGAATATCTTATGCAATATTTAGGAATCAAGCCAGGATCTGTATCTCCATTTGGATTAATTAATGATAATGAAAAAAAAGTTAAATTCTTCTTTGACTCAGAATTTATGAACTTCGATATAGTTAACTTTCATCCATTGGTTAATACTGCAACAGTTTCAATTGCACCAAGTGATCTGATTAATCTTATTGAAGAGCATCATTCAAAAGTAGAATTTATTAATATGCGTCAATTTCAAAAATAAAATGAAAAAAGCAAAATTCATTAAAACAAAAAAAAGTATTGAAACGAGTGTATTTAAACTTCAGCTCGACGAAGTCATTTGGGTTAACGGTAGAAGAGCTATAAGAGATGTTATCCGTCATAATGGGATAACTGCTATAGTGCCAATTATAGAAAAGAAATATATTATCTTGATCAAGCAGTACAGGTATGGAGCTGACAAAATTATGTTAGAAGTGCCAGCAGGAACAATTGACTCTGGTGAAAAACCATTACAGTGTGCAAAACGTGAATTGACTGAAGAAACTGGTTATCATGGGAAGCAATGGAGACTTATAGGTAAATATTTTCCTACTCCAGCTTACAACACATGTATTATTCATTCATATTTAACACATTGTTATAAACAAACAGAAACAAATTATGATGAAGATGAAGTTCTAGAAACAAAAATCTTCTCAGTAAGTGAAATTAAAAAAATGTTAAGGAATAATAAGTTTTCTGATATTAAAACCTATATAAGCCTAGAGAGATTTATAAAATATTATTGATTTAGTATTTTCCAGATCCCTGAAGCTGACAAAATAATTTTATCTTTTGAAATTAAGTTTCCTTCTACAAATACAAGAGATTTTGTTGTTTTGGTAACTTTTCCATCACACTCAATAATGTCATCTTGAAGACCTGGGCTTACAAAATTACAGTTTAAAGAGATAGTACTGCAAGGTTTCTTTCCACAAGCAGTAAACACCATTGATCCTAAAAAAATATCTGCTAATGACATTGAGTATCCACCATGCGCAATTCCATGAGCATTTAAATGCTTATCTAAAATTTTTGTAATGAATTTAAAGTTTCCATCATTTTCTTTTTTGAAATACATAGGGCCAATGAGCACATCAAAACCTGCATGCCATCCAAGTTTTTTATACTCTTCAGGAACCCAGTTAGGAAGAGACGTTTCTGTTTTAAGCATTACCATTTTAGAATCGTATGTTATAAGAATGCGAATTTTTAGCCTCGTAATTAAATATGGTCAAGCTTTATAAAGAAATTTATATGCCAAAATTTGAGGGTATTTTTAACATCTGTAGATATATTAAATTTTAACTTTTTTTTTTATATAAAAAGTTTATGTTACATTTTTTAATATTTTCAGGAAAATATCGGTATGAGAGAAGCTGCAATAATATCAACTGCTAGAACTGGTTTAGCAAAAGCTATGCGTGGAGGATTTAATAAAACTCATGGAATTACAATGGGTGGTCATACTGTAAAACATGCAATTGAACGAGCTGGAATTGAGTCTGGTGAAGTAGAAGATATTATATTTGGTTGTGGGCAACCTGAAGCTGCAACTGGTCATAACATTGGAAGAAACGTAGCGATAGCTGGCGGATGTCCTGTTACTGTTCCTGGTACAACAATCAATAGATTCTGCTCATCAGGACTTCAAAGTATTGCTGTTGCAGCCCAAAGAATTATTGTTGATGGCATTAAAGTTGCAATAGGCGGCGGCGTTGAGTCAATTTCAATGACACAGCAGAACTTAAATATGAAACATCTGATCGAGCCTGAATTACAAAAAATATGTCCTGCCTTATGGATGCCAATGATTAATACAGCAGACATTGTTGCTGATAGATACAAAGTAAGTAGAGAACAGCAGGATGAGTACTCGCTTCAAAGTCAGCAGCGTACAGCTGAAGCACAAAGCGCTGGAAAATTTGCTGATGAAATCGTTCCTTTGAAAACAAAAATGGACGTAATGAACAAAGAAACAAAGGAAGTTACTGAGCAAGAGGTAACAGTTGATAAGGATGAATGTAATAGACCTCAAACAACATTGGAAAGTTTAGCTGGATTAATGCCTGTCATGGGACCTGAGAAATATGTGACTGCAGGAAATGCAAGTCAGTTATCTGATGGAGCATCATCATGTGTCTTAATGGATTTGAAAGAAGCAGAAAAAAGAAATATTGAACCAATGGGAATTTTTAGAGGATTGTCCGTTGCAGCGTGCGAGCCTGATGAAATGGGAATTGGCCCAGTTTTTGCTGTACCGAAATTGTTAGAACAACACGGCTTATCCGTTGATGATATTGACATTTGGGAACTAAATGAAGCTTTTGCTGTTCAAGTCTTATATTGCCGTGATAAACTTGGCATAGATAATGAGAAGTTGAATGTTAATGGTGGTTCAATTTCAATTGGACACCCATATGGTATGACAGGCTCACGTATGACTGGTCATATTTTAATAGAGGGTAAAAGAAGAAACGCAAAATACGGTGTTGTCACTATGTGTGTCGGTGGCGGAATGGGAGCAGCAGGACTTTTTGAGATTTTATGATTGATGCTATTAAATATATTGAGAAAATTGCTTTAGTAATTATTATTTTTGCGACTGTCATTGCTATTGGCTACGAGATTTTTGCAATGTATGAGAAATCACTTGTTGAGTTAGCTGATCTATTGTTACTTTTCATTTATTTAGAAGTCATTCAAATGATCAGAGAGTATTGGACGCTCAACAGGATCAGAATAAGCATTCCATTATTTATTGCAATCACTGCGGTAGCTAGATTAATCATACTCCAGGGCAAAACAATGGATCCAAGTATGTTGCTATATGAGGGTGGTGCAATATTGCTTATAGCAATTGCAGTGCTTATTCTTAAAGCAAGAAAACTAAAAATGTTTTCTGATGTTGACGACTAAAATATTTAACTATTTACAAATATTTATTTTATCTTTCCTAATTCAGAACGGGGCATATGCCATTACTTCTTCAGATGAAGAAGAAATAATATCAGTGGTAAATGCACAGCTGCAGGCATTTCAAGATGACGATTTTGAAAAAGCTTATTCATATGCGTCTCCTACAATTAAAACAATTTTTTCTGATTATAAAAAATTTAGAGATATGGTAGTCGGTCAGTACCAAGCAGTGTATAGGCCAAAAAGTATAAATTTTGGAAACGTTACAACGCAAGGGGGAACGACTTTTCTTGAGGTATATTTAGTTGATCCAGATGGCATATTTGTAACTGCAATTTATACGATGCAACAGCAAGAAGATGACAGTTGGCTTATTAATGGTTGTTTTCTCAATCAAGCTAAAAGTGATCAGATTTAATTATGAAGATTTTTCTATAATCTCTTGATAAAATTTTAGACTTTTTTTACTTTTCCTCGCAAGAGTTTCTCTGTTAACTTCAATGAGGCCAAATCTTGGTTTATATCCATACAACCATTCGAAATTGTCTAGAAATGACCAATAGTAATAACCTCTGATATCGAGACCATCATCAATACACCGCTGAAGACCCTCTAATGCTGTTTTGACATAGCTTATTCTTTGTTCATCGTCATCAGTACCAATTCCATTTTCAGTAACAATCATAGGACAGTTAATTTTTGGAGCTACATACCTCAACACATTCTCAAGTGATTCTGGATAATACTCATATCCCATCACGAGCATAGTTGAATCATTTGTATTAGGTTTTATAATTCCCTCTGGGCCATATGTATGACGTGTGTATGTTTGTATACCTATAAAGTCATCATTTTTTACCTGATCTAGGCATATATCTACAGACTCAGCATGAGCCTTATCTCTCATTTCTTCTCCACCATCAATACATTGGTAATCCATAATTGAAAGCGTGATGCCAACTGGCTGATTATGATCTAAATTACCTTTGATAACTGGAAAAGACTTTACGTGAGCTTCCATCATGCAATCTCTTATTTTAAATGGGTGCCCAAATAAAAAAGGACCAAAGTTCTCAAGGTTTGATCCACATGATTTTGCTGCTTCACTAACAAAAGGCATAATTGTTTTCATCCCACCCTCCGGGTAGCTTGGAAAACTATGAGCAAAACAAGAGGTTAGGTTTGCCTCATTAATTGTACATACTGTATCTATGTAATCATCTAACTCTTTTGATACTTTTTCTGAGTATCTCACAAATAAATCGACATTATCTTGATTTTCCCAGCCGCCTCTTGCAGTAAACCACAGTGGTGATGTAAAGTGTTGAAATGTTACACAAGTTTTCAAACCTTTCTCTCGACAATAATCTAGAACCTTTTTGTAGTGATCAATTGCTTCTTGAGAAAATTCACCTTCACCGATTTCGATACGAGCCCATTCAACTGATAGGCGATAAGCCTGGATGGAATGATCAGCCATAATGTCTATATCTTCTTCATATTTATTCCATTGATCGCAAGCAATACCGGAAGGTTCGGCAAACGTAGTATCTTTAGTATGCTCTAAGTGCCAAAAATCTGAATTAGTGTTATTTCCTTCAACTTGGTGTGCTGCAGTTGCAGTACCCCATATAAAATCTTTAGGTAAATTTTTTAATATCATATGAATTTTGCTTTATTATATCTCTCTATTATATTTTTTTTGAATTCACTTACTTTATCATTTTCTACCAGTGTTACAACAGCGCCCCCAAAACCTGCTCCTGTGAGTTTAGCTCCATATGCACCAAACTCATTACACAAGCTCACTATGGTATCTAGTTCATCAATTGAAACTTCAAAATCTTTTGCTAAGGAATTATGACTCTCTGTCATAAGTCTACCAAAGTATTTATCGTTATTAGTTATTAAGGCATCTTTTCCATTTTTAGTTCTTTTATTTTCAGTCACCACATGTTTTGCTACTTTATATTCATTTTTGTTTAATGAGTTTGAATCAATAATCTCGATATCAGAAATATTTGATAAAAAATCAACTTTTAATTTTTTTGCGGCTGAAATACAGAGGTCTTTTTTCTTATTAAAGTCACTTTGTTCTAAAATACGTTTTATACCACTGTCTATAATGAGAAAAGTTGAGGTGTTAAATAGAGGTATTTTTTCATAGTCATTATTTAGAGTATTTAAATAGAGTACCTTGCCACTTTCTCCAAAGACTGATGCATATTGATCCATCATACCTCCACCGACTCCAACAAATTTATTTTCGACGTCAAATGCTGCGTTGGCCAATTCAACTTCGCTAATTTCAATTTGAAAATATTTTACAAGAGATTTTAGAATACTTATATTTGTTGCGGCAGAGGATGATAAGCCAATACCTATAGGTAAATCACTTGATATATCGATACTTATATCTTTAATCTCAATATGGTATTTATCTCTTATATACTTGCAAGATCCCAGAGCAAAATCTGACCAATGATGATTTTTACTTTCCAGATTATATGCTTCAAAAATATCATCGTAATCATTTGATCTTATAGTTATGTTATTAGATTGTTTGTTTTCAGAGATCTTTGTCTCGACCCCTAACTTTATTTGAAGAGGCATTACATAGCCACCATTATAGTCTAAGTGCTCACCTAATAGATTAACTCTGCCAAAACTTTTACCAATAGCATTATTTTGCATAGATCAATTAACTTTTTCTTTTTGAGTTCAAGCTTGAGAATACTTTGTCGTAAAAACTACTGTCATATCTATGAAAAATCATAATTGACATTGCAATTGTTCCAGCAACTGCAGGAAATATATATCCCATGACAAAGAGTCCCTCCAAAGTTTCAGAGCTTTGAACTATTGCATTGGGTTTATAATTAGTACTTTCCAGAATTATTCCAGCCAACCAACCACTAAAGCCTATGCTAAGCTTGAAAATGCACACAAACGAAGAATTAATTATTCCCTCAGATCTAAATCCTGATTTCCACTCTCCAAACTCAACAGAGTCCGCAAGCATTGACCATGTCGCTACGCCTGCCATCCCAAAACCAATGAAACCAAACGATCCAATAAAAGCGAATAACCAAAAATTTTCATAACCAGTTATAAAATATATAATTAAATCAGTTATAACATAGAGGACTGTACCAATTATAAAAATAATTTTCTTCTCAAACATATTTTTGATTAAATTTGCTGCTAAGGCGCCCAACATAATTTGTAAAATGACACCTAATAGAATTAATCCAAAATAAGGTTCAAGTTGGAGATTATATTTAATGAAATAAACTACAGTTACTTGCTTAACATTGTTTGCGATCCATGTTCCTAACAGTGCAAAAATTATAAACTGCAGTGCAAAATTATTTGCCAGCATATTAATTATCTTTTTAAAGCTAATTCTTTTTTCATAGACTTTGGAATAAACTTCTTTTGTATTGAAGAAGCACAGAAAACAAAAGATAGCCCCCAGTAATGCAAAACAAGCAACAACAATTGGAAATCCTAATTGAGGACTTACAAAATATTCATCTTCTAGAAGTTTTACTAATGTTAGAGTTAATGCAGCAACAACCACTGAGCCCAAGGATCCTCCTATATATCTAAACGATGCTAACGACGTTCGTTCGTTCATATCTTGTGTCATAGCTGCAGTCATTGAGCCAAATGGAATAGCCATAATTGTATATAAAGTTGTAAAAGAAATATAAGTGAATAGTGCCCAGTAAAATTTTCCGTCATCTGATAAGTTAGGTGAAGTAAAGCAAAGAATAATTGCCAGCAATGCTGGAATTGATCCAAACAATATATACGGTCTAAACTTACCCCAACGTGAGGAAGTATTATCTGCTATGTATCCCATAATCGGGTCAGTGAAAGCATCCCATGCTTTAGCTAAAAGAAAAACTAATCCTGCATTTGAGGGTGAAAGACCAAATACATCTGTGTAAAAAAAAAGTAGGTAAAATACAGTCAGCTGCCACATAATATTTATAGCAAAGTCACCTCCACCATAAAAAAACTTTGTTCTAAAACTTAGTTTCATAAATTTTTATAAGTTGCTTCTACTAACTTTAAAGCCCTTTGATCGCCCAGCATCGAGCCAGTAAGTAGATTCATAGTGTAAGCAAAACTCAGCCCATTTTCAGGATCACCAAAAGCCATAGAGCCACCCCAACCAGTATGACCGAATGCTTTACTGCTGTTTCCAAAAAGTTTACCACCTCCAACACTGTATCCTGTAAAGCTCCATTGCATGGGTGATTTCATAACATTGTCATCACCACTGACAGCAACTGCTGTTACCAATTTAAAAGTTTCATTCGATATGAAGTTATTTGATTGATGATTTATAAAATGATCATAAATTTTAGCGATCGATCTTGAGTTTGCATGACAATTCATTGCTGGTATTTCGGCCAGTCTCCATTCAGTAGTATTTGCTGTTTTGGTTCTGTTAGCTGGATTGAGGAATGCGGTTACCAAATAATTATCAACATTTTCTGGATTACTAAATGCTTTACGTAAACTTTCAGAACTTATTAACTCAGCAATATTGTTGTGGTATATCTCAGGGGTTCCAATAAAACATTTTGCATCCAGCGGTTTACTGAGAAGTTCATGCAAATTTTTTCCAACTGATTTTTTTGTAATTCTTTTAATTAATTCTCCAACAAGAAAACCAATAGTTTTTGGATGATAACAAATTTCTTTATTGGGTTCATGAAAAGGTTTTTGTTTTGCAAGTAACTCACAAACATAATCCCATTTATAAAAGTCTGTTTCATCAAGAGGTTCCCTCCAACCATAAAGACCTGCCTGATGAGTTAAAAGTGTTTTTACCTTAATATCATTTTTTCCATTTTCAGAGAATTCTGGCCAATAATCGCAAACTCTTTTATCTAATTCTAAATCACCATTATCAATTAGTTTTGCAACTACCATGGCGACAATTCCTTTGCTGGTTGAATGAACATTGACTAAGGTGTCTTTATTCCAGCTAATTTTTTTGTCACGGTCTTGAAAACCACCATAAAGATCTATGATAGGCTTACCATCTTTGTACACAGCAAATGACGCACCAGCTTCCTCATCACTTTCAATATTTCTCTTGAAAAGTTCATAGGTTTCTTGGAACTTTTCATCAAATTCCCCATACTCTGTAACAGAATTCATAGTGCTCATTTATAGTGTAATAAAATTAAATTTATATATTCTTCATTTAGATTATATGAGTGAAGTAAATAACAAAACATATTTAATTGGATTTATTCTTGCCTTATCTGCTGGTTTGATATGGAGTTTTGGCGCACCTACTGTTCGCTATATGGTCGATGCTGAAATCTATCAATGGCATTATCTATTTTGTAGAGGCATTGTAGTAGCAACAATTCTCCTAATATTTTTAATATATCAAGAAGGATTAGCATTCAGACATAATTTTAAAAGAGTAGGTATATCAGGTTTAATTGGTGGTTTAGGTCTAGCTTCAGCATTTATTTTTTTCATATTTGGAATGACTTTTACTTCTGCTGCAACAACGTTATTTATGATTGGAACCCAACCTTTATTTGCAGGACTGTTTGCTTATATTTTTCTTAGAGAGAAAGTTGGAATAACCACAGCTATTGCATGTTTTGTATCATTATTTGGAATGTTTTTAATGGCTTACAATGATTGGTTTGCAGGCACATTTTTAGGTTGGACTTTTGGTTTGTTTTGCTCAATTGGTTTTGCAATATTTGCAACAACTTTAAGATGGCAACCTGATACACCAAAATTTACAACGATCATTATTGCTGGGATTGCATGTTCATTATTTTCAATGTGCATGATTATTTATCTTAATGATGGTTATACTATGCCGCTTAGAAATATATTATTAAGTATGATGCATGGTTCTTTTGTAGCAATAGGGTTAATACTTTTAAGTATAGGCGCACGTTATTTGCCAGCAGCTGAATTCATGCTTCTTTCTCTTACTGAAGTAGTAGGAGGAGTCATATGGTGTTGGATACCTCTTTTTGGAGTTAACGAGGTGCCTTCAACATTCACCCTTATAGGAGGTATGATAATAATTATTGCAATCAGCTTCTACGCTTTAGGTTCAAAACAGAAAACATCACCGCCAACTTTATGAGTATAAGAGTTTGTTGAATGAATGATATAGTATCGACCAACTGGAATTATCCTACCCCCATATGGTTTGGGCTTTCACGCAGACTTGAAATTATAGAAGCGCTCAATGAGTTATCTATAGCCAAACCAATGATTGTTACAGATCCAAATTTTGCAGAAAATGAAAATTTTGTTGATATCCTTGCTATTCTTAAAAAGAGTCAGGTCAAATTCTCAGTATTTTCAAATATAAAAGGTAATCCCACGGGTAAGAATGTTTCAGATGGTGTTGCTCAATTTAATTCAACCAAAAGTGATGGTATAATTATAATTGGTGGAGGGAGTTCGTTGGATGCTGGAAAAGCCATTGCTTTCATGTCGAAGCAGAAAGAGAACTTATGGTTTTTTGAAGATGTCAGCGACAATTGGAAACAAGCTGTAACTGACAATCTGCCAAAAGTAATTGCAATCCCAACAACCTCAGGAACTGGTTCAGAAACAGGACGAGCCTCACTTATTGTGGATGAAGCAGATATGACAAAAAAAATTATTTTCCATCCATCTTTCCTGCCCAATTTAGTCGTTCTTGATCCTGAGTTGACTTTGAGTTTACCTCCTCACTTAACTGCTGCGACGGGAATGGATGCACTTGCACATTGCCTAGAAGCCTATTGCGCACGAGGGTTTCATCCAATGGCAGATGGGATAGCTATAGAGGGAATTAAAAATGTTAAGGATCAATTAGTTACTGCTTATAAAGAGCCAAAAAACATTCATGCCAGAAGTAAGATGTTAGTAACCTCATCTATGGGTTCCACAGCTTTTCAAAAAGGATTAGGAGCTATTCATTCATTGTCACATCCGATAAATGCAGTAAATGACATTCATCATGGTTTATCAAATGCTATTTTCATGCCTTATGTTCTTAACTTTAATAAAGATGTAATTGAAGATAGAATTATTTCTTTATCAAAATATCTAGACCTTAATAAGAAATCATTTGACGGATTCATGGAATGGATCTTGAACCTGAGAAGTAATCTTTCTATACCTCATACACTTAAAGAGTTGAATGTTGATTTTGATTTTGATTTACTATCAGAAATGGCCATAAAAGATCCATCCACCCAACCTAATCCCAAAGATATATCTTTAGATCAAATGAAGAATCTTTACATAAATTCATACGAAGGTATTCTTTAACTATGATAAAAACAGAAAAATTAATCTATGGCGCACTTAATTCTGATCAAAAATATGAAGGCTCAATCAGTTATGATGATAGTATAAGTACTCCTCGTCCCGGTATCCTCGTTTGCCATGCGTATGGAGGACATTCATCTTTTGATATCGAGAAATCTGAAAAATTGGCTGAATTAGGTTATTTTGCTTTTGCAATTGATCTCTATGGTCTGGGTAGACGAGGTTCCAACCCAGAAGAATCAATGGCACTAATGAATGAATTTAATTCTGACCGAGTGTTGCTTCAAGAACGCATGATAAATGCGTTTGAAACTCTTAAAAACTTTGATCAAGTTGATAAGAATAAAACAGGGGCCATCGGGTTTTGTTTTGGTGGCAAGTGCGCTCTTGATCTTGCAAGATCTGGAGAAGACATTAAGGGAGTTGTAAGTTTTCATGGACTCTATGATGCTCCAACAGCGAGTACTGGAAAGCAGTTAAAAGGCACATTAAAAATTGATAGTTCGATATTAATTTTGCATGGTTATGATGATCCTATGGCTACTCCAAAAAGTATGGTCGAACTCGCTGATGAACTAAATTCAAAGAAAGCTAAATGGCAAATTCACGCATATGGTAATGTGGGCCATGCCTTTACTAATCCAGAAGCCAATCAGAGAGAAAGCGGATTATTTTATGACCAATATGCTGATGAGCATTCTTGGAATGAAATGAAAAATTTCTTTTCAAAATTATTTTTATAAATCTCAATTAATATTAGTAATTTCTACTTTGTCAGAACCAACTGGTAGTATTGCTATAGTTCCATCATCTGCTAATGTCCAATTGTTTGGACGTACTTCATTAACACCTCTCACAAAAATTATTTTCGCAATGAAATTTTGAGGGGCTGGCGTCAAATGATAAAATATTAACTCTTTTACATTTGCTTCATTGGCAGCTTGGGCAGCCTCAATTGGAGAAGCATGATAATCCTGAATATCATAAAAGACTGTAGATAATAAGGGGTTAACGTCTTCAGAAATTTCTTCTAATCTTCCTATCATATTTTGAGAGAGAGCATCATGAAATAGTAAGTCTGCATTTTTAGCTTGTTCAACTAAGTTTTCACTGTAGTCGGTATCACCACTTATCACTATGGATCTGCCTTTATAATCGAAACGAAAACCTAGCGAGGGATCAACTGGAAAATGCTCAACTTCAAAAGCTGTTATTTTAAGTTCACCATCATCAAAAATAACTGGATTATTTAAATTAATTATTTTTGTGTCAAAGCCGGCAAAGTCAGAGGGAGCTACTTCTTCTCCATGATGAAGTGTTCTCCACTCAGTGTCTAACTCATAAGCTTTTGTTATTCCATCAGTCACGAGAGTGGTACCAAATGGCCCATACACTGGCAGTTTTTTGCCTCTATTTTGGGTTACCCATGAATAGAGGTGAAAGTCAGCCAAATCAGAAATATGATCTGAATGCAAGTGAGTTAATAAGACTGCATCTAAATTACCAAGATTAATACTCCAATTTATAAGGTTTTGCCTGCTACCATCTCCAGTATCAACTACAAACATATGATCAGGAGTCTTTATCATTATGCAGGGCTCGGCTCTTCCCTTGCCAGGTAAGGGTCCCCGTGATCCACAAACAAGACCAATAATATAATCGCCATCAAAACTTATTAATTTATCCTGATTATTCCATTGTCTATCAAAATCAAAATCTATCAAAAGATTTTGAACAGTAGTAGTTCTTATTCCGATAAGTGCAATAATGAGTATTAAAATTGCGGTTATCAAAAAAAAATAAATTTTTTTCATATTTATTGGCTAGACATTCTCTTCGATGTTACAAGCAATAAAGTAATAAGTAATATTTCAATAATAATAAATTGAGTTGCAAAGGTTGCATCATGTGCTACCCATGAGATCACTCTAAATAAAGCAGTAAAACCCAAAAGCATCGCAGGCGCATAAAACCAAATACTCCTTAAAGTATAAGCTGCAAGTATCATCATCAAACCAATGCAAAAAAAATAGCTTCCTACATCACCAATTAGACTACTTCGACCTAAACCTTCGGAAATTTCTAAGATACCAAAGTTAGCTCCAGCTTCGTAGGGAGAAATCACCCAGAGGAGACCAATTGCAATAAACAAGATCCCATTGATAGCATTTAAAACAACTAAAAATTTATTCATAATCTTTCTCCTTTAGTATTATTAAATAATGTTTATTTTTATTATAATCAATAATAAGGTTCAATATGGAAGTTAAGAATAAAGTTTATCCCAGTAAAGATCAGATGAGGGGTTTCTTTGAAACTGCAACTGATAATGAACCAATCTATATGGTTAACTTATTAAAGTTTAAAGATAAAGCTGAATACAAAGATGGAAGAAAAACAAAATTGACCGGTAGAGAAGCATACAAAATCTATGCAGAATTTGTTAAGAAGCATTTACAAAATATTGGTGGAGATCTTATTTTACACACAGATGTGACACGTATGGCAGTTGGGCAAGTTGAGGAATTGTGGGATGTAGTTGCTATCGCTAAATGGCCTTCAAGACAAATTATGGGTGAGAATATGATGCCAAATGACCCAACGTATCTTGAAGCGTACCAACATCGAGAAGCAGGTTTAGCGGGCCAACTGAATATTGAAACTAAAGAAATAAATGATTGAACTATATACTTCGCCTACACCAAATGGATATAAGATTTCCGTCGCATTAGAGGAACTTGAAATACCTTACAATGTTCACGTTGTTAATCTACAAGCTGGAGATCAAAAAAAACCTGAATTCTTAGCAATGAATCCAAATGGACGCATTCCTGTGATTGTTGATATAGAAAATAATAATCTTTCAATTATGGAAAGTGGTGCTCAACTCATTTATTTAGCTGAGAAAGCAGGAAAACTTTTACCTACTGAAACAATTGCTCGTTTTAAAGTGATTCAATGGTTGATGTTTCAAATGGGAGGAATTGGTCCCATGATGGGGCAGGCAAATGTTTTTTTTCGGTATTGGCCTGGCGATAAAATCCAAGCGGCTGTAGATCGTTATCAAAATGAAGGTCGACGATTATTTGAAGTAATGGAAACACGTTTAAAGGATAATGAATTTTTAGCTGATGATTTTAGTATTGCTGATATTGCTAACTGGTGCTGGGTAAGAACGTATAAATGGTCAGGTATTAAAATAGATGGCCTGACAGGTCTTCAAAGATGGATGCAAATGATGGAAGATCGACCGGCATGTAAAAAAGGTGTAGCTGTTCCAATTGATATTATGGAGCTGATGAGAAATATGAAACAATCAAAAGACTTAACGGATACAGGATCGAAAATTATACAGAAATAGATAGATATTATGAGTTTACCAAATCCATTAGTAGTACTTGGCGGAGTGGGGTCACCTTATACTCGAAAAATGCTCTCCTACCTAAGATATAAAAGAATTCCTCTTAAAATGATCTGGGGAGACCCTTCAAAATATCTAGATCAGGAAGGAATAGAAAAACCAAAACCTAGTTTGCTGCCAACGTTTGTGTTGCCTGATGAAGATGGAAATTTGAAAGCAGTAACTGACTCCACTCCATTGATAAGAAGGATTGATAAAAAAGTCAGTGAACGAAGTACGATACCATCTGACCCAGCCCTTGCGTTCATTAATTATCTAATAGAAGATTTTGCCGATGAGTGGGGTACTAAATATATGTTTCATTATCGATGGCACGATCAAAAAGATGCAAATAATGCAGGTACTATTTTACCGCTTCAGACTATAGGAATGATGCCAGATGACATGCTAAAAAATGTTAGAGAAATGATCAGTAAAAGGCAAATTGATAGATTATGGGTAGTGGGCTCAAACAATGATACAGCGCCAATAATAGATGCAAGTTTAAGGCGCTTATTAGCTATTCTTGAAAAGCATTTTGCATCTGCATCTTACCTATTAAGTAAAAGACCTTCTTCCAGTGATTTTGCTTTATACGGTCAACTGTCTCAGCTTGTTAACTTTGATCCAACTCCCAGAGAAATTTGCCATGAGGTTTCTTTGAGAACAGTCGCATGGGTTGGTTTAATCGAAGATCAGTCTGGCATTGAAGTTACCGATGAACAATGGGGGTCAATTGAAAGTTTACCATCGACGGTAAAAGATTTACTTATTGAAATTGGAAATGGGTATGTGCCTGCACAATTAGCAAATGCAAAAGCTATAGAAAATGGCGATAAAGAATGGGAAACAAAAATCGATAATTGCCTTTGGAAGCAAAAATCATTTCCCTACCAGGCAAAGTGTCTTAAATGGGTTAATGAAGAATATAGTGCACTTGAAGAAAATGATCGGAAAAAAGTCAATAACCTGCTTGATGGTACAGGATGTGAAAGGTTAATATTATAATTATGAAGGTGGATTTATATTTCTCTTTTAGAAGTCCCTATTCGTATTTAATTTTGCCACGCATGGTTGAATTGAGAGATAAACATGGGGTAGATGTTAATTTTAAGCAAGTTTACCCTCTTGCAATAAGGGAACCAGAATTTTTTAAAGGTAAAAATCTCTTTACTTACTTTTTAATCAGAAGAATTGATTATGTTAGACAAGCAAAAAAAAATAATATGGTTTTTGTCAAACCAAATCCTGATCCAATAAATCAAAACTTGGTGACTGGAAAAATTTCTGACCATCAGCCTTATATTTTTAAATTGGCACACTATTGTCAAGCCATTGAAAAAAGTAAGCAGCTTGATTTTGCTGTTGTGGTTTCAAATAAAATTTGGAGCGGTCTCAAGAATTGGAATACAGATGAGTCAATAGCAGATGCTACTTCAAAAGTTGGACTTAAGTTTGAAGATATTGAAAAAATACGTATTGAAAACGAACAAGCGTTAATTGATGAAATTAAGTTAAATCAAAAAGAACAGCTTGAGGCGGGACATCACGGAGTTCCCTTGTCTGTTTACAAAGATAAATTCTTTTTTGGCCAAGACCGTTTTGATGATCTGGTTAGTGAATTAAAAAAAGATGGATTAGTGATAAGTTGATCAGAAATAAGTATTTCCTGGTTCACAATTAATACTATTGTGCTGATATTCCTCTTATTCTCTCAGATCTTCTTCGTAATAACTCTGTTACGATCAGAATTAATGTTGAAAGAACAATTAAGCACGTAGCTACAGCCATAATTGTTGGACTAAGCTGCTCTCTTAATCCTGTCCACATCTGAAGAGGTATAGTTGTTAAGTTCCTATCGCCTCCAGCAACAAATAAGATAACAACTATCTCATCAAATGATGTAACGAATGCAAAGAGTGCACCCGAAATAATTCCTGGTGTAATAAGAGGCAGAGTAATTTTAAAAAATGTATTAGTTGGCGTACTACCAAGACTTGAAGCAGCTCTAGTAATACTGTCATCAAAACCACTTAAGGTGGCCGTTACAGTAATTACAACAAATGGAGTTCCTAATATTATATGAGCGATTACTATGCCAGGAAACGTTGCAGCGAGACCTAATTTAGCGAGTGAAAAGAAAATTGCCGAGCCAGAAATGATAAGTGGGATGATCATTGGTGATATCAAAATACTCATGATCAATTGCTTGTAAGGCATATACCGACTGCTGAGTCCAAGGGCAGCAACGGTCCCTAAAACTGTAGCACCAATAGTTGCGAAGAAGGCATAATAGATACTATTTCGAGCAGCTATTCCCCATGGATTTTTGGTACCATAAACCATATCTTCATACCATCTAAGCGAGAAGGCTTCAGGTTGAAGAGCCAACATTCCATCTGAAAAGTGAATGTATTGTTCCGCATTAAATGAGAGTGGAATGATGACAAATAGTGGAGCTATTAGAAAAAAGAAAACTGCAGTACAAATAATAATATATGAGTAGTGCCAGACCCTGTATCTTGTTTCTGTATATTTAGGTAAAGCCATCTTATCCAAGCCTCATGTTATCTATGCCGACAATTTTATTATAGAGCCAATAAACTATTAAAACGGCCACCAACAAAACAGCTGCCATAGCAGTTGCCAGAGACCAATCAAGTGATTGCTGCATATGGTATGCAATTCTATTACTAATTAATGTTCCCTTAGCACCCCCAACTAACGCAGGAGTGATGTAATATCCAATAGAAAGAACAAAAACCAAAATCGATCCTGCACTTATGCCAGCATATGTGAGTGGAAAGTAAATTTTTCTAAATGCAAGGAAAGGAGTAGCCCCCATTGACGTTGCAGCTCTCATTAAACTTGGGGGTATAGTTTTCATTACACTGTAAAGTGGAAGAACCATAAATGGTAACAGTATTTGTGTCATCGCGATAAATGTACCAGTCATGTTGTACATTAATTCAAGCCTTCCTTCGTCTGCAACAATCCCAAGAGAGACGAGAGTATCATTTAAGACTCCCTGTTTTTGTAGTAGAACCATCCAACTGGAGGTACGCACGAGAAGTGAAGTCCAAAATGGAAGTAAAACACAAATCATAAGTAAATTTGAATATCGAGTTGGTAAAACAGAAAGCAAATGTGATATAGGGTATGCTAGTAAGAAACAGCAGAATGTAACACCTGCGGCAACAAAAATAGTTCTTAACCAAAGAGTTACATTTATTCGTTTCTTTTCAGGTATTCGTTCAATCGAGCCATCAAATTTTTGCTCATAGTCAAATGTTGTTAAATACTTACGGTAATGATAAGCGTCCGTTCCTCTTTTTAATGCCAGCCAATACTCAATATCACCCCATTTTTTATGAACATCAATAAACTGATCTAGAAAATTTCCATTCTCATCGAAATCTTTAAGTTTTCTTGAAGTCTTTTTTATAAGGCTTGTGAAGCCCCCTTTTTCATAATTGAGTCTGGTCGCAATTTTGCCGTGATTCTTTTCTTCTACTAATCCTTTAAGTTCATAAAAAAAAGTCGAGGTTACATCTTCTCCAGGCATTTCACTGCCATCCCAAGATTGCATAGCTTCATGCGTATTACTTAAAAATTCATTCATTTGAACGTTATCGACACTTCGCCCAAGCATTTGGAATATTGGAATCACATAGGCAAAAACGATAAAAAAGAGTAATGGCGCTGCCAATAAGAAAGCTGTTGCTCTTCGTCTTCTCTCAACTTTTCTGAGTTTTACAGAGAGAAGTTCTCCATCTGATGTTCTTATTTCTGCTGACATTAAGTAAGAGGATACTTAATTTAAAGGACTTGGGCAACCCATAGGTTGCCCAAGTTTTAGTCTTTTATAAGTTAGCTTTCCAAGCTTCCCATGCGTCGTTGATATCAGTATTGTTATCAGCGTACCACTCTGGGTTCATAAGAACATAGTTCTTAGTGTTTGCTGGAGCTGTAGGCATGTGAGGCATAATCTCAACTGCACCTGCTTGAGGTGAATTAAACCAAGGCTCATCAGCCATGATTATGTCTAGCGATGAGATTCTGAAAGGTGCGTAAGCAATATGTTTTGCACTTCCAGCCAATCCTTCAGAGCTTGTGAAGTATTTTAATGCTTCCATTGCTTCAGCTTGGTTAGGACCACCTTTTACAAGTACGAAGTACTCATAATCAAGAATTTGACCATCCCAAACCATTTTCATTGGTGAACCTTCGTTCACAATGGCGTTGAAATGACGTCCGTTCCAACCAGTAGCCATAATAGCTTCACCAGAAACTAACTGCTCAGGTGGTTGTGCACCAGCTGACCAGAATATGCAACCACCATTAGGGTCGTTACAAAGTTCTGAAAGCTTATCAAGAGCTCTATCGATTCCATTTTCTTCCATGTAGTCATACACGTCAGCTCCTGGAACACCATCTGCAACTAATGCAAACTCAAGGTTTGACATTGCAGAGCTATACAGAGATCTTACTCCTGGATATTTGCTTGGATTGAAGAAGTCTTCCATTGAGTCAGGATAACTTCCGTCAAAATTTATGTTATCAGTGTTGTAAGCGTAGTTCCATGAGTAAAGAATGTTACCCACAGCACAGTCACTTGGCATTGGAGCAAAGAAGTCGTCACTTGCTTTCATGCCGTTTACACCTGCTGGGAAGTCATTGTCGAAATCAAATTCTACAAACAATCCTTCGTCACAACCGATAATTGTATCACGTGCATACACATCGATGATGTCCCAAGTAATTGCTCCAGACTCGACTTGAGCTTTAACTTCACTCAAACCTCCACTGTAGTCGATCCAGTTTACTTGAACACCACTCTTCTCTTGATATGGGTCCCCGTAACCTAGTTTTTGACTTTCTGTATAAGCGCCACCCCAAGATACTACATTTACTTCCGCAGCTGTAGCCATTGTAGGAGCCGCTAATAAAGCAGCCAAAGACATTATTTTTGTTAATCTTAACATGATTAATCGTCTCCTTTTTTTATATAAAGAAGATATTACATAGGGGCTTTAACAAAAACGCAACAAAAAAAAGTAAATTTTTTCAATATTTTAGGTTTGAATCTATATGTAGTATCAAATGTTTAGTAATCTAGTGCTCGACAGTCCTGGGAAGACCAGCCCAAATTTAATTTATCACCAAGATTAAGCTTTGAATTACTGCTCGCGTTTGGAACTTTTAAAATAAAATCATCGTTACCCAGCAAATTTACACGTACTCTTGTATGATCGCCGTGGTAGATAATTTCTTTTATTTCAGCTTCAAATCGATTTTCAATCTGCTCAGTCGGATTAATGCTAACCCTTTCAGGTCTGAGAGAAATTCTTGATTTTTCACCAGCAGAAGATACTGCTATTGGGTTAGCTATTATTATCTCTCCAGTGCTGGTTTCAACTTTTGCAGAACCAGAAGCTAGTTCTTTTACAGTGCCGGTAAAAGTATTATTTTCACCAATAAAGCCAGCAACAAAAGAATTAACCGGCGTCTCGTACAATTCATTTGGACCAGAAAGCTGTTGAACTTTACCATCATTAAAGACAGCAATTCTATTTGACATTGTTAATGCTTCGCCTTGATCGTGTGTAACATATACGACTGTAACACCCAATGTTTCATGAATATGTTTTAATTCGTATTGCATACTCTCACGCAAGTTTTTGTCTAACGCACCTAAAGGTTCATCCATTAAAACTAATTTAGGATCAAATACTAATGCTCTTGCAACAGCGACACGTTGCTGTTGACCACCAGATAGTTGTGCAGGCATTCTGTTTTCAAAGCCCGTTAGTGAAACCATTTTTAAGGTCTTATTTATACGTTCTTCAATTTCTGACTTATCAATTTTTCTAACTTTTAATGGAAAGGCTAAATTTTCAAATACTGATAGGTGAGGAAAAAGAGCGTAGTTTTGAAAAACCATACCAATACCTCTTTTGTGAGGAGGTATATTATTGATTGGGTTTCCATCGAAATATATCTCTCCATTAGTAGGCGTCTCAAAGCCGGCGAGCATCATTAACGTAGTTGTTTTACCTGAACCTGATGGCCCCAATAGAGTTAAAAATTCCCCTTCAGCAATATCAAGGTCCAAACCTTTTACGACCAGTTCTTTACCGTCGTAACTTTTGTCAACCTGTTCAAATTTAACAAAATCTGACTTTTTTCCACTCATGATTTCAGACTAAGGTAAAAATAGGTGGGAATCTAGGGTTATTTACACTAAATTAATTATAGATAAAAATTATAATAAAGTTCGTTAATTAACCAAAACAAGATATTACAAAGTATAAATGAAAAAATATCAACACTACATAAATGGAGAGTGGATTGACTCCACAGGTAATGAACTTATTGCCGTTTTAAATCCAGCAACAGAAGAAGTAATAGGAGAAATTTTAGCTGCTAATAAAGATGATATTGGTCTAGCTGTTGCGGCTGCAAAAGCAGCTTATGATTCACGAGTACTCGTCGATATGAATCCTATGGAGAGAGCAAAGTTGATGCGCAGTATTGCAGATGAGCTTAGAAAAGTCAGCAAAGACGGTGGCGCACTGTTATGTGAAGAGAATGGGAAATTGCTAGGTGCATCTGAGTATGAATTTTTGGACGCCGCAAACTATTTTGACTATTACAGTGGATTGACTGACAAAATTGAAGGTCAAACTATACCAGTGAACAATCAGGTCATGGATTATACCTTGTATGAACCATATGGCGTTTCAGGTCACATTGTTCCTTGGAACTTTCCGATTTCAATGTTGGCACGCTCACTTGCCTGTTCATTTGCTGCGGGAAATTCAACAGTTATAAAACCTGCTGAGCTTACTCCTCTTGCAACTACATCATTTTTTGCTCAGGCTATTCACAATGCAGGCGTACCGAAGGGACTTATAAATATAGTAACTGGATACGGCGTTGAAGCAGGAGCTGCATTGACATCAAATGCTGATGTTGCTCAAATCACATTCACTGGTTCTGTGAAAACTGGAAAGACTATACTTCACGCAGCTGCCGAAAGAGCTGTGCCAGCAGTAGTAGAGTTAGGTGGTAAATCAGCTGCTGTTGTATTGCCAGACGCTGATATAGATAAAGTTGTTAACGCAACAAAAGTTGGAATATTTAGTCAAGCCGGACAAATATGTTCAGCAATGTCACGCATGATTGTTCATAAATCTATTAAAGATGAGGTATTAGATAAGTTATCAGAATTAGCAAAGTCAATAAAAGTTGGTCCAGGAAATGAAGAAGGTGTTGACCTAACACCTGTAATTTCAGAAGAACAGCTTCAAAAAGTAGAAAACTTCGCAAGATCAGGATTGCAAGCTGGAGCGACTGCAATATCAGGAGGTAATCGAGTTGATCGTAAAGGATATTTCTTTGAGCCAACAATTTATGCTGATGTAAAGCCAGATATGACAATTGCTCAAGAAGAAATTTTTGGCCCATTCCTATCTGTGCTCGAATATGAAGATCATGAAGAAGCAATTCATATTGCAAATGATACAGACTACGGTTTAGCTGCGGGTGTATTTACAAAAGACGTTGATATGGCAACAAAGACAGCGGCTAAACTTAATGGTGGACAAGTTTATGTGAATAGTTGGTTTACCGGCAGTGTTGCAACTCCTTTTGGTGGGTACAAACAATCAGGCTATAGTCGTGAAAAAGGTCAGCAAGCTATAAAGAGCTATTTGCAATTAAAGAATGTTGGAATTCAACTTTAATTAATCATTATCTTCAAGACCAGCTCCGGCAGCTGTGCTCTTTAATTTTTCATTTTCTTCAACAAAAGTATTTGTTGATAATTCATACAACTCATCCCAAACCTCTTGAGAAAATGAATCCTCATTTTCAAATACAATTATTCTAACGTTTTTAGCATTTTCTAATATTAATGAATTAATATCACTATTACTAAACATGTACTTATCTAAATTAAATTTAAAATTGTATTCGTCAATCTCAATGCTGACTCTTTTCCCAATAAGAAATGAAAGTCTACTTATGAAAGGAATTATAAGGAGAGGGAAGCTAACATTATAAAAAATAATTTCTTTTAAAATTTCTATATTTTTAAAATCATCTATCAGACATACTCCTGTCAAAATAGGGCAAAGACTTTCATTATCTATTTTGTTTTGGGACTTTATGACATTAGGACCAATTGGTTTTTTATTTTTTATTTCACTTAAATAGGATTTTAAATTTTCAATACCAGCAATTCCTATTAATTCTAATACATCAATATTTTTTCCAACTTCTTCAGCTATACCCCACGAGTATCCTGCAGCTTTAGTAGCTCTTTTTGAAACTGTAATGATTTCACTCGAGGACCTCATGGAATTATGAATAGATCCATCTGTCGTTAGTTTGACTTATTTCATTCATTAGAGGAGCTCCTTGATACATGCATATTCTCAACCATTTATCAGAACGTGGGTCAAATTTTTGTGCCCCAAAAAAAGATAACTTTAATCTTAGCATATCAATGGGCATTAAATTTGAACCGATTGAATTATCTTGAATTTCCGAATAGGGTAACTTCTCAGCTATAAAGCATCTTCTTACCACATGTCTTAAATCGTTATTGTTCCTTAAAAACTCAGACAAAATTTGGTCTTCAGGAACATCCAAAAGACGATAATACAGATCATTTATATCACGAGCGATGGCAAGAGGCTGTTCCAACTCAGATCCATCGTCATCAAATCTGTTTGCTAACCTTGGCTCCTCTTTATTTTTTGAGATAAACCAGAATTTTTCGTTTGGCTCATTTTTTGAGAAATCAATCTCTATAATATCTTTGTAACCTTTAGAAATTATATTCTTTAATTCACTTACTTTTTTATAAGTCGGTATATTGAAATATAAATCTTCATTGGAACTCATATTTGATATCAAAGGGTTAATAATAGAGTCGTAAGGCTCCATCATTAGCGAAATGATAAATTCAATACCTTCAAAACTTAAATGTTTTTCAATCCATGTATAAAGATGATCCCAAAGATTATCTTTATCTACAGATAAGGTTGAAAGATATTCACTTTCAAATTTTTCAATATCATTCCTTAAATCTTTTATTTTTTTTATTTGATACTCACTTTCTGTTTCCCAAGTACTAATCATATTTTTAGAAAGCTTGAGGCATTCCCTAAATATGCTTAGGTCACTTTCTTTAACCTTGCTTATTTCTCTAATCTGTTTTAAAGCTTCTTCTTTAGCAAAAATCCACTGATGCAACAGAGATGGATGATTAATAATAAAAGGAGCCATGCCAAGCCCTGTAGAATTTCCTATTCCTAGTTTACGTGCTATTGACTGATCAAGTTTGATAGCCAATTTAGGATTCTTCTTTTTAGCAATATGATTAACCTGGTCAAACGTAAACTGACGCACTAAATAGACCAACATCATTTCAAGTCGAAAGGGACCATTAATTTCTTTACGGTCTTTAATTCTATATCGATCAGCTAATCCGAATTTACCAGATCCATAAACCGCCGTGGTTCTATAGAGGTAGCCAACTTTTTTTATCAAAGATAAATCAGGTTGAATTCCTTTTGAAAGTTTTTCAACAACATGATTAAAAATTCTTACAGATTTATTTGCTCTCGATAATGTTAATTCTTTATAACTGCATCGGCCAACTTCCTGCTTAGGAACATTCAATTTTAATCTTTGAATATCTTTTTCTGTTGGTATTCCATCGTGAAGAACAAATGCTGCATCCCACTTCGTAGCAATTACTCTGTCGGACCTTTCTGAGGCATCAAGTTCATTAGCAAAGCAAATCAATGAATAGGTGCGGCTATCTTTATTAACTGAATAAACAGCAGTTCCAAAACCTTGGTCATCAAGATCAAATAAATCACATTTAAATGTCCAACTTTTAAATTCTCTCACAAAGCTTCTTAGAAAAGATAGCTTTGTTTGATGAAAGGAGCCCAATCGCTTTAGTGTCATGACTTCATGGGGATCGCGGCGCTTAATTTGATTACGCATTAATGAATATTCTCTCTATAAAAATTAAACCAGTTGTCGCCTAATATTGCATCTACTTCTTTATCATCAAAGCCTACTTCTTTTAAGCCTAATTCAAGATTGTTAAACCCTAGAGTATTTTCAAACCAATCCGGCTGTCTTGGAAATGCTGCATCACTTTTAGACCCTTCTCCATAATCCTTAGTTTTTGTCCAGGTCCCATTTCTCATCCACTCAACAACAGAGTCAGGTTGATCAAGACATAAATCTGATCCAATACCTACATGATCAATTCCCATTAGATCTACAGTCTTTGCTGTCATTTCACAAAAACTTTTAAGAGTACAATTAGTTCCTCCAAGAAGATGGTGAGGATAAAGTGAGAGACCTATTATACCTTTTGACTGACTGAGTGCTTTTAATATTTCATTTGATTTATTCCTCTTCGCTGGATGCCAAAAAGAAGGATTGGCATGAGTGATAGCAATGGGTTTTTCTGAAATGGTAATTGCATCTAGTGTTGACTGCTCAGCTGAGTGCGACATGTCTACAACGATTCCAACACTATTCATTTCCTTAATGACTTCTCTACCCATTCGGGTTACCCCACTATCGTTATCTTCATAACAGCCTGTAGCGAGTAGAGACTGATTATTATAAGTGAGCTGCATAAAGACTGCTCCCAGATCATGTACTGATTTAACAAGACCAATATCATCTTCAATGGGCGAGCAATTTTGAAAGCCAAAAAAAACTGCAGTTTTATTTTCCTCTTTTGCTTTTTCTATATCTTTGTACGTTCTGCCATGTATCAATAAATTATCAAATTTTTCAAAATAAGTATTCCACTGCTCTACATTATTTTTTACTTCATCAAAATCTTCATGATAAGCGATAGTTACATGAATTGCATGTAAACCAGCTTCATTGTTGGTTTTAAAAATTTCTTCTGACCAATTGCAATATTGTAAATTATCGATTCTATAGGTCATATAATTCTAATTCGTTGATCATTGTTTCTACTCATATACTATGAAAGCGTTGAGAGGGGAAACAATGCTAAGAAAATCAATTTTTGAGCTATTCTAATGTTTTTTTGGCGAAACTGCGACAATTTTGGCCCTAATTCTCATACTGAACTTCTTTCTTTCTTTATTTAAGATATTATATTCAAAGAGATACTAATTTTAATAACTACATTATGTACACCCCTATTAACCAATATATCGAGAGACTGGAGAATATCTCCTTTAATGTTGATGAACTGAACAAAGCGGTATCTGACCTTGTAAAGATTAGACCGTTTGAAAATGAAAACTTAAAACCTGGCATGTTAAAATCTAATGCCATCTGCTTAAACTACGATGAGAAAGAACTTGATGAGTGGTTCGGTGGAAATATAAGAGGCAAATATTGGACAAAGCCTGACTCTTCTTTCGAGGAAATGGAGCGTGAACCATATATTGATGAGACGAGATATACATTATTTAACCCAAAGTTAGACAATACTTACTTTAAATATGTTTATGAAAAAATTAATGAGTACTTTGAAGTTGGAAGATGCAGAGTAATTAAAATGCCTCCAAGAACTACACTAAGCTGGCATCGAGATCCTGAGAAACGTATCCACGTTGCAATTAAAACAAATTATGGAGCTAGGATGTTTATTGAGCATACAGGTCATCATATTCCTGCTGATGGAAATATTTATCTAACAGATAATACTAAGTACCACACAGCGATCAATGGTGGTGAGGAAGATCGAATTCATTTAGTGGCTACCGTTTTAGGTACAAAGTAGCTTTAGCAATCAATAATATTTTTTCTTTCCCAATCTTTTTTATTTTCATCGCTTACTTTATTGTGTTCTGCGATTTCTCTTTTTTTAAGTTTTATATACTGAGAGACAACTTTTGAGCCTATAGATTTTTTTACAATCTCACTGGCTTTAAATTTATTAAGTGACTCTATAAGAGAGTGAGGTAGCTTTTTTATTCTCTTTAACCTGTGACCTTGTGAATACATATTAACATCTATCCTCTTACCAGGATTTCTTTTATTTTTTATTCCATCCAATCCCATAGCAATTAGCCCAGCTTGCAAAAGATATGGATTAACGGCACCATCAGCAGGTCTAAATTCTATTCTTCCTGCATCTGGTATTCTAATCATATGAGTCCGATTATTTCCAGAATAGGTTACAGCAGTAGGTGAATACGTTGATCCTGAATTGGTTGTTCTCGCATTCAAACGATCATAACTATTTAATGATGGGTTGAACCAAGCAGAAAATGAATCAACAGATTTCATTATTCCACCAATAAAGTGGTAGCCCATTTTGGATAAGCCAAGTTCATTATCCTGATCAAGAAAATGATTTTGCTTCTTCTTTGAGTCCCATAAAGATGCGTGTGCATGACAACCATTTCCGGTTAATTCATCAAATGGCTTGGGCATAAACGTTGCCCTTAATCCGTGTTTTTCAGCAATAGATTTTACCATAAATTTAAAAAAAACATGTCGATCTGCAGTTGTGAGAGAATCTGTGTAATCCCAATTCATTTCATACTGCCCATTAGCATCCTCATGATCATTTTGATAGGGCTTCCACCCAAGCTTGATCATGGAGTCGCAAATTTCCTTTAAAATATCGTAGCGCCTCATCAATGCTGCCACATCATAGCAAGGCTTTTGAGCATCATCCCTTGAATCAGCAACCTCAGTTCCAGCTTCATTAAGTATGAAAAATTCGCACTCTACTCCCGTCATCATTTTAAAATTGAGATCTGTCATTTGACTAATTTGTTTTTTGAGAATGACACGTGGGCATTGATCCATGGGCGCATTGTTAATAACCAGATCACTAGCTAACCAACCAACATCAGGTTGCCATGGTAATTGTATGAGACTTTCTGGGTCTGGAACAGCAAACATGTCAGGGGCTGCAAAATCAAGGTCTAAGTAAGTTGCAAAACCGCCAAATCCAGCACCAGTTTTTTGCATTTCAGAAATAGCGCGGGCTGGCACTAATTTTGCACGTTGGATACCGAACAAATCAACAAAACTGATTAAGAAGTATTTGATTTTCTTTTGTTGAGCGATCTTAGCTAAACTGCTTTTCATAATTAGAATTATGACTTCCAAAATATTAAATTCAATAATGAATTATAAGCTATATTTATGTTACATAAAACCCAATTTGGGCATACTATCATATTATGGATCCAAACTTAGAAGCAAAAAAAGACAAAGTTATTGATCTCATTAACAATCTAGAAGACAGCAACTTTGCATTGTTGCTCTTAATTCATATTTCTCGGTATCAAAATTTATTTTTGCATACAGAACCTGATTGGTCAAACAGCCCAAATAATTGGATAACTAAAGACAGACGACTCCAAGATGAGTCTATTGGAGTTCTTTCGTTCATCATTCTTTATTCTCTTACCAATGCACATGTAGATGAAAATCTTTTTCCTGAATATAGAAAGCAAATTAAGGCAATGAAGCTTGAAGATTTCTTAGATAATAATTTTTTTATTACTCCATTTACTAATTTTATTGGAAAAAAAATATCTCTCAAAGTTCTTGAGGCATTTTTTTCAATTCCCCGTGAAAATATAAGACGATATATAAATTCTTTGATAGAGGCTGGATTTATTAGTAAAGACAAAACGTATGGCTATCTTGTAAACATGGAGGCGTATGTTCAATATATATTTACTGACTCTCTTAGTAAAATTATGAAGTCACTCATGAGAACATTCGATGATATTATTGCTAACCTTGAGGAAAAGTACCAACTAAAATTAAATTTAAAACCAATCTCATCGATAGATTTAGGAAAGACAAAACCAGACGTATGGAATCGAATTAGATTGCCTATGTATCATTTTTGGGTAAGAGTTCTAACACTAGAAGGCAATGATCACCTTTTAAGCCCTAATGATAGAGTTGTCTTGTCTGCATCGATCTATTTTAGGAAACGTACAGGAATATTAAATTTCGCTAATATTTCTGAGTTATACGAAAATGATTATTTATTGCCAACAAATATTTCGTCAATTGCAGAGGCATCTAAAATGCCACGAGAAACTGTGAGGAGGTGTAGTAATAAATTAATAAAGATGGGACATTTTGAAAAAAAAGGACGTCAATTGTTTAGAACTAATTACGCTCATAAAAAAGATGGAGAAATAGCAACATTTATCAAGAATAAAGCAGTTACAACTCGCGACATGATGAATTTTTATTTTAGAATCTATGAAGATTTAGTTCAGATTTAAATTGAGCACATTAAAATAATTTCTTCATTACACACTAGTTCAGCTTCAACAATTGAGCTGTTTTGAGCGCTTAATTGTGTATCAAGAGCTTCCAGCATAGACTTTGCTTCATTCATTGGCACCGGACCTACAATTATGGAATAGTCGTTTTTATCTAATTTATCGACATTGATATCATATTTGAGAAATCTGCTGTCAAATCCCATGACATCGTAAATATAATTCATAAAACTGAATGCAGAATTGCCACGTGTATAGGATCCAATTTTTATATAAACAAATTCAGCATCGCTGGTATCAATTGATAATTCAGCTTCTTCAATATCACTTGCTTGGGCACTAAATGCATTCGATACAACTTCTGTAGGCTCTTCGATGAGTTGAGTGAGATCTTCTAATGCTTGAGTTGCTTCTTCAGCTAATTTATTTTCTAATTCAGCAGCATTGCTAAGTTCTGTAAGTAAATCTCTTGCAGCAGTAGCTTCTTCTACAAGACTATTCTCATCAACAGTATTTAAAATTTTCTTTTTTGGTAAAACACTAACTAATTCTAATGTTTCTTCAGTATTATCAACTATAGCCTCATCATTTGGTAAGAGTGGTGCATCTAGTTGACTCTCCATGTCATCAACTTCTGTAATGGCTGCTTCTTCATTATCAACAGAAGCATCATCAAGTATATTTTGAGCTTTTTGAAGAGTGTTATCAACAGAGTCTAATAAATCATTAAGACTATCAGCATCATTAATGACCATCTCATTTGAAACGACATAATCATCTAAATCAATACTTGGCTCATCGATAATTTCTGTAATCTCTGGAATTTCGTCATCTGTTGTAATGTTGTTCGCTTCTTTTTTATCCAGACCCAATTGGATAAGTTTTTTTCTTGCACCTTCACCTTCTTGGGCAAGAAATTCACCCTCATCCATAAATTGAAGTGTAAAATTGTCCTCAACTGAAACAAGAGCATTTGCAACTGAAACTTTTAACTTAATTCCTGACACATCACTTGGTGGATTGCCCACAAACGATAAATCAGAAGTTAAAAAAGCAAGCCATCTGGGCAAAGGAGTTCCATCTTCTTGCGTAGCTTGAAAACGTAATTTACCTGGCCCACTGATATTGAAAGTATTTTCCGAAATTTGAAATTTATTACTCGTTTGCTGTGTATTGATTGGATCATTTATAATCAGAAGCATGGGATCTTGCTCGCTGATAGGAAGATTTACGGCTGCTTGGTAAACTTCTCCCCATTCGGAAAGATTGGTTTCAATATTTTTACTTACATCCTCAATCGATAAATTTTGATGATTATCAGGAAGAATATCTTTTCCTATTGATGCATAGATTTGACCGATACTATGCTGCATTTCAGAAAATGCTAGATCTCGTCTGAGTTCCGCAACGAGTAAACTCGCTTCTTCTCGAATAACTTCAAGTTCACCAAATCTTGAGACTTTTTGGGCATTTTGAACTTGTTTACTTATCCTTTGTGCAACATCTAAATATCTTTGTGCGGTATCATATTCTTCAATGGCCAAGGCATAATTCATATTTGAGAGGTGTACTTGAGACAGTACTGTCATGGCTATCGCAAGATGACGTTCTGCAATTAAATCTTTACTTGCTTCTGATGATTTTCTTACGGCGCCTAGAGAAAATACGTTAAAAAGATTAGCTCCAATTGAAGCTCCGTATTCTGTCGTATCTTGGTTTAATAAATATTCATTATCAGAATATCCATACGTGGCATTGAATTTTATACTAGGGATCAAACCTAATATAGCTGCTTTAGTATCCTTACTGGTAATTCTTTTTTGATATCGACTTTCCATGAGTTCAGGTCTTGAAACGAGAGCCATCTCTTCCATTGTTTCTATGCGCATATTTATATTGGTGAGGTAAGTATCGTCGCTTGATAAACTAAACTTTTGGCCAGGTAGTAATCCCATGAGTATTGCAAGCTCATTTTTAGAATTTATTAATGCCCTTTGTTGAGTTTGTAGCGTTCTCTGTACGTCAAGTAATTCTTTTTGATAAAGCAACGAGTCCATAGGTGCAGATATGAGTAGTTCTTCAATATATTGTGAATCTGCAAGAGCAGTTTCAACTCTATCAAGAAGTGGATTCAATTTTTTTAAGAGATTTTCTGACGCTTGCGCTTTCCAGTAAGCACGAATGATGTCTCGTGTGATATTTTGAGTTGCCTTTCGCTCAAGTTCTTTTGCAATTAAGTAGCGATCTGCTTGCTGTCCAGCACGTATGTAAGATAATCCAAAGTCAAGAGCATTCCATGTAAATTCAATGTTTCTAGTTTCCAAACCTTTATCTCTTGAAATTGTATAAGACTGTGTTCCATCTAATGCCGGAGCATCTCCCATATCATTATCTACGCCAACACTTGTTGATGGTTGCAATTCATTAAACTCAGAGTAACCTGCATTGAGTGCAATATCAGGCAGCATATCAAATCGTTGAAGATCACTTTGTCTTTGAGCTAATGCTGACTCCATAACACTTATTCTTAAGTCACGGTTGTTTTTAATTCCAATAGCAATTGCAGTGTGCAGGTCTATGTTTTCTAGAGGTGCCTCAACTGCAAGCAAAGATAAATCCTTTTGAACACTTACATTTAATTTTTCTGCGTCGATAACATTTGGTGTTCGAGCGCAGGCGCTGAGTGCGATGAATAGGAAAAATATAATTATTTTTGTACCAATTATTCTCATCAATTAAGGATATCTGTTTACTAGCTGTTATGAGAAGGGAATATAGACAAATGGCTTAAAACTCTAAAAAAAATTTGCCCAAAATGGGTATTTCAAGCTTATGAGAGTACCTTTAGAATTTTAGTCATGTATAAAGAAAAGGCTAAATGCCAATAATCATACTGGTGCGAAAAACTATATATATAAATGAGCAATAAACTTATTCAGGCCTTGGAACCCCGTCTTATGCTTGACGGTGCAGCAGTCGCAACTGCAATTGATGCGGTTGATGATTTAGCTCAGTTTCAAAAATCCGAAAGCGACAAGTCATCTAAAGCAGATCACTTCAAAGTTGATAAAGACACAAAGTTACCTTTTGTAAATTTAGATGCATCAACTCAAAATGCAAAATCAAGGCAGATTGTATTTATCGATAGTACGGTTGAAGATATTGAAACTCTAATTAACAGTTTTGACAACAATACAGACGTGCATGTCATACAAAGTGATCAAGATGGATTTGTTACTATGCAAAATATTTTATCATCGCAAGAAAATATAGATGCGGTTCATGTCATTGGTCACGGTAGTGTAGGACAGATTGCCTTTGGTACAGCTGTATTAAACAGTGACACATTAAATACTTATGAAAACATTCTCCAAGAGATTGGAAATAGTCTCTCAGAAAATGGAGACATTTTATTTTACGGTTGTAACGTAGCCGCAGATCAAAGTGGTGAGATCTTAATCAAACAAATTGCAGATATTACTGATGCAGATGTAGCGGCATCAGATGATGTGACTGGTAAGGGTGGCGACTGGGATTTGGAGAAACATACAGGCATCATCGAGACAAAAAATATTACAGTTGCAGATTATGATTATGCACTTGATGCATACGGAGTAGATTCAATTAATTCAAGTGTTGTTGCTATCCATGATGCGACAAACTATGAGGCACGTTGGACAGGTGATAGTACTAACCGAGACGGACAACAGGATCCAAGTTCAGATCGATTTGTTTTATCTCAGGAAAGAGCCAGCGTCACTAGTGGCACAGGCACATTAAATTTTGACGTCTCTGCTGGAGCAAGTTCATTCACACCCAGTGCAAGTAATCCAGTCCATGTTTATTTGCTTTTCTCTAATGATGAAACAAATAGCAATTCGAGAAGACAGGGTAGCAGAGTTGGTCAAGTAACTTTTGATAATGAAATTCTTGGTATTTTTACAAACCCACTAAATACCATTGCAATGACAGGGATTTCAAAATCAGGTGCCACATACCCAACATCGAGTTCAGATAAAATTGGAATGAGGGATTTAGAATATAAGAATGACAATGCTCCAGGACAAAGTGGAAATGGTGACTGGTTTGCAATATCAAACAGTAACAAGACCATTCAAATTGGTACTAAAAACGGTTTAAAAGGTGACTTTGTTCGTATCATTACCAGAGCACCAGTTTCAAACAATGACCCTGTTGGTAACAATGATACTGGCGCAGTTAATGAAGATGCAAGTGTCTCAGTAAGTTCAGGTAGTGGCGTCTTGTCAAATGATACAGATGCTGATGGAGATTCACTCACTGTAAGTGCAATATCAGGAGGATCTCTTGGATCAGCTCTAAATGGCACATATGGACAGCTAACCATGAATGCAAATGGTAGCTACACGTATACCGCAAATAGAGATGCTGCAGACCCTCTTGATCCAGGCGATACAGTAACAGATACATTTACATACACCGTATCCGATGGAACCGATACAGACACCGCAACGCTCACGATTACTATCACAGGAGTTAACGATCCAATAACAGCCGTGAATGATACAGATGCCGTAAATGAAGATGCAACCATCAATCGAAGCACTTCAGACTCTCAAGAATTGGACCATGATGATACCGACCCTGATGCCGATGATGCATCTGGAAGCTTCACCATAACAGCAATTCGAACAGGCAGAGAAAGTGCAAGTGGAACCAGTGGTACGGTTGGACAAGCGCTTACTGGTACCTATGGTGTGTTAACTGTTGCTGCGGACGGTAGTTATAGTTATGCAGCGACAACAAGTGGTGCAGATGGCTTAGCTCACGGAGCGACAGCAATTGATTACTTCACCTACACAGTCAGGGATCATTCTAGTAGTCCCAATGATACAGATACAGCTGAACTTGCAATTACAGTTACAGGAGTTGGACCAGTGGCATCGAATGATACGGGAGCAGTTAATGAAAATGCAACGCTATCTAAAAACGCAGGTGCAGGCGTCACTGCAAATGATACAAGCGGTGATACAGAGAGTCTCGATGTAACTGCTATTTCGTCTAATGGTACTGGAACTTCTGGCACAGTAGGGCAAGCCTTAACTGGGACTTATGGTGTTTTAACATTGAATGCTGATGGAAGTTATTCATATGTTGCAAATACTGCAGCTGCTGAAGCGTTAGATGCTGGAGACAGTGTAACAGATGTCTTTACTTATACTGTGGCAGATGATGATGATGCAAGTACAGACACGGGAACATTAACAATCACCATTACAGGAGTAGATGATGATCCAGTTGGCGTTAACGATACTGGTGCTGTTAACGAGGATGCAACACTTGAAGTTAACCAGGTAAGTAGCGGTGTTTTAGCAAACGATACCGATGCTGATGCTGATGCAAGTTTAACAGTTTCAGCAATTTCTGGTGGAACTGTAGGACAAGCAAAAAATGGCACATATGGCGCACTTACCTTAGCTTCTAATGGTACTTATACTTATGTGGCCAATCAAAGTGGGGCTGACGGCCTTGCTGCTGGTGCCACTGCAACAGACACCTTCACATATACAGTGAGTGATGGAGCAGGAACCACTGATACAGCTACTTTAACAATAACTGTTACAGGAATTGGACCACAAGCTGTAGATGATACAGGCGGCGTCAATGAAGATGCAACTCTCACCGTTAATGAAGCATCTGGAGTGATCAGTAATGATGATGATAACAGTAGCTTTGATAGTGAAAGTTTAGCAATAACAGGCATTAGAACTGGTACTGAGTCTGGAAGCGGTTCGGCTGGAACAGTTGGAGCTGCATTAACAGGCACATACGGTCAATTGACAATCGCTGCTGATGGAAGTTATGAGTATGTTGCTAACCAAGCTGCGGCCGATGCTCTTGACCCAGGCGATACTGTTACGGATACATTTACTTACACCGTAAAAGATGATGATAATAAAAATGCTGATACTGGTGAGCTTGTTATTACGGTAACGGGTATTAATGATGACATCACTGCAGTCAATGATACAGATGCACTAAATGCTGGTGCAACAATTACTCGAAGTACCTCAGATACACAAGAGTTAGACCATGATGATACAGACCCAGATGCGGATGATGTTTCAGGATCATTTACAATTACAGCAATTCGAACTGGGGCAAGTGAAGGCGCTGGAACCGCTAAAACTATCGGACAAGCTTTTACAACGACTTACGGTACTATGACAGTCAATGCAGATGGATCATATACCTATGCTGCTGATCAAAACGGCTCAACAAGTTTGAGTAATGGAGCAACTGCAACAGATAGTTTCAACTATACTGTACAAGACCACAATAGTGGAGATACAGATACTGCAACTCTCGTGATTACCATTACTGGATCAAACAATAGAAACCCTGTCGCATCAAATGATACTGGAGTCATTATTGAGGATGGCACACTTACTGTTGCAGATGGTGGTTCTGCAGTTACAGGCTCTGATAGCAATAACAACAATGAAAGTGGTGACACTACAGGTGATGTCTTAGTCGGGGATACTGATCCTGATGGTGATACCTTAACAGTTACTGCTATTTCAGGAGGAACAGTTGGAGATGCCGTTACAGGTACATTTGGTACACTGACAATTCATTCAAATGGACGTTACACATATGAGGCTGATCAAGCCGCAGCTGATGCTCTTGATCCAGGTGATACTGGAACTGATACTTTTACATATACGGTAGGGGATGGAAATGATGGATTTGATACTGCAACACTAACCTTTACAATAATTGGTGCTGACGATGATCCAGTTGGAGTGAATGACACAGGGTACATTAACGAAGATGCGACTTTAAGTGTTTCAGATGGCGGTTCTGCAGTAACTGGTTCTGATAGCAATAATAACAATGAGAGCGGCGATACAACAGGAGATGTTCTTGCGAATGACACGGATGCGGATGGGGATGCAAGTCTTGTAGTTTCTGCGATTTCTGGTGGAACATTAGGCCAAGGAGTAGCGGGCACTTATGGTACTCTGACTTTAAATGCAAATGGTAGTTATTCATATGTAGCTAATCAAAGCGGCGCAGATGGACTTGCAGCAAATGCAACTGCAACTGATGTGTTCACTTATACCGTAAGTGATGGTACTGGGACAACAGACACAGCAACGCTTACAATTACAGTAAAAGGGGTTGGTCCAGTTGCAAGCAATGATACGGGCAGTGTGAATGAAGATGCAACGTTATCTGTAAATGCAGGTTCAGGAGTTACGTCAAATGATACTGGCGGTGATACTGAAAGTCTAGCGGTCACAGCAATTAGAACAGGCACTGAATCAGGCAGTGGATCTTCGGGTACTGTTGGTCAATCATTAACAGGTACTTATGGTACACTTACCATCAATGCTGATGGATCATATACATACGTTGCTGATCAAGCAGCTGCCGATGCTTTAGATCCAGGGGACTCTGCTACAGATACTTTTACTTATACTGTGGCAGATGATGACGATAAAAATACAGATACAGGTGAGATTGTCATAACTGTTAATGGAACAAACGATGATATTGTTGCAGTTAATGACACTGACGCTGTGAATGAAGATGCGACAATCTCCCGATCAACCAGTGATACACAGGAGCTTGATCATGATGATACAGATGCTGACGGTGATGATGTTCCAGGATCATTCACAATTACAGCTATTAGAACAGGATCAGAGAGTGGATCTGGAACGTCCGGAACTATTGGGCAAGCTTTAACAGGCACATACGGCACACTTACGGTTAATGCTGATGGATCATACACATATGTGGCTGATCAAAATGCAGCTGACAGTATTGTAACTGGACAGACAGCAACGGATACATTTACTTACACGGTTAGAGATCACAACAGTGGATCCACAGATACAGCAGAGCTTATCTTTACAGTAACAGGTATTAATGATGAAAACCCTGTGGCTGTTGATGATACAGACACTGTACCGAAAGGTGAAACAATTACGAGAGCAGCCGATACAACTTTTGCACTTAACGCAGACGACACTGATGCAGATGGGGAGTCGTTAACAATTTCTGCAATTAGAGTAGGACAAACTGAAGGCGGTGGAGATTCAGGTACACTCGGTTCAGGTCTTGTAGGCACATATGGTACTCTTACTCTTAATGCTGATGGAAGCTATAGTTACGTTGCTGATCAGACTGCAGCAGATAGGCTTAAACGAGGAGAGAGTGCAATTGAATATTTTAATTACACTGTAACAGATGGAACAAATGAGGACATTGGTGTGCTTGCAATTACTGTTACTGGTAAAAGTGATCCACCCGTACCGGTTGATGATACTCTTGCAATTGATGCTGGTGCAACCGGAATAAAAGATGCAACTAATGGTGTTTTAAATAATGATACGGACCCCGACGGTGACAGTTTAACAGTAGACACTATAAGAACTGGTGAAGAGTCAGGTACTGGCACATCCGGTACAATTGGATCACCTCTAACAGGAACGTATGGTGACTTAACTATAAATTCTGATGGTGGCTATGAATACAAGGCTAATAATGCGAAGGCATTAAATCCAGGTCAAACAGCAACAGAATACTTTACGTATACCGCAACAGATGGAGAAACGCCTGTAGAAGCTCAGATAGCCATTACTGTGACTGGTATCAATGATCCACCTGAAGTAATTAATCCAATTGAAGTGCCTGTATTAGTACAAGGGCAAAAGATTACAATCAGACACAAACAAACCTTTGATGATCCAGATACTGGTATTTATGATATTACTGAATACAAAATTATTGATCCTGAGACAGAAGCAGAAACCAGTCTACCAGAAGGTCTTTCATTAAGGGAAAATAAACTTACAGGAAGACTTACTACACCAGGTACATACACTATTACTATTAGAGCAATCGATGGTGCAGGACTCTATGCAGATCATACATTCACCATCACTGTTATTCCAAAGGTCATTATTGAGCCAGAGGTCGAACAGGCAGAAGGAGATTCATTTTCACTTGAGCCAATTGAACCTATAAAAGTAAAGCCTGCTAAAATGCAGGAAGTCATTAATGAGGTGAATATTATTGATGATGAAGGCTTTACTCTTGATACAATTTCAATTGCAGATACCGCATCCCTATCTAAGCCGCTTAAGTTTAATGGCGGCCTAAGATTGATGGATGCTGTTGCGAGCGAGGTATCGGGTGATGATAATACAGATTTAGCGATTGGTGTTAAATTAAATGACGATAATCAAAAGAATGTTGAACTATATTCAGGACAATTATCCGACGGACAATCATTGCCTGAATGGATTAAAGTTGATCCTGAAACAGGTGAGACAACTGCAGAAATGCCAGATGGGATTGATCAGGTAGAAGTTCAACTTGTTGCGTTAGATAAAGATGGAAATACTCGTGATATAAACATCGTTTTAGACAAAGCTAAAATCAAGAATGACCGAGACTTCACTCGTGGTACTGTTGGTCAAACTAGAGTTGTTGTTGATAATGACGCAAACGTAAACTTGATCAGAGAGAACAACAATGCATCTAATCAAACAGCAAATAATAACTTAAACGCTCAAACAGATTTTGAAGGCACAATGAAGTTAAGCAGTCTTCAAATGGATGCAGGCCAATACACAGTTGATGTAATTGATGACAATCAATCGAATGTAAAAATGTATAAAGCTGAGCTAAAAGGTGGTGTTGAACTTCCAGATTGGATTACGATTGATCCTCAAACAGGAAAAATAGCAGCCGACCCATCTAAAGGTCGAACTGGATCAGCTGCTCCCTCATTCTTAACAGATAGTCTTCAGGTTCTTGAACTAAAGATTATTGCTGAAGATGAAGACGGAAAAGAAAGAGTTATTGAAGTTGAGATTGATCTTAATGAAATAACGGGTGCTGAGACAGATGATGAAAATTCAGCATCAGATGACGAAATTTCTTTTATTCCACTTGATGAGCAATTAAAGCTACACGCTAAGAGAGCGGATAGCTATGGCGAAAAGATTATATCTCTAGTAAGCTAAGAAAAACCATATGAACAACATTGTAACATTTGCAGTTATTGCTTGCTGTATCTTTTTTCCATTTAATTTACTAGCTGAAGAATATTCAACACGTGTTTTGGTAACTGCAACTGAAGAGGCAACAATATCAAGTGAACTTGCCTCAAAAGTTGAGTCTATTCCATTTGCAGAAGGTACAAATTTTAAAAAATCAGATGTATTAATTAAGTTGGACTGTTCTTTTTTTGAAGCCCAAAAAGATGTAGTACAAGCGGAGTTAGAAAGTGCCATCGTAACCTTGAAGAGCAATCAAGAACTTGCAACGATGAGGTCCATTGGTGAGTATGAAGTTCAATTGTCACAAATAGCAGTAGATAGGGCTAAGTCAGAGTTGAAAATTGCTCAGCTTAATACAGATCGTTGCATTATACGTGCTCCCTATGACGGAACAATGTCCAAAGTGTTTGTAAATGAATATGAAAGCATTGAAAGGCAACAACCGATGATTCAAATTATTGGCTCTGGAATATTGGAAGCAAAACTTATGATTTCAAGTAAATGGTTGTCATGGTTGTCTGAGGGCCATCCATTGACCATTTTAATTGATGAAAATGGTTTAAAATATAGTGCTACAGTGAATACCTTGGGGGCGAATATTGATCCAGTAAGTCAAACTATTGACGCTACTGCAAAATTTGATGAAAATTATGAAACATTACTTCCTGGAATGAGTGGGACGGCAACATTTTGAATGATAATTCCTCTATAAAAATTGCGCGACTAATAACACTTGAGAAAAAGTTTCGTAATGCAGAAACTGAAACTGAGCTTACTTTTATTTGTGCCAATGAACTGCGAAGCATAGTTGATTATAATTTTTTATTCCTTCTCAACAGATCAAGTATAAATCGATTAAAAGTACATACTATTTCTGACCTATCAATTATCGATAGAACAGCACCAACGGTTACTTTTGTTGAAACATTAATAAATAAAAAAGATCTAGTCAGCTTTGAGGATATTTCGGAATTTAATCTCAACGATACTTCAATAAAAGACTTAAATCTTATTACTCCTGATAATTTTCCTAAACAATTAATATTTATTCCTCTACGTTCGCGGATTGAAAAAAATATTGGGTATCTAGTCATGGTTAGATCAGAAGTAATCAGCAACTCTGAAAAAGATCTTTTACTTCATATTTCAGAAACTTTTAGTCATGCACTCAACTCTTTTAGGTCAAAAAATACAATCATTTCAAATATCAACCGTTTATTTACTGGATGGATTAAATGGGCAGTGATTGCTTCTGTAACGGCAGTAATGTTTTTTCCAATTAGTATGACAGCTTTAGCGCCCGTTGAAGTAGTTGCAAAAGATCCAACCGTTGTGACTTCACCTGTAAATGGCGTGGTAAAAGAAGTTTTAATTAAGACCAATGAAAACGTAAAGCCAGGGACAGAACTTGTCAGATTGGATGATTTAAATTTTAAAAATCAGTATGAAATTGCGCTTCAAGAGCTTGAAGTGGCAGAAGCAGAGCTTTTACGCATCAAGCAGTCATCATTTACAAATCCAGATGACAAAGCTCGTTTAGTTGAGCTATCAACAGAAGTAGGATTGAGAAAAAAAGAAGCAGCATATGCTGAAGAACAATTGAAATACTCAATCATCTATGCAGACAGAGAAGGTATTGCTGTTGTTGAAGACTTTACTGATTGGCAAGGGAGGCCAGTTAACATTGGAGAAAAAATATTAACCATAGCTGATCCTGAACAAATTGAATTTCAAATCTTCTTACCCACTAAAGACTCTCTTTTGATTAAAAAAGAAGCAAGAGTAAAAGTTTTTTTAGATAGTGACCCTCTCAATTCTTTAGACGGTAAGGTATTGCGTACTTCATATAAACCCGCACTTACATCTGAGAATATTTTAGCTTATAAGATCGTTGCAAATTATCATGACAGTCAAGGTGAGGTTCCAAGGATTGGTTTACGTGGTACCGCTAAGATTTATGGCGAAAAGACAAGTATTTTTTATTACATATTCCGTGTTCCTATAAATCTCACGAGACAGTTTTTAGGATTTTAAATGATCGTTCCATATCTAAGACAAGATTTAAAATTGAGCGAGGGTCCCAAAAAAGAGGATGGCTCTTCATCATGGCTTCTATATGACTCTTTAAGAAATAAATATTTTTCGATAAATAAAAATGCTTTTGATCTTTTAAATAATTGGTCAAGTGGATCTCAATTAGAAGATTTTATAAAAAAAATTAATGAAACTAAATTATTAGTAACTAAAGAAGAAATAAGTGAGTTCATAAATTTTCTTGATCAAAATAATTTAACGATCAAAAAAACAAGTGAAGAAATTAAATCTTTAGTAGTTCAAAAAAACAAAACCAATAAACATTGGTTGCTCAAACTTATTCACAATTATCTATTTTTCAAAATACCGTTAGTAAGACCTGGTACTTGGCTTCAAAGAAGTTTACCCATTGCCTTATTCTTGAGCTCATTAACAATCAGACGTATTATTTATGGGCTAGGTTTAATCGGAATATTTTTGACAATAACTAATTATGAGAATTTCCTTTCAACCTTTTCATATTTCTACAACATTAATGGTCTGATCTTATTTGGAATTACAATTGTTTTTGTAAAAGCATTACATGAGTTGGGTCATGCATATGTAGCTACATACTATAAGTGTAAAGTTTCATCAATTGGCTTAGCCATGTTGGTTTTCTTTCCATTCTTGTATACGGATACATCCGATGCCTGGAAACTCACTGATCACAGAAAGCGTTTACTAATAAATTTTGCAGGCATGTTAACTGAACTGCACCTAGCCTTAATTGCTACATTTGCATGGGCCGTATTTCCTGAGGGCATCATGAAAAGTGCAGCATTTTTCATTGCTACATCAAGCTGGATCTCATCTTTATTGATCAATATAAGTCCTTTTATGAGGTTTGATGGCTATTATGTGCTATCAGACTTTCTTAAAGCTGAAAATTTGCAACCACGCTCATTTGCTTTAGGTCGATGGCAGATAAGAGAGTGGCTTTTTGGTTTTAAATTTCAACCACCTGAACAGTTGATAGCTAACAGAAGGTGGACTTTTATAATTTACGCATGGGCTACGTGGATTTATCGTTTCTTCATTTTTATTGGTATTGCATTATTGGTTTACTATTTAACATTTAAAATATTAGGAATTATTTTATTTGTAATAGAAATTGTATGGTTCATTTTATTGCCGATTGTCAGAGAAGTCATACAATGGTGGAAGCTTAGAAAATCTATGAAATTCAATAGATCTTCTATGAGGTCAATGATCTTATTTGCAGTTTTTATGTTTGCTATGCTTGTTCCATGGCGCACATCCCTTAGTTTGCCAGCTGTTATTGAAGAAGGTGTTGTTCTTGATATCTTTGCCTCTGAAGATTCAAAGATAAGAAAGGTTTTTGTTTCGCATGATCAATACGTAGCTGAAGGAGACTTGCTTGTTATTATGGCCAACCCATTGATCTCTAATAAAGTCGAAAAAGCAATTGACCGCGTGAAAATGATTCAGCAAAAACTTGATCGTAGAGTGGGATCAGAACTTGATCTTAGCAATCTACTAATACTTGAGAACGAATTACAAAAAGAGATTGAAATTCTGAATTCATTGAAAGAAGAAAACAAAGCTTTATCAATTTATGCACCATCAGATGGCATAATAAAAGATTTGATAAGTCTAACCGCTAATCAATGGGTAAATAAAAAAGATAAGCTATTTTCAATTGTTCAGTCAGAAGAAGTGCAAGTGAAAGCTTTTGTTAGCGAGACGGATCTTGATAAAATAAAAAAAGTTTCAAGTGGTTACTTTCATGCAAAAAATAATGAATTTGCGAAAGTCAAAGTCGAATTAGTATCATCAAATGTAACTTCAACCGAAGAGTTGCCGTATTTGGCTCTGACCTCAACTTATGGAGGCACAATTGCATCAAGAGAAATACTTGGAAAGAAACAGGTTCAGAGACCTGAAAATGCTGTTTATCAACTAAATTTCACTTCCTTAGAAAACCTAAAAGATTTGCAATGGCAGACAGCTGGATCTGTTAAAATAGATTCTGAGAATTATAATATTTTTCAAAATATATTTAATGCTACTACCTCAATACTCATCCAGGAAAGTGGGTTCTAGTATAATCTAATTTTTATATTTTTCTAAACAGAGTAAAAAAGCATTATCGAGACAACTTTCCTCTAAAGCATTTAATCGTCCACTCTTACCGGCATGACCACCTACTAAATTCATCTTCATTAATATTGGATTATCTGAGGTACTATTTTCTCTTAGTTTTGGGACATATTTGGCTGGTTCGTAATACTGAACTTGAGAGTCATAAAGGCTGGATGTCACTAAGACAGCAGGATAATTTGACGGTCTAATATTATCGTAGGGGGAGTAACTTTTAATATAATTATACTCATCCTCATTCGCTGGATTACCCCATTCTTTATATTCAAAAGTAGTTAGGGGAATCGTTTCATCTGACATCGTAGTCACTACATCTACAAAAGGAACTGCTGCTATAATGCCTGTATATAATTCTGGCTCCATATTAATGATTGCTCCCATTAAAAGACCGCCAGCACTTCCACCCATTGCATATATATTTTTAGAATTGCCATACCCTTGATTGACTAGTGATTTTGTTGCATCAATAAAATCATAAAATGTATTTTTTTTATTAAAGATTTTACCATCATCGTACCACTGCCGACCCATCTCAGATCCACCTCTGATATTGGCGACAGCAAATACGAAACCCCGATTGAGTAGGGGTAAGATGGACGTTCTAAAAGCTGCATCAATTATAATGCCATAAGAACCATAGCCATAAATAAGGATAGGAGCTTGAGATAAGTTAGTCCCTCTTTTATATACTAGTGATACAGGAACTTTTGTATCATCACGGGCAGTAATTTTAAGTCTTTCCACCTCATATAGATTTTCATCGTAATTGTTTACAGGCTGCTGCCATGCCAACTCAATCCTACCTGACTCAATATCCTCTTTGAATATTGAACTAGGTTTCTTTGGACTCGAATACCCATAGTAAAATTCAGTATCAAGGTACTCATTATTGGTTGCTAAATAGCAGGAAAAGGCAGGGTCAGTAAATTCAATATAATTCCTATCGAGTGTTTCTCTGTTAATTTTTACTATCTTGGGCAGTCCGTCTTCTCTTATCTCTAAATAAAGATATTGAGGAAAAGTGACAAAATCTTCAATTAAAATAGCATCATCATGCTCAACAACAGTTTGCCAACTATTAAAACTATTAATTTGATCTATGGTAAATTTTAAAATTGAGAAATTTTTTTTATTTTCTGCATTACTGCTGACGTAGAAACACCCTGGTGTGTCTTCAATGGAATAAAGATGCTTATCGGAACGTTTGAGTACACAAAACGGTTGACCGATTTCATCATCTAGATCAAGTAACCATGTCTCTGAAGACTCAGTTTTACTAGTATAGATATTTAAATATTTTTTTGTACGTGATTCATAAATATGAAGATGAAACTCTGAATCATTTTCCTCATAGATAAGAACATCTTCTTTTGGATCAGTTCCAATTTTGTGTTTAAAAACCTTATTTTCTATCAAAGTAACAGGATCTTTTTGAGCATAGTAGAATGAAGTATTCTTCTTGTCCCAAACAATGCTCCCAGAGCTCCTCTCAACTTTACTGTCTATAATTTTGCTGGTCGTTAGATCTTTAACTTTTATGTTGTATTCTCTTCGACCCGATAGATCTTCTGCATAAGCAATTAAAAGATTATTTGGCGATGGCGTTATTGATGTAATATTTATATAATCTAAGCCCTCAGCCAGCGCATTTACATCAATAACTAACTCTTTATTTCCATTGAGCTCTCGATAGTATGTTTTATATTGCTGTTCTGAGTTAATTTCAGAGTAATACAGATAATCTCCGTATTTAATTTTTATTGAAACCTCTTTTGGTGGTATGAAACTAACTAATTCATCATAAATTTCTTTACGGCAATCATTATTTTTTTCAAACCAATCTTCTAAGTAATTATTTTCTTCCTCTAAATAAGAAATAATTTCTGGATCTTTACGCGTATCATCTCTGAGCCAGTAATAATTATCAACACGTTCTTCGCCATGGGCAATATGAATTTTAGGAATCTTTTTTGGTTGTGGAGGTCTCATCATTGTCTAATATATTACTGATATTTTTTTCTTCAATCTTGTGGTGCCCCATACCGGTTACGCTCCGGTGGCTGACCATTACCAATGGCCTGCTTTACTATTAAGCGAATGGGGCAGAGTTTTTACGCTTCATATCAATAACTTATAAAGTAGATTTTGTAAATTTTTGGAGAATACCATGAGGCCAATCTACTTTTTAATCGGGGACAATTGTTTTCACAAAATATGCTATGGTAATTGCTATTTGATAGGTTAAGTGAGTATATTTTCATGTATAATAAACAATATTTAAGCGGGAGATAATTTGAAAAAATATTCAGTATTTAGTCTTTTTAAGAATGCTCTTAATCATCATGAGGATTGGGATGTGGCATGGAGAGATCCTGAGCCCAAGAAAGAATATGAAGCCGTTATTATTGGTGGAGGTGGTCATGGTTTAGCGACGGCTTATTATTTGGCAAAATATTACAATCTTAGAAATATTGCTATCCTTGAAAAAGGTTGGATTGGTGGAGGAAACGTTGGAAGAAATACAACAATTTTAAGATCAAATTACATGCACGATGCAAATAATTTGTTTTATGAAAAAGGTATGCAGATGTGGAGAGACTTAAGTCAGGAATTGAATTACAACGTCATGTATTCACCAAGGGGAATCTTAAATCTTGCTCATTCAGACGCTCAGCTAAGTGCATACGCTAGGAGAGGTAACTCAATGAAGTTGAATGGTATCGATGCATCTCTATTGGGTCGGGAAGAAGTAAGAAAGAAAATTCCATTTGCGGATTTTACTGAAAATGCTCGCTTTCCTATTTTTGGGGGACTGCTCCAACCAATTGGTGGAACAGCCAGACACGATGCTGTCGCATGGGGATACGCTAGGGCGGCCGATGACATGGGAGTGGACATTATTCAACATTGTGAGGTTACTGGCTTTGATGTCGATAATGGCAAAGTTAGTGGAGTTCAAACATCTAAGGGATATATCAAAACACACAAAGTTGGGCTGTGTGTAGCTGGAAGCACTTCAATTTTAGCTGAGAAATTAAATATGACTCTTCCCATTGAAGCGCACGTACTTCAAGCTTGTGTTTCAGAACCTGTAAAACCTTTGCTTGATGGAGTAGTGACTTTCGGCGCAGGACACTTTTATTGCAGCCAGTCTGATAAAGGTGAAATGGTTATGGGAGGAGATTTAGATGGTTATAATAGTTATGCTCAAAGAGGAAATTTGCCAACTATTCAACATGTGCTAACTGAAGGTGTTGCACTTTTCCCAAATTTAAGCCGATTAAAAATTTTAAGAACATGGGGTGGGATTATGGACATGTCCATGGACGGGTCTCCTATCATTGATAAAACTCATATTGAAGGAGTATACTTGAACTGCGGTTGGTGTTATGGTGGCTTTAAAGCAACTCCCGTTTCAGGGTTAACGTTTGCCCACACAATGGCATGTAATGAACCTCACGAATTAAATATTCCATTCAAATTAAATCGATATCACACAGGGCACTTAATTGATGAAAAAGGACTAGGTACAAAAACCTGGATTAGTTAAAAAATGTTAGAAATTAAATGTCCATATTGTGGAAATAGATCTCAAAATGAATTTGCTTATGGTGGAGATGCTACAGTTAAAAGGCCAGAACTTAACAGTATGATCTCTGATCAAGAATGGGATGAGTTTGTTTATTATCGTAAAAATCCAAGAGGTAACCATTTAGAATTATGGCATCATGTATCGGGCTGCCGCCAATGGTTTAAAGTTTTTAGGAACACAGCTACACATGAAATTATCCAAACAATGGAAATGAAAGAAAACCCTTAAAGTGCATCAAGAATTTAGAACATCATCAGGCGGTTTTATTGATAGAAGCAAAGAAATAAGCTTTATTTTTAATGGAAAAAAATATTATGGGCATAGAGGGGACACTCTAGCGTCAGCTCTACTTGCAAACGGCATTCACCTGATTGGAAGAAGCTTTAAATATCATAGACCAAGAGGTATTTTTGCAGCAGGCGTTGAAGATGCAAATGGAAAGGTTCAACTATATAAAGACAACATTACAGAGCCTAATGTCAATGTTACTGAGGTTGAATTAGTTGAAGGCCTAAGAATAGAGAGTCAAAATTGTTGGCCATCAGTTGGCTTTGATATTGGTGGAATCAATAATTTTTTTAGCCGTTTTTTTCCTGCAGGATTTTACTATAAAACATTTATGTGGCCAAAAAGTTTTTGGTACTATGTCTACGAGCCCTTCATAAGAAAAGCTGCAGGAATGGGAAAGGCACCTCTAGACCCTGACCCTGATCGATACGAACATCAGTACGAGCATTGTGATATTCTTGTTGTTGGTTCAGGACCTTCTGGTATCGCAAGCGCTTTATCAGCTGCAAAAAATGGAGCACGAGTTATTCTTGCTGAAGATAAATCAAGATTTGGTGGATCTTTACTCACCGACAATGTAACTATTGGCAATAAAAATGGAGATGAGTGGGTTGAAGACTCTATTGCTGAATTAGAGTCAATGCCAAATGTAACAGTAAGAAAACGTTCTCAAGTTTTTGGTTATTATGATCATAATATGCTCGTCATGTTTGAAAGATGTAAAGATCATCTTAAAAATCCTGCACCTTATACACCTCGTCAGAGACTTTGGTATATCCGAGCTAAACATGTGATTATATCTACAGGTTCTATTGAACGACCTCTAATTTTTGCTAACAATGACAGACCTGGTATTATGCTGGCGAATTCTGCTCGAGAATATCTAAAAGTGTACGGAGTTCTACCTGGAAAAAATCCAATTGTTTTTACAAATAACGATACAGCCTATGAAACAGCTATAGAATTTAAAGCTAAGGGAATAAATACAACTATTTTAGATACAAGAAAATCATCCAATGCTGGGGTTGTGCAAGAAGCTAAAAATCTTGGAATAGAAATAAAATTTAACCATGGCATTGCAAATACGTCAGGTTATAAAAAAGTAAATTCTGCAACTATTGGTGAATTAAATAACACAAAAGATGGATATAAAAATTTACAAACGTTACCCTGTGACTCTATTTTTGTTTCTGGAAACTGGACGCCTACAGTTCACCTTGCGTCTCAATCAGGCAATAAACTCAAGTATGAAGTTGAAACAGATACATTCTTGCCCCACCAATCTAGACAGAAAGAGACTGTTATTGGTTCAGCCAATGGCTCGTTTACATTAAAGGAAAGTTTAGCTGATGGCTTTAAAAAGGGATTTCAAATTTCTGATGAAATTACAAAAAACAGCAAAGAGCTGTCAGTGCCAATATCAGATGAAAAGGATTTCAGGTTGCATGACAAATTCTGGTGTATGCCACTTCCAAATAATAAAAACTACAAAAGATTTGTTGATTTTCAAAATGATGTGGCTGTTTCAGATATTCAATTAGCTGTTCGCGAAGGTTTTAGATCAATTGAACATGTGAAACGCTATACCACTCTTGGGATGGCTACTGATCAAGGTAAAACTAGTAATCTCAATGGCTTGCAACTAGTTTCAGACTTAGAGAAGAAAATTGTTCCAGAAGTTGGACATACCACGTTTCGACCCCCTTATACTTCAGTAACGATTGGAACTCTTATTGGTCGTGAGGTTGGAAAAAATTATCAGGCAACTAGAAAATCTCCAATGCATGAATGGCATGAAAAGAATAATGCTGTATTTGTCGATGCTGGGCTTTGGTTACGACCCAGGTATTATAATAGAGGAGAAGAAACTCTTGATGAAGCATCAAAAAGAGAAGCTCTAAATGTTAGACAGAATGTTGGTATTTGTGATGTTTCATCTCTTGGGAAAATAGACATCAAGGGAAAAAATTCTGCCGAATTTCTTAATCGTGTTTATACCAATGCTTTTCTAAAGTTACCAATTGGCAAAGCACGATACGGAGTGATGTTGAGAGAGGATGGTATGGTTTTTGATGATGGAACTACAACGCGAATATCTGAAAATCATTTTCACATGACAACCACTACTGCGCAAGCCACAAATGTTCTCTCACATCTTGAATATTATCTTCAAGTTGTCTGGCCGGAATTAGACGTTAATGTTGTTTCAACTACTGAACAATGGGCTGGAATGGCAATTGCAGGACCCAATTCCAGAGCATTACTAAAGAAATTATTTCCTCATGATGATGTAAGTAATGAAGGCTTACCGTTTATGGGCTTTAAAGAATTTAAGTTTAAAAATATTACTGCTCGTGTTTTCCGAATTTCATTTTCTGGAGAATTGGCTTTTGAAGTCAATGTAATGTCTGATTACGGAGAGGAGATGTGGAATGAAATTATGGTATTAGGTGAAGATCTTGGTATACAGCCATATGGCACTGAAGCACTATCAACATTAAGAATTGAGATGGGTCATGTGGCAGGCTCTGAGATAGATGGACGAACAATTGCATACGATCTTTCTCTTGAGGGAATGTTAAGTCAAAAAAAAGATTTTATTGGTAAAAGATCTTTAACCAGAAAAGCATTTGCAGAAAAAGATAGGGAAAAAATAGTTGGAGTTGTTCCGCTTGATAAAAAAACATCAATTCCTGAAGGTTCTTATTTGGTAGAAAATGCTAAGGCAAGTTTCCCGAATCCAAAACTGGGTCATGTGTCCGCCTCTTGTTGGAGTGTCGAGTATGATAATCCTTTTTCATTAGCAATCATTAAAGACGGTAAAAATAGGAAAGGTGAAAAGCTCTTTGCAGTATCGCCTCTAAAAAATATTGTAATTCCTGTAGTAATTATATCTCAGCATTATGTCGATCCAGAGGGAAAGAGAGTGCGCTCATGAATAAAATATCACCATTAGCTAATACACACAAAATAGGACTATACGGCAACTACGAAGCCAAACTTGAAACTGATTTACTTTCCATTAGAGAAATTTCAAATATAAAAATTTTCCAGCTCTTTAAATACAAAATGAGTAATATGGATTTAAGTAATTTGTTTTTGGAAGGACATAAGTTTCCAACTAAAGGAGGGTCATCCTCAGGCAATAATAGCTTAAGAATTCAATGGCAGGCACCAAATATTTGGATAATTATTTCTGAAAATAAAAATATTTCACATGAAATAGAAAAAAAATGCCCAGGTAGTGATTTTGCAATTACTGATCTTTCGCACTCTAGAGCAATTATAGAAGTTAAAGGAAATGATGCTCTAAATGTGATTAAGAAAGGATCCCCACTTAATGTAAATAATTTTGTTAAAAATAATTGTGCAAATTCTGTTTATCATGGCATTACAATTTCTTTAGATATGATTAACGACGATCCCATAACGCTTAATATTATGGCTTCGAGAAGTTTTGCTGGTTCATTTTATCATGCTATAACCGATGCTTCTCTAGAGTTTGGTTTTAAAACTATTTAAGCTCTCTTATTTTATCGACAAGTTCTTTATTGATTGGCCGTGGTTCTTGGGACTCTCGATTTTTGTGTCGTCTTTGACCTGGCAGGCGAACACCTTCTAATGAGAGCATTTGCTTGAAGAATTCTTCAGAATGATCGGCCCAATTTTTTCCAGCTATCAGTTCAGGAGACATGGCCATAATAAACTCCCCACCTCTTGCTGGTCCTCCGTCATTATTATCTTCAACTTTAGCTTCAAAGCTAAACAGATCTCCAACCATTCCAGCAGCAAGCAATTCAATCATCATGGAAATGGCTGACCCTTTATATCCACCAAAAGGAAGAAGCATTCCACCGTCAACAATTTCAGCAGGGCTACTTGTCAACTCTCCTTCTTTATTCAATCCAGTTCCCATTGGCACTTTATGTCCATCTCTCATTGCAACCTGAACTTCACCCATGGCCATAGATGCCGTTGCCATATCATAAACGACAGGAGTTTTTCCAGGTCTTGGCCAAGCAAATGAGATTGGATTTGTTCCAAATAAAGGTTTTTTTGCCCCAGCGGGTGCAACACTTGGTTTATATGCTGTGCATGCAATTCCAACAAGATCTTCTTCAGCTAAAGCTTCTGTTTCTGGCCACAGAGCTGCAAAGTGATGTGTATTAGTAATTGTTAAAACACCAATTCCATGTTTTTTTGTAATCTCAATTAAAGCTGGAATACCAACATTTATAGCAACAGGAGCAAAACCATAATCACCATCCACTCGAATAGCATTTTGAGTTAAGTTATGTATAGTTGGATTAGCATTTCCTTTTACTTTTTTGCTTTTTAAAGATTTAACATAACCAGGCATTCTAAATAATCCATGAGATGCAGATCCATCTCTTTCTGCAGTACAAACAGTATTAGCTACAGCATTAGAGCTTGTTTCATCGCAGCCATTATTTTCAAGAACTTCTCTGGCAAGATCGTAAATTTCTTTTAATGATAGATCAATTGTAGCCATATAATTTCATTCCAGTGTATTGTATAAATTAATTTAGTGCAAAGAAAGATGATGCTCTCAATCAATAATGACTAAGTATAATATCTAATTAAGGCTGTCCTTCTAAAACAGACTTTATAGTATCCCCAATTACTGATGGGTTATTTGATATAGTAACACCGGACTCTTTTAAAAGTTCGACTTTCTCAACTGCGCTCTCCCCATACGCTGAAACAATAGCGCCGGCATGACCCATTACTCTCCCTTTTGGTGCAGTTAACCCTGCAATATATGCAACTACTGGTTTTTTCATATTTTCTTTAGCAAATTTGCCAGCATCTACTTCTTGAGGTCCTCCAATTTCTCCAATCATTAATATAATATCTGTGTCTGGATCTTCTTCAAACCGAGCTAGTACATCTCTAAACGAACTTCCATTAATTGGATCTCCGCCGATTCCTACACTAGTTGAAACACCAATATCTAACTCTTTCATTTGTGATGCAGCTTCATATCCCAGTGTTCCTGATCGACCAACAATGCCAACATTTCCTTTTTTGTAAATATGTCCTGGCATTATACCTAGCATTGATTTTCCAGGGCTAATTATACCAGCGCAGTTGGGTCCAATCATTGTCATTTTTTCAGATTTTGCATATCTTCGCATATACCTCTTTACTTTAATCATGTCGTGGGAAGGTATTCCATCAGTTATCGCGACGCATACTTTGATACCTGCGTCAGCAGCTTCCATAGCAGAGTCCGCAGCGTAACTTGGGGGAACAAATAAGATACTTGCTTCAGCATCTGTTTGCTTGACAGCATCTTTAACAGTATTGAAAACAGGAAGGCCAAGATGTGTTGATCCTCCTTTGCCAGGAGTAACACCTCCAACGACGTTAGATCCGTAGTCAATCATTTCTTGTGCATGAAAACTTCCTATTTTACCAGTGAAGCCCTGGACAATTATTTTAGTATGTTCATCAATCAATATAGACATTATTTTACTTCAATCTTTTTTAACGCCTCGACAGCCTTTGTAGCAGCTTCTTTTAGTGAATGAGCTTCAATGAAATCAATTCCACTTTCTTTCAAAATCTTATTTCCCTTTTCAACATTTGTGCCAGCTAACCTAATCACAAGCGGCATGTCTATTTTAATTGTTTGAAGTGCTTGAACTATTCCCTCAGCAACCCAATCGCATCTATTAATACCAGCAAATATATTTACTAAAATAACTTTTACTTTTTCATCTGATGAAACAAGCTTGAAAGCTTTTACAATTTTTTCTGGCGTTGCCCCCCCTCCAATATCAAGGAAGTTTGCTGGCTCTCCTCCAGCGGATTTAATCATATCCATTGACGCCATTGCCAATCCAGCGCCGTTTATAATATTTCCAATGTTTCCCTCAAGTCCAACGTAATTTAGACCTCTATCACTTGCATATACTTCACTTGGATTTTCTTGAGATTTATCTCTTAATTCTGCAACATCATTTCTTCTAAATAATGCATTATTATCAAAACTCATTTTACAATCTAGAGCTAAAACATGCTTATCTTTTGTAATGACCAAAGGGTTAACTTCTACCATAGTTGCATCTAGTTCACTAAATGCTCTATAACAACCCTCAATGACCTCAGCGGTTCTTGAGATAAGACCTGTTTCAATACCAAGGTTAAATGCAATTTCCCTTGCTTGAAATTCCTGTATGCCAACCGCGGCTTCTATTTTTGACCTTATTATGGTTTCTGGTTTTTTATTTGATATTTCTTCAACACTCATTCCACCTTCAGTTGATGCAACGACCATAATACATTCAGAGCCTCTATCAAAAACAAGACCCAAATAAAGCTCTCTTTCTATATCGGAGGCTTCTTCTATATAAACTCTATTGATAATTTTTCCTGAAGGACCTGTTTGATTCGTAATAAGTTTTTTTCCAAGCAGCTTATCCGCAGCACGTGCAACTTCTAGAGCATCGTTGCAAACGATTATTCCGCCAGCTTTACCTCTTGCGCCAGAGTGAACTTGTGCTTTTACAACCCAACGCGAACCACCAATTTCCTTTGCTTTATATTCAGCATTTTCTGGGCTGTAAGCAATGCCTCCCCTTGGGATTCCAATCCCAAAATCAGATAAAATTTTTTTTGCTTGGTATTCGTGTATGTCCATTTTTTCCCCATCAAAATTCTACTATAATAAAATTATAATGTCCTAAGATTAATTAGGTTATAAATTTGTAAGTGCTATGGGCTAAAAGTTTATAAATTTCAAGAACACCAGTCCTTTTTATTGTAACGATCATAAACTACGCCTAATTTATTATTTACAATCTTAGTCGATACGTCTTCACCATCGATGATCAAATATGATAGAATTCTGCCATAATAGTCTTCAACATAATCAGTCTTGAACTCAATCGTTGATGCCTTAGCGATGAGATCATTGAGGTAGTCACGTGCTTTCAATCCTAATTCACGCTCTATCTCGCATTTAGGCTTTGATATTTCAAGAGTATCTAATTCTAATAATCTGATTTTGGTTTTTTTTCCATCAACGGTGACATAGCAAGTGTCCCCATCATAGCAGTATTGATCATTGTAAAGACGTAAGGCAATCTCAGCTTCTACAAATGTAATCATGCAGAAATATAATATGAGAAAGTGCTTCATTTTGATAAACTATAAATCTTGTTTTTATATGATAAAGCAATTAGAAGACAATCAACAATAATAATCATTTTATTAATGACATCAAAATTAAGGAACATTGCAATCATTGCTCATGTCGATCACGGCAAAACAACATTAATCGACTCTTTAATGAAACAAACAGGGATGTTTCGTGAAAACCAGAACATAGATGAACGTTTAATGGATTCTGGTGATCTCGAAAAGGAAAGAGGGATTACTATTTTAGCCAAACCAACTTCTATTGTTTGGAAGGATGTCCGTATTAACATTATTGACACTCCTGGGCATGCTGATTTTGGAGGTGAAGTGGAACGAGTTCTTGGAATGGCTGATGGAGTAATAATTTTGGCGGATGCCGCGGAAGGACCAATGCCACAAACAAAGTTTGTTTTAGGTAAAGCCCTTGCCCAGGATTTAAGACCAATTGTTGTGATTAATAAAGTTGATAGGCATGATGCTAGATCTGAAGAGGTTGTAAATGAGGTTTTTGATTTATTTGTTGCTTTAGACGCAAGTGAAGAACAATTAGATTTTCCAATTTTGTATGCGGCGGGAAGGGAAGGCTGGTGTGTTGAAAATTTACAAGATCCTCGCGAAAATTTACATCCATTACTAGATCTTATATTAAAGCATGTTGAAGAACCAACTGTAGACTTATCAAAACCTTTTGCAATGTTAGCAACTTTACTTGATGCAGATCCTTATTTAGGTCGATGCCTTATAGGACGAGTAATTAATGGGTCAGCAAAAGTAAATGATCAAGTAAAGTCTATTAATCTAAGCGGCTCTCAAATTGAAACTGGTAGATTAACTAAATTGTTTACTTTTAGAGGGGCGGATAGGGTGCCAGTTGATCAGGTAACAGCTGGAGATATAATTTGTATCGCTGGTTTAGCCGTGACATCAGTAGCAGATACAATATGTAACCCTGAAGTTTCAGAGCCGCTTATTTCCACACCAATTGATCCTCCCACAATGTCAGTAACAATTACAGTCAATGACTCCCCATTTGCTGGTACTGATGGGAATAGAGTAACTTCAACTTTAATTCGTGAGAGATTACTTGCCGAAGCTGAAACTAACGTTGCAATTACTTTTGAAGAGAATGATCAAAAAGATGCTTTTGAAATAGGTGGGCGAGGTGAGCTACAAATTGGTGTCTTAATAGAACAAATGAGAAGAGAAGGTTTTGAACTATCAGTATCACGACCACGTGTTCTCTACAAAGTTAGTGAAAATGGTGCAAGAACTGAGCCTATTGAAGAAGTCATCATTGACGTCGATGACGAATATACAAGCACAGTAGTTGATGGAATGAATCAGAGAAAAGCTGAAATGCAAGATATGCGATCATCCGGGGCAGGTAAAACTAGACTTACCTTTTTAGCGCCATCACGTGGTTTAATTGGATATCAAAATAAATTTTTGACAGATACAAAAGGAACAGGAGTGCTAAACAGACTCTTCAACAAGTATGATGATTATAAAGGGAGTATTATTGGACGTAAATATGGTGCATTAATATCAACCGATACTGGAAGTGCTGCAGCATATGCAATTTTCAACCTTCAAGATCGTGGAACTATGTTTATTGGTCACCAGTCAAAAGTTTATGGTGGCATGGTAGTTGGTGAGCACAGTCGTGATAATGACCTTGAAATAAATGTTTTAAAAGGTAAGCAGCTTACTAACGTAAGGGCTTCTGGAACAGACGAGGCAGTTAAATTAACTCCACCAAGGAGAATGTCACTTGAAGAAATGATGGCTTATATCAATGAAGATGAGCTATTAGAGGTCACTCCAAAAAATTTAAGATTAAGAAAACGTTATCTCTCAGCGATTGATCGTAAAAGAGACCGAAAATCAAAATCTTAACTACTTAGTTTTTTATACCGTACCCTTTTGATATCACAATAGCTACACCAACAATACAAGCCACCAAAAAGCCAACAAGCGAAACAACACTTATAAAAATATTAATATCTGAAGCGCCATAAAATGACCATCGCATACCATTTATAAGGTACACCACAGGGTTAAAGTATGAAACTTTTTGCCAAAACTCAGGCAACATTTCGATCGTATATAAACTACCCCCTAAAAAAACTAATGGAGTAATAATTATTAGAGGAACAACTTGTAGTTGCTCAAAGTTATTGCTAAGTAAACCGATTAAAAAACCAAACAAACTAAATGTAAGACAAGTTAATATTAGGAGAAAAAGCATTAACAAGGGATATTGAATTTGTAGTTCAACAAAAAAACTAGCAGTAAATAATATTATTATACCAACAATTAGAGACTTACTTGCACTGGCCCCAACAAATCCAATTATGATTTCTAGAGATGATACTGGTGCAGCTAACACCTCATAAATAGAACCTGTAAACTTTGGGAAAAATATTCCAAATGCTGAGTTTGAAATACTTTGAGTTAAAAGAGTAAGCATTAGTAAGCCGGGCACTATAAATGATCCATAACTTACACCATCAAGTTCAGGTATCATGCTTCCTATTACAGATCCAAATACAATAAAATATAAAGAAGTTGAAATAACAGGTGAAAGTATACTTTGACCTATTGTTCTTCGCATCCTATCCATCTCATGGAAATAAATTGCTCTTATTGCATAAAAATTCATTAATTTTCCCTTACCAGCTCGACAAAAATATTTTCTAAAGAGCTTTGTTCAGTTTTTAAGTCTTTTAACTTCAATCCAGCTTCTTTCATATCTTGTAATAGTGATGTAATTCCAGTTTGCTTACTTGACGAGTCATAATTGTAGCTGATTGATAATCCATTGTTTAAAACTGTTAGATTGTAACTTCCTAATTTAGTGGGAAGTGCTTGAACAGCTTCTTGTAATTCAATAAGGAGTGTTTTCTGACCCATGCTCCGTACTAAGTCGGATGTGTTATCAACTACCAGTAGTTCCCCTTTGTTAATTACAGCAACTCGGTCAGCGATTGCCTCTGCTTCTTCAATGTAATGGGTTGTAAGAATAATTGTGACACCGCTGTTTCTAAGATCCTTAATTACTTGCCACATTTCTTGTCTTAATTCGACATCTACGCCAGCACTGGGCTCATCAAGAAATAATACAGAAGGTTCATGTGAAAGAGCTTTTGCTATTAATACTCTTCTTTTCATTCCACCAGATAATTCATTAATCCTAGAGTTTCTTTTATCCCACAAGCTTAAATCTTTTAAAATTTTTTCAATTAAAGATGGATTAGGAGCTTTTCCATATAAACCACGTGTGTAAGAAACATTATTAAAAACATATTCAAATTGTTCTAATGACAATTCTTGTGGAACTAATCCAATGCGTGACCTAGTACGTCTATAGTCTTTTATAATGTCAAAATTATCAACGGTTACTGAGCCAGATGTTGGAATAACAATTCCACAGATAATACTAATCATTGTTGTTTTTCCAGCGCCATTAGGACCCAATAAAGCAATTATTTCATTTTTCTTTATATCTAGAGTGATGTTATTGAGTGCTTGAAAATTATTATCATATATTTTTGATAGTTTTTTTATAGAAACGATATTTTGCATCGCTACCTTATATCATCAAAAATAAAGAAGTCTTTTATTCTTTTAAATAAATTATTTAAACTAAATTTGCTCAAAGATACTTGACTCAAAATCAAGTGCATGAATTTTGCCTGCTCCAATATCTATCCACGAGCCATAAATATTGATTTCTTTACGATCTAATCTTTCACGAATAAATGGATAGCTCTCTAGATTTTCTATAGATGTTTTAATGCTTACCTTCTCTAAATCTTTTATTGACTCATTTTCGTTCAAGTTAGCAATCTTGTTAAAGGAGGGCTTAAGAAGATTTAACCAGTTCGAAATTGATGAGCTGGCATCAAAGGAATTTTCTTTACACATACTGTAGCCATTTTTAATGCCACCACAGCTTGAATGACCCATGACAATTATATTTTTAATATTCAAGACCGTAACACCAAACTCAATAGCTGCAATTGTTCCGCTATGTTCCGTTATATAATCATAGGGCGGAATAATATTTGCTATATTTCTATGAACAAGCATCTCGCCTGGTTCAGATTTAAATATTGAATTTGGATCTACTCTTGAATCGACGCAAGAAATAATAATATATTTTGGACTCTGTCCTTCTTTGGCAAGACTCTCAAAAAGTTTTTTCTTTTTTAAATATGTATCATTTTGCCAATCTTTATATTTTTCTTTAAGATCTTGTGGAAACATATCTTTAATTATTTCTTATCCAGATTGGTGACGACCACGCCATCTCACGCATAATCTTTGGATAGTTTTTAGAGGGTTTTTCATTTATTCTAATACTATCATAGGTTGACCAACGACATGTAGGGTTTTCAATTGCTCTAACATAGTAAAAAGCATTTTGCTCAAAGGAATATTTCTCATCAGTCCATAGAATTTCTAATCGATCGGCTCCATAATTTTCGTCAAATGAACAATTGTCAAAATCCACCCTTGCTTTCGTTGGTTTGCATCTATTTTTTCTATTATTAATTGCTCTTTCATCGCTACAAATTACATCGTAAACAACTTCTTTTTCTTTTCCATTTTCAGTCCAGCCTTTTACTATTTGAATTTTGTCTAATGGTGCGCTTAATGAATCTCGCTCAGCAGTGATATAAAACTTGGGTATTTGCATGGAGCTATTAATAACAGTACTGCCCATAGTATAGCCGTTTTTGTATGACTCTGCTATTGGATCTATAGACTTATAGATTTCTTCTGTACTTTCAAAGTTGAGAAAAAATCTCAATTTGATTCTTGTACCGCTAGTAGCATAAACCTCTTTTTTTTGCATAGCTTCAAATAAAGTATTTCTATTATTTTCTTCAGCCCAAACTGCCGCAAGACCACCCGGATTATTTACAAGTTGAGTCATTAAAAAGCCTTCTTTAACTCTTCTCTTAGATGGTCCGACGAAGCTGGTTCTACCCCTGTAATCCCATTCTTCTGTATCTCCTGGATTAGAATTATGAGAGTCGGAACTACCTATCATGCCAAAATCGAGAGGATTAAATCCAAATTCATTCTGAAGTGATAGTCCTTTTTTTAAACCATCGCGCGCCATTGATGTTTTTTGAATGCATAATGTGTCATCATCATTTTCACACTTTGGATAGAATTGTTCAATGTCACACTCTTCGTCTGTGCTTCCAAAAAATGTACTGCACTCAGAGCTTCCTTTATCTTGAAATATTTCAACTAAAGGCTCATTGTCATTACGCAATTTCCAATCTTCAAGTGTATATTGTTCATTATCGATGGTGTGATTCGCAAACGCATATCCCCATGAGCGATTACCATTATGTGGTATCGTCATAAACTCACATGGATAATTGCAATTTTCTAATAACTTTTTCCATAAATCAATAGCTGTGTGAGCATCAAAAAGTGAAAAAGCTTTTTCAGGAACTGTATTATTCTTAAATATAACATTTCTATGGTTATAACCGCCATCAGGCAAAGTGGGCGAATATTCATAAGCAACAAATGTTGTAAATTTTCCAGGTTCATTATGATTATCTGCAGCTTTTATAATTTTGTTCCATGTAGATTTTATAAATCGTTCTTCCTTTTCTTTATCGCCAATAGCTGCTGACATGATGCTTACTGGTGGCCTAGCAACAGATGTCTCGCGAAGATCAAAAAAAAATCTATAACTAGGGGACTCCAATCTTGAGCAAGTAATTTTTGACTCCTCTGTAATCTCTGGATCAGCACAGCTTTCCTGTAGTCCAAAAGTTTCTGCATGATCAGTTACGGCAGCAAAGTCTAGAGGTCTTGAAATTTGCATTTGTTCACCAAACATATTCAACATAGGCTCTCCCTTGGCAAACTTATATGTATCGTCTAGGCCATAGCGATTACCAAAAATATAGGAATCAAACGACAAGCTTGAATGAACATGTAGATCGCCAAAATATACATTCTTATTTTTGTTGGGTTTTTTAAACTCAAACGGCTCAAAAACAGTTTGCCTAGTAATATTTTCTCTTTGTTCTTTTGCTTCCTCAGAGAGTTTTATAATTTCTTCATTTGATAGGACAGGTACGTTGTATAAGTTATATAAATATAAAGATCCAATTAAAACTAAAAAACCAAGGGTACTAAATACGATTATCCAATGAATTTTTCTCATAATTTCTAGTCATAGACAATATAAGGGTATAAAATTTTTACAAGTATGAGTGAGGGATATATTTTAAAAAAAACTGAAAAATCTTTACCATTAAATTGGTATTTCAATCAAAATCAATTTGATAGAGAAATAAAGAAAGTTTTATCAAAGGAATGGCTATACATTTGTCATGAAGATGCTTTATCTCAACCCTTATCTTTTCATACTGTTGAAATAAGTAAATTTAATATTCTTCTTGTGCGCGACAAAGAGGGAAATATAAATGCTTATTATAATTCCTGTAGTCATCGAGGATCTATTTTAAAAAAAGAAAAAAAAGGTAAGCTAAAATCCAATTTATTAATTTGTCCCTATCACCAATGGTCTTATAACGCAAGTAATGGAAATCTTGTTAAAACTTCCTCAATTATTGATCCAAAAAATTTTAAAAAAGATAAAAATTGCTTAATAAAAGTAAAATTTAAAATTTGGAATGGCCTAATTTTTATTAACTTTGACAATAATGCTAAATGGAATTCTAAAAAGGTTTTTCCGGATTATAGTGATGCTTTTTCACAATTAAATGTGAGTAATTATCAAATAGGTCACACATGGAAAAAGCAAATAAAATGCAATTGGAAAATTTTTTGGGAAAATTATAGTGAGTGTCTACATTGTCCGAATCTTCATCCAGAACTATCTAATCTTGTTCCTATTTATGGTCGGAGACTTGTAGACATTAAAGATGACCCTAACTGGAAAAGGTTTATCAATCATGATGATCCAAAGTATAAAGGAGGTATGAAAAAAGGAACTGAAACGTGGTCAATGGATGGCAGTGCGCAAGGGCATCGTGTAGAATACTTAGAAAAGCAGACAGACTTCCCTGGATATATTTATATGACAAGCTGGCCATCTATGTTTTTAGCAATTTTTACTGACCATATCAGAATGGTTCGTATCCTTCCTTTATCGAATGAACTCACAGAAGTAACGGCAGAGTGGGTTTTTCGAAAAGAAACACTTAAAGATAAAAAATATTCAATGAAAAATGTTGTTGATTTTGCAGTGCTCGTAATGAAACAGGACGCAGAAGCTTGTGAACTTAATCAAAAAGGCATACATAATCCTATACGTAAAAATGGAACCTTAATGCCTGAAGAGTATGAAATAAAAAGGTTTCATAATTGGCTTAGAAAGAAATTATAAATATTAAAAGATGAATGTAGTTACAGAAATTTTTGAAAAAGAAATGATTGCTTGGAGGCATGACTTTCATGCCCACCCAGAACTAAATTTTGATTTAGATATCACTTCAGCAAAAGTTGCAGAGATTCTAAAAAGCTTTGGATTAGAAGTTTTTGAGGGAATTGGAAAAAAAGGCATTGTTGCAGTCCTTAAAAATGGCAATAGTAATAAGAGTATAGGTATACGTGCTGACATGGATGCTTTACCAGTAAAAGAAGAGAGTGACTGCGCATATAAATCCACTCATGAAGGAAAAATGCATGCGTGTGGTCACGATGGTCATACAGCAATGGCTCTCGGTGCTGCTAAATATCTTTCTGAAACAAAAAATTTTAATGGCACGGTTTATTTTATTTTCCAACCTGATGAAGAAAAAACGCAAGGTGCACAAGCAATGATTGATGACGGTTTGTTTGAAAAATTCTCGATAGATGAAGTTTATGCATTTCATAATTTACCAGGAATGGAAGTCGGCTCTTTTGCTACACGTTCAGGCACAATAACAGCAAGTGAAAGTCTTTTTAATATCAAGCTTTGGGGTCAAGGCGGACATTCTGCATTACCGCACATGGGAGTTGATACGATAACAGTAGGAACACAAATTATAACTTCATTACAATCAATAGTTTCAAGAAAATTAAACCCAGCAATGAATGGTGTTGTATCTGTTACCAAATTTGAGTCTGATGGAAATGAAAATATTTTACCCGGTCATTCTATAATCTCTGGAGATGCTCGAGCACTATCGCCTGAGGCCAATAAAATTATTGAAGATAGTATGCGAAATATTGTTGAAGGCATTGCCAATGCGCACGGTATAAAATTCGAATTTACATACGATACTCGAACAAACATGACAATTAATACAACTGATCAAGCGGCTTTTGCTTCAAAGGTCGCTGAAGATCTTGTTGGAACTACTAATGTTGATGGAAACTGTGATCCAAAATTATTTTCTGAGGATTTTGCTCAAATGTTAATGGTTAAACCAGGTTGTTACATACTTATTGGCAACGGAACAGAGGGAACACACGGTCAGTCATTACATTCTTCTACATACGATTTTAATGACAAACTTCTTGTGATTGGGTCCTCTTTCTGGACCAAACTTGTTTCTGAAAGACTATCTTAGATTTATGAATTTTCCTAAAAGCGAATATATTGACAGACTTGCTAAAGTTAAGAAGTCGATGCAAGAAAAAGGAATAGATCTGTTAATATCACAAGATACCGCAAATATGAATTATCTAACAGGATATGATGCATGGTCGTTTTATTATGCGCAATGTGTTTTGGTTCATATTGATTTAGATGAGCCATTTTTATTTGTGAGAGATCAAGACGCTGGTGGTGCATTTTTACAGAGCTGTTGGTCTCAAGAAAACATTATTGTATATGCAGAAAAATATATCCATACATGGCCCAATCATCCTTATGATTATCTTATCGAGATCATTAAAAATAAAAAATGGGACAATCAATCAATTGGTCTTGAAATGGATAGTCATTATTTTACAGCTTATTGTTATCAGAAACTTATTGATGGATTGCCTGATGCATCACTTAAAGATTCTGAAAGGCTTGTGAATTGGGTGAGATTTATAAAATCAGATAATGAAATTGAACTAATGAAAAAAGCTGCATTGATTACCGATCAGGCTATGCAAACTGCAATTGACATAATAAATCCAGGAATTAGGCAATGTGATGCAGTAGGAGAAATTCAAAAAGCAATGTTTTATGGTACACCTGAAATTGGTGGTGAGTATTCAAGTATCGCCACCTTACTACCCACTGGTGCAGGTACATCTGCGTCTCATTTAACTGCAACACAAGAGAAGTTTGTTAAGGGCGAAGCTACAATCGTTGAACTAGCAGGTGTTCATAAGAGATACCACGCTCCACTAGCAAGAACAGTGTTGCTTGGTAAGGCAGAGCAAAAAAAAATTGACGCTATTAAAGCTACCAATGAAGCCTTAGACGAAGGCATTTCAGCAATAAAACCTGGAAATACAGCTGATGATGTGGCACAAAAATTTTGGGCTGTTCTTGACAAGCATGACATTAAAAAAGAATCTCGAACGGGATATTCAATTGGCATAGGATATCCTCCAGATTGGGGTGAGCATACAATAAATATCTCTAAAGGAGATCAAACTATTCTTCATCCTAATGTTACATTTCACATGATTGCAGTAATGCAATTTGGTAGCTGGGGCGTTGAAGCGAGTCACTCATTGAGAGTTACAGAAAATAGTTCCGAAAAGTTTTCTGATTTTTCGAGCGATCTGTTCATTAAAGACTAGCGATAAGCTTAGAAAATAATCATTCTATAGCATTCCTTGTTTTTACTAGAGAATCCTATAAAAAAATTGTATAAAGTAGCGCTATTCACGGAGATAATTATGGGCATTCATCACGATTACAAGTCTAAACGCGGAGAGCGCGCGATGGCAAAACAGCAGAAAAGAGAGTCCAAACAAGCCGATAATACAGATAAAAAAGAAGAAGAAAAACTTGTTAAAGAGCTTAAAAAAGCAGGGTTAAATAAAGATGAAATCAAACAGTTCCTCGAAGGAAGAGCAAAAGAATAAAAAGCTCAATGATACTGAAAGACTATCTGAAGCTTTGAGACAGAATTTAAGAAAAAGAAAAGAATATCAACGAAAGAAAGAAGAAAAATAAGATGACCATCATGTCTGATAATTGGATTAAAAAAATGTCTTTAGAGCAAGGTATGATCGAACCCTTTGTAGACGGACAAAAAAAAGATGGGACTATTTCTTTTGGATTGTCTTCTTACGGATATGACGCAAGAGTGTCTGAAGATTTTAAAATATTTACAAATGTTGACTCAGCTTTAGTTGATCCAAAAAATTTTGATGACAAAGGCTTTGTTGATAGACCAGGCAAAGAATGCATCATACCACCTAATTCATTTGCACTGGCACGTACCGTAGAATATTTCAGAATCCCAAGAGACGTGTTAGTAGTTTGTTTAGGTAAATCAACATATGCAAGATGTGGGATAATAGTCAATGTAACTCCTTTGGAACCTGAGTGGGAAGGTCATGTAACTTTAGAGTTTTCAAATACAACACCACTGCCAGCAAAAATTTATGCAAATGAAGGAGGCTGTCAGTTCCTATTCTATAAGGGTGAGGCTCCGCCTGAGATTTCCTACAAGGATAGAAAAGGGAAATACATGAAACAAATCGGCGTTACTCTTCCCAAGCTATAAAATTCAATGCAGAAAATTGTTATAAATGGAGGACAACCTCTAAGGGGTGTGATTCCTGTTAGTGGATCAAAGAATGCTGCTCTACCCATTATGGCTGCTAGTATTTTAACTAATGAAAAATTAGAACTTTCAAATGTTCCAGATCTTGTTGATGTAAAAACTATGAGTTTGGTTTTATCATCTCTTGGAGTTAATGTCGCTAAAAGCGAAAATTATAAAAATTCTATTACGCTTCAATATTCAGATACGGAAAAAACTATTGCTGAATATGATTTAGTGAGAAAGATGCGAGCAAGTATATTAGTGCTAGGACCTTTACTTGCAAGAAAGCGTGAGGCGAGCGTATCACTTCCTGGAGGTTGCGCTATAGGTGCTCGACCAATCGATATTCATATAGACGCACTCACAAAACTTGGTGCAACTTTTGAATTAGAAAAAGGATATATTCAATGTAGCGCGCCTAAAGGACTGACTGGAAATAAGATCGAACTTCCTAAAGTATCTGTTGGCGCTACTGAAAATATTATTATGGCAGCGTCATTAGCAAGTGGTGAAACTGAAATTTCTAATATCGCGTTAGAGCCTGAGGTGATTGATTTAATTAATTGTTTAAATACTATGGGAGCAAAAATTGAACTTGCTGACAATAGGTCTGCTGTGATCCAAGGGGTAACAACTTTGAATAGTTCAAATTATTCTATTATTCCTGATCGTATCGAGGCTGTTACTTATATCATAGCTGGAGCATTAGCAGGAGATGGACTTAAAATAGAAAATTTAAACATTGAACACATTAGCAATGTTTTAGAGACTTTAAAGACATTACCAGTTGATATAATTTTTGACGAAAATAGTGTAACAGTAAATAAATCTAATATTAGTGAAGGTATTGAAATTCAAACAAAGGAATATCCTGGTTTCCCAACAGACGTCCAAGCGCAAATGATGGTTTTAATGTCTATGGCTAAAACTAAGTCAGTCATAGACGAGAACATATTTGAAAACAGATTCATGCATGTACCTGAATTGAATAGAATGGGAGCAAATATCGAAATTAATGGAAAAAGAGCAATTATTAATCCTTGCTCAGGATTTAGAGGAGCTCCAGTTATGGCAACTGATCTAAGAGCTTCTGTAAGTTTAATCTTAGCAGGATTAGCGGCTGATGGTGAAACAACCCTAAATCGCATCTATCACTTGGATAGAGGATATGAACAAATTGAGGTAAAATTAGAAGCATGTGGAGCAGAGATTAAGCGGGTTTAAAAAATATGAATTTGAATGCAATCGATACTGATGAATTAAAAATTATTGGGACAATATTGCAGGACGGACTCATTGAAGTAAGTGATATTAAATATCTGCCATCGATAAGATCATTTTTTCTAATGATTACACGATTTATGTGGGAAGAAAAAATCGTAAATAAAGTCAATCAGCGTATTAAGGCTGTTCTGTGCTTTGAGGATGTCATATCAGTTTACTCAAAAAATATCGATCAATTGAACAAATCAAAGAAATTAGAACTTTTGACTTTTAACTATTATCCCAATAAGTCAAAAAATATTGAAATTGAATTGCTTTTCAAAAATGATGCAATTATAAAACTCGAAACTGAAATTATTCGGTGCAAATTAGATGATCAAGGAAATCCTTGGAGTACAGAAGAACAAGTGAATGAATAAAATAATTAATACAAGCAATTCAGGCTTTCCACAGGAATTTGAAAATTTAGTAAACACTAATAGGTCAGATGACAAAGATGTAAAAGATGTTGTAGTTAAAATAATTAATGATGTAAGAACCAAAGGTGATGATGCTTTAATAGAATATACCAATCAACTTGATCGCAATGAACTTTCAAAATCAAACTTCATTTTAGATGAAACTGCAATCAACAATCAGACAGATGGATTACCTGAAAAGATATGCAAGGCTATTCAAACAGCAGCAGATCGAGTTAGGGCATACCATGAAAAACAATTACCACAGGATTTAAGTTTTAATGATGATCTAAAATCTACTCTTGGATATATGTGGAAGCCTTTGGAAACAGCAGGGATTTATGTACCAGGTGGAACAGCAAGCTACCCTAGTACAGTTCTTATGAATGCAATACCGGCTATGGTTGCAGGTGTAAAAGACATAGTAATGGCTACACCATTAACTGACGGACAGATCAATCCATCAGTTTTATATGCCGCAAAAATTGTTGGTATTAAAAAAATATATTGCATGGGTGGCTCTCAGGCAGTCGCGGCAATGGCATATGGAACTGAAAGCGTGGCACCTGTAAATAAAATCGTTGGACCTGGCAATATTTACGTCGCTGAAGCAAAACGGCAAGTCTCAGGATTTGTCGGAATTGATATGTTTGCAGGACCTTCTGAAATAGTTGTAATTTCTGACCAGAATAGTGATCCAAAAATTATTTCTGCTGATCTGATCGCCCAATCTGAACATGATAAAAGTGCTCAAAGCATTCTAATTACCACTGATCAGGCATTAGCTGAAGCGGTTGAAAAAGAAGTACCTAGTCAATTAGAGTCTCTTCCAAGAAAAGAAATTGCGTCAGCAAGCTGGGATTCAAACGGTAAAATCATAGTTGTACGTGATCTTAAAGAGGCTTTTGATATCTCAAACCAATTAGCCCCTGAACACCTCGAGCTTGCTATTGATAATGCAAGAGATTTTCTTAAATATATTGTTAATGCAGGTGCAGTATTCCTCGGTAGGAATACACCCGAAGCATTAGGTGACTATGTTGCTGGTCCAAGCCATGTATTGCCTACATCAAGGAGTGCAAAATTTTCATCAGGACTGTCAGTATTTGACTTTCTAAAGAAAATATCGCTTGTTGAATTTACAAAAGAAGGTATTGAAGAAATCGGAAATAGTGCTATGACAATCGCTGATAATGAAGGTCTTGACGGACATTCAAGGTCAATAGAATATAGGCTTACAAAAAAATAATTTATGTCAAAAGAAGAGATTTTAGAATTTAAAGGTAAAGTTACTGATATACTTCCAAATGCAATGTTTAAAGTTGCACTAGAAAATGGCCATGAAGTTTTGGCACATACAGCTGGTAGAATGAGAAAAAATAGAATTAGAGTCTTAGCAGGTGACGAAGTTCTCGTTCAGATCACACCTTACGACCTTACTAAAGGTAGAATAATATTTAGATATAAATAACTAAGAGAATATATTGAAATTTATTTTAGGCAGCTCATCTCCTAGAAGATTAGAATTGCTATCAATTCTTGGGATCAAACCCGATGAAATAATCTCACCAAATATTGACGAGACGATCAACAAAAAGGAATTGCCCTTAGATTACTGTAAACGAATAGCTACTCAAAAGATGAAGCACTTTGATGGGAAGCATGAAAATGCTGTGATTCTTACAGCAGATACTATTGCCTATAGTGGAAGAAGAATAATTGATAAAACAAATGATGAAGTTATCGCTAGGAAAAATCTCAATAAATTATCGGGTCGAAGACATCGTGTTTCAACCGTATTGTGCCTACGAGATACTAAGAATAAAGTTATAAGCAGGAGTGTCACAACTACAGTCAATTTTAAACTGCTTAATAAAAAAGATATTGATAACTACATCAAAACAAATGAATGGAAAAATGTTGCAGGATCATACAAAATTCAGGGCTTTGCTGAAGTTTATATCAAGTCTATTAACGGCTCGTATTCAAATGTAGTTGGATTACCATTGTTTCAAACTAATAACTTATTGGGTTCGGTTGGTTTAATAAAATCATGAGAGAATTAATTTTTATTTACAATGCAAAAAGTGGTATTTTCAATGCCCTCATAGATTGGGGTCATAAAATAATTTCACCAAGTACGTATGAATGTCATTTGTGCTCTATCACATATAACAATCGAGGTAAGGAAAAGATTTGGGGTAATTATCTTAAGTCGCTTAAAATAAAGAGCAGCTTTTATTACATTGACCATCTCGCAGACTTAGAGTTTGTACCTAAGCAAATCAATCTACCATGTGTTTATATTAAAAATGACGATAATTATCAGCTTATGATTGATGCTGACGAATTAAATTCATTAAAAAGTGTGCAGGATTTAATAAGCAGATTAAATGAAAAGCTTAATTAATTAGCAATAAGAATATTTTCTTTGCACGAATACTTCTTATAGAATAAAAGACTTACATTACTAACGTGAGGCTCGATAGCTCAGTTGGTAGAGCAAAGGACTGAAAATCCTTTGGTTTATGCCCTAAGTCATTGATTTTATTGGTTGGGGTTTCCAATTAGAAGTAAAAAAAACTCTATATAAATTAAGAAAAATAAAATTAAGTGGAAACCTTTTTTCCGTATAGTTTTGTCCACTATCTTTCGTGCTTAATTGCAATCTTTAGTAATTGCCTTCTTCATTTTAATTTATAAGATATTTATATGGGGATTATTAACTCTATTATTAAATATTTCGCTGAAAGAAATGCCTATAAGACTGTTGCAAAAAGTCAATTATGGCTCACAGCGATGATATATTGTAACAAAGCATTTAATCAAGGCCCAATGAAAACAGTTGATCAAGAAACTAAAAGTAGTATTTCGCTTCGAATAGTAAAATTAATTCAAGATATTGAAAATTCTTCAGATAAAATAAAAACAATGAGATTTCACTTAGTTGAAAGTGTAATTGACTGTGCAAAATATCAAGTTGTGGTTTTTGATAAGAATGATGGGCATAATAATATACTTTTAGATAAGGAGGGAATTAGTGGAGAGCTAAAACAATTTAGTTTAGATATAATTAAAAAAGATGAGTTGTTAAAGGAAATAATACACTCACTACCCAATGAAGATTTAACTGTAGCTCATCAAATATATTATGCTAAATATTATCAATGTCATTTAATCATGTCAGTTTTAAATGTTATAAGAGTTACCCTCAAAGATCATAATCCTGTAGACAGTAAAGATTGGTTTAAGCCACTTTATCATTCCCAATGTGTTTGGGCGGAAGAAATGCATAGGAAATCTATTGGTTTGAATAGTGTTTTTAAAAATCCTTTAGCTTCTTTTTTTTATTCTTCATTTACCGATTTAGTGCTTCAGGGTCATAAATATCCTGATCTAAAATTTTTTGAAAATTATGAGAGTCAAATATTGGACGGTACAATCAATCCACCAAAATTTGACTAATTTTATTGTATTTTTCTAACTTGCTTAGCGCAGTTCTAATCTTTATAACTTAGTGACTAAACTGCGATCGAAAGATGGGAAAGTGGAAACCCCTAACGGAAAAGTGGAAACCCCTATTTTATTTTTGGCAGTTTTCTGCGATGGCTCGATAGCTCAGTTGGTAGAGCAAAGGACTGAAAATCCTTGTGTCGGTGGTTCAAATCCACCTCGAGCCACCACTTATGCAGCTGTAGCTCAGTTGGTTAGAGCGCCTGGTTGTGGACCAGGAGGTCGGTAGTTCAAGTCTACCCAGCTGTACCAACTAATGATTTTTTTACGGGAAGAGTGAGTACGATTAAAAAGAGCAGGATCATTACAAATCCGAAAAGTAAATAAAGAAATCCAAACTCACCGCTTATTTCATAGCTTCTAGAAATTAGGATTAGGGCTATTGGCCCTACGGAGAATGAAACAATGAATTTTATACCATATACGAGACTTTGATATTTTTCTGGCGAGAATTTAGCCAGTAATAAATTTTCTGCTGGAAGTATACTTGAATTAAAAGCAACAATCATGAGACTGATAACAATCAACCAATAATTTGATAGACTAACAATGAATAAAAGAAGTGTGCCTTGTCCGATGATGCCAATAGCATAAATTACTTTCTCAGAATATTTATCTGTTAAAATACCACCTATATAGTTCATTAAACCGCTTACAATATAAATAGCAGCTACAATATATCCAATCTCAGACGTTGAGAGGTTTAAGCTGTTTGACAGTCTGATATCAATTGCTTTAGGCAAACTTGTTTGAAGAATTTGATATACAAAACTCAAACATGTAATACTTACAAGCATTATAATCGCAATTTTTAGCATTTGATTTTTTTCTGGATTATCTCGAAATTGTTCTGATTTAATATTAGTCAATGAAATTTTTCCTGATTTCAAATGATATGAGAGACTTAAGCCTGTTAGAATAGAAATTATTCCAGGGAATATAAACGCAGCTTGCCAATTAATTTGATCAATTAAAATACCAGCAAAAAAAGCACCCAATCCAATTCCTACACCTCCAAATATATTATTGAAACCAAGTGCACGTCCTGTTTCTTTTGATGTATTAACTATCCATGATATTCCAGCAGGGTGATATATTGAGCAAAATAAACCAAGCAAGGATAGACTAATAAAAAGAGATAATTTATTCCCACTCAGACCACAAAGAACCGAACTAATGCCTAGACCTAAAAACATTATTGCAATCATCCCTGAACGGCTCCATCGATCACTAATCCATCCAGCTGGTAAAGATCCTATGCCAACAAGAAGAGACCCAAGAAACCATAGATTTAAAAGCTCGTCATATGAAAATTTCCACTCATCTTCAATCGCAAGAACAATTACAAAGTAAAATGCAGCAAACATGTGCATCAATAGATGGCCAAGCGCAGCATAAATAACAGTTAATTCTCTACTGTTTTCAGTGGTAATCATTTAATAAAAATAGAGTATTTCGGCTTCACTTAATAATAAAAATTATAAAAATTTGACTTTTTTGAATAAATAAGGCATTTCACTGTTCATGATTGTTTATACACATCATCATATTCATATCTAAGTTTGCTGAACAAAAAGCGTCAGCGAACAACAACCCCTTTTTATATTAAATAAACTAACTTTGTAGTATCGTACTAACGATTGGAATCGTATGACTAAGAATAACAATAAACCCAAGGCTATTTTACCTAGAGGGTTTAAAGACAGTGAGAAACAACTCCTGACTCTCAGAAAAATAGTTACTGAGGTAATAGAGGAAGAGTGTCAAAAATTTGGATTTATTGAATTAGAAACTTCATCCATTGAATACACTGATAGTCTGGGAAAGTTTTTGCCTGATATAGATCGACCAAGTGGAGGAGTTTTTTCGTTACAAGATGAAGATGGTCAATGGCTATCATTACGATATGACCTTACAGCTCCTTTAGCACGATATGTTGCTCAGAATTATCAAAATTTAGTGAAGCCATTTAAAAGATATCAATCCGGAATAGTATGGAGGAATGAAAAGCCAGGGCCTGGAAGATTTAGAGAGTTCTTACAATTTGATGCAGATGTTATCGGAATTCAATCAAATCTAATCGATGCTGAGTTATGCGTCATGGTTGTAAATATTTTGAGAAGACTTGGTTTAAATGATTCTCAATTTAAAATTAAATATTCAAATAGAAAAATATGGACAAGCCTTTTTGAGAAAATAAAGGCTTCGAAAGAAGTTGAATCAAAAATTCTTAGAGCAGTAGATAAAAAGGATCGTCTAGGTGATGAAGGTGTTAAAGAGTTATTATGTGAGGGTAGGAAAGATAAATCTGGTGATTTTATGGAAGGTGTAGGCCTTGATAATGAACAAGCATCAATGATTTTAGACTTTATGAACGACCAGAAGCAAACGAGTGATGATATTGATGAGTTTAACTCTTATTTAGAGAATTTTGCAGATTATCCGATTTCATTTGATCCATCCATTGTAAGAGGATTGGATTACTATACAGGCATGATTTTTGAAGCTGAACTATTAATCGATGTAAAAAATACAAAAGGTGAAACAATAGTTTTTGGATCAGTGGCTGGAGGAGGAAGATATGACAAACTGATATCAAGATTTGGGAAAGAGGACGTTCCCGCTACTGGCATTTCTGTTGGTGTTGACAGGCTTATTGTCGCTCTAGAGCAGTTGGATCTCATTAAAGCCAAATCGAGACCTTTAGTAATTGTAGCAAATTTAGGAGATAATAATTTGTCTGAGTATATTCGAATGGCATCTGAAATTAGAGATGCAGGCATGGCCTGCGAGATTTCTTTTGGCTCAAAAAATTTAGCTAAGCAACTTAAATATTGCGATCGCAAGCAAGCTGATGCAGTTGTAATTGCAGGTGATGATGAAATTAAAAATAATAAAATATCACTTAAAGATTTAAAAGAGGGAAGTGAGATTTCAAAAAATATAACTGGACGTGAAGAATGGAAAGAAACTAAAGCAGGTCAAAAAGAAGTAATTAGAGAGGATTTAGTAAGCACTCTAAAGGAAATACTAAAAATTTGAGCTATGTCACTACAGGAATTAAATATTAGATTAAAAGATTATTTTATTGAGTTAGGATTTCAATATGTAGAGCTTCCTTTAGTTCATGATTCTGACATTTTTTATGAAACATCGGGAGAAGAAATAAGAAGTCAGATGTATTCTTTTATAGATGGTTCAGGCAAGGAAAAATGTCTGAGACCAGATATGACGATCCCTACGTGTCAAAGTTTTATTAAAAGTGATGATAAAATAAATGAAGCTAATTTATGCTATAGTGGACCAGTATTTAGGTCAACCAATGGAATAAATGATACATCAATTGAATTAAACCAATCAGGTGTTGAAATTATTTTTACAGAAAAAAAGCTAAAAACTATTTATGAAAAAGATATATATACGCTTAAAACGGCAGTCAAAATTCTAGAAAAATTAAATATTAATGAATACCAAATTAAAATAGGCAGTCTAAACCTCTTTAATAGTTTTATAAGTTATTTAGATTTACCGATCAGGTGGAAACAAAGAATTGTCAGGCATTTTTTTAGAAGAACATATTTTGATAGTTTGTTAAATCGATTAGGGCAAGGTGTCGGTTATGACATTTTGAAAAAGGATGAAATTATCAATGAAAAACTAGGTTTGAATGCCAATTCAAATGGAAATTTGGCTGATCTAATTAATTCTAATAGCAATTCTGGTTCAGGCTCAAGGACAGTTGAAGAAATCGTCAAACGATTTCAGGAGAAAAGTGAAAACATCGTCTCTGAAAGCAATGGAAAACAAATTGTAAATCTGATTAAAAATTTTTTAGGTTTAAACGCTTCTCTTGATACTTTTCCGAATATTTTAAGAGAGTTTGTAAGTGATCAAAAGCTTGATTTTTTTAAAAAAGAGATTGATGGCATTGAAGAATTCAAGAACGCCGTCTCATCTGAAATGGATATATCTAAAATTAATTTTAACAATGACTTTGGACATTCAATTGAATTTTATGATGGTGTTATGTTCGAAATCTATGATCAATCAGGCAATTTAAAGATAATAACTGGTGGAAGATACGATAAGTTACTTAATATTTTAGGGTCCAGAAACAATCTGTCAGCTATAGGCTTTGCAACAAATAATAATAATTTAAGTAAAATTATATAGTCATGAAATTTGAAAATAAATTAAGGATAGGATTACCTAGTAAAGGCAGATTAAGAAAAGACATGGAGAAACTATTTCTAGATAAAAATATTACTTTTGAAAATCTTGTAAATGATAGAGATTATATTGGTACAATAAAGGGACTAAGAGATACAGTTCTATATTTTTTAAGTGCTAAAGAAATTACCAATAGACTTGATGAGGGATCAATTCATGCAGGTTTAACTGGTGATGACCTCGTACAAGAAAAAATTTTCAATTTTAATTCAAAAATAACAAAGGATCTGGAGTTAACTTTTGGAAAAGCGGATCTGGTTGTTGCTGTACCGGATATCTGGATTGATGTGATGACGATGGCTGATTTGGAAGAAGTGAGCAATAATCACAGAGATAAATATTCAAAAAGATTGCGTGTAGCAACTAAATATAAGAATTTAACAAATAATTTCTTTTCTAAATGTGGAGTTGTTGACTATAGAACTGTTGAAAGTGATGGCTCTACTGAAAGTGCGCCTTTCAATGGTTTTTCAGAAATCATCACTGATATAACATCAACAGGTGAAACACTTAGGGCTAACAATTTAAGAGTTCTTGATGATGGCATAATCCTGAAATCATCAGCAAATATCTTTTCTTCAAAAGTTGCAGAGTGGGATAACGAAATAGAAAGTAATTATAAAAACTTTATTAATAAGTTTGAATAAAAAAAACCCGGCTAGGCCGGGTTTTTTTTGAGTTTATCGTGAACGATTATTACATCATGCCGCCCATGCCGCCCATGCCGCCCATATCAGGCATTGCAGGTGCCGCAGCAGCCTTATCTTCAGGAGCATCTGCGACCATCGCTTCAGTTGTAATTAAAACACCTGCAATAGATGCAGCGTTTTGTAAACTTGTTCTCACAACTTTAGTTGGGTCAATGATTCCCGCCTTAAACATATCGACAAATTTATCAGACTGAGCATCATAACCCTCAGTTGAAGACTTGCCCTCTTTAAGCTTGCCAACAATTACAGATCCATCAACACCTGCGTTGTTTGCAATTGTTCTAATTGGTGTTTCTAATGCTCTACGGACAATATCTACCCCAGCTTTTTGATCAGCGTTAGCAGTTTTGACCTTATCAAGTGCACCAGCTGCTTTTAAAAGTGATAATCCACCCCCAGCAACGATACCTTCTTCAACTGCAGCTCTAGTAGCATTAAGAGCATCATCAACTCTGTCTTTTCTTTCTTTAACTTCAACTTCGGTAGCTCCACCAACTTTGATTACAGCTACTCCACCAGCTAATTTAGCAAGACGTTCTTGTAACTTCTCTCTGTCGTAGTCAGATGTTGTTTCCTCAATCTGTTTCCTAATCTGAGAGCATCTACCTTGAATATCAGCTTTAGTTCCAGCACCATTAACAATTGTAGTATTTTCTTTATCAATACTAATTCTTTTTGCCGTCCCTAAATCATTAATGGTTACATTTTCTAATTTAATACCTAAGTCTTCAGATATGACCTGACCACCCGTTAAAATAGAAATGTCTTCCATCATTGCTTTTCTTCTATCGCCAAAACCTGGCGCTTTTACGGCAGCAATTTTTAATCCACCTCTTAACTTATTAACCACCAATGTAGCAAGCGCTTCACCTTCAACATCTTCAGCAATAATTACAAGTGGTCTTCCCGCTTGAACTACAGCTTCTAATAGAGGAAGCATTGGTTGTAGGTTTGTTAATTTTTTTTCATGAAGAAGAATATAAGCATTTTCTAGATCAGCTGTCATTTTCTCTGCATTAGTCACAAAATATGGAGATAGGTAGCCTCTATCAAATTGCATACCTTCAACAACATCAAGTTCAGTTTCAAGACCTTTAGCTTCTTCAACTGTTATAACGCCTTCGTTTCCAACTTTATCCATTGCCTTTGCAATCATAGCTCCAACTTCAGCCTCACCGTTTGCAGAAATAGAGCCCACTTGTGCTACTTCAGCACTAGTTTTAACTTTTTTTGATGAACTACTAATGGCCTCGCTTGCAGCATCTATTGCAGAATCCACTCCTCTTCTTAAGTCCATTGGATTCATTCCCGCTGCAACAAATTTTAAGCCCTCAGTAACTATTGCTCTTGTAAGTACAGTAGCTGTTGTCGTTCCATCACCTGCAACATCATTTGTTTTACTTGCAGCTTCACGAACCATTTGGGCTCCCATATTTTCGAATTTATCTTTTAGTTCGATTTCTTTTGCAACTGAAACTCCATCTTTTGTACTTTTAGGTGCACCAAAAGATTTATCCATGACAACGTTTCTTCCTTTAGGACCTAATGTTACTGCAACTGCGTCAGCTAAAACGTTAACACCTTTAAGCATTTTGTTTCTTGCTTCTGTGCCAAAATGTATATCTTTACCCGCCATTTTTTATTCTCCTTGATTTAAGATTTATTTTTTCTTTTTTGATTTTGATTTTTTTTCAATGACACCCATGATGTCAGACTCTTTCATGATACATAGCTCTTCCCCATCAACTTTGACTTCAGTGCCAGACCATTTTCCAAATAGGACAATATCTCCCGCTTTTAAATCTAATGGTGTAACTTTTCCATCTTCAGATTTTGTTCCTGACCCAACAGCAACAATTTGTCCTTCTTGAGGTTTTTCTTGAGCTGTATCAGGAATGATAATTCCTCCAGCAGTTTTTTCTTCAGTGTCTAATCTCCTTACGAGAACACGATCATGTAAAGGTCGAAAATCCATTTTTAATCTCCTAAATATTTAATATCTTTTGCTTAATTACCTAGGCATATAGTGATCCAGTGCGTATGTGTCAAGAGGGGCTTCAAAAACGAATAATTATAAAAGATGACAAAAAATGCCTATTTTACAACACTTTGACTACTGTTCAGACTCTCCACCGTCTATAACTATATTTTGTCCAGTCATAAACGAGCCTGCTTCAGACGCAAGGTAGACGGCGGCTCCTGCGATTTCATCTGGCATGCCAATTCTTTTGAGCGCTGATTTCGCTGTTGTTACCCTCAAAATGTCTTCGTTCTCCCAAAGTGCACGTGCAAAATCAGTCTTGATTAGCCCCGGAGATATACAATTTGCTCTAATATTATTTCTACCATACTCCACAGAAATATTCCTTGCTAACTGAGAATCAGCGGCCTTGCTAATAGCATAAGCGCCTAACATGCTGCTTCCGTGTAGACCTGCTATTGACGAAATTATAATGATAGAACCACTTTTTATTTTTACCATATCGGGCAATATTTCGTTACATAGCCAAAAGTTACTCTGTACATTTGATTTCATTATTTTTTCAAATGCTTCATCTGGTATGTTGTTAGATGGCCCAAAATATGGATTTACAGCCGCGTTGCATACTAAAGTTGTTATACTCCCACAAAACTCCTTTGATTTAACATATAAGTTTTTTAACTGTTCTTTGTCAGAAATATTACATGATATTGCTGTAGCGGTATCCTTACCAAACGTACTATTAATTTCTTCTGCAACGTTCTCACATGCATCAATTTTGCGACTTGTTATTATTACTTTGGCGCCATGCTCAGCCATTCGATATGCAATAGCCTTACCTATGCCACGTGAAGATCCGGTAATAATTGCATTTTTATCTTTTAAATTAAAAAGTGATGTCATTTAATTACGAACTGATTTAAAAAAAAGATTATAAGTTAATAAAATAATTTCAATAAAAATATGAATATTAATAAAGTTAAGAGTGTTGAGAGTTATTCACTATCCTATAAAGCAATTTTATGTGATCTCTGGGGAGTAATTCATAATGGTGTTGAAATTTATGCTAGCGCTCTCACTTATCTTGAACGCATGAAGGAGCATGGAATTGATGTTTATTTGATTTCTAATGCCCCGCGTCCTAATTATGTTGTTCAGGAGGGTTTGACAAATAAACTTGGACTTAACCCCGATCTTTATAAAGATATTTATACCTCTGGAGATATAGGAACGAAGTTTGTTAATAAAAAAATTCATGGTGAAAGTTATTTTCATCTAGGCCCAGCTAAGGACTACGATCTATTAGAAAATATAAATATTAGTAAGGTAGATAGTATTAATGAGGCAGATTTCATTTTAACAACAGGACTTTACGATGACAGTTTTGAAACCCCTAAAGATTATAATGATTTATTTAATGACTTCATTGAGAAAGAAAAACCTATTGTATGTGTAAATCCTGATGAAATTGTTTATCGAGGATTAAACTCTATTTTTTGTGCTGGAGCTTTAGGCAAATATTATGAAAAACTTGGTGGTAAAGTAGTATATTATGGAAAACCATACGTTGAAATTTATGACCAAGCTTTTCAAGATTTGAAAAATATGAATAATATTAAAAATAAGTCAGATATCCTTGCAATCGGGGACAGTATCAAAACCGACTGTCTTGGTGCACAAAACTTTAATTTGGATTTTGTCTTTATTATGAATGGTATACATAAGGATCAAATATCAGGTAAAAATAACATTGAAGATATTAGCAATCTTGTGGAAAATATTCTTTCAAGAGATACAAAAGAAATCACAGTTTCTGATTTTCTAAAGTGAAATAAAGTGAAAATATTTAAAGATCTTAAAAAGACGTATAATTTTACGAAAGACTCTATCCTAATAATTGGTAACCTTGATGGTGTTCATAAAGGTCACCAATCAATAATATCGTTAGCCAAGAAACTTAGTAAAAAAAAAGATGCAAAAGTTGGAGTATTGCTTTTTGATCCTCATCCTAGGAGGTATTTTGAAAAAGATAATAAAGGTTTTTTATTAACACAGGTTGATACGCGTCTAGAAATTTTAAAATCCTATAAAATTGATTATGCGATTGTCTTAAAGTTCAATAAGAGCATTGCAACAATGACGCCTAAATTGTTTTGTAAAAAAATTCTTTTTTCAGGCATAGCTATGAAGAATATTTTTGTTGGTAAAAATTTTAGGTTCGGCAATAAAAGATCTGGCGACTATCGGTTTCTATCAAATTTTGGAAAAGAACATTCATTTAATGTTACACCCATAAATTTAGTGGAAACAAATAAAATCCTTCACAAAAAAACAAAAATGAAAATTTACTCTTCATCAAACATAAGAGCTTTAATTCAAAAAGGAGAGGTGAAACTTGCCAACAAATTTCTTGGGGTGCCGTTTACAATTGTCTCTAGAGTAATGAAAGGTGATCAAAGGGGACGAACAATAGGAGTTCCAACAGCAAACCTTAAAATTGATGAATATATTCAGCCTAACCATGGGGTTTATGCTGTTCGTGCACAAGTAATGAATAAGATTGCAAAGGGAAAGAATTATAAGGGAATTGCCAATTTTGGAGTCAGACCGACTTTTGATAAAAATAAGCCCTTATTAGAGGTTCACTTGTTTAATTTTAATTTGAATATTTATAATTCTTCATTAAAAGTAGAATTTATTGACTTCATTAGGAAAGAAAAAAAGTTTTCTGGAATAGACTCATTAAAAAATCAATTGAAAATAGATATATCCAAAGCTAAGAAAATCTTGAATTAATAAAATGACCGCTAAAGATGATAAAATAGATTTTAGTGAAACTTTGTTTTTGCCTAAAACTTCTTTTGCTATGCGTGCGGGGCTGCCTGAACAAGAGCCAAGCATATTAGAGGATTGGGATAAAAATAACCTTTATCATAAATTAAGAAACAATTCGAAAGACCGAAAGAAATTTGTACTTCATGATGGCCCACCATACGCAAATGGCCATCTTCATATGGGTCATGCTTTAAATAAAATTTTAAAAGATTTTGTTGTTCGGTCACAGCAAATGCTTGGCCACAATAGCTCATATATTCCTGGCTGGGACTGTCATGGCCTCCCAATAGAGTGGAAGATTGAAGAACAATATCGAGAAAAAGGAAAAGATAAAGACGAAGTAGATATCATTCAGTTTAGAAAAGAATGCAGAGAATTTGCTAAAAAGTGGATTGATATCCAGAGAACAGAATTTATTAGGCTAGGAGTAACTGGAGATTGGTTCAATCCCTACACTACAATGTCTTACGAAGCTGAATCTACAATTGTGAAGGAGTTTTTCAAATTTTTGGAAAATGAGAGTTTATATCGTGGCTCTAAACCAGTTATGTGGTCAACAGTTGAAAAGACCGCATTAGCTGAAGCTGAGATAGAATATAAAGAACATAAATCGATAACAATTTTTGTGAAATTTCCTATTATTTCTTCACTGGAAAATAATGAAGTAAATACATCCGTTATTATTTGGACTACAACTCCATGGACTATACCAGCAAATCGAGCCATAGCTTTCAGTAAAGATATAAGTTATTCAATTTATTCTGTTAATGGATTAGAAGAAAACAGTCTACTAAATGAAGGAGATCAAATTATTATCGCTGATGAATTGATAGACAATGTAAGAACCCAGTGCAAAGTAAAAGAGCTCACAAAAATTAGAGCAATCAAAGACTTAGATCAAATAATTTGTGGGCATCCTTTTAGAGATTCAGGGTATGATTTTGAAGTTAAATTATTTGATGCTGATTTTGTAACTTTAGAACAAGGAAGTGGATTTGTTCATATAGCCCCAGGTCACGGAGCAGATGATTATAATTTGGGCATTGCAAATAATGTGGAAGTTCCGGAAACAGTGGATGAGAATGGTCAATATTTTGACCATGTTCCCCTTTTTAAAGGCAAAAAAGTATTTAATGATGATGGCTCTGATGCAGATGCGAACGTAGCAGTGATCGTTGAGCTTAAAAATCATAATAACCTTGCAGGCAAAGGATCACTCAGGCACAGCTATCCTCATTCATGGAGATCTAAAGCTCCTGTCATATTCAGAAATACTCCTCAGTGGTTTATTAGTATGGAAAAGAATGGTTTAAGGTCAACGGCACTTAATGAAATAGACAAAGTTAATTGGTTCCCTAAACAAGGTAAGAATAGAATATATTCGATGATTGAAGATAGACCTGATTGGGTTGTTTCAAGGCAAAGAGCTTGGGGTGTTCCTCTATCTATATTTTACAACATAGAAACTGGACAACCTCTAATTGATAAAGAAATTAATCAAAAAATAATCGATCTGTATAAAGAAGAAGGATCAGACGCTTGGTTTAAATACTCTAAAGAAGAATTGTTGGGAGATAAGTACGATCCAAATGATTATAAAAAAGTTGATGATATTCTTGATGTTTGGTTTGATTCTGGCTGTACCCATTCCTTTGTTTTAGATGAAAAGGAAGATCAAATGTGGCCTGCATCTCTTTATTTAGAAGGCACTGATCAACATAGAGGATGGTTTCACTCCTCACTTTTGGAGTCATGTGGAACCAGAGGGATTGCCCCTTATGAGTCGGTCTTGACGCATGGTTTTGTTCTTCACGAAGATGGACTAAAAATGAGTAAGTCTTCATCTAATATAGTTTCACCTGATGAAATTATAAATAAATCTGGAGCAGATATTTTAAGACTATGGGTTGCAAGCAGCGATTATTCAGAGGATTTAAAGATAGGGCCTGAAATCATGAAGAGCAATGTTGATAGCTACAGAAGGCTGAGGAATACATTACGTTTCATTCTTGGAAACTTATCTGAATTTAATGATAATGAAAAAATTTCATATGCAGAACTCAGTGAGCTTGATCAATATATTTTATCTCAGTTAGAGGAGCTAAAAAAAGAAGTAATAGAAAACTATAAAATATTTGAATATCAAAAAGTTTTTTCTGCAATATTTAATTTTTGTACTAATGATTTATCATCTTTTTATTTTGATATTAAAAAGGATGTTCTTTACTGCGAATCTAAGGACAGCCATATCAGGATGTCTACTCGAACAGTATTAGATAAACTATTTTATAATTTGCTTACCTTACTAGCGCCTATTTTATGTTTTACATCTGAAGAGGCTTGGCAAAGCAGACTTGGAAAAGAATCAAGTGTCCATGAAGTTGATTTTCCAGTTTTTGAAAGTGATGTTATTAATAAAGAGCTCACAAAAAAATGGGATTTATATAAGCAGTTGCGTAAAGTAATAAATGGTGCAATTGAGGTAAAGAGAAAAGAAAAAGTCATCGGCTCAAGTCTTGAAGCATCTGTAACACTCTTTTCAACAAAAAATATTAATGAAATTGATAGTGATACACTTGAAAATATTTCAATAATAAGTGAATTAACAATATTAAATGAAAAGCCACCAGTAGGCTCATATATTTCTGAGTCAGAAAAAGATATAGGTATTGTAGTTAAGAAAGTTGATGGCAATAAGTGTGAGAGATGCTGGAAATATTATCCTAATCTAGAAAAAGATATTTGTTTACGTTGTGAGCAAGTTATGAATCAATAAATGATATATAGGCTTTCTAAATTTTTTTTACTAATATTATTTTTTTTCGCTTTAGATCAAATAAGTAAAAATATAATTATACAACTTTACAACATCGATGTTGAAAATTTAAGTTCCCAGTATTTAACCTCAATTAATGAATACATAAATTTATATTTAATTTGGAATAAAGGCTTTGCCTTTGGGTTATTTCAAAATGACATAAGGATTGTAAATAATATTTATATGATTTTAATGGCTGCAATTATTGTCGTGGTGTTCATTTACGCCTTAACCATTAATAGTAAAGTTTATTATTATGGATTTAGTTTAATAATTGGAGGTGCATTAGGCAATCTATTTGATCGTTATCAGTATGCGGCAGTATTAGATTTTATTGACGTGCATTATAATAATTTCCATTGGTATGTATTTAATATTGCTGATATAAATATAACTCTTGGATGCACCCTAATAATAATTTTAGAATTGTTTTCAAATAGAAAGAAAAAAAATGAAATATAAAATAACCAGTCGATACTTTCTATTGATAGTTTTTTTTATATTTATTTCTTGTTCTAATAATACAGTAAGAGATTATATGTCACTTAAGCAAAAAGCACTGGAAATACCCCCTGACTTTGAGTTATCACCCCCAGTTATAAATGACAACTCTGCAAGTGAAGAGTTGCCAAATGAAGAAGTGGTAGAAGATATTGAAGAAATACTAACCAGTGATAATAGTGCAACAACTAGTGAAAATACTGAAAGTTCATCTTTAGAAGATTTCATTGATAGTAATTTTGTTAATGATGAAAAGGAAGAAGTATCAAACGAAGTAAATACAAATGACGATACTGAATCCCTGGATATTTTGGTAAATGACGACTTACCTGAACAGGTTAATGATGTTGAAAATACAAATGATGCACAAGAGGTGATCGAAGATGATTCAACCCAAACTAAAGAATCTCAAGAAAACAATTTTACTGAAGAAAAATTGCTCGATGAGTTATCAAATGTAGATGATATAACATCGCTTCCAGAAGAAGAGCAGTTGAAGCCTGAGATTATTGAAGAAGAAGTTTATGACGATCCTACAGTTTACAATGATGACCAAGATTTAAATGATCTATTGAACAGAGTGGATGATTTACTCAATTCATATTCAAATTAAATATTCTGTAAATGTTTAAGTTTTTTAAAGATCCAAAATGGTTTTACTGGGCATATATTGGTTCAGCAGTTATTTTATCATCATTATGGATACAGGTACAAATTGACGTAAAAATTAATGAATGGTTTGGTGAATTTTATGACATGATACAAGAGGCGTTGTCAGCTCCTAACGTAATTACTATAGAAGAATATTGGGCAAGTCTTTTATCATTTATAACTTTAGCTGGCATGTATGTGGCTGTAGCAGTTCTTGTAAGTTATTTTACTAATCATTTTCTATTCAGGTGGAGAACCGCAATGGTAGAATGGTATCATTCTGTTTATGACAAAGCCCGCAAAATTGAAGGGGCCTCACAGAGAGTCCAAGAAGATACAATTAAATTCTCAAGAATCATGGAGTCTCTTGGAACGAGTTTGATCGAAGCATTAATGATACTGGTTGAATTTATGCCAATTTTATTTGGCCTGAGCATTGGAATTCCAATATTTTTCTTTGGTGAATGGGAATATGGTTTAGTTGTTGGGGCGTTGGTGTGGTCAATTGGTGGTACATTATTTTTAATTATTCTTGGTTTAATTTTAAGACTAGTTGGAATTGAATATGATCTTCAAAAACAGGAAGCTGCATATAGAAAAATGTTAGTAATTGCTGAGGATGATGAGACTGTAAGGCCAAAAACTCTTGAGGAATTGTTTAATGATGTAAGGCAGATACATTTTTTAAGTTATATAAGATACCTTTACTTTGACATTGGCCGTGTTGCATTTTTGCAGGCTAACGTTTTATCAGCATATGTATTTTTAGCACCCGCAATCGTTGCAGGTGTTGTTACTCTTGGTGTTATGCAGCAGATAATCAGGGCATTTGGTAGAGTAGAGGGATCAATGCAGTATCTTCTAAAAGCATGGCCTACAATAATTGAGCTCGCAAGTGTTTATAAGAGACTAAGAGAGTTTGAAAGACAAATTGATGAAGTTTTAATTGAAGAGGAAACTCCAATATAAAGATGAATTATCCTTTCTTAGATTTTGAAAAACTTGAAAAAAAATTTCTTTTATCTCGTGAAATTATTTCTCAAAAATTTGAAAGTATTGTCGTTATTGGCTTTGGAGGATCAACACAAGGCTCAAAAGCTATTAATTCTTTTTTAAATGAAACACGAGTATTTTATATTGATCATTTATACTCCGAAATTATCGATAAATTACTCGTAACTTTAAATTTAGAAAAAACAGGATTTATTTTCATTTCTAAATCTGGCAAAACTTCAGAAACATTATCTATTTTTGAGTACTTGATAGACAAATGCAAAAATAAAATAAATATTTCAAATCACTTTTTTTCTTTAACCGAAGATAAACAATCTCAACTTCACGACTTTTCGTTACAGCACTCAATGAAACTTATTGAGCATGATCCAGATATAGGAGGAAGATTTTCTATATTCAGTAATACATCTCTTATTCCTGGGTTTCATTTTAATTCTGATTTGTGTAAAAATTTTCTTGAGGGTGGCAGAGAAGCTATGGAAGAAAAAGGTTTAGCCGAAGATTTGGCTGATCAGTTAAATCAGTCTATGAAAAATAATAAAAATATCGCATCATATCTTATTTATGGACATGAATTACTAGAAGTAGGTAATTGGAAAAAGCAACTTTTTGCTGAGTCGCTAGGCAAAAATGGAAAAGGATTTATGCCAGTTGTTTCCGAGATGACAAAAGACCAGCATAGTATTCTTCAATTATTTCTAGACGGGCCAAAGAATGTATTCTTTGAAATCATGAGTATGGAAAGTGATAAGGTGAATTTAATAAATATGACACTTTCTAACCATATGAGTGCAATGAACGATACACTTATAAAACAAGGTCTTAAACCAAGAATTTCAATATTTAAGGAAAATGACGTTAAGGAGCTGGGTTTTTATTTTTGTATCGAAATATTAACAGTTATTTTCTTAGCAAAGCTTCTTAATGTAGATCCTTTTATTCAGGAAGCCATCGAACTTCAAAAAATTAATTTAAATTAGTTTATAGAAAGAAAATTTTGATATACCCAACTCTTTAACTCTTTCTATTTTTAGCTCTGGGATTAATATATCTTTTGATTTTCTTTCCTCTTCAATAACCAGTATAGAGTTTTTGTTTATAAGATTTTTCTTTAGGATATTTTTTATAGATCTGGCAACTAGGTTTTTATTATAGGGGGGATCTATATACACCAGGTTAAACTTTGGTTTATCTGAAATAGATTCAAATGAGCATGCATTTTCGTTCAGAACAGATATTTGATCAGTCAAGCCTAATTTATTCGCACTCTTATAAATTAGATTAATTATTTGATCATTGTTTTCAACCATTGTTGCACTGTTGGCACCTCTTGATAAAGCTTCAAAACTAAATGAACCTGTTCCTGCAAATAAATCTAGAACATTTGATTCTTCAATTTGAAATCCAGTATTAATTATTTCTTTACCATGCGTAAGAATATTAAATATTGTTTCTCTATTTTTATCAGACAATGGTCGAACATCTTTATCTTTATGACTAAAAATAGAATGTCCTTTTTTTGACCCGCTAATTATTCTCATATATTTTGACTTTTTTTAATTTACTTCTCTCTAACGATCCTAATTTATAAGCTCCATAGGATATTCGGATGAGCCGAGTAACAGTTATATTTAATGATTCGAAGATATTTCTTATTTCTCTGTTCTTTCCCTCGAGTAATGACATTTTAATCCAAGAGTAAGTCTTAGTTTTGCTAATGAGGCTTACTTTTATAGGCTTATACTTAATATGCTTTATTCTAAGTCCTTTTGATAATCTATCTACGAAATTTTTATCAATAAATCCTTGTACTCTTACCTTGTACACTCTTTCAAAATTATTTTTGGGTAATTCCATTTTTCTTTTAAATTCTCCGTTATCTGTAAATAGTAATAAACCCTCTGTGTTATAATCTAATCTTCCAATTGATAATAAATTTTTTTGTTTAGGTCCTAAAAAATCATAAACCGTTTTTCTATTTTTATCATCAGATTTAGTAACTAAGCATCCTCTAGGTTTATGAAAAATATAAAGTGAATTTAGTTCAGTAATTTTCTTAATTTTAATTATAGTTTCATCAATGCTAATTTTATTACTTGGAGAAACTTTTATTCCTTGTGTAGTCAGTAATTTCCCATCTACTTTAATACGACCTTCCATAATGAATTTATCAATCTCTCTTCGAGAAAAATCAGTTGATCTTGCGAGAACTTTATTTATTCTTTCCATTATTATTGTTTAGTTTTTTGAGCAATATTTAAGTTACAATTAAATATTTATGACACAAAATACATTTATGGAACAGGCAATAATAAATGCTTACAAAGGACTAGATTTGGGAGAGGTGCCAGTCGGTTGTGTGATTGTGAATCAAGATAATAAGATAATTTCCCAATCATATAATAAAGTTATAGCGGATAACGATCCCACTGCTCATGCTGAGATTAACGCCATAAGACAAGCATGCGCTTCCTTAAAATCTGAGCGTTTAATCGATTGTAGTATTTATGTTACTTTAGAGCCTTGTATAATGTGTGCCGCTGCAATATCGAAATCTAAGTTAAAAAGACTATATTATGGAGCAGATGATATGAATTTTGGTTCTATCAACGGTGGATTTAATTTTTTTCAAACAAAAAATTGCAATCATGTGCCAGAGATTTATGATAGTATTTCAAAAATTCAATGTGAGAATTTAATAAACGATTTTTTTAAAGGTAAAAGACCATGACAATTTCAGCTAAGGCACAGCAAACAACAGATCGACTAAACACATTTATGGAAAAAAACGTGTATCCAAATAATGATACATACCATAAGCAAATTGAAGACTTCGGAAATGATCGTTGGCAGGTTGTCCCTATAGTTGAAGATTTAAAAAAAGAAGCAAAAAAAGAGGATCTCTGGAATTTGTTTTTACCAGACAGCGATTTAGGGCATGGACTTTCAAATGCTGAATATGCTCCCATGTGCGAAATAATGGGAAGAGCTATGTGGTCTGCAGAAGTATTTAACTGCTCTGCGCCTGATACAGGTAATATGGAGGTTCTAGTTAGATACGGAACTGATGAACAGAAAGATAAATATCTTAAACCACTTCTTAATGGCGAAATTCGATCTGCATTTGCAATGACAGAACCAGCCGTTGCATCTTCAGATGCAACTAATATTGAAAGTGAGATAAAAAAAGAGGGTAATCAATATGTCTTAAATGGGACAAAATGGTGGACGTCGGGAGCAATGGATCCAAGATGCCAGTTTTACATTTTTATGGGCAAAACTGATCCTGAGAATGAAAATATTCATAAACAACAGTCCATGATTTTAGTGGATAAGGATACACCAGGTATTAAAATAAAAAGACATTTGCCAGTTTTTGGATTTGACGATGCTCCACACGGGCATGCGGAGGTAGAGTTCAAGGACGTAAAGGTGCCACCTGAAAATATGCTGTTGGGAGAGGGTAGAGGATTTGAAATCGCTCAAGGCAGACTTGGTCCAGGACGAATTCATCATTGCATGAGAACAATTGGACTTGCGGAGGTTGCGCTGGAGGCCATGTGCAAACGATTGATGAGCCGTAAAGCTTTTGGAAAAGAGGTAGTTAGGCATTCTGTGTGGCAAGAGAGAATTGCTGATGCTCGAATTAATATAGAGATGACAAGACTTTTGACCCTAAAAGCAGCATCAATGATGGATGAGGTAGGCAATAAAGTTGCTAAAAATGAGATAGCTATGATTAAGGTTGCAGCACCGAATATGGCACTTAAGATAATAGATGATGCAATTCAAGCCTTTGGAGGCGCAGGAGTCACTACTGATCCAAGATTAGCCCAAGCTTATGCCGGCATGAGAACGCTACGTTTAGCAGATGGGCCAGATGAAGTTCATAGACTCTCAATCGCTAGAAATGAATTAAAAAAATATTTCTAACATTGATAAAAAAAAAGAAGACATTCCAAAAAGACAAGTATGGACGTTACATAAAGTCTAAAGAGTTTGATGTATACTGGGATGAATATCATGAGCTTGAGGATATCTCGATGAAAGAGTCAGTTAGACAAAGAATTGAAAGAACAAAAAAAATCGAAACTAAAGAATAGTATCTAAAAAATCTATTAGTCTATTTACTTCCTCAATATTATTATAATGAACCATTGAAACTCTAACCACACCATCATTTGGTTCAATTCCTAATCCCTTCAAACACCTCCATGCATAAAACTCACCATTGCGAATTCCAATTTGGTTTTTACCTGCAGCTTTTGCAATTTCTAGTGAACTTTTGTCTTTCACAGTAAATGAGACAGTAGGCATTCGTTCACTTCTAGAGTGAGAAGTTTTGCCAATTAATCGTACATTTTTTTTGAGCTTTAAAAATTCAATAAGTGTTTTGATTAGTGTTTCTTCGTGGTTATAAATTAGCTCAAAAACTTTTTTTCCTTTTTCATGAAGGTTCAATCCTTGTTCTGTAAAATGATGACTGTAAAGTGTTTCATAGTAGTCAGTGACTCCAGATAAGCATGCCAATTCCTCATGGTTTGGGCCGCCTGGGTTCATTGTGTACGGTATCTCTGATGCCAGAAATTCGTGATTCAAGTTTTTAGTTTGATCAAGAAGTTCTTTTTTTCCATATAAAAGGCCTAAATGTGGACCATAAGTTTTGTATAGACTGAACCCATAGAAATCTATGTCTAATTCTTTTAGATCAATAATATCATGTGCCATGTACGCTACTCCATCACCAACTACTTTTATGTCATGACTATGAGCTATTGAGATTATTTCTTTTAAGTTATTTATTGAAGCCACAACATTTGATGTATGACAGACACAAATAAATTTAGTTCTTTTTGTTATTAAATTTTTTAAATCTTCAACTTCAAGTTCAGCACTTTTTGGATTAAACTTCCATTCCTTAATATTAATTCCTTTTTCCGCAAGTTTCCTCCACGACCCAATATTTGCCTCATGGTCTTGATTGGTTACAATTATTTCATCATCAGTTTTAAGCCAATCTTTAATTGCATTAGACAGCAAAAACATATTCATGGTCGTTGACGGACCTATAATAAATTCATTTTTTGAAATATTTAATAGTTCTGCAATTTTCTCTAAGCTGTTATCCATTTCATTTCCTGCTTCTATTGATGGACCAAAGTCACCATAAGGTTGAACTTTCTTAGTAATCATAAAATCATTAAGTTTTTCAATTACATGCTTAGGAACGTATGTACCCCCTGCATTCTCAAAGAATGCAAAATCAGCAGTTTTGGGATTTTGAAAAACAGGAAATTGTTTTCTCACAAATTCTATATCTAGTATATTTCTATTCAAATTATTTAATTCCTTCTACAATACTCCAACCGAGCTTACCTAATATTGGAACAAAAGCTTCATAATTTTTAGCCTCTGAGCTTGAAGCAGTTCCATCTCTTACACGACCCACTATGCCTTGAGCTATTCCTGCAAGTCTAAATATATTATATGCCATATAGAAATCCCAATTATCTATTTTTTCTCTTCCTGTTTTTTTGTAATAAAGTTCAGCATACTCATTTTCTGAGGGAATATTGAGTGATTTAAGATCCGATCCCATCATTCCTAATCCCTTTGCGCCTGCTGGCAATCTCCATGACATCATATGATAAGTAAAATCTGCTATCGGATTTCCTAAAGTAGATAATTCCCAGTCTAATATTGCTTTTACTTCATGAGTTATAGGGTCGAATATCATATTGTCCAACCTGAAATCCCCATGAACGATCGTGGTCTCTTGATCAGAAGGTATATTTTTAGGTAACCATTCTATCAATTCATTAATCTCAGGTATCATTTGTGTTTCAGAATCTTTGTACTGTTTTGTCCATCTATGAATTTGTCTGTCCATATAATTTTCATGTTTACCGTAATCAGCTAGATTAACTTTATCAAAATCAACGTTATGTAACTTCGCAATAGTATCATTCATGGATAAGTAAATTTCCCTTCTTTGATTTGGATCGCATCCTGGAAGAAGAAGTTCCCAATAAATGTTACCGATGACATGATCCATAATAAAAAAAGATGTACCAATTACTGTTTCATCATCGCAATAACCAAATGTTTTGGGAACAGGAACATCAGTATCATGAAGAGCTGTCATTACCCTGCATTCTCTATCAACTGCATGAGCGGATTTAAGAAGTTTACCTGGAGGCTTTCTTCTAAGTACAAAATTATTAATATTTGTTTCAACCAGATAAGTTGGATTTGACTGTCCACCCTTAAATTGTGTTATGTCGCTTATCTGAATATTATTACCCATAAGTTTTTTTAGATAATCATTTAAAGATTCTTTATCTATTTTGAGTTTATCATCAACTTGTTTTGTGCCTGAAAATATTTCATTTCTATCAGTCATTTTAAAGCTTTCTTTCCAATATCTTTTCTATAGTACCCCTCAGGCCAGTCTATCGAGTGAATCGAATCATAGATTTTCTTCAAAGCCTCACTAAGTGATGCATTTTTTGAAGTTACAGAGAGAACTCTTCCACCTGTAGCAATTATTTTTTTATCTTTAATAGCTGTTGCAGCGTGAAATACCTGAAAAGTATCAGTATTTTCTAACTTATCTATTCCGTTAATTACAGTTTCTTTCTCAAATGATCCTGGGTATCCATTCGATGCCATTACAACTGTTGCGCAATGATCATCTTCCCATTTTAATTCAAAGTCATGTAAATCTTGATCGATACAGCTCAGCATAAGTTGAACTATATCACTTTTCATTCTTAGCATTAAAACTTGGCATTCAGGATCTCCAAATCTAATATTATATTCAACAAGTTTTGCCTTCCCATTTTTAATCATTAGCCCTGCATACAAAATACCTTGATATGGATGACCTAACTCTCTCATGGCATTTAGTGTGGGATATATAATTTCATCATCGACTTGTTTTTTAATCTCATCTGTAAAGATAGGAGCAGGTGAGTAGGCTCCCATCCCACCTGTGTTAGGACCAGTATCATTTTCTCCTATGCGTTTATGGTCTTGAGCACTTTCAAGAGAAATAAACTCAGTACCATCAGTGCATACAAAGTAACTCGCTTCTTCACCTTCCATAAATTCTTCAATGACTGCGGTCATATTTATTCCAAATTTATTTTCAAAAATTTCCTTCAGAGCTTTTTCAGCCATTTCAAAACTATCTGCGACTGTCACTCCTTTTCCGGCAGCTAATCCATTTGCTTTTACTACAATTGGCAAACTTTGTTTTTTTAAGTATTTGACTGCGTCTTCGTAGTTATCAAAAGTAGAATAGGCAGCTGTTGGAATAGAATAATTTTTGCAAAGATCTTTCATAAAGCTCTTTGATCCTTCAAGTTGGGATGCGTATTTATTTGGACCAAATATTTTAATATTTTTTGATACAAAATAATCCACTATTCCTGCAACTAATGGAACCTCAGGTCCAACTATAATTAAATCAATAGATTTTTCGACACAATATGAATGAATAGAGTTAAAATCATCAAGATCTAAATCTTTACATTCTGCTAGTAGACTTATTCCATAATTCCCAGGAGCACAAAATAGTGATGTAGCCAAAGGACTTCTTGATATTGCATAGCATAGAGAATGCTCCCTAGCTCCATTTCCAAGTACAAGAATTTTCATAAAGTAAAATTTAAATTAATTGATATATTAGCATATAAGGAATTAAATTAAATGGTTAGAGAAAATATCCAAGAGTACTCAGTTTCAGAAATTTCAGACTCTATAAAGGGAACTCTTGAAAACAGTTTTGGCTACGTAAAAGTTAGAGGGGAAGTCTCGGGTTTAAGTAAGCCAGCGTCAGGCCACATATATTTAAATTTAAAAGATGATAAGGCCGTTATAAAAGCAATAATCTGGCGAAGTGCAGCAGCAAGAATTAGTTTTGTACCCGAAGATGGATTAGAAGTTATTTGTTCAGGTAAGCTCACAACGGGATATTCTGATCGATACCCGGGGAGGTCAGATTATTCAATTATAGTTGATTCAATAACTCCTGCAGGAGAGGGAGCTTTAATGGCTCTTTTAGAGCAACGTAAGAAAAAGCTTGCGGCTGAGGGTTTATTTGAGGAGCAAAATAAGAAAAGTCTACCAAAGTATCCTGAAACGATTGGCATAGTCACATCTCCAACAGGTGCAGTTATAAAAGATATACTTCATAGATTAAATGAGAGGTTTCCATGCAATGTCATTCTATGGCCTGTTCCAGTTCAGGGCCAAGATGCCGCTCAGTTAATTTCTGATGCAGTAGATGGATTTAATAATTTATCGAGTAAAGACGAAGTAAATATACCAAACCTTATTATCATAGCACGTGGTGGGGGCAGTATAGAAGACCTTTGGCCTTTCAATGAAGAAATTGTAATCAGGTCTGTCTTCAAAAGTAATATTCCTATTGTATCTGCAATTGGTCATGAAACAGATACCACACTAATTGATTTTGTTTCTGACTTAAGAGCACCAACGCCTACAGCTGCAGCAGAAATTTCTACCCCAGATAAAGAAGGACTTTTGAGGGACATCAGTGAAAAAAATAATCGTTTAAATTATTCAATAAATTTATACCTTGATAATCTTAAAGACAATTTCACATCAATAAAAGATAAATTGCCTGTTTCACTAAAACTTTTTCTAAATAATCTTACTTCTCATTTTCAAAATATTTCTCAATCACTTAATTTTCGTGTTATCGGTGAGCAATTAAAGAGCAGTAAAGTAAAACTCATTTCTTTAGAGGAGTCTCTATTGAAAGCAAAAAATATTTTGGTAGAGAGGCTTCAAAAAGAATTAGATAATAAAAGCACACTCCTTGAAAGCTTGAGTTATAAATCTGTTTTAAAAAGAGGGTACTCAGTTACAAGGAGTTCAAATAAAATAATCAAATCAAAAAAAGATTTAAAAGATGAAAGTGAGTTGATCATAGAAACTAATTTTGCTACTTTAAAAGCCAAACTTAGAGAAATTAATGACAAATAGTTTTACTACGAAGGCAGAAATAAGATTGCATCATGGCCAGTTTCAAATAATAAAGTCTGGGGATTATGTAGAATGTTCAATCACAAAAGAGAAGATATCACTTGATAATTTGAAGTATTGGAATGTTGATTTTCAGGAAATTTATGCGAATCCAGAGGTTGCACTAAGGAGATATAAAGAGATAAATGAAAATAAAGATTAAAATAATAGCAATCTTTTTTTTTGTTTTTCAACCAGCTATAGCAACCGATTTACCAAAAGAAATACCTCAAGGAAGCCTTGTTGTTGGCCAGTCATTAGATGCAGATGAAGTTATAGTAGATAATAATTCTTTAAAAGTGAGCGAAAAAGGTCACTTTGTATTTGCAGTCGGTAGGGACCATGTGGAACCGATAAGTGTGACATATTTAAAAAATGGATCGTTAATAAGAATTCATCAAATAAATATAATTATACAAGACTACGACATACAAAGGATTGACGGTTTACCAGAACAAATGGTTACACCACTTGATGATGAAATAATCGAAAGAATAATTTATGAGAACGAATTGATTAAAGAAAAGAAAAAAATAAATTTAGATCTAACTTATTTTAAAGATAGTTTTATTCAACCTACAGAAGGAATTATCAGTGGTGTTTTTGGTAGTCAAAGAATATTAAATGGAAAAGCTAAAAGTCCTCATCGTGGTTTAGATATTGCGGCTGAAACTGGAACCCCAATTTATGCCTGCAATGAAGGACTTGTTATACATGCCGAAGATGATCTTTATTACACAGGTGGAACTATAATTCTTGATCATGGGCATGGTGTAAAATCAATTTATGCCCATTTATCTGATGTGAAAGTAAACGTAAATCAAACAGTGTCAAAGGATGATATTATTGGCGAAGTAGGCTCTACAGGACGATCAACTGGCCCTCACCTTCACTGGGGAGTAATGGTCTTTAATACCTATGTAGACCCACAATTGCTTTTAGATTAATTTTTTTAAAAAAAAATAGACTCATATTTTCCATCTATTGTGGAACCAAAAATATTGTTCGGGGTACTTAGCAATCATTTTTTGATAAAATGAGGATATTTGAGATGAAATTTTATTAATGTTTTCTTCATTACTTTCTTTATCTTTTGTATCAATGCACTCAATAACCTCAAATTTAAAATTATTATCATTTGTTCGTATTGGCCAGGCTAAAAATATTTTACATTTTGCTTTCAAAGCAATTTGAGCAGGAAGTGTCGAGATATTCATTTCCTTATTAAAAAATTTAACCTTTGTTCCCGAAGACAATTGTTGATCTGCTAAGAGGGCAATAGAATTTCCTATATTGAATTGGTTTAATAACTGTTTCGTCCCTGATCTGTTTTTACTATAACATTGAACGCTATATTTACGTCTTAGTTGCTTTACAACAAAATTTATTAGAGGATTATTTGGCTCTCTTACTATCGCTGAGACCCTATTCATCTTACTTCGAAGAGCCATTCCAGGTATTTCCCAATTTGAACTATGGCCTGAAACAATTACGCTATGTTCATTTTCATTAAATGCATCATCTGAAAATTCATTATTAATAACTTCAATCTTATTTTTGAGTATACTGTTCATATGGGCATATTCTGAGACTGTATAGCCTAGATTCTTCCAAACTTTATTAGCTGTATCATTAATCCACTCTTTATCTTTTTCATGAAATGCAATAGATAAATTTTTTATTAAAAGATTATGTATTGGAAGAAATGGTCCAACAGAAGTAGTAATTAATATTCCAAGAGCACGCGACATTCTCAGAGGTAGAATTTTAAAGACACTAAAGAAGATAATAAAAAATAAAAACTCCATTGGGTATTTTACCAAGATCTTGAATAATGATTTCATTATTTTAATTAATCAAATTTCTTATTAGTTTTTCAATATTTGGTATTTCAAGCTTAATCTTGAAACAATCAATGTTCTTCCTATAATCTTCAGGAATTCGAACATAGTCTTTTTCCGTCGTGATAAGTGATAAATTTTCTCTTCTCGCCTTATCTAATAAGTTTTCTAAATCTTTTATAGTGAACTGATAATGATCGGGAAAACTTTTCTTTTTTATAACTTCGTACCCTTTGTTTTTAAGGGTATCAAAAAAGCCATCATTATTTCCAATACCACTAAATGCTAAATAATTTTTCTTATCAAATACATCTAAAGCTTTAACGTTAGCATTGTAGAATTCTAAGTTATCATAATCATATTTTTTTGTAATATGATGTAGGTCATCTCCAATAATGACTACAAATTGGGAAGATTTTAGAGCAGGTCTTATAAACTCCCTCAGTGGTCCTGCAGGTAAGCACAATTTATTTCCAAAACCTCTCTTACCATTAACTGTTAGTATGGTTTTATCTTTATGGAATGATCGATCTTGAAATCCATCATCCAACAATATGATGTCTGTTTGCTTCTCATTTATTATTTTCTCAATTGCAAATGCTCTATTTGTGGTGATGTAAGTTGGGACGCAATTTGCATATAGCAGGGCTTCATCTCCAACCTTGTTAAACGTGTCTGATTTTGCAACCTTATAGAAAATAGATCTATTTGTAGATCCATAGCCTCTCAACAATACTGATACTTTCTTATCTTTCTTTTTTATTTCCTCAATTAATGTAAGTAATGTTGAAGTTTTCCCCGTACCTCCAATATTTATATTACCTATGCATACGATGGGGACATTGAACTTCTTATTTTTATAAAATAATCTTCTTATGTAAAAAAGGCATATGTATATACATGACAATGGAATTAAACATAGTGATACGAGATTTGCGTAATATACATCTTGGTACCATATTTTCAGAAAAAATTTTTCCATGATGAATCAGAGGTATTGATATATTTCTTTCAATACTTTTTTTACAGCTTCTTCACCTTCCTTTTTTAAACTGCTGATATCCACTTTCCTAACTTCATTGTCTAATGATTTATACTCTTCATGAATGAAATGTTCCAGCTGTCTCTCATTATTTACAACTTGTGATAATTTCATTTGATTCAAAGTCATATATACGTCAGAAAAATTTTCAACGTGTTTGCCATGGTATACTTTTTTTCCATGGTACGCCGCTTCAATTGGATTTTGCCCACCATGCATCACTAAACTGCCACCAATAAAAATAATATCAGCTAACTTATAAAATATATTTAATTCACCAATTGTATCAGCTAAGTAAATATGAGTATTTCTTCTAATTTTATTTCCCATTGATCTAATTGCAGTATTTTTAATGATATTCTTATTGATGATGTTATTTCTTTTTGGATGCCTAGGAACAACAATTGTAAGAAGCTCTTTACAAGTTTTTTTTAATTTTAGAGTTACTCTGCTAATAATTTCTTCTTCTCCAGGGTGAGTACTAGCTGCAAGGAATATTTTCCTATTCCCAGTCAAAACTTTGAGCTCGTCATACTTTTTAGCATCAGTAAGATCAGGAGCAAGAGCAAACTTTAAATTGCCAGTATAATTAGTTTTTTTAATTCCAAGTTTTTCATAAAACAAAGTACTATCTGAATTTTGAGTACTACAAGAACTAAATTTAGAAAACAAATCTTTAGATGATGAATTAAATAAAGACCATCTTTTGAAACTTTTAATTGTCATTCTTCCGTTAATTATAATTTGAGGTATATTTTTGTTATTTAGGTTATGAATAAAGTTAGGCCAAATTTCAGACTCTACAAAAACTGCAAGGGATGGCTTCCAATAACTTAGAAACCTATTTGCAAATACTGGAACATCAAAAGGTATAAATTGATGCACAACTTTATTTTTAATTCTTTTATTCATTACTTGAGCTGATGTTACAGTTCCAGATGTTATTAATATTTGATCAATAGATTGATCTTTGTTCAATTTATCTACTATTGGTAGTATTGATTGACACTCACCAATGCTGGCAGCATGGATCCAGATCAGTTTGCCTTTTTTTCGATCATGTGTATTTTTCCCATACCTTTCGCTAATTCTATCTGGCAACTCTTTCCCTTTTCTTTCCCGTATAAAGATAACAAAAGGAATAAAGATAAGAGCTAAATTTGAAAATATACGGTAGAGAAAGAATATCATTTTTTTAATTATATCCTTTATTAGCTCTTTTTGTGAGATCATTCATGAGATTCTCAAGCGCTTCTTTAGTTGACTTAACGTTAGTATTTTTTTTGCCTACTTTAATTGGCGTACCCCAAATTACAGTTATTTCATTAAACGGCTTTGGAATAATGAATTGATCCCACGTATTTAATTTCCATTTATTTTTAAATCCAATGCCTACAGGTACAATCACTGCATTGCTAAGCTTTGCAATGCTAATGATACCGTCACTTACTTTATGTCTTGGCCCCTTAGGCCCGTCCGGAGAAATGCCAATACAGACATCTCCTTGCAGTGATTTTATCATTTTTCTAGCTGATAAAAGCCCACCTTTATTTTTTATTTTATTAGATTTATGAGTTGATCCTCGAATTGCACTAAAACCTAAATGCGAAATGACTTTAGATATTATATCTCCGTCACGATGCTTTGATATGAGTACTCTTATAGGTTTTCTATTTTGCCATGTAAGAGGACACATTAAAAGCTGGTCGTGCCAAAAAGAGTAAATAAAAGATTCATCTTTTTTAAATAGACCGTTAATATTTTTTCGATCTTTAAATTTAATTTTTGAGGACTTATGCACAAATAAAATATAAAGAGATCCTAAATAAGATATTATATTTTGTGCAACCACTTTACTTGCAATATATTTTATCATTAAGTTAAAATTCGCGTTCGTATAATTTCTTATAGACGCCATTGTTTGATAGTAACTTTTCATGAGTGCCACTTTCAACTATTTTTCCATCATCTAGAACTATAATTTGATCAGCATTTATTATAGTACTTAGCCTATGGGCAATTACCAAAGTTGTTCTATCTTTCATCAGTTTCTTTATTGCTTCCTGAACAAGACTTTCTGATTCTGTATCTAAACTTGAAGTTGCCTCATCCAATAATAGTATTGGTGCATTTTTTAAAAAAGCTCTTGCAATTGAAACTCTTTGTTTTTGGCCGCCTGACAGACTGTACCCGTTTTCTCCAATTACTGTATCGTATCCATTTGGCAGCTGAGCAATAAATGAGTCAGCAGCAGCAGATTTTGCAGCACTAATAATTTCTTCTTCAGTAGAGTTAGGTCGGCTGTAGAGAATATTTTCTTTAATGGACATATCAAATAGAATTGGTTCTTGACTAACTAAAGCAATCACTGCCCTGACTGAAGAAATTGTTAAATCTTTTATATTTTGTCCGTCAATTTTTAGTTCACCTGAGTCGGGATCATAAAATCTTGGTATAAGATTTAAAATTGATGATTTACCTGATCCACTTGGTCCTACTAAAGCAGTAGTTTTTCCATGAGGAATATTGAGATTGATTTTTTTTAGTGCTGAATTTGTCTGTCCTTCATAAGAGAGAGTTACCTCATGCAAATCAATATTAGTTTTATTTAACGATAGATCTATTGCATCTTTTTTTTCGTTAATTAAGCTTTCTTGATCTAACAGACTGAATACTCTTATAGCTGCTGCAAAACCTTCTTGAAGAGTTGTATTTATTGAAGCAAGTCTTTTCAGAGGTTGAAATGCCAACATCATTGCTCCAAGAAATGATACAAATTCGTTTAATGGCAGTTCTCCTTGAAGTCCCCTTAAACCTGCATAGTATAATGTTCCTGCTATACCAAATCCTGCAAGAAACTCAGCAAATGGTGACGCGGCCCCACGAGCATTTGCCCCTTTAAGAATTTTTTGAACCCTTCTCCAAACTGAATTACTAAGTTTTGTAATTTCTTTTTCTTCTTGTTGATAAGCTTTAACAATTCTTGTTCCATCTAAGTTTTCAGAAAGTATGGATGCTAGTACTCCCGTTTCTTCTTGTGTTTCTGTCGAGGCTTTTTTTACTCTTTTGCCCAATCTTCTCGTCAATACTCCGACTAAAGGGAAAGCTATGATTGCTATAGTTGCTAGTTGCCAGTCTTGGTAATACATAACACCAAGAAGGCAAATGAGTGTCAGTAAATCCTTAACTCCATTAGCAAGACTGCTACTAACTGCATCTTGAAGTAAAGTAACGTCATATAGAAAATTAGAAATTATTTTTGCTGAGTGTATCTTATGAAGCCAAGATAGATCAGCGTTAATTATTTTTTTGAATAATTTTATTTGTGTGTCTGCGATAATATTTTGGGATACACCGTTTAAAAGTACAATTTGGATATAAGTTGCAACACTTTTAATGAGCAGTGTAAGAATTATCGCAATTGGTATTAACAACAACATTGATTCATCTTTATCAAGAAAAATTTTGTCAATTGCAGGGTCAAGCAGCCATGCAGTCGCACCTGTTGAAAGGGCTATTATTATCATAAAGAATAATGAGCTAGCTAATCTTGATGCATAAGGTCTTATACTATCTCTGAATAACCTTGCTAATATCTGCGATCCAGTCATGAGAGGGTATTCATAATACTATTACAGAAAATTTAAATCTAAATATTGGTTTATGGCTAAAAAGCTTATTTTCCTGCTAGTGTCATATTCTCAATTAAAACTGTAGGAGCGTTGGTTCGGTACTTGAACTCAAGATCATTAGCTGCGGATAAATTTAAAAACATTTCTGTAAGATTTGAAGCTATAGTTACTTCACTTACAGCATGAGTAATTTCGCCATTTTCAATCAACATGCCACTAGCGCCCATACTATAATCACCTGTAACTAAGTTAACACCCATTCCAATTAGTTCATTTGCATAAAAACCATATTTAATAGATTTGATCATATCGTCATAAGACAGTATTCCATTAGTCATAAAAAAATTTGATGTTGATACACCTGGAGGTGCTCCAACAGACCGTGATGCGTTTCCTGTTGTTTTAAAGTTAAGCTTCTTTGCTGTTGAGGTATTTAAAATCCAAGTATTGAGTTTTCCATTGGACACAATTTCTTTTTTACTGACCTGAATTCCTTCTCCATCAAACGGTTTAGAGCCCAACCCTTTTAGAATTCCTGGATCATCGATTATAGTTACATCTTTTTTGAAAATTTGTTTTCCAAGACTATCCTTTAGAAAACTTGTTCCTCTTGCGATAGATGGACCAGATATTGCTCCAGCAAGATATCCGATTAAGCCATTACTAATTCTTTTATCAAATATTACCGGAAGTTTTGTTGATTTTATTTTTTTTGGATTTAAACGTTTTAATGTTTTGTTAGCTGCTGATGTTCCAATTTCTTTAGCTGATCGCAAATCTGAAAAATGTCTTGATACAGAGTAATCATAATCTCTTTCCATACTTTGTCCTTCACCAGCTAGAACAGAACAAGATATAGAATTGGTTGATGATTTGTATCCTCCCTGGAATCCATTACTAGTCGCTAAGTAGAATTCGCCCTGTGAAAAAGATGCTCCAGCCCCTTCTGAATTACTTACCCCAGGCACTGAAAGAGCTGCTTCTTCACACTCCTTAACAGAGTCTATTAGAACTTCTGTGTTAGTCTCATCACTTTGATGTAATTCTAAATTACCTATTTCGCTTTCGAATAATGAACTATCGCCCAAGACAGCAGAATCGTCAACGGGTGCTAATTTTGCCATGGATACACACTTGTTCACAAGTGTTTCTATATTATCATCATCTACTTCAGATGAAGAAACAAAAGCTTGCTTCTGATCAACCAGCGCTCTTATTCCAATGGTGCTATCATTTGACTCTTCAAGATCTTCTATATTCTGTTTTCTGCAGCTGATTGATTTTCCACTTGCCTTTGCAAGCACAACATCGCACTCAGTAGCTCCACTTTTGAGAGTCTTTTCAATAATTTTTTGAGCTGTAATTTCAAAATTCATATATTAAATCAGTGTTAGTAGTAAAGAGAACATAATTAATGCGCCAGTATACCGATTACTTTTGAAAATTTCCAGACACACTTCACTATTATAAATATCTAGTTTGAATAATTGAAATAACAAATGAAATCCTACGAGAAGAAGAGAAGTATAATATAAATATTTATAATCAGATAATTGGCCAAAGATTAATAGGCAGATAATCATTAACAAATAAAAAGAAGAAATCCATAATTTTGAATTGTTTCCAAACAAAATAGCTGTTGATTTTATTCCAATTCTTAAGTCATCCTCCCGGTCCTGATGGGCATATATTGTATCGTATCCTAAAGTCCAAAAAATTCCTGCAAGATATAAGAAGAAGATAGATAAAGAAATATTCCCATTAATGGATACATATCCAATAATAACACCAATATTAAAAGTTAGACCAAGAAATAGCTGTGGCCAATATGTAATCCTTTTCATAAGAGGGTATAATATAAAAAGAAAAAATGAAATAAATCCAATCATAATTGCCGTCCTGTTAAATGAAAGCAATATTGCAAGTCCGACTAGACATAAAAGACCAAATATTGTGATTGCTTCAATTGTGCTGATAGCTCCACTCGCCAAAGGTCTTTTTGATGTTCTGCTTACATACTTATCAAGATCTTTATCAAATATATCATTTATTACACAACCTGCAGATCTCATCACGACTGAGCCAATGGCGAATAAGATAATGGTGAGAAGATTGTTATGTATATCTTTAAACGAGCTAAAAGCTGCAAATATTCCCCAAAAACATGGTAACATTAGTAACATAAATCCATTGGGCTGATGGAGTCTTAATAAATGAATATACTTCTGCAACTTGTATTTCCTCAAAACTAATATTATGAATTTAATATATATAAATGACTAAGATAAAAAATAGAATTTTTATAACTTCAGCCTTAAAGTCAGGAGAGACTGTTTCTTTAGAAGATGATAAATCTCATTATGTAAACAATGTTATTAGGTGTAAAATTGGAGACCATATTTCACTTTTTAATGACAAATTTGAATGTATAGCTGAAGTTGTGAGCAATTCAAAAAAAATATGTAAGCTGAAATTAAAGGAATGTAAAGAAAATGAGATCGATAGACACAATATAACTCTATTTTTCTCACCTATAAAGAGATCTCCTATGGAGTTTATGGTGCAGAAATGCACAGAGATTGGAATAACCTCTTTCCAGCCAGTATTAATGGAGAGAACAAATAATAAAAAAATTAATCTTGAGAGATTAAGACTAATCTCTATTGAGGCATGCGAGCAGTCTAGTAGAGTAAATTTGCCTTCATTTAATTATTTAATCTCTTTTAGTGAAATGATTAAAACAATGAGTTATGATAAACTTATTTTCTGCTCACTTGAAAAAAATACTAGCGCAATTAATAAAATAAATTTATCACTTAATGAAAGTATAGGAATTGTAATCGGTCCAGAAGGTGATTTTTCTCCAAACGAAATGACAGACTTAGGAAGCATAAAGAATTCTGTACCAGTAACCCTTGGTAGTAATATTCTTAAATCTGAAACAGCTGGAGTTGTTGCTTCCTCGCTAGTAATGAACAGTATATATAATGATTAATAAACAAGATTTAATAAATTACTTCAGTGAAGGAATAAAGAAAGATAACACTCTCAGGATAGGTACTGAGCATGAGAAATTTATTTTTAAGCAAAATGATTTATCTTTGATCCCCTATGATGGCGATGTGAGTATACAAGCTATCTTTCAAGATTTTGTGAAAGAAGGCTGGAAAGAAGTTAAAGAAGGTAACAATACAATTGCTCTCACAAAGAATAATGCAAGTATAACCCTTGAACCTGGAGGTCAATTTGAGTTGTCCGGTGCTCCACTTAAATCAGTTCATGAAACATGTAGTGAAATCAACAGTCATCTGGATTTAACTAAAAAATTAGAAAAAAAATATAATATTGGATTTTTAGGAATTGGCTTCTTGCCCATAGGAACTCTTGAGGAAATACCAATGGTTCCCAAAAAAAGATATGCAGAAATTATGACTCCCTATATGAGGTCGCTTGGTGGATTGGGTTTAGAGATGATGTATCAATCTGCAACAGTGCAAGCTAATTTTGATTTTACTTCAGAAGAAGATATGGGAAAAAAAATCAATGTTTCATCTGTACTTCAACCATTAGTGACAGGCTTATTTGCTAACTCACCATTTAAAAATAACCAACCATCAGGATTTGAAAGTTATAGGGGACATGTTTGGACAAGAACAGATGCAGATCGGACGGGTATACCTAAATTTCTTACTGAGCCAAACATGAGTTTTGAAAAGTATGTAGATTTTGCTCTAGATATTCCTGTTTATGCTCTTATAAGAGATGGTAATTATATAAGATGCACAGATTATTCATTCACTGACTTAATTGAGGGTAAGCATAACGAATTTTCCAAAGATCAAATTACAATTAAAGATTGGGCTGATCATATTTCTACCATATTCACTGAAGTAAGATTAAAAACATTTATTGAAATGAGAGGAGCTGACGCAGGTGGGTACAACACACTATGTGCATTGCCTGCTTTTTGGACAGGCATACTTTATGACGAGACTGCTCTTGAGGAGGCTTTGAGCATCACAAGACAGCTCCATTACACTGATTTAATGAATTTTAGAGCAGACGTTTTAAAGAATGGTCTCAACTCAACTATTAATAATATAGAAGGATGGGATTTAGCGGAACAAATAGTAAAAATTTCCTCAGAGGGCTTAAACAGACGTGGAAAATTAAATTTATATGGTGATAGTGAAGCAGTTCATTTAGATTTTCTAAAAGATATTATTAAGAAAAAAGAGTCTAATTCAATGCGAATGATTAAAAACTACTATGCACAAGATACACTTAATCAAAAAGAACTTTTTAAAAAGGAGTCTTTTTAGGTTGATCCTTTTTCTATATATATAGATTGAGAAGGGAAAGCAAAGCCAGCATCATTCTTCTCAACAATACCTTTTATTTCGAATGCTAAGTTTTCTTTAATCTCTAACCATTCTCCCCAATTTGTAGTGGTAGCAAAACAATAAACCAATAAATCAATAGAGCTGTCAGAGAATTTTTCTATCCTAACAAACAATGGTTGTTCGGTTGATTTAACAAAGTTTCCATTATCCGTTAAATATTTTTCAATCTCGTCTCTTATTTTTCTTAACTGATCATGTGTTGTTCGATATTCTAAACCAATAGTCCAATAAATTCTGCGACTTTTCATATTACTAAAGTTTGTTACGGCATTTTCAGCAAAATTAAAGTTTGGGACCATTACCGGCGAGGAGTCAAATCTTCTTACTAGCGTTGAGCGAAATCCAATATTTTCTACAGTGCCTTCAACTATATTTTCAACTTTTATCCAATCACCGTTTTGAAATCTTTTTTCAAGAAGTATCAGTATACCTGAAATTAAGTTTTTAAATAAATCTTGAGCACCTAAAGCAACAGCAACACTTAATAATCCAAGACCAGCCAATATGGGTCCAACCTTAATACCCCATATTTCAAGCACTGCCGCACCTCCAATAATAAAGATAAAGAATTTAAGTATCCTTACACCCCAATCAATTAAATCATACGTTAACAGTTCACCAAATTTATGAATAAAAAAAGAAAAAGGATCAATTACTTTATAAAGGAACCAGAATATTTGAATTGTTATGAGTGATGTATTTAGATTTGCAGCAATTATTTCAAGTGTGCTGTTTAAATTTAAATATTGAGTGCTGATGTATACCCCGATAACGATTGGAAAAAATCTCAATGGACCATCAAAGGCCTCTAAAACTTCATCATCAATTTGAGTTGAAGATTTTTTTACAATAGCTTTCAATCTACCAACAACAATCTTTGAAAATAAAGATCTGAATAAGACAAAAAGTATAAGAATTAGAATACCGATTAGTACATTATTGAAATCTATTCCAAACACTCCTTGTGACCAAACTGATGAAACTAAGTCTAAAAAATTATCCATTCTATTATTTTAACTGATTTGGCATTCAGATAATAGATATAGTTAATTTACAGAAAATTATTGATTTCTCTTGATACTTCAGTTGTTTTCTCCAAAGGAAGCATGTGACTTGTGTCTTTAATAAAGCATATTTCCGTTTGAGGGTTATATTTCTTAATTCTCTTCTGACTCAGCTTATTGCAGACCACACTATTAGGAGTGAGAATTATTTTTAAAGGTATGTTTATTCTTTTTAGATCAAACCAAACTTCATGTGATGTCAACTTGAAGCAAGCTGACTCCCAGCTCGGTTCGCATTTAAGTTTGAGCTCATTGTTTTGGTCAGTATAGGTACAATATTCAACATAATCTCTGATAATTTGTTCATCAATATGTTTAAACAAATTTTTTTTTGAGAAATATTGAAAAGCATCATCTTTACTTGACCATCCATTTCTTCTTATAGAAGCATTTTTTGCTAGTGGATTTACTAAATGAGAAAGCCCAGTAAATTGTAAAAACTTATAAGTTAAAATGTATCTCAAAGGCAACATTACTGGATCAACAAGTATTAACTTACTAACAAGATCAGGATTAGATAAAGCCACAAGCAAACTTGCGGTTCCACCCATTGAATGACCTGAAAGCACAACAGGTTTATTTTCCATTTTGATAAGTTCTATTAGGTCATTTTTAAAGGTGTACCAAGATTTTAATTTGCTTGGATCAGCTTTTAGGGTTGTATTTCCATGACCCCGCATATCATAAGTTATTACCTCGTAACTATCACTAATGTTTGATAATAGTTTACTATAGACTTTGCCACTAAATCCATTTGCATGAGAAAAGTAAAATTTATCTGCACCAGGATTTTCTTTCCTATATGTAACTATCTTTTTAGATTCTACTTCAAATTCTTTTTCTAACATTTACTCAGTGACATGATTCATTATATTTTTTAAGCCTATAGTAATTATAGGGCAGCGGGGTGACAAACCCTGCTAAAAGCATGAAAGGTATAATAGTAATGGTTAATACACCTCCTGCAAAAATAAGATCTGTTAAATTCATTGAAATCTCCATTGCTACCATGCTAATGAAGCTCATTTTGAATGCGATATTCAAAGCTTCTGAAAAAGGAAAACTTTTCATTAAAATAAAAGTTTCTAACAAAATACTTGTTACAAGTCCGTTGAATATGGCAATTAGCATCACAAGATAAATTGACAAGGAATGATCTATCAATTGAAAGTAAAATATTGTACCAAAGTCTCCAATACTGCATCCAAGAAGACACCACAAAGTATTGTAGCTTGAAGTCTTCCATGTTGCTTTACAAGTCCAACTAATACTAAGCATCAAATTTTTTAAATTCCTCTCGTCTTTCATTACCGTCTTTTAGTGCTAAGGCTTTTTCTTCATCGGACATTCTTAGCCAATTAGTGATTTCAAGTTGCTCTCTAAAGCACCCAATACAGACCTTGCCGTCCATAAAAGCCTCATTATACTTACATATTTTGACGCATGGACTATCTACACGTGTATCTTTTTTAATCATATAAAGCTTGATTTATTTATATATTACAATAAAAAGCAACTTCAATTTCAAATAATTATATGGCACGTATTACTGTTGAGGATTGCATAAAACTTATCAATAATCAGTATGATTTGGTTATTCTCGCAAAAGAAAGAGCAGTTCAATTGGGTAGAGGAGCTACCCCAGCTGTTGACCCTGAAAATGATAAGAAGCCTGTAATAGCGCTCAGAGAAATCAGTGAATCTAAGATTACAGCTGAAGAGTTAAAAGAAAGTATCGTTTCTAAGCTAAGACAAATTCCAGATTATGAAGAAGAAGAGGAATTAGAGGAAGTAGATAATGATACGTTCAGGCAAATGTATCAAGGCGGATTGTCCAAATCAGAAATGGAAAAGTCTGCAACACGTAAATTTACTGCAAGATCCCCTAGAGTTGAAACGAGAGCTAAACCAATTGAAGATACAGCAAGTGATTTAGAAGTCCCTCCTATGAGTTCAGAAGATATAAATGAATCTCCTGATCTTAATGACACTCAGGATGTATTAGATACATCAGAAGTTGAGTCTCCAATTACGGAAAGCATTGAAACAGCTCACGAGGAAATAACTGATCAAACTACAGTTGATCCAATTGAGGAAAACCAACCTTCTGAAGAAGAAAGTTTTGTTGCGAGTGATCAGCTAGAAGATAACAATGAAAATGAAGTTATTAATGTCGAAGAGTTGCCTGAGGTTACATCTGACATTGAAGAAGACAATACTCCTAAAGAATAATTACCATGAACTTTGACTTTTCAGATGATCAAAAGCTTTTGCGCGATCAAGCTAGAAAGTTTTTACAAGATAAATGCGACCGTAAGTCTGTAAGAAGTATCCTAGAAGATAATCAGAAAAACTATAATGCTGATCTTTGGTCTCAAATTTCTGAATTAGGTTGGACTGGTACTGCAATACCTGAAGAATATGGAGGACTTGGTCTAGGTATGTTGGAATTGTGTGTAATAGCTGAAGAGCTAGGCAGAGCTCTTGCGCCCACACCATTTTCTTCTTCGATATATATCTTTGCTGAATTTTTAAAATCGTATGGTACGGATGAACAAAAGAAAAAATATTTACCACACATTGCATCTGGTGAAAAAATTGGGACATTTGCTTTATCAGAAACTAATGGGAAACCAAAACCCAATAATATAAAGACACAGCATGCTTCAGGTAAATTAAATGGATCTAAAAATCCTGTTTCTGATGGAGAGTCAGCAGACTATATCATTGTTGCAGCAAATTCTGACAGTAACTCAAATTATAATTCTCTCTCTCTTTTTATTATTGATAGAAATGACACAGGCGTAAATATTTCAAGCTTAGATACTATCGATCCCACGAGACCAGCTTGCACAGTGGATTTGAAAAATGTTGCAAGTGAAAGGCTCGGCGATGAAGGAAGTGGATGGGAGATGATTGATAATATTTTTAATAGAGCAGCTGTTTTATTTTCTTTCGAGCAAGTGGGTGGGGCACAAGTCTCACTTGATGAGGCAAAAAAATATTCACTTGAGCGATTCGCTTTTGGTAAGCAGATAGGTGCGTTTCAAGCTTTAAAGCATAAGATGGCGGATATGTATGTCAAAATTGAATTAGCAAGATCTAATGCTTATTATGGTGCCTGGGCACTAAGCACAGATTCAAATGAATTGCCTATTGCAGCTGCTGGCGCAAGGGTTAGTGCCTCGGAAGCTTACAATTACGCGTCGCAGGAAAATATTCAAATACATGGAGGTGTTGGTTTTACATGGGAATATGACTGTCACTTGTTTTATCGAAGATCGAAACTACTTTCTTTAAATATTGGTAGTATCCGTCAGTGGAAAGAAAATTTAATTTCAAATCTTGAAAAAAGGAATATAGTTTAGTAATGGATTTTAACGACACACCTCAAGAAGCTGAATTTAGAAAAAAAGTAAGATCTTTTCTAGAAGCAAATGCAGAAAAAAGATCTACTCTAGCTGCAAAGCCAAAGGGTGACTCAGGATCTTCTATTTCAAGCGCTGGAGCACCAGAAACAGTAAAAGGCGAAGATGCTGCAAAAGTAGCGCTTGACAATGCTAAAGAATGGCAAAGAAAAAAAGCTGATGCTGGATTTGCTGCTATTCTATGGCCAAAGGAATTCGGAGGTTACGGAGGAACGCCTATAGAGCAAGTTATATACGCTCAAGAAGAACACGACTATTTTGTTCACTCAGGATATTTTGAAATTGGAATAGGCATGCTCGGACCAACCATGATGGCCTGGGGTAAGGATGAGGACAAAAAAAGATTCCTTCCAAAAATGATTACAGGTGAAGAAATTTGGTGCCAATTATTTTCTGAACCCTCAGCAGGATCAGATTTAGCTGGTATAAGAATGAAGGCAGAAAAAGATGGTGATGAATGGGTATTAAATGGTCAAAAGGTTTGGACTTCAGGAGCTCATTTTGCCGATTACGGAATGATTGTAGCACGATCTGACCCCACTGCCTTAAAACATAAGGGACTTACTTATTTTTACGTTGATATGAAAACACCAGGAATTGAAGCTAAGCCTATTAAACAAATTTCTGGTTCAGCTAATTTTAATGAAGTTTTCTTTAATGATGTTCGTATACCTGACAGTCAAAGAATTGGCGCAGAGGGTGACGGGTGGAAAGTATCACTTACTACTTTAATGAATGAAAGATTAGCGGTAGGGGATCCTCCAGGCTTAGACTTTGATCAAATTTTTGAAGCCTCTAAAGAAATTGAAGTTGAGGATGGCCTTGCAGTAAAAAATAGTGAAGTAAGACAAAAAATGGCAGACTGGTATATCCAATCGCGCGGTTTGCAATATACTAAATACAGAAGCATGACTGCTTTATCAAAAGGCCAAACGCCAGGACCAGAGCTCTCAATAAGTAAACTGGTCACAGCGTCGAAAATGCAAGATGTATCATCTTACGCACTGGATTTAATGGACATGTCAGGCATGGTTCACCAAGATCAAAATCCAATTCTTAAAAACTTATTCCAAAACGGTTATTTTTTCTCTGCTGCCATGAGAATTGCTGGTGGTACTGACGAAGTTTTAAGAAATATTATTGCGGAGCGAGTCCTAGGGCTACCACAAGATGAAAGGTCAGATAAAAAACTGCCTTTCAATGAGTTACCGTCTGGTAAAAACTAATATTAGTTAAGTGTTCAGTACAATCTTTAGCAATGTCGCATCAGGCGACTTGTTCTTTTCTATTTCTTTATTGATTGGTACAGGCATTTTTGCTGGTTTTATAGCAGGTCTTTTTGGTATTGGAGGAGGCGTCGTTGTAGTGCCCGCGCTATATTATATTTTTACTCTGGCTGAGGTAGATGAAAGTATAAGAATGCACTTAGCAGTTGGAACATCACTTGCAAATATCGTCCCAATATCAATTATTTCTGCAGTAAGCCATGCTAGGAAGAATTCCGTAAATATAGATTTCTTAAAGTTTATATTTGTTTCAATAATTGTGGGTGTTACTTGTGGCTCTATTGCAGTGTCTTATCTAGAGGGAAGCACACTAATTTTGATTTACTCAATTATATTACTGTTTGTCGCTGCGCAGTTTTTTTTCTGGCAAGATAAATGGAGATTATCGTCTTCTTTTCCTAAGAACATGACTGGTCATGGATTCGGTTCAGTTATTGGATTTCTTTCAGTGATCATTGGAGTAGGTGGCGGGTCAATAAGTATCCCTATACTTAAACTATATAATTTTGAAATTCACAAAGCGATTGGAACAGCAGCTGGAATTGGGACCATAGTTGCTGTACCTGGAACAATTGGATTTATGATTGCTGGCATACAAAACAATGTCGATTTGCCCTTATCCTTTGGCTATGTAAGTCTTGTAGGTCTTGTATTAATTACACCTATTACGATAATTGGTGCGCCGATTGGAGTTAAGTTTGCTCACTATTTATCAAAAAGTAAGTTAAATCTTCTCTTTGGAATATTTATCTTATTTATGTCGATCAGATTCTATTTAGAATGGCTATCATTAACCAGTTAATGTTTGATCGTATTTGCCGACCTTACCTGTTTGGTCGAGAAGTTCATTTATATAATTAAAGATTAGCTCAACTTCATTATTGGACTCGTAGCTTTCAATAACAATGACCAAAGACGGTTTATTGGAAGAGGCCCTCACCAGTCCCCATGAACCATTTGTAAGTTCAAACCGAATACCATTTATTGTTGTAATTTTTTCAATATTTTGATTGCCAACTGTTTCCCCTTTTTCTTTTACTTCAGTAATTTTTTTAATAATTGATTCCACGACTTGATATTTTTCACCATCTTCACAGAAAGGAGCCATCGTTGGTGACTGAAAAGTTTTTTTAATTTCTAATTTCTTATCTGATAGTTTTTTAGTTATGCCATTAGTTAAATATTGAAGCATTAGACAGGCAGATTTTAATCCATCATCAAAACCCAGTCCCAATGGCTTGTTAATAAAAAAATGACCACTTTTTTCAAAACCACATAGTGCCCCAATTTCTTTCACTCTTCTTTTCATATGAGAATGTCCCGTTTTCCACATATCGATTGTACAATTATTTTCCTTTAGAATGGAACTTTCAAAATAAAGTCCAGTGGACTTCACATCGATTACAAATTTTGATTCTGGATAATCATTTGATAAGAACTCAGATAGTAATAAGCCTATTTTATCAGAAAATACCTCTTCCCCTTTATCATCGACTACACCAAGTCGGTCACCATCGCCATCAAAAGCAAAGCCTATATCAGCATTATGCTTAATGACATTTTCTGATAAGTCCTTGAGCATTACTAGGTCTTCAGGGTTTGGATTATAGTGTGGAAATCCAAAATCTAAATCACAGTGTAACTCAATAACTTCACAGCCCAATAGTTTCAATAATTCTGGCGCAAACGCTCCGGCAGTTCCATTACCACATGCAATAACAACTTTGATACCTTTTTTAATTTTTACATCTGTAGAGAGGTATTCAATGTATTCATCTTTCACCCCAGGAATAAATTGATAAACACCATTACTTTCAATCTTGGCGTTATGATTGTTATCAACAATTTTTTTAATTGAGCTTACTTCTTCAGGTCCAAAGGTGAGTGATTTTTCAATGCCACATTTAATTCCAGTCCAGCCATTTTCATTGTGACTGGCAGTTATCATGGCTAAACTATCAGAATTTAAATGGTGTTGAGCAAAATAAACCATTGGAGACACTGAAAGTCCGACGTCCATCACTTTTAAACCTGAGGATAATAAACCTTTAACGACATGATATTTTACCTCTTCGCTGTATGATCTATAATCATGACCAACTACAATTGAAGATCCGGATCCTTTTACATCAGATATATATTGGCCTAAGCCATAACCAAAAACCTCAAGGCCTTGTTTATTTATCTGATCTGGATAGAGCCACCTGGCATCATATTCTCTAAATCCATAAGGAGAAATACTTGCAGCTTCATGTTCTTCATCAAAGTCAAAACTGAGGCCAGATTGTGATTTGAATATTTCCATTTTAAGTGTTGCGTATTTTTAAAGAATATAACATATTTATCGCGTTGGTTCACGTAAAGTGAATAACAGGGAATAAGGTTTAAATCCTTAGCTGTACCCGCAACTGTAACTCATGAGTTTGAATGCAGATGCCACTGATTTTATTGGGAAGGCGTGTTCAAGTTTAGACGGAGAAGTCAGGAGACCTACCAACAAAGACGCTGTCATCCTCAGGTAATCGGGATAATTATTTGGACTTACAACTTTAGAGTAGTGGTGACTTAAATTAAACCGCTACGATTCATTATTATCGTTGCAAATTTTGATTGAAAGGATGACTTCGCATGTCTAAATTTTTTTTAATACTATTTTTTTATTCTTTAACTTTATCACATTCATTTGCCGATGAGCAAACAATCTGGATTACTCCCTCCGAAACTGACTATTCAAGATTATCAACTGGTTTAGCAGGGTCGAATATTACTATTATAAGTGAAGACGAAATAAAAAATGACAAAAATTCAAGTTTGCCCGAGATAATTGCTACTCATTCAGGAGTTCAATTAAGAAATCTATTTTCAAACGTGCAGTCTACAGGATCAACTTTAGATCTTAGAGGATTTGGTGAGTCTGCAAAAAATAATTCAGTTATTTTACTAAATGGACGTCGATTGAATGATATTGACATGGGAGGAGTGAACTTTTCAATGGTACCAGTTAACTCTATCAAAAGGATTGAAATTATTCGTGGTGGTTCAGCATCAACTCTATATGGAGATGGAGCTGTTGGCGGAGCAGTCAATATTGTAACTAAAAATGTTACGGACACACCAGGATTATTAAATGTAAGTACCCGATCTCATAATACTTACAAAGAAGACCTTACCGTACCCATAAACATAAATAATAAATCAGGTTTTTTATTATCGGCCTCGCTGAACGAAAGTGACACTTATCGAGAACGTTCAGATTTTAGAGGTGAGGCTTATTTGATTAGATATAATTATAATGATGAAAATTATAATTTTTATATAGACGTAAATGATAATTCATACCGACAATTTTTACCTGGTAGCAGATATGCGCCAAGTTTAAATGTTGCAGATACTTCGGACACTGTTAATTGCAATCTTTTATCAGATAGTAGAACTGCGTATCAAAAGGGCACATACTATTTACTTCCAGGTGAATGTTTAATCAGGGAACCCGACTCATCAAAGTTTGATACAATAGCAATTTCTTCAGGTATTGATCTAAAAATTGATAGTTCAACAAATCTTTATTTGAACTTCTCTAATAGAGATAAAGAACAAAAGGCTTTTACGGCAGGAGGAGCATCTACGATAGGAAACCCTACTTCAGCTGATACCTTCAATTTTTATGAATTAGAGACTGATTATGTATCTCTTAGAACAGATCATAGGACATTTTTGGGAAATAATCTTACAACGTTGAGTGTGGGCGTTGACCTACAAGAAACAGATTATTCAAAAAAATCAAGTCAAAGTAGATCTGATCAATACGGCGGTTTCGTTTACGCTTCGCAAGAAAGTAGGGCAATATATTCACAAAATTCTATAAATTTAATTGATGGAAAATCAGTCTTATCTTTTGGTGCTCGTTTGGAAAATGCAGATTATAAAGTTCAAGAGTCATTTGACACAACTGTAAGTAAGTTTGCATTTAGTACGGCTCGTGATCCATATCAAACTAAAATGAATAACAGTGCTGTGAATATTGGACTTGAAAATATTTTAGATAAACAAAAAACGATATTTATTAAATATGCTGAAGCTTTTCGAACACCTGATCTCGATGCACGTAACAGTACCTGTGCGAATGCTTACTCAGCATGTTCCAATACCGGAACTCACTTTTTTCTTAGAGATCAAACTTCAGATGAAATTGAGTTAGGATTAAGATTTAATAATGGAAAATTTAGTGCTGTTTCGAGTATCTATGAAATGAATACATTGAATGAAATAAGATATGTTCCTTACGCAAATAATACAAATCTCGATCCAATCAAACGAAAAGGACTTAATATTGATTTTAAGTATGATCTTAATGAGAAAATGAAAATGAATGGATCTTTTTCATATATAGATGCTCATTTCACCTCTGGGTCTTTGTCAAGAGGTATGTTTTCAGGAACATACGCATCAAATACAGCCACTGCAACGGAGAGAATGGATAGTAACAGAAATAACAGCGATGGAACTTATAATATTGCCGGTTTAAAAGTTCCATTAGTTGCAGAATATACTTATGATATTGAATTAAATTATTTAATAGCAGATAAAACCAATTTTAAACTGAATATGTCTTTTGTAGATGATATGTTCGTATCTAATGATCAGGAAAATATTGAACCTACAATTCCTAATTACTATCTTTTCGATGTGAGCTTAAATTCTGAAAATGAATTTGGTAAATGGTCAATTGGAGTAGATAATATGTTTAATACAAGTTATTATACTTTTGCTGTTGCAAGTAGTACTCATGCCGACACTTCTTATGGAAGACAAAATATGTATCCGTTGGAGAGAAGGAGTATTTTCTTTGATTATGCATATGAATTTTAAAATTTTTTTTAATAAAATTATATTGATATTAGTAAGTTGATAGGTATCTTTGGTAATATGGAGTCTAGAAAAAGTCATTATTTAAGTATTTTAGGATTAATTGTCCTTCTAGCTTCTGCTAGACTATTGCCTCATCCACCCAACTTTACTCCAATTCTTGGTATGGCTGTGTTTTCAGGGGCAATTATTAACCAAAGATTATTAGCTTATTTAACTCCTTTAGCTGCTATGTTGTTAAGTGATTTATATTTAGGTTTTCATGCTAGTATGCCCATTATTTATTTCACTTTAGCAATCTGCGTTTTGATTGGCACGTTCATTTCTAAAAGAGTGTCTATTTTGAATTCTTTTTTAAGCATTAATTTAGGAGTATTAGTATTTTTTTTAATTACAAACTTCGCAGTTTGGTATGGATCAGGAATGTATGAATTTAATATATCAGGTTTAATGACTTGCTATTTTATGGCAATACCCTTTGTACAAAATACACTTATTTCAGGTCTTATATATGGAATGGGTGCATTTTTAATTTACGACATTATTAATAAACGTATAATTTTTGGCAATAATGCTTAAAAAATAGAGTTGAAATCAGTATTTTAAGGCATTATATATTTTCTAAATTTAAATATTAGGTGATTCCATGGATACAGCATTTTCAAGTGAAGATTTAAAATTTCAATCAGACGTCAGAGAATTTATTTCAAACAATTATCCAAAAGAGCTTAAAGACTCAATTGGTTCAAAAAGAAAAACAGGAAAAGAGTTATCTCGCGATGACCTAATGTCTTGGCATAAAATTTTAGGTAAACACAATGGCTGGTCAGCTCCTGGGTGGCCTAAACAGTATGGGGGAGCAGAATTTTCTCCAACACAAAAATATATATTTGAGCAAGAGTGTGCTCGAGCTGAATGTCAATACATAATGCCTTTTGGTGTTAATATGGTAGGCCCTGTGATCTATACATTTGGCAATGATGAACAAAAAGCAAAACATCTTCCTGGAATTTTAAGTGGCGATGTATTTTGGTGCCAGGGATATTCAGAGCCAGGGTCGGGTTCTGATTTAGCTTCTCTTAAAACAAGTGCAGTCAAAGAGGGTGATCATTATATTGTTAATGGACAAAAAACTTGGACTACTCTTGCTCAGTATGCAGATTGGATTTTTTGCCTAGTTAGAACAAACCCAGAAGCAGCAAAACCTCAGCAAGGAATTTCATTTCTTTTGATTGATATGAAAACTCCAGGCATTACTGTTCGCCCAATAAAGCTTATGGACGGATCTCACGAAGTTAACGAAACTTGGTTTGATAATGTAAAGGTACCAGTTGAGAATCTCATTGGACAAGAAAATATGGGCTGGACTTATGCAAAATTTTTATTAGCTCATGAAAGATCTGGTATTGCTGGTGTCGCTAGGTCTAAAAAAGCTTTAGAAAGAATCAAGCAAATTGCTAGTGCTGAGATGTCTTATGGTGAGCCATTAATACAAGATCCAGCATTTAAATCTAAAATAGCAAATGCTGAACTTGAATTAAATTCCCTAGAATATACTGAACTTAGAACATTGGCTAAGGACTCAGCAGGAAAAGGTCCTGGTCCAGAGTCTTCGCTTTTGAAAATTAAGGGCACTGATATTCAACAGATGGTCACCGAACTTGCGATGGAAGCCGTTGGATATTATGCAAACCCGCATTTGGGCACTACATTAAGTAATGAATATGTAGGACCAGATTATGCAACTAATTTATCAGGGTCATACTTTAATTTCAGAAAAGCATCTATTTATGGTGGCTCAAACGAAATTCAGAGAAACATAATCGCTAAGATGGTCCTAGGATTATAAAATTTTTGACATTTTAGTCTGCAATATATAGGACTACTCACATGAATTTTGATTACACAGAAGAACAAACTCTTCTTGAAAACATGGTTACTTCATTTGTAAGAGATGACTATGACTGGGATACAAGGTGCTCAATTGTTAAAACTGAGGAGGGATGGAAAGAAGAGAACTGGAAAAAGTTCGCTGAACTTGGTCTTTTAGGAGTTCCTTTCGATGAGGATCATGGTGGACTAGGTGGTGAAGCGACTGACATAATGATTGTGATGGAGCAATTTGGAAAAGGCCTTGTTGTAGAGCCATACATGCCATCAATAATTCTAGCTGGAGGTCTCATCTCTAAACTGGGATCAGCAGATCAGAAAAATTCAATTATTCCAGAAATTATTTCAGGTGATAGACGTTATGTTTTTGCATACGCAGAACCTCAAAGTAGGTTTGATTTATTTGATGTAAAATGTTCGGCAACTCTTGATGGAGACAACTATACTATTAATGGATTTAAGTCAGTAGTCTTTGGTGCTGGTATGGCAACTCACTTAATTATTTCAGCGAGGACTGAAGGAGATCAAAGATCAAAGTCAGGAATTACGCTATTTCTGGTTGATATAAAATCTGATGGTATCACTTTACAGAATTATCCGACAATTGATGAGTATAGAGCATCAGAAGTTGTTATTGAAAATTTAACTGTGTCAAAAGAAAATATTTTAGGCGAGTTACACAACTCTTATGAAGCAATTGAAGAACAAGTAGATTTATCTACAATTGCAATATGTTCAGAAGCTGTTGGCATTTTGCAAGTACTTAAAGACTCAACTAACGATTATTGTAAAAATAGAAAACAATTTGGGCAACCCATCAGCGCTAATCAAGCTATACAGCACCGCCTTGTTGACATGATGATTGAATATGAGCAAGCAAAATCTATACTTTATATGGCTATAACGGCTGACCTTAGCAATCCAGATGAAAGAAGAAAGGCCGCATCAGCTGCAAAGGCTCGTATTGGAAAAGCTATTAAATTTGTAGGTGAAAATGCTATTCAACTACACGGTGGCATGGGTGTTGTTGACGAGTATATGATCAGTCACTTTTTTAAAAGAGCAACAATGATTGGTATTCTTTTCGGCAATGTTGATTTTCATATGAAGAGATACACTGATTTGACCCAATCTAATATTCAGTCAATAAACGAAGAAGACGGGATTAATCTTTCTTAGATAAATAGTTATCTATTCAGATAGCTTTTTAAATATATGAGCAGTGTGTTCCGCTCCACTTCTAAGAGCTTTGCCGTTTGTCATATCTGAAGCCTCTGACCATTTTTCAGCAAGCATATCAGCATTTAGATCATCTCCTTTAAGAGCAATTCCCTCAGAATGAACTATTTCAGCCATTGCAAACACACCTGCTCCGGCAGAAATCATTACGCCATCTGGCGCATTTTCAGATGCCATGAATATTACAGCAGGAGAAACAGACTCTGGCTTGAGGCTATCAAATACTGCGTCAGGCATTCCAAGATTTTCTGTCATTCTTGTAGCTGCGACAGGTACGAGTGAATTTACTTTGATATTATTCTTTTGTCCTTCAATTCTCAGAGTATTCATTAATCCAACAACCCCCATTTTAGCTGATCCGTAATTAGACTGTCCAAAATTACCAAATATTCCTGACGAAGAAGATGTCATAACTATTCGGCCATATTTCTGTTCAACCATAATAGGCCATACAGCTTTAGTACAATAGACAGATCCCATCATATGTACATCAACTACAAATTCAAAATCATCTAAGGTTACTTTTGCAAAAGATTTATCTCTCAAGACACCAGCATTATTTACAAGAATATCAATCCTTCCATATGCTGCCATTGCGTCATCTACCAGTTTTTTTACACCAGCTTTATCAGTTACACTTGATCCATTTGAAATTGCATCGCCACCCATAGCTTTAATTTCTTCAACAACCTTATCAGCTGCTTCACTTGATCCACCTGATCCATCCACAGAGCCACCTAGATCATTAACAATAACTTTAGCACCTCTCTCAGCAAATTGAAGCGCATGGCATCTTCCTAATCCACCCCCAGCACCTGTTACTATTGCTACTTTATCTTTAAAACTTATTGTCATTTTTAACTCCTATGTGATCAAATCTTTTAATTGAGAGAAATTATTTATCACCATATCAGCCTCTTTGTAAATATTTTTATTATCTGTATATCCATACTCAACTAAAACAACTGGCATATTTGCATTATGACCTGCATTTAAATCTGTAGCACTGTCTCCAATCATAATTGAATCAGATTGACTAATTTTGAGGTAGTTACAGATTTCAATTAAAGGGAGAGGATCTGGTTTACTTTTAATATACGTATCTCCTCCAACAAGAAAATCAAAGTACTTTAATACATCTAACTTCTCTAAAAGCATGACACTTAATTTTTCCATTTTATTAGTGCACACTGCTAATTTAATTTCTCTAGATTTAAGAAACTCTAAAACTTCTCTTACATTATTAAAAAGTATGCTGTCATCATCAATATTGTGCGTATAATGTAGTAAAAATATTTTTAACATCTCATTCAATTTTGCATCATCGTGTTCAATATTTTTTGTAACAGCAGTTCGTCGTATTAATTCACGCGCACCATAGCCGACCAGATTTCTTATTTCCTCTAGCGAGACTAATGGATAGTCGAGTTCAGAAAGCATATAGTTCAGAGAATTTTTAAAGTCTGGAGCTGTATCTACCAGCGTGCCATCGAGGTCAAAAATAAACAATTTTTTGTTTTTCATAGTTAAATTAAAGTAAGCCTCTGAAATAAATTTTTACGATACAATTAATAACATATTGTTTATTTTTCATTCAAAATCCAATGAATAATTTTGAAATTGTAATACTTGCAGCTGGGAAGGGAACTAGAATGAATTCTAGTATCCCAAAAGTATTGCATCCTTTGGGTGGGAAACCCATAATTGAACATGTTTTAGATACCGCACGATCTTTAAAGCCAAAGAAAATTCATTTAGTACTTAATAAAGAAATAAAAAATGAATTTGTTCACTTAAAAAATAAAATCAATTTAATAATACAAAAAAAACAATTAGGAACTGGTGACGCCATCAACGTGGCCATAAAAAGTTTAAAAAAAAATTCTAATATTCTTGTCCTTTATGGAGATGTTCCACTCACGCATTCATCCACTTTAAAGAAAATAATTAAGTTCAAAAAAAATGAAATCCATATTCTTTGTTTCAATAAAGAAGAGCAAAATAATTATGGGAAAGTTGTATTGGGAACTAATGGTTTGGTTAATGAGATAATTGAACAAAAAGAGCTTAAAAGAAAAGAGAACTTCTACCTATGTAATTCTGGTATTTTTTCAATACACTCATCACTTCTTCAAAAATTAATGCCAAAAATAAATAATAAAAATATGAAGAAAGAATATTATTTAACAGATATCTTCAAAATGGCATCAAATAGTGATATCAAAATTAAGTCAGTAATTACATCTGAGAAAGAAGTTCAGGGTATCAATGATAAAAAGGATTTAGCCATGGCAGAAAATGAATTTCAGGAAAATTTAAGAGCTAAACATCTTAAAGCTGGAGTAACAATGCATGACCCCAGTACTGTATATTTATCAGAAGACACGAAAATAGGAAAAGATGTAACTATTTACCCTTTTGTTGTGATTGGTAAAAATGTAAAAATCTTAAATGGAGCTGAGATTTATTCTTTTTCACATTTAGAAGACTGTAAGATTGGAAAGAGGGCTAGCATAGGACCTTACGCCCGTATAAGACCTGGTACACAGATTAATGATCAGACAAAAGTTGGAAATTTCGTTGAAGTTAAGAATTCAATAATTGACACAAATTCAAAAATTAATCACCTATCTTATGTTGGAGACTCAATAATTGGAAAAAATGTTAATGTTGGAGCAGGAACAATAACATGTAATTACGATGGAAAAGCAAAATATAAAACAGTCATTAAAGACAATGCCTTTATAGGATCAAACTCTTCACTTGTTGCGCCATTAGAGGTTGGTAAAAATGCATACATTGGCTCTGGCTCAACGATAACAAAGAAAGTTAAACAAGATAGTCTGGCAGTTGAAAGATCAGTTCAAATGGAAGTAAAAAATTGGGCCAAGAGGAAAAATAAAAAATAATTTTATGTGTGGAATAGTAGGTATCACAGCAAATGAATCTGTTTCTTCAAACATTATTGGTGCCTTGAAGAAACTTGAGTACCGAGGTTACGACTCAGCTGGCATAGCTATTAATACTGAAAGTCAAATTCACCAAAAAAAAGCGAAAGGTAAGCTTGATAACTTAATACTGTCCCTTCAAAAAGATGGTTTTGATGGAAAGGTTGGAATTGGCCACACGAGGTGGGCTACACATGGCGAGCCATCAGAAAGAAATGCCCATCCTCACTCGTCACGAAAAGTTTCGCTCGTTCACAATGGAATTATTGAAAATGCATCAGAGCTTAAAATTAGAACAGAATTAAAAAACTATAACTTTGAGTCTGATACTGACTCTGAAGTTATAACAGCGCTGATTACTCATTATCTCAATGAAGGCTATGATCATATGGAGTCGGTTAAACAAACAATATCACTTTTAGAGGGTTCTTATGCGCTAGCTATCATCTTTAGTGACCTTAAGGATCAAATAATAGGTGCAAGGAATGGAAGTCCTTTGGTAGCGGGAACTGATGGCAACTCCAGCTCATTAGGATCTGATTCAATAGCATTAAGCTCAATCGCAAAAAAAGTATGCTACTTAGAAGATGGTGATATTGTTGTGCTAAGTAGAGAAAATGTTGAGATCTATAATTCATCGGGAGATAAAGCCAATAGAGAATTTGTTGATATTGGTATTGTGGATACAGAAGTCAGTAAGGGATCATACAATCATTTTATGGAAAAAGAGATTCATGAACATCCTAAGGCTGTTGGTGAAACATTTAGGCAATTCATTGATCATGATCAGGGGATAATTTCAGTTGATGATATAGGACTAAACTTCAATTATATTTCAAAGATACATTTAATTGCCTGTGGCACAGCATACTACTCCTGCTTGGTTGCAAAATATTATTTTGAACAATATGCAAGACTGCCCGTAGAGTGTGATATGGCATCTGAGTTTAGATACCGAGATCCTGTTCTTGATAATAAGGCATTATATATATTTGTTTCTCAATCAGGTGAAACAGCTGACACAAAAGCGGCATTAGATTATTGCAAAGATGCTAAGGTTAGAACTCTCAGTATTGTAAATGTTATGAACAGCTCAATTGCACGCGAAAGTGATTATTGTTTATATACTAAAGCGGGAGCAGAAATTGGCGTAGCTTCCACAAAAGCATTTACGGCACAATTATCAGTTCTGTTATCAATGGCACTGCATTGTGGCACTAAGAATAACAATGTTACAATTGAGCAGAATAGAGAGATTTGCAAAGAAATTATGCAGGCTCCTCAAATTCTAGAGAAGGCAATAAAAAGATCTTACGAATTAAAAGAGACTGCAAAAGCTATAATAGACTCTAAAGGTGTAATGTATTTGGGAAGAGGCACTGCTTTTCCCCTAGCACTAGAAGGCGCACTCAAATTTAAAGAAATCTCCTATATACATGCGGAAGGTTATCCAGCTGGAGAGATGAAACATGGTCCACTTGCCTTGATTGAGAAAGATTTGCCAGTAGTATGTATTGTTCCACCAGGCCCTCTATTCCATAAAACAGTGTCAAATATTCAAGAGGTTATTGCTCGAGGTGGTAGAATATTAATGATTACAGATGATGAAAGCCTTGAATCCAGTTCAGAAAATATATGGAAGATTTTTAGATTGCCAAAAACACCAAAATCTATTGAAGCTATTGTGTATTCTGTCCCCATACACATGCTGGCATATTACACAGCTGTTGAACTAGGCAATGATGTAGATCAACCACGTAATCTTGCTAAATCAGTTACAGTAGAGTAGGATTTTTTAATAAATAATAATTTTGGGGGAAAATTATGAGTGAAATTAAATGGGAATATAAAATTGTTAATCATCATAACTCAACATCGATGGGATACTCTAATCCAGAAACAGAAGAATTTAAGGAAAAGTATAAAGATAAAGATTGGAAGCTTGAGATGAGGAATATTGCTATGAATCAACTTGGTCAAGAAGGTTGGGAAATGACAGGTATAAATGGTAATAATGAAATTTATTTAAAGCGAAGACTTGCTTAAATATCAAAATCTAATTGTCTTAGGTCCACTAATTTATGCTATTCACCATTTTGAGGAGCATGTTCTCTTTAATTTTAGAGAATGGAGATTAAAATATTTTTCTGATAACAATTCAATTTCTACTGAGACTATTTTAATCATACTGAGCTCTTTACTTTTAGTATTTATATTTTTTCATTTGGTAAAAAAAAATAGAGCAAGTGCACATCTTGTATTATTTTTTTTAATGACCACTCAAGTTGTTAATGCCTTTTTTCATGTATTTTTTAGTCTTTATTATAACGATTTTAGTCCAGGAACAATTACGGGTATAATTCTTTATCTTCCAATAAATATTTTAATTATTTCAGCCGCATTCAAAGAGAGTTTTCTTAAAAGTTATATTGAATTAGCAATGATTGGACTATTCGGAATTGCAACCTTTTCTTTATTTGAATTATTTGGCCCAATTGTCATTGGCCTATCAATAATAGTCTCTTTTTTATACTATACGTTTTTTAAAAATAAATTAGTATAGGTTCCATGACAGTAACTCTAAAAACAGAAGGTGATGTATCAATCATTAATATGGATGATGGTAAGGTGAATGTTTTTTCACCAGAGATGATTCAGAATTTTGAAAAAATCATGGACCAAATTCCAACTAATAAGGGTTCAGTTTTAATTACAGGAAGACCTGGTATGTTTTCAGCTGGATTTGATTTAAAGGTTATGATGTCGAGTCCTGAAAATGCCGCAGCTATGGTTAAGTCTGGTTTCTTAATGCTGAAAAGAGTTTTCTCATTTCCTCGTCCCGTAGTTGCTGCATGTAGTGGACACGCCATTGCTCTTGGGGCTTTTCTTTTATGCAGCAGTGATTACCGTGTTGGCTGTGAAGGTGACTTTAAGGTTGGGGCAAATGAATTAAGAAACAATATGATTGTACCAACACCTATTTTAGAAATTGCAAAATTTAAATTAACAAAATCACACAAGCAAAGGGCACTTCTCAACGCTGAAATGTATTCAATAAAAGATTCTATCGAACCAGGATATATTGATGAAGTAGTAAGTCCCGAAAGTTTTTATGATGTCGCACTAACAAAAGCAAAAGATCTAGCGACTTTGGCACACCCTCAATATGATCAAACCAAGAAACTCGATCAGGAAGATGTGTTGCCTAAAATTAGCAAGGGCATAGAACAAATCACCTCACCCGTTGGGTAAATCAAATTTATCTAATAAAATCAGTATATTTAGCTAAGACTCTAGTAATTTAGATTATTTGGTACTATAAGGCTGAAAAATATAGAGTTTTTAAAAATGAGTAAATGGAGCGTAAATAGTTGGAGAGGATTCAAGGCAAAGCATATTCCTGAATATCCAGATAAATCAGAGTTAGAAAAAACTGAAAGCCAACTAAAAACATATCCACCATTAGTTTTCGCAGGTGAAGCAAGAGATTTAAAAAGACATCTTGCTAAAGTCTCAGAAGGAAAAGCGTTTCTATTACAAGGTGGAGATTGTGCAGAAAGTTTTGACGACTTTAATGCTGATTACATAAGAGATACTTTCAAAGTTCTTTTACAAATGTCTGTGACACTTACAGCAGCAGGCAATTGCCCCGTCGTTAAAGTTGGAAGAATGGCAGGACAATTTGCTAAACCAAGAAGTTCACCCAAAGAAGAAATTGATGGAGTTGAGTTGGATAGCTATAAAGGCGATATCATTAATGATATGGAGTTTACAGAGTCTTCAAGAGTACCTGATCCTCAACGAATGATTAGAGCATACACGCAATCAGCAGCAACTCTCAATTTATTACGCGCTTTTGCAAAGGGTGGTTTTTCTGACCTTAATAAAGTTCACCAATGGAATATGGGTTTTGTTGATGAGAGTCCTCAAGGAAAAAAATTCAGAGATCTAGCAGACAAAATATCAGATACATTATCTTTTATGGATGCCATAGGTATTTCATCTGGCAATACAAAAAGATTAAGAAATGTTGATTTTTTTACAAGTCATGAAGCACTACTCTTGCCATATGAGGAATGTTTAACACGTACAGATAGTACAACTGGCGAAGTCTACGATACATCAGCTCACATGGTGTGGATTGGCGATAGAACAAGACAACTTGATGGAGCTCACGTAGAATTTTGCAGAGGCATTAAAAACCCTATTGGAATTAAGTGTGGTCCAACTTTAGATCCCGATGAATTAAAGAAGTTGATCGATGTATTAAATCCCGAAAATGAAGCTGGTAAAATAACCCTCATTTGTAGATTTGGGGTTGATAACGTTGAAGAGAAGTTACCCAAACTAATTGGACCTTTTGCTAACTCAGATTACAACCTCGTTTGGTCATGTGACCCCATGCACGGTAATACTATGAAAGCTAATTCTGGCTTTAAGACCAGACCTTTTGAGAGGGTTATTCAAGAAGTTGAGTCATTTTTTGATATTCACCACTCTCTAGGAACATATCCTGGTGGAGTGCATTTGGAGATGACAGGGCAAAACGTGACTGAGTGCATTGGCGGTGCCCAAGCGATAAAAGATGAAGATTTATCTGCCAGATACCATACTCATTGTGACCCTAGACTTAACGCAAACCAGGCATTAGAACTTGCCTTCTTAATATCTGACAAGCTCAGAGAATCTCAAGAACCTCACAAGTCAAAAATTATAATTGCCAAGTAATTGCGACTAAATTAATTAGTTGTAATATCAGTCAAATGACAGAAAAAATTTCATTATTAGTAGTTCAATCAAACCCAGTTGTTGGGAACATTGCATTCAACAAACAGATCGTTATTGACCACTTACAAAATAATAATTCTGATCTAATTTTATTTTCAGAGCTTATGTTAACTGGTTACCCGCCAGAGGATTTAATTTTAAAGCCTGCTTTTATGAAAAAAGTTCATGAAGCGGTTGATGAAATTGTTAATCTATCAAAAGGGAAGCACCCAACTGTTGTACTAGGTACACCTTGGTTAGATGAAGGTAATTTATTTAATGCTGCAGTAGTTATTCATGACGGAAAGATCTTGCATAAACATTACAAGATGGCACTTCCAAACTATGGAGTATTTGATGAAAAGAGAATATTTTCAAATGGTGAAAAAGTAAGTGTTATAGATTTTAAAGGTATTAATCTGGGGATATTTATTTGTGAAGATATTTGGGTAAATCAAACCATCACTGAAATTGGTGAACAACAGATCGATCTTGCTGTTTCTCTCAATGCGTCTCCTTTTGATATCAATAAAATTAATGAACGAGAAAAGAAAGCTATCGAATTTTCAAAATCTATCGCTGCACCTCTCATCTATGTTAATCAAGTAGGAGGTCAGGATGAAATAGTCTTTGATGGAAGCTCATTCCTAAATGATCAAGAAAAAGTTATCTACAAACTTAAGCACTGTCAGTCAGAGTCTAAGGAATTTTTATTTGATGAAGACCATAAATTTTTAATAGAAGATACGTTCTCTGATCATACAGATATGAATGATGTCATTTACTCCAGTTTAATCTTGGGTCTAAGAGATTATGTTGAAAAGAATAATTTTCCAGGCGTTGTATTAGGCATATCAGGAGGAATTGATAGCGCTTTTAGTGCAGCTGTTGCCACTGATGCACTTGGTCCTTCAAGAGTAAAAGGTATCTTAATGCCCTCAAAATATACGAGTTTTGAGAGCAATACAGATGCATCAGAACTTGGCAACAATTTAGGCATTGAACTTATGAACATATCTATCAATGATATTGTCAATTCCTACGATAACACACTTAATGATCTTTTTTCTGGAACAGATAAAGACATCACTGAGGAGAACATTCAATCGCGAACAAGAGGAGCGATTTTGATGGCCTATTCAAACAAATTTGGTCACATGGTTATCACAAACGGCAATAAATCAGAGGTATCTGTTGGTTATTCGACACTCTATGGAGATATGTGTGGAGGGTTTTCTGTTGTTAAAGACATTTATAAAACTGACCTATTTAAATTGTCGGAATGGAGAAACAAAAATAAGCCCTCTTTATCGTTGCTCGATAAAAATGAGATTATACCAAATAATATTATAACCAAAGAACCTACAGCTGAATTAAAAGAAGATCAGAAAGACAGTGATTCACTACCACCCTATGATGTATTGGATAAAGTATTGTACCATCTTGTTGAAAAAGAAAGTTCAGTAAAAGAGATTGTAGATCAAGGATTTGATAAAGAATTAGTTAAAAGAATTCAAAATCTACTCTACAATTCAGAATATAAAAGAAGACAAGCAGCGCCAGGCGTGAAGATTTCTGAAAGAAATTTTGGCTATGATAGAAGATATCCGATCACAAATGCATTTAGAGATATGGAAAATTAAATGACAACAGTAACAAGGTTTGCACCAAGTCCAACAGGTTTATTGCATCTTGGAAACATTAGAACAGCATTAATTAATTGGCTGTATGCACGTACCAACAATGGGAAATTCATTTTAAGAATTGATGATACTGATTTAGAACGATCAAAAGATGAATATATTTCTCAGATCAAATATGATCTTGATTGGCTGGGCATTGATTTTGACGAAACGTTCAATCAATCGTCTCGTTTCGACAGATACAGGGAGCAATTCGATAAATTAAAAGCTGATGGCAGAATTTACCCTTGCTATGAAACACCCGAAGAACTTGAAAGAAAAAGAAAATTGCTCATCGCAGCAGGTGGCAAGCAAGTGTACGACCGGTCTGCAATGGAATTAACAGATCAACAAAAGAAAGACTACGAAGCAGAAGGAAGAAAACCCCATTGGAGATTCTTATTAAAAACTGAACGTATGAAATGGGATGATTTACTTAAAGGTGAAATAGACATAGACCTCACTAGTTTGTCTGACCCTGTTTTGTTTAGAGAGGACGGCGTTCCTTTATATACTTTTAGTTCAGCTGTGGATGATATTGACTACGGTATAACCAACGTAATTAGAGGAGATGATCATACGAGCAATACGGCTGTTCAAGTAGAAATTATTAATGCGTTGGATCAAAATAAAATAACCTTTGCTCATCACGCCTTACTAAAAGCATCAAGTGGAGATAAATTATCAAAACGAGACAATGTCATATCTATTAGTAGTTTCAGGGAGGCGAACATGGAGCCCATATCAATACTAAGTTTATTGGCGACCATCGGCACGTCTAATTCTATCGAATTAAAAGATAATATAGATCAAATAAAAAGTGAATTTAAATTGAGTACAATTTCAACGTCACCTGGTCGAATTGAAATTGATGTATTGAATGCTCTCAATAAAAAAAAGGTTCAAAAATACAATTTTAGCGAGATCGAAGAGAGATTAAAAAAGATTGATGAAAAAATTGATCAAAAGTTTTGGGAAACAATCAGAGGCAATCTGAATGTAGTTGAAGATATAAAACAATGGACGGACATTGTATTTAATAGTGAGACCATTAAGCCTTCTGATAAAGATTATATTAAGATTGCAATGGAATTGATCCCTGATGATCCATGGAATGATGAAACATGGGGACTATGGACTTCGGCCATAAAAGAGAAAACTGGCAGAAAAGGAAAAGAGTTATTCTTGCCTCTTAGAGAAGCCTTTACAGGACTTAATCATGGTCCAGAAATGAAACTACTTATTCAATTACTGGGCAGAGAAAAAATTATAGAAAGAGTTGAGTTATAAATGTCACTAAATTTATACGACACATTCTCAAACTCAAAAAAAAAGTTTGAACCAATTGATCTGAAAAATATCAGAATGTATGTTTGTGGTCCCACAGTATACGACTATCCACACGTAGGAAACGCAAGACCTGTTATAGTTTTTGATATTTTATTTCGAATTCTTCAAAACATATACGGTACTGAGCATGTAACATATGTGAGAAATATAACTGACGTTGACGATAAGATTATAAATGCCTCTCAAGAAAATAATGAAGACATCAATGAATTAACTTCAAGAACTATTAATTATTTTCACGCTGATGCGAAATATATAGGAGCAATGGAACCCACCTTTGAGCCCAGAGCAACGGATCACATAGCTGAAATGATCAATATTATTGAGACGTTAATTAAAAAAAATTATGCCTATGTTGCAGAGAATAACGTTCTTTTCTCATCTACTAAATTTTCTAAATACGGATCATTATCAGGAAAAAACCTTGAAGAAATGATCGCTGGATCAAGAGTTGATATTGAAAGCTATAAGCAAGAAGCTTCAGATTTTATACTATGGAAGCCATCTAAAGATAACGAGCCTGGATGGGACAGTCCATGGGGCAAGGGAAGGCCTGGATGGCATATAGAGTGTTCAGCAATGAGTGAAAAATTATTAGGTAAAACATTTGATATTCATGGTGGTGGGCAAGATTTAATTTTCCCACATCACGAAAATGAAATCGCTCAAAGTGAGTGTGCGAACGGAGAAAAATTTGCAAATTATTGGGTTCATAATGGCTTTGTCACAGTCGAAGGAAATAAAATGGCAAAATCTGATGGAAATTTTGTAACGGTGAATGAACTTAAAGAAAAATATCAAGGAGAGGTCATTAGATTTACCATGATACTTACTCATTATCGTCAGCCATTGAATTGGACAAATGATAATCTGCAAGAAAGTAAAAAAACACTAGATAAGTGGTACCAATATTTTTCTGAAGTTGATTTTAAGCCTGACTTAAGCGTGAAGATTGATGAAAATGTAATGAACGCACTAAATGATGATATGAATACACCTCAGGCAATAGCTGAATTGCATAAATTATTCAAAAATTGTAAAAGTAATGATCACGATTCATTAAATAAATTTTTAATTTCGGCTCAATTTCTTGGATTGATGAATGATGAACCTTCTCAATGGTTATCATGGGGTAAAGATAATATAAGCGTAGATCAAAATAAAATTGAGTCATTAATTGCTCAAAGAAACATTGCAAGAGCAAATAAAGATTTTGCTGAAGCTGATAGAATTAGAGATGAGTTGGAAAATTTAGGAATAGTACTAGAAGATAAAGGCGCAGAAACCACATGGAAAACTAAATAAATGAAAGAAAAATTATTTATATTTGATACGACACTGAGAGACGGAGCGCAAACTTACGGCGTTGATTTTAACGTAGATGAGAAAAAAATTCTCGCATCAAAGCTTGATGCCTTAGGCGTTGATTATATTGAGGGTGGATGGCCTGGTGCAAATGAAACTGATACACAATTTTTCTCTAAAAAAATGGAATTTAAAAATTCTACGTTTACGGCTTTCGGCATGACCAAAAAGACAGGAAGGAGTGCTGAAAATGATCCTGGTTTAGCTGCCATGATTAACGTAAGTGCCCCGTCAGCCTGCGTAGTTGGTAAGTCTTGGGATTTTCATGTAGATTTAGCGTTAGGAATTTCCAATGATGAAAACTTAATAAATATTGCGGAGTCTGTTAACTTTTTATCAAGCAGCAAGAAGGAAGTTCATTTTGATGCTGAACATTTCTTTGATGGCTACAAAGCTAATCCTCAATATGCGATAAAGTGTTTAAAAGCAGCACAAGACAATGGAGCAAGGTGGATGGTTCTTTGTGATACCAACGGAGGCACATTACCCCATGAAGTAGAACAGATTGTTTCAGAAGTTGTAAAGGATATTCCAGGCGATCAACTTGGTATTCACGCACATAATGATACTGGAAATGCTGTAGCAAATTCATTAGCCGCAGTTCATGCTGGGGTCAGACAAGTACAAGGTACGATTAATGGACTTGGTGAACGATGCGGAAATGCTAATTTAATTACTCTTCTTCCTACTTTTGCTTTGAAGGATGAATATATCGATAAATTTGATTTATCCATTGATACTAAAAATCTTGGTCAGTTAACGGAACTTTCAAGACTTTTAGATGAAATATTAAATCGTGTACCCAACAGAACAGCACCTTATGTAGGTTCGGCAGCATTTGCGCATAAAGGAGGATTGCACGTTTCAGCAGTAAACAAAGATCCTAAAACTTATGAACATATCGATCCTGAGTTAGTGGGCAATCATCGTCAAATCATCATTTCAGAACAATCAGGAAAATCAAATATTCTTGCGCGATTAAAGTCTACCGGAATTCAGATCAATGAGGATGATGAAACTATACAAAAAATTCTTGATCGAGTGAAAGAACGTGAATTTATTGGATATTCTTACGATGGTGCAGATGCTTCATTTGAAATATTAGTGAAAAAGGTAATTTCTGAAATGCCCACTTATTTTGAAGTAGTTAATTTTAATGTGAACGTAAAAAATTCAGGTGGTGAAGGCAAAACAATATCAGATGCCGAAGTTAAATTAAAATTCGGCAAAGAAGAACTTATAGGTACGGGACAAGGTGTAGGACCGGTTAATGCATTGGACAATGCTTTAAGGAATAACTTTCAATCAAGCGGTTATGCTGAATTGATCAAGGATTTATCTCTTATCGACTATAAAGTGAGAATTTTAAACACAGGAACTGATGCGATTACCAGAGTATCAATTGAGAGTTCTGACAAAGATAAAAAGAGTTGGTACACAATAGGTGTTTCAGAAAACATCATAGAAGCTTCCTTTAGAGCATTGATTGATAGTGTTGAGTACAAATTGATGAAAGAAAAGGCTACGGTTCTTAGTTAGTACATGTCTTTAAATAATATTTCAATTATCCTGGTTGATACTCAACTTCCTGAAAATATAGGTTTGGTTGCGCGTTCCATGTATAATTTTGGTTTTTCTGACTTGAGGTTGGTCAAACCTAAATTAGATTGGCCATCAGAAAAGGCACATGCTGTATCGGTCGATGCCAAATCAATTATAGAAAGCGCAAAAGTTTACTCTACCTTAAGAGAGGCAATCAGTGATTCTACACTCTCCATTGCTTATACAGCTCGAAAACGTGATATGAGTAAACAGTTCACTGACAATAAATCTATCATTAAGGAAATACATGATGAACGCAGCAATGATAAGTTAGCTGTTGTTTTTGGGGGCGAAGCATCTGGCTTGACCAATGACCATCTTTCTTTAGTGACAAGGTGTGTGACGATTGATACGCATGAGAACTTTTCATCTTTGAATCTCTCACATGCCGTCAATGTATTTTGTTATTCGATATTTTCATTAATGTATGATGATGAAAAAGTAGTTGATGAGAATTCACTAACGCGCGGCAATCAAAATGAACTGATGCATTTTTTTGATCATATTGAAAAAGAGTTGGAAAACAGAGGTTTCTTTCAACCCGAAGAAAAAATGCCAAAAATGAAGCAAAATCTCAGGAATATCTTTCACCGGGCTGATCTCAGCGATAGGGAAATTGCAACACTGAGAGGAGTAGTCACGGTTCTGTCAGATTATAGGAAAACTGAGGAAATTTAGTATTCTGGTTTGACAATATTCAGGAAAACAGTATAAACCACGGATCACAATATATGACAAAACGAATAGCACAAAAACACAAAATCGATAGACGTCTAAGTGTTAACCTATGGGGAAGACCCAAAAGCCCGTTTAATTTAAGAAAATACAGACCTGGCCAACATGGACAGAAGCATACTGGAAAACTATCTGACTATGGTGTTCAGTTGCACGCTAAGCAAAAATTAAAAGGCTATTATGGTAACCTAAATGAAAGACAATTCCGTAATTGTTATAAAGAGGCCATCAGACAAAAGGGTGACTCAGGAGAAAATTTAATTGCTCTTCTAGAAAGAAGATTAGACACGATTGTTTATCGTTCAAAGTTTGTCCCAACTGTTTTTGCAGCACGACAATTCATCAACCATGGTCATGTCAAAGTAAATGGTAAAAGAGTAAATATTTCAAGCTATCGTGTTACCGAAGGTGATGTCATTGAAGTTAAAGATAAGTCTAAAGAAATGGCGATTGTTGTTGAAGCAATGAAAAGTCAAGAGCGTGATATTCCAGGCTATATTACTGTTGATGAAAAGAAATGTTCTTCAACATTTATTCGTACACCTCAGTTTGCTGAAGTTCCATATGCAACGCAGATGGATCCAAAACTAGTTATCGAGTATTATTCTCGATAAATCTCAAATGAGTGCATCGCACTTTTTTTCAAAAGATTACTTTCAAGCACGAGATAGATTCATTAAGTCCATTAATGAACTGAAGGGTCAAGGTCACCAAGTTAGTCATGATGTACTTACTTTAGATTGCAAAGGACCTAATCAAGAAAATCTTTGCATCGATATTGCAACTATTGGGTCAATCGATAGCGATAATCTATTACTATACAGTTCCGGCATTCATGGCGTTGAGGGATTTGCAGGTTCAGCTATTCAATTATCAGTTTTAGATCAACTCAAAAACGCCAATCCAATTACTGATTATTGCATAGTTTTTGTTCATATCATTAATCCTTATGGCATGGCATGGCACAGAAGGGTAAATGAAAATAATGTTGATATGAACAGAAACTTTATAAAGGATCATCAAGGCGAACCTGAAGGATATAAGAAAATTGATACTTTTTTAAATCCCAAAAGTGTTCCACCCAAATTAGATCTTATGTTTTTACCCCGGGGTATTAGTTTATTGTTGAAGTATGGGTTCACCAATGTGAAGCAATGGTTTGCACAGGGGCAATATACGAGACCACAGAGTTTACAATATGGCGGTGATATACTTCAACAGGGACCTAAGATGATTTTGGATTGGCTGAAAAAAAATCTTAATAATGCAAAAAAGGTTTTTGGTATAGATTTACATACTGGATTAGGCAAATCAGGATATGACACCATACTTGTGCCTGATGATATCAAAGAAGATAAATATAATATACTGGTTTCACTTTTTGGTGACCATGTATCTCCACTTGATCCAACTCAAGGAGTGGGTTACCGAATAACAGGAGATATTCATTCTGGTATAGTAAAAGAATTTTCATCAATTGAGTGGTTAACAATCACCCAAGAGTTTGGAACATTTGGTCCTACAACTGTTTTCAAAAATTTAAGGGCTGAAAATAGATGGACACAAAACAATCAATTGAATAATGAAAAAGATATAATGAATCATTGGAGTAGAAAAAATCTATTGAATACATTCAATCCAAACAACAAGCGTTGGCAGCAAGATCTAATCAGCAGGGGCAATGCTGTCTTTAAGTCTGTTCAGGAATATTTATCAAAGCCCGATTAATCGTGGGCGATATTTTTTTCTTTTAATACCTCGGACAATTCACCAGTTTTATGCATATCTAATATAATGTCACAACCACCAATAAATTCTCCCTTTACATAAAGCTGAGGAATTGTTGGCCAATTTGTAAAATCTTTTATTCCTTGTCTTAATTCGTCACTTTCTAAAACATTAACGTCTTTATATTCGATATTCATAAATGATAGGGCATTTACAACAGCATTAGAAAATCCACATTCAGGTTGAACTTTAGTGCCTTTCATAAAAAGAACAACATCATTTTGATCAACTATGTCTTTGATATTATTTTGTACTGTTTCGTTCATAACACTACAATTAACTGCTTTTAATATTTATTCAATAATAAATATTCTATAAAAAATTCCTTTAGTTTTGATTATTTACTATTGAGATATCTGTTTAATGCCCGTTTCGAAACTTCGTTTCAAAGCAGAAATGTGTTGATCACCTATATTTTTAATACTGATTTTGTCTCCACCAACTATTCCTATTTTTTCAAAATGAACATCATTATTATTTGATAATTTTTGGCATTCATCATAATTATTGGGACTTACTTCTATTAGATAACGTGACTGATCTTCTGCAAAAAAATAGCCATGAGGAAAATTTGTTTCAATTTCTATTATTATTCCAAGATTTCCTGACATACACATCTCCGATATAGCCACTAAAATACCTCCTTCTCCGACGTCATGTGCTGAAGCAATTAATTTTTGATTTATTGCATCCATTACAAAATTTCCATTTCTTAATTCAGTGTCTAAGTTAATTTCAGGTGTTCCGCCTTCCTCTTTAGATTGGATAATAGATATATACTTTGAACTGCCTAAGTGATTAGCTGTTTTCCCTACCACGCATAGAAAATTACCATCTTCTTTTAATGAGAGAGTTTTTACATTTGATAAATCTTTGATTAACCCAACCCCTCCTATGGCTGGTGTTGGATATATGCCTTCACCATTAGTTTCGTTGTAGAGTGAGACGTTTCCTGAAACGACAGGATAGTTTAATTTTGAACAAGCATCGCCCATGCCTCGAATACACTCTACAAATTGTCCCATGATTTCAGGTTTCTCGGGATTACCAAAGTTCATACAATCTGTAATAGCAATTGGTAGGGCGCCTGAAGCTATTATGTTTCTCCATGTTTCAACAACCGCATGTTTACCACCTTCATAAGGGTTGTGTTTGCAATATACTGGAGAACAGTCTGTGCTCATAGCCAGACCTTTATTAGTTCCGTGAACACGCACTACTGCTGCATCGGATCCAGGTCTTACCACAGTATCTGCCATGACCATATGATCATATTGTTCCCATATCCATTTCCGGCTACTAAGATCAGGATGCATAATCATAGTATTTAAGTCCTTTAAAATATTATTCTGATCGAAGTCTTCTGATTTGTATTCTTTAATTGGAGATGGTTCTTCAACAATGTAATCTCTTTGATATTCAGGAGCATCTTCAACTAAAATATTAATGGGGATACTGGCTTCCTCTTTGCCGTTCATTATGAGAATAAGTCTTTTGGTATCAGTAACCTTCCCAATTACCTCAAATTCAAGATCCCACTTTTTAAAAATGTCTCTAGCCATTTCCTCTTTTGATGGATCGAGGACCATGAGCATACGTTCTTGACTTTCAGATAACATTAATTCGTATGCTGACATATTTTGTGCACGCATTGGTACTTTCGAAAGATCAATTTCCAAACCCACATCACCTTTGGAGGCCATTTCAATTGAAGAGGATGTTAGTCCAGCTGCGCCCATGTCTTGAATTGCAATAATTGCTTCTTCTTTCATTAACTCGAGACATGCCTCAAGTAATAACTTTTCAGTAAATGGGTCTCCAACCTGAACAGTTGGTTTTTTTTCCTCAGAGTCATCATCAAACTCAGCGGATGCCATTGTAGCGCCATGAATACCATCACGTCCAGTTTTTGATCCTACATACACAACTGGATTTCCTATTCCAGCTGCAGCAGAGTAAAATATTTTATCTTTCTTTGCGATCCCGACGGTCATTGCGTTTACTAGAATATTTCCATTATAGGATGGATGAAAATTAACCTCTCCCCCAACAGTAGGTACTCCAATACAATTGCCGTATCCACCAATGCCACTAACAACTCCTGATAACAAATGTTTTGTTTTGGGATGTTCCGGCTCTCCAAATCTTAATGCATTTAAATTAGCTACGGGGCGAGCACCCATTGTGAAGACATCCCGAAGTATTCCGCCAACTCCGGTAGCTGCACCTTGATACGGCTCAAGGAAAGAGGGGTGATTATGGCTTTCCATTTTAAAGACGGCGACATCCCCGTCATCAATATCAATGACACCAGCATTCTCTCCTGGCCCTTGTACAACTCGTTCACCCGATGTTGGTAGTTTTTTAAGCCAAAATTTTGACGATTTATAAGAACAATGTTCATTCCACATGGCACTAAAGATGCCCAGCTCAGTAAGATTAGGTTCTCTGCCTAAGCCTTCTACTATTTTCTCAAACTCATCAAGTTTGAGACCATGATTTTCTACAAGAGACTGCTCTGTTTGAAATTGCCAATTGTGGTTTGTCATTAATTTAAGATACTTTCAAAAATAGTCTTCCCGTCTTCACAGCCGTGTGCCAAATCAGCAGCTCGTTCGGGGTGGGGCATCATGCCGAGTACATTTTTATTTTTATTCAGAATGCCGGCAATATTTTCTAATGATCCATTAGGATTTGATTGGCATCCTACATTTCCATTTTCATCGCAATACTGAAAGGCTATTTGGTCATCGTCTTGAATTCTTTTTAATTGTTCAGAAGTTGCAAAAAAATTACCTTCATTATGCGCTATTGGCATTTTTGCCACTTGAGTTTTTTTTGTGAATACTGAACTTTGATTTTTGGACTTAATTAATATGTCTCTGCATATAAAGCTCAGACTATTATTTCTCATCAACGCGCCATCTAATAATCCGCTTTCGATTAGAATTTGGAATCCGTTACAAATTCCCAATACAGGAACACCTTCTTTAGCCTTTTTCACAACATCTTGCATAATAGGAGATGTTGAAGCCATGGCGCCACATCTTAAATAATCGCCGTAGGAGAACCCTCCTGGTACAACGATCAGATCAGATTGACTAATTGACGTTTCTTTGTGCCATACCATTTGCGGTTGATCACCAGAAATATTTTTAATTGCTACCGCTACATCACGATCACAATTTGATCCTGGAAAAACGATAACGTGTGACTTCATTAATTTAATCTATCTCAACTTTATAATCTTCAATAACCAAGTTTGCCAAAAGCTTCTCACACATTTCATTAAGTTGTTTATTGGCTGTATCTTCATTTTCACTATCTAGTTTTATTTCAATATATTTACCTTGCCTGACATCCTCTATGTTATTGAAACCTAATGACTTGAGGGAATTGGCAATAACTGAGCCCTGGGGATCGAGAACGTCTTTTTTAAGTGTGATATAGATTTTGGCTAGCATTTAACCTTTAATGCACGATTCCTAATCGTGAGGCAACCTCTTCATAGGCACCCATGAGGCTACCCAGGTTTCTTCTGAAAACGTCTTTATCTAGTTTCTGTTTTGATTTTATATCCCATAATCTGCATGAGTCAGGACTAATCTCATCAGCGAGTACAATTTTTTTTGGATTTGAGGCTAGCCTCCCAAATTCAATTTTAAAATCTACCAGAATGATATTTTTCTTTCTAAATAAATTAGTGAGTAAAGAATTAATTTTAAGAGACATGGCATCTATTTTTTTTAACTCTGATCTATTGGCCCAGCCAAATGTTTCTACATGATCTCTAGAAATCATTGGATCATCTAAACTGTCTTCTTTGTAATAATACTCTAATAACGGTTTTTTTAACTTGGTCCCTTCTTTTAGTCCTAATTTTTTAGCAATAGAACCAGCAACAACATTTCGAACCACAAACTCTATAGGAATGATCTGACATTTTTTTATTAATTGTTCTCGATCATTTAATCTTTTTTCAAAATGAGTTGGTATCTTTTTACTTTTTAGAAATTCCATAATGTACTCAGAAATTTTATTATTGATGACTCCTTTGCCTTTAAATATCTTATGCTTTTTTTTATTATAGGCAGTTGCATCGTCTTTAAAAATCTGAATAAGTGTGTTTTTTTTCGGACCTTTAATTATTTTTTTGGCCTTACCTTCATATAAAGTCTTTGATGATGTCATTGCAGGTAGTGTAAAAATTTGTTATGATAGAAATGTAATTCAAATCAATTCTAATTAAAAGTATAAAGAGACAATGAAAAAACTAGATGAACGAAAAAAAGGTTTTGAGGGTAAATTTGCTCGAGATCAAGAGTTAGAATTTAAGATTTTGGCTCGACGAAATAAGTATCTTGGTGTCTGGGCTGCAGAAAAACTTCGTTTATCGGGACCAGCAGTTGAAGAATATTTTGCAGAAGTAATTAAATCTGATCTTGAAGAGGATGGAGATATGGATGTTTTCAGAAAAGTTAGAAAAGATTTTGATGAAAAAGGAATATCCATAACTGACGATGAACTTAGACAGAGTATGGACCAATTTTTACTTCAGGCAAAAGAAGAGATCATTGGTAAAGATAATATCTAATTATTACACTCCACATGTACATTAAATATGCAGCCACAAAAAAGTCTTCAAAAAAGAAAGTGGTTAAAAAGAGAACAGCTTCAAAAATTACAAAGAAAAAAAAGCCTGTAACGAAAAAAAAGAAGCGTACCTCCTCCAAACCCAATCCTAAAAAGAATAATAGTAATGTAATTCAGGATGCTAGTTTAAATCAGCATTATTATGTTGGGGGTTATATTCTTATATTTGGATTGTTTGCACTAGCTATTTATTATTCGCAATAAATTATTTAAATACTTTTTTAAAAATATAATCCGTTCTTCTTGTTGCGTGCTTAAGGTCTAATATTTTAGATATTTCTTTTTTATTTAAATATTTTTTTAATTCATTATCCGTATCCAGTACGGTTTCAAAGTCTAGATCAGATTTCCATACTTTCATGGCGTTACGCTGTACAATTTTATATGCCTTCTCTCGAGATAATCCTTTTTGAGTCATCGCGAGCATAAGACCCTCTGACATGGGTAGTTTTCTAAGTTTATCTAAATTATTTTTCATATTTTTAGGATAAACAACAAGGTTTGCGATTACATTATTCAAACGTGCTAGCGCAAAATCAATGATGATGTTGGCATCAGGAGCCATTATTCTTTCTACACTTGAGTGCGAGATATCTCTTTCATGCCATAAAGAAACATTTTCTAAAGCGGGTATTGTGTAGCCTCGAATTAATCTTGAAAGGCCAGTTAAGTTTTCAGTTAGTACAGGATTTCTTTTGTGTGGCATGGCAGATGATCCTTTTTGACCTTTTGAAAAAAATTCTTCAACTTCAAGAACCTCTGTTCTCTGCAAATGTCTGATTTCTGTAGCAAGGCGCTCAATTGAGCTGGCAATAATTCCAAGGGTACTGAAATAAACAGCGTGTCTGTCACGTGGGATAACTTGAGTAGATATAGTTTCAGCTTTCATGCCTAATTTTTTTGCAACAAACTGTTCAACGCGAGGATCTATGTTGGCATAATTACCTACAGCACCTGAAATTGCGCACACAGATATTTCTTCTGTCGCCTTTTTAAAACGCGCGTGATTTCGCTCAAACTCTGCATAGAAGTTTGCCATTTTTACGCCAAAGGTTGTTGGTTCTGCATGAATACCATGGCTTCTTCCTATACAAGGCGTATTTTTATATTTAAGGGCTATTTTTTTGAGTGATTTAAGAAGCTGAGCTATTTCTTTTTCAATTATTTTAGATGACTGCATGAGCTGTATATTGAATGCCGTATCTAAAATATCTGATGAGGTTAAGCCTTGATGAAGAAAACGTGCAGGAGGACCGGCATGTTCTGATATAGATGTAAGAAATGCTATAACATCGTGTTTGACTTTCTTTTCAATAGTATCAATTCGCTTCTCATCTATTTTAGCTTTTGACTTAACTTTTTTACTTGTACCCTTTGGAACAGTTCCCAATTTTTCCATAGCTTCACAAGCATAAAGTTCAATATCGAGCCAAATTTTAAATCTTGATTTAGAACTCCAGATATCAGTCATAGGAGCTCTTGAATATCGAGGTATCATACGAATACTTTTTTAATCTTAAATTTATGGTTTATCAAGCCCTGCAGGAGATTTAGTAAAAATTTCAAATCCCTCATTAGTTATTCCAATACTATGCTCAAATTGAGCAGATAAACTCTTATCTTTCGTTACAGCTGTCCATCCATCCTTAAGCATTCTTACATCATAATTGCCAACATTAATCATGGGTTCCACAGTAAAGAACATGCCTTCTTCAATTTGATCACCTGTATTTTCTTTGCCGTAGTGCAATATATTTGGAAATTCATGGAATACTTTACCGAGTCCATGCCCACAAAAATCTCTCACGACGCTATAATTCTGTTTTTCGGCATAACTCTGAATTGCATAACCAATATCACCAAGACGGGATTTTGGGCTTGCTGCTTTAATCCCCTTATGCATTGACTCAAAAGTGCAATCAATTAATTTCTGTGCTTTTGCATTTATTTTACCTACCGGAAACATCCGACTGGTATCTCCATGCCAACCATCAACGATAACAGTTACATCTATGTTAACGATATCTCCTTCTTCTAATATTCTAGAAGATGGAATTCCATGACAAATGACATGGTTAATTGATGTACAAATAGACTTTGGAAAGCCTTTATAAAATAAGGGAGCAATCAAGCCACCATTTTTTGTAATGAACTCGAAAGCGAAGTAATCAAGTTCGTCTGTCGACACTCCAGGCTTTACATGATCGACCAAAAGATCAAGAGTGGATGCAGCTAAATTGCCAGCTTTTCGCATGCCTTCAAAATCTTTACTATGATGCAATGTATTATTCATTAATGAGTTTTATTCTTTTATTTACACGAATTTTGTCACTTTCAAAAGTACAGTTATAACATATGATTTCTACTCCCTTTTTTATGACTTTTTTAAAGTTGTCATAGTATGTCTCATCAATATCACTCGCGATTTTAAATTTTTTACAATCATCCCGTTGAATGAGAAATAACATAACTGCTCTTGTATTTTTGCTGGGAAGCTCTGAAAGTTCAATTAAATGCTTTGAGCCTCTGTCTGTAATTGCATCTGGAAATTCAGCAGTTTCTTTTTTTCTTGATAAAGTTACATTTTTTACCTCTACATAAGTTTGTTTTTTGTCATCACTTAATAGAAAATCAATTCGAGAATTAGTTCCGTATTTAACTTCTCTTTTATATGAATCGTATTTACCTAATTCAGGAATGAGATGCATTTCGATTGCATCCTCTACAATTCTGTTGGCTTTGTGCGTATTGACGCCAACGTTTGCATTGCCAGATTTTATAATTTCAAGAGTATATTTTAATTTACGTTTTGGATCGTTTGCTCTTGTAACAAAAACAGGATTGCCTTCTTCAAGGAGACCTTGCATGGAACCTGTATTGGGACAATGTGCAGTTATGATCTCTTTATTATTATCAAGTTGAATATCTGCAAAAAATCTCTTATACCTTTTAATCAATCTCCCAGAGATATATTGATTAGCAACTTTTGACATGGTTTTATGAAAGCATCACTTATAATTATTGGTAACGAAATTTTATCCGGTCGTACGCAAGATAAGAATCTATCATATCTCGCAAATTGGCTGAATGAAATAGGAATTCAAATAGCAGAAGTAAGGGTAATTAGAGATGAGGAAGAAATAGTTGTAGAGACGGTTAACTACCTTAGATCAACTTATGATTATGTATTTACGACAGGCGGCATAGGGCCTACGCACGACGATATTACTTCTTTGTGTATCGCCAAAGCTTTCGGAGTTGAACTAGAGATCAATTCAGGAGCATTAGGTATTTTAAAGGAGTACTATAAAGACGGCGAATTGACTGATGCAAGAATGAAAATGACTAAAATGCCAGTAGGTTCTGAACTTATTGAGAATCCAGTGAGTAGAGCGCCTGGATTTAAAATGGATAATGTATTTGTATTAGCTGGGATCCCAAGCATTATGCAGGGCATGTTAGAAGGGGCGAGAAAGCACCTAACTGTTGGTGAAGTGGTTAAGTCTAAATCAATTGATGTTTTTACTCCTGAAAGTAACGTTGCTGACGCCTTAACTGACCTGCAAAATAAATATTTTGAAGTTGAAATAGGAAGCTACCCTTTTAATAAGGACAATCGCTTTGGAACGTCTGTAGTTATGCGTTCTTCTGACGAGGAAAAACTTAAAAATTGTGAGTCAGATTTAAAGGAATTAATGAAAAATTATGATACAAAGTATTAATAATTTTTATCCACAATCATCTAAAATACTGATTTAGTTATATATTATTAGTTTTTTCTACTTTACTTAACCCGGTTTCTCAATAATAATTGCCTAATTTTATAAAATTAAGGGGAATAATAATGATTAGTAAATTAAAAATGTTATTGCTCATTACCGGTGTTACTTTGGTTGGTGTTGCAACAGCTAGTGCAGCAACTGATCCAATGACATTTATGGATGGTGGTGAATATGATAATGTAGCTATTAGTTTTTGGTTGATTTCCATGGCAATGGTTGCAGCTACAGCCTTCTTCTTTCTTGAAAGAGACAGAGTAGCAGCTAAATGGAAGACGTCCCTCACAGTAGCTGGTTTGGTTACTGGTGTAGCGGCGTGGCACTATTTTTACATGAGAGGCGTATGGGTCGCTACAGGTGACTCTCCAACAGTCCTTCGTTACATTGACTGGTTGATTACTGTGCCTCTACAAATTGTAGAGTTCTATGTAATTCTTGCGGCAATGACTGCTGTTGCTGCAGGTTTATTCTGGAGACTGTTAATCGCATCAATAGTGATGTTGGTTGGTGGTTATCTTGGTGAAACTGGCGCAATGAGTGTATGGCTAGCCTTCGTAATTGGAATGGCTGGATGGCTATATATCATCTACGAGGTTTTTGCAGGTGAAGCAAGTAAAGCAAGTATTGGCAGCGGAAACGCAGCTGGTCAAACAGCATTTAATGCATTGCGATTAATTGTTACAGTTGGATGGGCAATTTATCCACTTGGTTATATTGTAGGTTTTGCTAATGAGACAGTTGACTCTGCTTCATTGAACTTAATCTATAACCTTGCTGACTTTGTTAACAAAATTGCATTTGGTATGGCTATTTATGTAGCTGCAGTATCAGACAGCAATTAAGTTTCTGCAAAGCAGATAATAAAAGGGGCCTTCGGGCCCCTTTTTTTTATCCAAAACATTAAAGAACTAGTAGTTCGTTAAATAAATAGTTATAAAATAAAATAATTGGCCTCATGGCGGAATTGGTAGACGCAAAGGACTTAAAATCCTTTGGGATTTATTCCCGTCCCGGTTCGAGTCCGGGTGAGGCCACCAAATAATCAGATAATATTTATAAGTGAAAATATCCTCATGATTTGTTATAAATAAGTAATGAGAAATTTTAAGGCTTATATTTACACAATTTTTGGTATTTTTTTGTTAATTGGGATTTCAAATGCCTCTGATTTAGAAAATAGAGTTACTTCATATTTTAATGGCATAGCTAATAGTTTAGGTACTAGCGTTTCATCATTATTGAGTGAAAATAGTAGGGTGAAGTACCTCGATTTAAACGTAGGTGTGCAAGAGCATTTAAAGCCAACTATATCTCTTACGAATGTAAATATGATATCAGAGTATGGCAATAGCGCTATTTTTAATCAAAACTCTCTTAATCTACATAATAATGATCAAACAATTAATCTAGGCATGGGACATAGAACTCTTCTAAACGACGATAAAGTTATATTTGGATTAAATATATTTTTTGATTATGCATTTGATGACTCACATCAGAGAAATGGAGCGGGCCTTGAGGTTATAAGTAGTGTTTTTGACTTGAGATCTAATATTTATGACGCAACATCTGGCATCGAAACAGTTTCGACAGGTAAAGATGAAGAGGCGATGGACGGATGGGACGCACGTCTTGATTATCATTTACCAATTAAAGCAAATGCAAGACTATTTGCAGGGTTATTTGAATTTGAAAATGCCGCAGGTTCATTTGAAGTAGAAGGGAAAAAATATGGTCTAAATATAATTAGTAATAATCTTGATTTAGAAGTTGGATATATCGATGACAACAAAACAGGTGATGGTTCATTTGCAAATCTAAGTTATGTGATACCTCTTGGTAGTAATGGTTCTTTTTCAAATAACTCTTCTAATTATTTTGAGTACGTATCTGTCGCTGATAGAATGTATGAACCTGTTAAAAGAGAAAATAAGATAAAAGTTGTAACAACAACATTAAATGTTAAGGCTAGTGGATTCTAAGTTATGGCAAGATCATTTATAAATTTTTTATATGCAATTTTAGTTTTAAATCTGTTTGCTATAAATTTTTCTTATGCTGATAGTCACGTTGATAGTTGTACAATTACAGGGGGTATATATGATAAGACCCAAGTAATTGACAATGGATATTGCGCAAGTGCCCCATCTGTTTATGAAATCATTGCATATGAACTGTATTTATGCACCAGTGAACCAGCGGCTCCTACCACTACAACAGTAATGGACTTATCCAATTGTTACAAAAACTGGGAATTAAGTTCAGGGGCTACGCTTTCAGTTCAACAGAACGCCACTGTCGATGTGCCTGGTACAATGACTCGACCTCCAAATGGCACTTACACACATGGAGTTATGTTGATAGATAATTCATTTGGGATAACCGCATCATTACAATTTGACGAAGCTGTCACTGACCAGGATGGTAATTCAGGTGTTTATTGTGGAACAAAAAGTGGTTCTGGCACATACGGTACGGGTGCAGTTCCATCAGGTACTTCTGAGTGTGGAGCTTCAGAAATAAGTGCAGGAAAATTCACGGAGTTATTAACTAGTTTTGATAGTGGGTCCTTCTCAGGAACTGCGGAAGGAGAAAATTTAAATGGAACATCAGCAAGTATTAAGGGTTATTTAATAGATACGAATTCTTATCTGGCAGAAAATGATGCAGACGTCGATAAACTCATTGGTGCAGCTACCTTTGCATCACCAGTAAATTTTACTGAAACCACTACTACGATTACAATGTCATTCAATGTTGGAGAAGGCATGTCAATGTATAACAATGGTTCAAATAGAATTGTTTTTGGCAGCGGTCCTTTTCAGGCAGTTATATCTACTGATTAAAACTTAAATTGTTCATTTAGTATACGTTCGTCAAAAGAATGATTCTCATCGAATAGAAGTTCTACTACTTGATCGTTACTTTGATGTACTTCAACAGAACTTATATCTCTAAACTCAGTACTATCAGCTACAGCACTTACGGGTCTTTTCTTACTTTCAATAATCTCAAATTTCACATTTGACTCATTGTTAAGTATTGCACCTTTCCATCTTCTAGGTCGAAAAGCACTTATAGGAGTTAACGCAAGAACATCTGCATTTATTGGCAGTATTGGACCATGAGCTGATAAATTATAAGCTGTGCTTCCAGATGGAGTTGAAATCAATACACCATCACAGATAAGTTCATCCAACCTAACATTGCCATCAACTGAAATTTTAATTTTTGATGCTTGGTGGGTTTCTCTTAGTAATGAAACTTCATTAATAGCAATTGCTTCATGAATAGAGCCGTTGACACTCATTGCTTTCATTATCAAGGGAGATATTTTAATTGATTGAGATTGATTAATTCTATTAAACAAATCGTTTTGATTTGAGGAGTTCATCAAAAATCCAATACTTCCGTAATTTAAACCAAAGAGAGGAAGGTCTTGAGACATGTGACTTTTTATGGCTTCAAGCATGAATCCATCACCGCCTAATACAACGATAACATCTGCATTATCTAATGAGTTTGTACCGTACTGTTCTTGCAAAACCTTTTTTTGTTCAATAGCCTCATTATTACTAGACGCCAAAAAAACTGGTTTATTAAAATTCATACTAATTTGCCTACTAAAAAGTAATTCTTTATCTTAAAATACCCATTAATTGAACATCAAAATTAATTAATAAATACATATGTCATTAAGTGGTTATATTCTCTCAATAGATCAAGGGACAACTAGTTCAAGAGCCTTAATTTTGAATGAATCAGGCCAAATACTTGCGAAAAAAAACATTGAATTTAAGCAATATTATCCTGAAAACGGATGGGTAGAGCATGATCCAGTTGAAATATTAAAAACAACAACAGAGGCAATAAAGCAAGTTTTAGCAGAGCTTAAAATAAATGCACAAGATGTTGTCGTAGCAGGCATAACCAACCAAAGGGAAACAATTGTCGCTTGGGACAAATTGACTGGTAAACCAATTTACAATGCCATTGTTTGGCAGGATAGACGTACAGAAAATTATTGTAACGAACTCAAAGAAAATAATCTCATACACACCATCCAATCAAAAACAGGGTTAGTCATTGATCCATATTTCTCTGCTACAAAAATTAAGTGGATCTTAGAAAATATTGAGGAAGCAAAAGAATGTCTCAATAAAGGGAACTTATTAATTGGAACAATCGATACATGGTTGATATGGAATTTTACAAAAGGATCAGAACATTCTACCGATGTAACAAATGCATCCAGAACCATGCTTTATAATATTGCTGATGATCAATGGGATGAAGAGTTGTTAGATATATTTGCATTACCAATGAGTATTCTTCCTAAAGTTAAAAACTCAGTTGAAGATTTTGGTAAAATTGTATCTGATTTTTTTGGAAATGAAATTCAGATCGGTGGAGTTGCTGGAGATCAGCAAGCAGCATCTGTTGGCCAATCTTGCTTTAAAGAAGGTATGGTAAAATCAACTTATGGCACAGGCTGTTTTTTACTTATGAATACAGGAGGTAATATTTTAAATTCTCAATCAAACCTACTTTCCACAATAGCTTATAATATTAAGGGAAAAAAAAGTTACGCAATTGAAGGCAGTATATTTAATGCCGGAACAGTTGTGCAATGGATGCGTGACGAACTTCAATTTTTTAATAACGCATCAGAGGTCGAAAGCTTAGCCAGCAACAGCTTTAATGATATACATTTTGTGCCAGCATTTACTGGATTAGGAGCCCCTTATTGGAGATCAGATATCCGAGGTCAAATTTCTGGTATTACGAGAGACACCTCAAAAGCTGATATAGCCATGGCTGCTCTTAAATCTATTTGTTTTCAAACTAGAGATTTATTTGAGTGTCTCTTAAATGATTCAAATCTCACAAGGGAGAAGTTTATAATTCGTGTTGATGGAGGAATGACAGGCAATAATATAATGATGCAATTTTTGTCTGATATTCTGCAGGTAAAAATAGAAAGATCGGCAAGCCAAGAATCTACAGCAATTGGAGCTGCGTACTTAGCAGGTATTTATGCTGGCATATACAAAGATGTTGCAGACGTAGAAAAATTGTGGAAAACTAATCAAATATTTGAGCCGAAAATTTCAATTGATCAAGCTGAACAATTCTATGACGGCTGGAAAAAAACAATAAAAAGGCTACTAAGTAATGGTTGATGTAAAAAATTCGGTTTCTAAAGAAGAATGGGATGTAAGAGTAGATCTAGCAGCCTTTTATAGAACAATACCCTACTTTGGATGGGATGATTTAATTTTTACCCATATTTCTGCAAGAGTACCTGGTACTGAAGATCATTTTTTAATAAACCCATATGGATTTTTGTTTGATGAAATAACAGCCTCAAACCTAGTAAAAGTTGATATTAACGGCAAGATTATCAGCGAGACTAATAATCCTATTAATCCTGCTGGATTTATTATTCATAGCGCAATTCACGAAGCAAGAAGCGATGCTCATTGTATTGTTCATTTGCATTCAGATGATGGCGTCGCGGTTGCCTCTTTGAAAGATGGTCTTTTACCCTTGGCACAAACTGGAATGCTTGTTCGTAACCAAATCGCTTATCACGATTATGAGGGCGTCGCTCTTCTTGAAGATGAAAAAAAACGACTTGTTGCTGATTTAGGTGACAAAAATTTAATGATTTTACGTAATCATGGTACTTTAGCTGCAGGTAAAAATGTTGCTGATGCTTTTACTTATATCTACTTTTTAGAAAGAGCGTGTACTTACCAAGTTCGTGCAATGGCTGGCAAATTAGAATTAAATAATCCATCACCAGAGGCAATTGAAACTACCAGACAGCAAGGCGAAGCTACTCAAGGAATGGCTGGAGCGCTTTTATGGCCTGCAGTCAGAAGAAAGATGGAAAAATTAGACCCATCGTTTATGAATTAAAAATCGATTATAATTGACGTCCTATCTATTTACAGACATAGTCTCACTCGGAAAAATCGAATATTTAATACAAGTAAAATAGGAGAAATTAATGAAAATATTATGCATTTTATATGACGACCCAAAAGGTGGAATGCCATCAAAGTATGCTTTAGATGATCTTCCAAAATTAGATAAATATCCTGACGGCATGACCCTTCCATCACCTAAAGCAATCGATTTCATACCCGGTGAATTATTAGGATGTGTTTCAGGTGAACTTGGTCTTAGAAAGTTTTTAGAGGATGCTGGACACACGCTTGTTGTAACATCTGATAAAGACGGCGATGGCTGCCAAGCTGATAAAGAATTAGTTGATGCAGATGTGGTTATATCTCAGCCCTTCTTTCCATATTATCTAACAAGGGAAAAGATGGAGACAGCTCCAAATCTTAAAATGGCAATTACCGCAGGAATTGGATCAGATCATGTTGATTTACAAGCTGCAATGGACCGTAAAGTTGATGTTGTAGAGGTAACTTTTTGCAACTCAAGATCAGTTGCAGAACACATTGTCATGCAGATTTTATCTTTAGTCAGAGATTATCATAATCAACACAGAATTATTAATGAAGGTGGATGGAATATTGCTGACGCTGTACAGCGCTCTTATGACCTTGAAGGTATGCACGTTGGAACCGTTGCAGCTGGTCGTATTGGTTTAGATGCTTTAAGAAAATTAAAACATTTTGATGTTCATATGCACTACTTTGATCGACATAAACTACCCGATGAAGTTGAAAAAGAATTAAACCTTACTTTTCACGAGTCAGTTGAGTCTATGGTAAAGGTTTGTGATGTAGTAACAATCAACTGTCCACTGCATCCAGAAACTGAGCATATGTTTAACGATGAGCTAATTGGTAAGATGAAAAGAGGGGCATATATTGTAAACACTGCTAGAGGTAAAATTTGCGATAAAGATGCAATTGCCCGTGCACTCGAATCCGGTCAGCTCAGTGGTTATGCAGGAGATGTATGGTTTCCCCAACCAGCACCAAATGATCATGTATGGAGAACAATGCCTCATCACGGAATGACTCCGCACACCTCAGGAACGTCGCTATCAGCGCAAGCAAGATATGCTGCAGGTGTAAGAGAAATCCTTGAGTGTTTCTTTGATGGATCGCCTATAAGAGATCCATATCTTATTGTTCAAAATGGCGAGCTAGCTGGTATGGGGGCACACTCCTACAGTAAAGGTACTGCAACAGGTGGCTCTGAGGAAGCGGCTAAGTACAAAAAAAATAATTGATTTTTCAATAGGACGGAAGAAATTCCGTCCTATATAATAGGCATATGAGTAGCGTATTCAAAAATTATTTTTCTCATTCAACCGTAATCGGCTTTATCTTGATGGCTGTATTTAGTGCATTGTACATATTCAATACTGGCCTTATAAATGAGTATCTAATTTGGATATTTATTCCAATCTTACTTGCTCCATTTTATGAATGGTATGTTCATAAATACCAGCTACATGTTGAGCTTACAAAAAAAGATGGTTGGTATAGAAGATACCAAATAGTTCTTCATCATGGACATCATCGAGATCCCGATAATATAAAACTTCAGTTCGCACCTTGGAGATATCTAATTTATACATACGGTCAGGTTTATTTATTTTATTCATTAATTTTTTGGAGTTTTAGTGCTGCCATGGTTCCATTTACTGGACACCTCATCTATCATCTTTGGTACGAGTGGATTCATTTAGCGCACCATTCAAAAAACTATAAACCTTTAACTAATATTGGGAAAAGTCTTCGTGATGCACATATGAGTCATCACTTTCATAATGAAAATTATAATTGGGGCATTACAAATATGATTGGTGATTATTTTTTCAAAACTCTGAAAGATAATAAATCTATTACTAAAAGCCCTACTACTAAATCAATTAACGGCTATACAGATTAATTTTTTTTATAGTGCCCCCACACGGACTTGAACCGCGAACCTATTGATTACAAATCAGTTGGTGGAGTTGCTTGCGAATTATACTTTTTAACCAAAGCCAATCGAACACATTCCATCATAAATGGTAAGTTGATTATTGGTTGCTTCAATTAGTTTTCCTTCAACTCCATAATCTCCTCCCAT
>QBZD01000003.1 GCA_003282485.1 Pelagibacteraceae bacterium AG-333-C14
TAATATCAGTTTCAGAGTGAATATCTAAATCTTCCCCATCCATGAACATATATGGATCAGAATTTTCAGTTACTTCTTCATTCATCTCTTCATTGCTTAGCGAAGCTTGTACTGAGTTTGAATTTGCTGCTGGTGTAGCAGCCATTGATGATACTGCAGAATTTCTTGTGATTTGTAAATCTACAATTGATTTAGTTGGCTTAGGATGTGAGTCTAATCCTGTGGCTACAACAGAAACTCTTGCCTTGCCCTCAAGTTTGTCGTCAAAAATTGATCCCACAATTACATCTGCATCAGGATGAACCTGTTCTCGGATCTCATTTGTGATTTTATCGACTTCATGAAGAGTAAGATCAGTCCCACCAGTTATATTAATGAGAAGTCCTTTAGCTCCATCAAGTGAATAGTCATCAAGTAATGGGTTTGTTACGGCATTATGGGCACATTCAATGGCTCTATTTTCACCAGAAGCTTCTCCTGTTCCCATCATGGCGCGACCCATGTTATTCATGATTGTTTTTACATCTGCAAAATCTAAATTTATAAGTCCAGGAACAACCATTAAATCTGTAATACTTCTTACCCCTGCATGTAAAACATCATCCGCCATAGAAAAAGCATCTGCAAAAGTTGTTTTTTCATCAGCAACTTTAAATAAGTTTTGGTTCGGTATTACAATTGTTGTATCAACTAAATGTTCTAATTCTTTGAGACCTTGCTCAGCAATACGCATTCTTCCAGCTCCTTCGAATTGAAATGGTTTTGTAACAACTGCAACAGTGAGGATGCCCAATTCTTTTGCTACTCTTGCAATTACTGGTGCTGCACCTGTACCAGTACCGCCACCCATGCCAGCCGTAATGAAAAGCATATTTGTTCCCTCTAAACGTTCCATGATTTCATGCTTAGTTTCATCTGCTGAAGATTTTCCAATATCAGGATGTGATCCTGCGCCCAGACCTTTTGTTACCTGGACTCCTAGTTGCATCTTAGAGTCACTTAATGATTTAGAAAGGGCCTGTGCATCTGTGTTAGCCGCAACAAACTCAACACCTGACAAACCTGCTTCAATCATGTTGTTGATTGCGTTGCCTCCTGCGCCTCCGACTCCAAACACGGTTATCTTAGGTTTAAGTTCTTTTAGTTCTGGAACGCTTAAATTTAAAACCATGAAATTATCCTCCTGTTTTCATTAGTTATTGATTACTCCATTTGAGATTTGCTAAATTATTCTTCGCACTATTTGCTTTATCTTTTTTATAGTCTTCATACGAAGTCGGGTTCCACATTTGAAATGTTTCTCCCATGCCCACAAATGAAACTTGATCAATAATTCCTGCTGATGCAATTAATTCACCAGGTATTATTACCCTACCTTCTTGATCAAAATGAATTTGATGACTGTCTGCAAATATAGAAGATGAAAAAGTATTTCTTTCTTCACTAAAAGGTCCAGCAGACTCAATCGCATCACTTATTTTTTGCATTCGATTAATTGCACAGCCTTCAATTGATTGAAGAGTTGGTGAAGGGTAACAAATCATTCCCTTAAGGCCATTTTGTTCAAGTACACTTCTGAATGATGAAGGCACTGAAACACGACCCTTCTTGTCTATGCGATTAATATAAGTAGATAGAAACAATGCCATTTTATAAAAAAAATTAGTTATTAAAATAATCAACAAATTACCTCGTTTTGGTTAAATTGGGATTACATGGGATAGTATGGGATCAAATGGGTAATGTCCATAGCTTTTTTTTGAATTAGTTATATTTTTCAGCGGCTTATGTGATTTTTCACTTTAAGAAAATTTTATAAGTTATTGAAAATAAATAGATATAAAATTGCCAGATAATCTATAAGCCGGGTTCTGTGATTTAATAAAAAATCTATGACTATTCATCTAGTTCGAGTGTTACCACGCGAATCATGCGATCAACCCAGTTGCAGTCAAGACTAACTATTGCAACTCTATTTGATCTTGCTCCTGGCGGGGTTTACCATGCCTTTTTTGTTACCAAAAAAGCGGTGAGCTCTTACCCCACCTTTTCACCCTTACCTTATAAATTTCAATTAAGGCGGTTTATTTTCTGCGGCACTTTCCCTGGGGTCGCCCCCGCCGGGCATTACCCGGCACCATTGTCTTGTGGAGCCCGGACTTTCCTCTTTACAAGTAAAGCAGTCATCCAATTATCTGGCACATATCATTTACAGTCTTAGAGTTTTTTGGTCAAGCTTCTGTGTTGAGATTTTATTAAATTTCGCAGATATCCTATCAATTTATGTTTAACAGAAAATTCTTTTAATTCTTCAGGACAATAATGGCTCTCAAAGGCATAAATAACTTGAAGGGTCTCCTTATCCATTAATCCATTAATTGAAATTTTATAACCAAAGTCACTCAATAAGATTTGCAAGTTTTTTATATTTGATGGGTTTAATTCTTTATTAGAATTATTCTTTTTTGGAAGTAATCCTATCCCTTTTTTATTTAATACTTGCCACGGAAACAAATATCCGGGGTCTAGTTTTCTTAAAGGAGCAATATCAGAGTGTCCTAATATGAATGCATCATTAATTTGATATTTATTTTTTAAATATAATATTAACTTTGCTATAGCATTCACCTGTGTCTTGTTGAATTCATGATAGCCAAATTCTTGACCTTTATTCTGAATCTCTATTCCAATTGATTTTGAATTGAGATTTTTGTCTGATCCCCAGAATGAGATACCTGCATGCCAAGCAATGTCATGATCTTTTACAAGTTGAATAATTTTTCCGTATTCATTTATAAAATAATGTGAACTGACTTTAGCTTTTTTTGATTGCAGTCTTTTTAAGGACTCAGCTGATGAAAGCATGCCCGTATAATGAATTATAAGATATTTTATTTTTCTATATTTTCTTTTATCAAAATTGGGAGAGTTTAAGAATTGAAATTTCATGGCGAATTTGGAACCTTTTTCTCTTCTGGTTCGCGGATCATCACTATTGCAACTCCTACTAAAGTAATTAGAGCTCCAAAAACAATTTTCACTGTAATGACTTCATTAAAACCTTCATATAGTGAAAATAAAGAGATTATAAATGCGTTAACTATAGCTAGTACAGGAGCCATTAGAGTTAAAGGTGTTACTTTGGAAAGTTCATACTTTGTAATTAAATAATAAAATCCTGCATGACCTATTAATGTTGCTGCAAAAGCTGTAAATAAAACTGCATACCAACCAGCTACATTTGCGTTTGCTATTACTTCAGCATGATTATCTTCAAAAATTAGTGAGACCGTTGCTAAAAAAATAAAGCTAATAAATGCTATCCAAGCCTGTAGATCAAATACCTTTATATTCTCTAATTTTTTCATAAATAATAGACTTACAGCTATAGAAAAAGCAGCAAGAAGAGCAAAATATACGCCTCCTAAATCAGAAAAAATTGTTGGCTCGAAGACTAATATAATTACGCCTCCAAAAGATAGGGTGATACCCAATATTCTTCTCCATCTGATCACTTCTTTAAGAAATATCACTGACAATATAGTTGCAAATGGTACTCCAAGTTGAAGAACGATTGCTACGGATGAAATATACTGAGAGTTATCGAGTGCTAAATAAAAGAATGCAAAATGTATGCCCCCACCAAGGATGGAAACAATCAAAATATTAGTCATCTGACCTTTGTGAAACTTAAGAAATGGGATTAGAATGAGAGCTATAAGAAAAAAACGCATTGTTGTGAAGAGAAATGGGGGAAATTCTGTTACGCCAATCTTTGCTGAAATAAATGCTAAACTAAAAGCAAAATTTATCATTAATACTAAAATGATATCTTTGGTTCTCAAAATAGTTCCATTTACTGTATAAAATGCCTCATAATTTAAACTCAATTAAAGTATTAATTTGATTACAAAATTTGTATAGAATAGCATTAAACTAATGAATTTGAGAATACTATTAGTGGTAATTATTGGATCAACCCTTATCTTTCAGGGTTGCACTTCGAAAGGCACTGAGTTGAGTAGCTCTTTATCACAACAAGAGGTCCCAACGGTTAATGATCCATTTGAAAAAGTAAATAGAGTTGTTTTCTCATTTAATATTATCTTTGATAAAATTATTTTAAGACCAATTGCTGTGACTTATAAAGCGGTAATTCCAGGCTTTGTTAGAAATAGAATTACTTATTCTCTAAATAATTTAAGCATGCCCATTACTGCCGTTAACAACCTTCTTCAAGGAGAACTCAGAAAAGCTGGAGTATCAACATCAAGATTCATCATTAATTCAACTGTTGGATTAATGGGCTTCTTTGATCCAGCATCTAGCATAGGATTAATGACTGAAACAGAAGATTTTGGACAAACACTATCGGTTTGGGGCGTTTCCTCGGGACCATACGTGGTATTGCCTTTCTTGGGTCCATCTAATCCTCGAGATTTTGCAGGCCTTCTGTCCACATCTCTTTTAGACCCAATGTATCAAATTGGAGGGGGCAGTGCTTCTGACTCACTACGAACATATCGATTAGGAACTGGAGCTGTTGATTTTAGATCTCAAAATGTTGAAATTCTTGATGACCTTCAAAATAATTCAATTGATTATTATGCTGCAGTCAGAAGTTTTTATTCACAAGGAAGGGAGAGTCAGGCATCTAGCAATCTAGAAATCGATTCTTCTGAGCAAGAAAATGATATATTTGATGACTTTGAGATGGATGAGAGCTATGTAGGTCCAGATATTGAGATAACATATGACTAAAATTAGATTTCATATTTATATACTTTTACTTTTCTGCAGTGTTAACTTTTCAGCTCATTCGTCTAATTTTTTAGAGGAAGAAAATTTTGTAACTTCATTTGCTGAATCAGCTATCTCAATCTTAAGCAATGACTCATTTTCTGAGGCAGAAAGAACTTCAAGTTTTACTGAATTAGTAATGTCATCAATTGATCTTAATCTAATTTCAAAATTTGTTTTATCGAAAGCATGGAAAAATGCTTCTGATGAACAAAAGGAAAAATATTTAATTGCGTTTAAAGATTACTTTGTAAGCTCCTATGCTAACAAACTTGATCAGTATACTGGCGAAAAAGTTGACGTTATTGGATCTCAAGAGGCTGGCAAATATGTGATTGTTGAAAGTAATATTATTAGAGAAGGAACTGACACACTCAAAATTAATCTTAAGTGGAGACTTCTAAATAAGGACAATCAGATAAAAATTATTGATTTAAACATCGAAGGCATCAGTCTTGTTATTGCGCAACGAGAAGAATTTCAGTCATTCCTGGCTAACAACGATTATGATTTGGACAAACTGATTGAAAAAATTGTTTCAGTTTCAGACTAATATTCTGCTGAAGGAAGACCTTTAGGTTTCCAGCCAAGAGTAAAACCGTCTTCAACATTAAACAGGCTTTTATAACCTTCATTCTCAATCATGTTGGCAGCAAGATTAGAACGTGCCCCTGATTTGCAAATAAAATAAATATTTGAGTCCTTTGGTATTTCAAGAGAATTAAATTCCTCAATAAAATTAGAGTTTTGGATTCCTTCCTCATTTCTTATGGCTAATTTAAAAAGGATGCCCTCAAAAGAATCTTCATCCGGAATGCCATCAATATTCCACTCAGTTGGACTTCTTACATCAATTAGGTAAGAATTTTGATCTTCATTTAATTTTTTAAAGCAGTCTTCAGATGAAATAGTTTGTACTGAACTCATGTTGTTATGTCTTTTGATTAGATGATTTAAAACGATCTGATATTGAACTTATTTTTGTTTTTCGTCCCCTCACTCTTTGTCTCCATTTCAGAAAAGAATTACGTTTAAGGTTATCTTTCATAATCTTTATCACTTCTTTTTCTTTAAGTCCAAATTGATTATTTATGTCGGTAAAAGTTGTTCGATCCTCCCACGCCATTTCAATGATACGATCAGTATCTTTTTGAGAGATTTTTTCCATAAACTATCAATGAGGGGAAGCTGAAGTTGCCACAGCCATTTTAAGGTCAATGTAGCTAAGACGTTGTTGCCCCTTAATTATAAGCTTAATGACTGGGGGACGCAGATTTTTAAATCTAACCCTTCTGACTAAAATATCTTGCTGCTTCATCATACGAACTGTTTGCATAAAATTTAGATATACTCAAAAGTGCTATATGCAAAGGTACACCAATAAAAAGTTCAGCAAATTCTATATTCATTACCTATATCTTAATCAGATTTAGGCATCATAATCAAGAACTACTGTTCCAGATACTGGATCAGTTACGCCTAATTCAGGTGATAATTCCTCTAGTACGTGTCTCATCTTATCCAGATTTGCAATCATTGCATCTCTCTGAGCAGCAATTGCTTCTTCTGACTCCCAAATGCCAATATAGCAATACGTCCGGTCTCCTGTTTTAAAAAGACGACTCATCTTTTGACCAGGCAAATTTTCAAAGCCTTTATTAATTTCTAAATATTCTTCTTCACAGCCTTCTTTAACTTTAGCCCTCACAGCATTACAAAATTCCATATTTTCTCCTTTATAGTTTAGAACAAGATATTAACTCAAAGATATACCAAATGAAAAGAGCTAATAATTAAATGTATGTTATGTCCATCTCACTCTGGCCACTGTTCTTGTCGAACAGTAAAAAATATCATTATTCAAACCAGGTGTTAAAAACATACCATTTGCTAACGGAGACTTAAGAGAAACTTTACTTAAAATATTGCCATTAGTTAAATCAATCACTACTAATTTATCATCATTTTCTTCAAAACTATTAATAACTAATTCTTTGCTTTCAGGAAATACGACAGGTTGCATTGTTGGACGGATGTCATCAATTTTCCAAGATAGATCTAATTTTTTAGCTGTGGTATCAATGCCTGCTAGTCCTCCATTTATACTATCCCAGCAAACACATATATTATGCTCTGGTATGTTTACGGGTGGGGCTATTATGCCTCCACCAGATTTTTCAAATGGCTCTATGAATTGGAACTCATTAGAGTGAAGATCAAACTTATACAATCTCTGTTTACAACTCCATGGTGCATTTCTTCTCCAACTTAATTCCTTAGGTGCTTTAGTAAACCTACCATTAGGATGCGTTGAATATATTGCTCTTAGTGAGTCTATATCACCATTGTTCATTAACCACATCGATCCATCTGAAATACACCCATCCCAAGATAGCCCCTGATCATCATCAGTTGAACGATAAGTTGGTGACCAGCTCTCATCCACTGAGAGCGTTTCTTCAACTTTGATTTTCCATATTTTTTCAATTCCAGGTATGTAGATAAATTCACCATCATCATTTTTATCTGAAGCTATTCTTCCCATGGAACCCTCAGGCAGTACAAACGGCTCATGCAGTAATTCTAGTTTATCGTTCAAACGCGTGATGGTTGACCTGCCCTGCCCCTCTAGACGAAGGTCTTTAGTAACAATAGAACCATCAGATAAGACCAATAAGCCGTTATGTGCTTGGTCAACTGGAAGCTTTTTTTCAATTTCGACTTCACATTGATTAGATATACTATGCATAAAATTACCATTAACCTTGATAATATTTCCATTTTGATGAGCGGCAATAGCTCCACACCAAACATGGTCACCACAGGGTAGTTGAGGTGTCTCGTTAATAACTTCTAGAGTTTGAGGATCAATTTTTTGAATCCATCCAAAAGGTGCTGCGCCAGTAAAACTTGGCATCGTACCTCCAAGAAAAAGTTCAGCTCGCTCTCGGAAAATGGTCATTACATTCCATCTTTCATTACGAATACTTTTCACATTTGCTTGTTTATTTATTGCATCTAATCTTCCATTAGAAGCTTTTTGTCTTCGGTTACCTCCACATTCAACTGGCCAATGGGAATTGAAATATCCTTCAAGTTTAACGTCACGATCTTTGATCATTGCTTTGGCATTAATGCCTTTATTGATTTTCCACTGAGTGCTGTACTTATTTTTGCATATTGCCTAATTATTTTTAAAATTAGAGGGTCATTTACTTCCTTATAAAATTCATTTCGTGAATAAAGATCTTCAAACCAAGTCAATACGTGTGGATATAATTTATGAAAAGGAAATCCAGATATGTATAGTCGATAAGAGTAAATAAACCATGCCAGGTCGAGCATCGAAAGCTTGTCACCCATTAAATATTTCTGATTAGTTAGATGACCTTCAAATTTGTTATAACGTTCACAAAATCTAACCAAGGACAGCTTTACAGACTCATTTGTAATTCCTTCTTCACCGTAGGTCTCATAAAATGAGACCTCTTTCATCTTTAGTGTATCAAGTTCAGAATTAGATGATTTATAATTTTTAAATACTTCAAGTCCCTTGGAACTTTTCTTGCCTAAACCACCAAACATATAGCGATAAGCAATGTTTCTAATATCTTCATGAAGATCATCTTCATCTTTAAGAAGATTGTTCATATTTTCTATTTCGGACTCGTCAACTAGGGGGTTTTGAGGATACTTTTTCTCAAGGTACATCAATATATCATTGCTCTCAATTTCAACATGCCCATCATCTACAAGCACTGGAATGAGCCCCTTAGGATTAATTCCTAAAAACCATTCTGTGTAATTTTTTCCTGCTGCAAGATTTACACTATGCGAAGTCCAGCTAATTTTTTTTAAATTAAGATATATTCGAAGTTTCTGTGAGCAAGAAGATGTTCTAAAATTGAGTAAGTGTAACCCCTTCCAATCTAATATCTCTTTTGTTTTAACCTGTTCACTTGGAATAGTTGTCATTTATTTTTTCCCTTATTATTTTGCTTTGTGACTAAATAAGCTAGCACCAATATCACAGCTGTACCTGCCATCATGGATATATCTATTGATAAACCAAAGCCCATTAGTATAAAGCCGGTTAATGCACCAATAAAAAATACTCCTATTATTTGCAGCACATTCTTCATAAATTAATATTACTCATTTGTTTTCAACCTTGTTCTCTGAATAATTATAACAGAAAATATTGGGACCAAAAGAGTGAGAAGTGTTACAACAATTAGTAAAATGCCCAATTCAGAGTAATCTGCAACTGAAAGAATTTCATTTGTAATCTTGTCTTTTACTTCCCTTGTGACCTCATAAATCTGGTTAAGGTATTTTGTAAACAATGAACTTGCGGATAGAGCAAGATTAGTAAAAGAGGCAAATACTGCGAAAAATGTCGCTTTAAGATGAGCGGGCGCATTTCTCGCAATCCAAGCAAGCAGTGGTATCATCGATACTTGCCCCAAAGGCGATTCAAGCGCAGTATTAAAAATAGCTATGAAACGCGCATCAACTACATCATTTGTTAAGGAAGCTGTCCACTGATGAAATCCATAATACATACCAACGCTTGGTAAAAATAAAACTGCACCAGCAATAGATAAAATAACAATTATTTTTGCAATCGAGTTATTTACCATAAACGGCCTTAAAACAATTATTCCCAGTAATGTTAGAAATGAAGCAAGAAAAGAAAGAACTGAAAAAAATTTTTCATCAAAACCTAAATTATCTATTTCAAACCAAGTCAAACCTGCACCAGGACCTGGCATTGCTCTAAAAATAAATATTATTATTGCAGTTCCTAAAATAGTTAGTCGCATTGATTCAGGTAACTCTCGCATTAACTTAGCCATCAAAAAGAAAATAATGCTTACTGATCCTACAAACACGATCTCTTGAGCATAAGGAAGATTAAAGCCACCTACAGTAAGAGTAAATATTACAAAAATTAGTGAGCCACCAAGTATCCACCAATCAACTTTTGTTTCCTCATTCTCTATCTTCTCTTCAACACCAGCATTTGATAATTTATTTCTTCTTTTGTTTTTAAGGTAAATTGAGAGAAATACACCTAGTACTGAAATTAAAGGGATGATCAATGCAAAGAGATAAATATTTGCATATAGCATTATTTTTTCTTGCTCTGTTTCAGCTTCAACGCTACTAAAAATGATTATATTAATTAAAGAAACAACAACAGTACCTCCAATGATTGCAAACCTTCCCAAAGTTTGCATTGTGGTATGCATATTTTTTATTAACTCAGGTGAATAAAGTTTGCCTTCTTCATCTAAACTTGGAACAGCTTCAACAGTCATTGCATCAGCTACGACGTCTTGCACAACATATCCAATTGGTGCTAGCAATACACTGATCACATACCAGGTTTCAATATTAAGGAATTGTGACATAAACCCTGTGTGGCCAATTAGCCCATACATAATGCCTAGGCTTATGGCGAGTAATGAAGCTCCTATATATACAAGATAATTTTTTCGCTCCCAAATCAAATCAACTAAATGACCTATTGGCATTTTTAAGGCCCACGGAATTCCAGCCCAAAAACCAAGGCCTGCAAGAAATGCAGCAGATAAGTTGAGATAGTCTTTGACAAAAAAAGTTCCAACTATTCCTGTTAGTCCAGCAACACCAGCAGCTAAGTAAATCATGAGTGGTGGCAAGTAACTTAGCTTAAACTGCCTTCCTAGGTCTATAAATGTGCTTTCGATGAAATGATATAACTTACTCATGCACGAATTATATATTTTAAATTTGTTCTAACAACTGACTGTTATTATTTTTTGGACTATTTATTTGTTTAGATATCTCATAAAAGTTAACTTGATCATCTTTTTTTCTTTCTATTTGATGCTTGCCCGATATCCATTCACCTATCTGTTTTTCTTCTAACAACAATGGCTGACGATGATGAACTTGAGCAATATGTTGAGATGATTGACAAGTTACCACCGCGCATCCACTTGTTAAATTGTAAATTCCAGCAAAATAAATGAGTTCAGTCTTTATAGAATGAAAAAAAGGTTTTTTTTCGTTTTTTAATCTTTGCCATTCAATCCATCCATTTGCGACAAAAACACATCGCATGGAACCTTTAAAAGACGGCTTCTCAAGCAACGTTTCGTGGCGGCAATTAATAAGTTTCATGTCCTCTTTCCATTTTGGAGAATAAGACCACTTAATCATTTCAGGATTTGGTTTGAGTACTAGAACATCTTGTGATGGCGCAATATTAAATGATGCTGATACTTTAGTTTTAAATTTTTCTCTAACTGCTCCTGTATCTGAAAGTACGTAACGCCCACACATCAGACTAGTAAATCATTAATTAATTTTAATCTGTCTTGAGATTTCTTGCTTGAAGGAATAATTTCTAAAATTCGCCTATAAATTACTGCGGCACCTACGAGGTCATCTTGCATTAGGTAAATTTCGGCTAAACCGTCAAGTGCGCCAAAATGACGAGGCTCTAGATTTAACGTCTTTTCAATATCTGATATAGATTTGTTTAATTCACCTTTTAAAAAATAAACAGTAGCTCTTTTGTTCCACCCTTCAGCAAACTCTGGGCTTTGCTTGACAACTTTTGTGAATAATTCGATTGCATTATCTAGTTCTCCAACATCCATGGATTTATTGGCTTCATCAAATATAATTTGAGTTTCTTGGTTATCGGCTATAGACCATATATCCCAAATATTAAACAGAAGCTTACTAGCTTCCATATTATTTGTGCTTAAAAATAATTTATTAAAAAGTTCAATTAAGCGTTCATCTTTTTGATCCGCCTGAGCAAAATTAGAAAAAAGAATTATAAGGATAATTAACCTTTTCAATTTAAATCTCTCCAATATTTTTGGTATTTTTTACTGTTGGCGGAATCTTCTCTAAAATGATCAAATAAAGCTTTTGTAAGACTGAGTTTATTATTTACTTCTTCACCATTAGCCATTTTTAAAATTTGTCGATAGCACCAATATACTTGAGCTGCTTTATTGTTAGACCTCATCAATGCAATCGGACTGTTTAGGCCGAATATCCAAGGTCCAAATTGAAGAATATTTTCATAAAGTGCAGCTGATTTTCTTTCACCACTTATCAATTCATTAACGATTTCAGGTTCGGAACATAAAGGTCTTCCAAGACCTATAACATCACAGGCCCCACTATTGAGTGCACTATTCATTCCATCGGCAGTGCGAAAACCTCCAGTTACAGCAAGAGGAATTGAGAGAAACTTCTTGATTTCCTCTGCATATTTCAAAAAATAAGCCTCTCGAACAAATGTGCTTCTTTGAGGTTTTATTGTTTTCATTTTTTTTAGGTTGAAAGAATCAATCTCTAAAGCTGCAAAATTTTCATATGTTCCGCCAGAAATCTCAAGCAAGTCCAATGAAGTTGAATTTAGTAGTTTCGCAACTTCAATACTTTCTTCATGAGTAAAACCACCTTTTTGAAAATCTGATGAGTTTAATTTTATAGATATAGGGTAGTTATTTCCAACTTTTGCCCTTATCCCATCAATAATACACATCAACAATCTTGATCTATTTTCAATGCTGCCACCCCATTGATCAGTTCTATTATTAATATTTGGAGACAAAAATTCTGATAACAAATATCCATGCGCTGAGTGTAGTTGTACTCCAGTAAAACCAGTCTGTTTTGCAATTTCAGCAGCATTAATAAATCGATCAATGATATCTAGAATCTGAGAATGTGAGAGTTCCTCAGGAACTCCAAATTTCAAAACTCCACCTAACGTTGGCATAGGTTTAACTGAGGGAGCTACAGATTTTTTATTTATAGAATATGGGGTTTGACGCCCAGCATGACTTAGTTGCATCCATAATTGAGTATTATTTTGAGTCCCTGCTTTAGACCAATCTGCTAAAGATGCTAAACTTTCGTTACTTTGGTTACCCTCAATAATGACATTTCCAGCCCTTTCAATATAACGATGATCTACCTGTACATTCCCAGTAATACAAATGCCTGTTCCACCTTTAGCCCATCTATCGTAGAGGTTGGCATGCTTCTTATTGGCGACTGCATCACTGTTAGCGAGGCCCTCAGTCATCGCTGATTTTAGAAACCTATTCTTTATCTCAACTCCACAAGGAAGCTCTAAATTCTCATTTATTTTCATTTTTTTATCTTAGTAAATATAGAGTAAAAACAAATGACTTATAGAGTTTTATAGAAAAATGTTCTTTTAAACCCAGCCACGATGACAATATTTTTCAAACAACCCAGACTTAGTTGGATAAGTTACATCCAATGCTGAGCTTGTTTGAGTATCGATTTATGATCCTTATTACTTTGAAGGATCGGGCACCTTACGTAAATAAGGTTTTACAGTTTCCCACCCATCAGGATATATTTTTTCTGCATCCTCATTTTTAACTGCAGGAAGTATTACAACATCTTCTCCTTTTTGCCAATTAGCTGGAGTTGCAACTTTATGATTAGCTGTAAGTTGCATAGAATCAATTGCTCGTAATATTTCATGAAAATTCCTGCCAGTAGCCATCGGATATGTAAGATATAAACCAATTCTTTTATCTGGTCTTACAACAAATATTGTACGAACAGTTTCATTGTCTACAGCAGTTCTACCCATTGATGATGTACCAGCATCACCTTCGAGCATATTAAAAAGTTTTGCAACTTTTAAATCTTCATCGGCAATGATTGGATAGGTTGGCCTGATACCTGAAACATCTTTAATATCGTCTAACCATTTTACATGATCTTCAACTCCATCAACACTCAGTCCAATTACTTTTACATTTCGTTTATCGAATTCATCTTTCATTCCAGCCAATACACCTAGTTCTGTCGTACAAACGGGTGTGAAATCCTTAGGGTGTGAAAACAACACCCCCCAACTATCTCCTAGCCATTCATGAAAAGATATGTCCCCTTCTGAAGTCTTAGCTTCAAAATCTGGACACATACTATTAATTTTTAAAGTCATTTAATTCCCCTTTATTAATTTAGAATTATTATAAACAAGATTGCTTTCTGTTCAATTTTTTATAAGATGTTGATTCAAAATGATTTTTAAACAACTTTTTGACGAGAAATCATCTACTTACACGTATATCGTTGCAAGCGGTAAGGGTCGTGAAGCCTTAATAATTGATCCAGTAATAGAACATACATCAATTTATACTAATTTGCTAAATGACTTTGATTTAAGGTTGGTAAAAGTTATCGACACTCATATACACGCTGATCATATTTCTGCTATGGCAGAATTAAAAGAGAGAACAAATTGTGAAACAGTTATGGGAGAGCACACGAAATCTGAAGTAGTTAGCTTGAAGGTAAAGGACAATGAAAAGATAAATATAGACGGAATTGTTTTACAAGCTCTTTATACTCCGGGACACACAGATGATTCATATTGTTTTACTATGAAAGATCGAATTTTCACTGGTGATACACTTTTGATTAATGGAACAGGAAGAACCGATTTCCAAAATGGTAATTCCAAAGATGCTTATCATTCACTTTTCAAACGTTTATTGATACTTCCTGAAGAGACTTTAGTTTATCCAGCACATGACTATAAAGGTAATAAGCACTCATCTATTGGCAATGAGAAGAAAAACAACCCGCGTCTTCAGGTAAACAGTGCTGAAGAGTATGCTGAGATAATGGATAATTTAAATTTGGCTAATCCTCAAATGATGGATATTGCCGTTCCTGCAAACTTAAATGGGCTGAAGTTGAGAAAAATTTAATACTTTAAATTAAATTAGTTATTTTTTATAAAAACTTCAATATCATTTGCTAGCTGTTCAGGAATTTCCATGGGTGGCATATGTCCTACATTAGGATATGAAATTAATTCTACATTTGGAATTTGTTCTACAAAATGATCAATAAATTTTATATCAACAAGATTATCTTCTTCGCCATGAAGAATTAGTGATGGGACATTTATTTTTCTCAAATCTAATGGATTAGCGATGAAATTTGTTTCAAGATCTTCGGCAAGCATGCCAATAGCAACCCTGGTTCCTTCCATCAAAATTATATCATGAAATTGATCCACAAGTTCTTCTGTCACTATAGATTGATCATACACAGTCTGCGAGACTCCTTCTTTAACTAAAATTCTAGGTGTTAAAAATTCTAACAATCTAATAAATAATTTTGACTCAATCAGCTCGAATGCTAAGGGAGGGGCATTAATCAATTGAAAATCGTTGAATTCTTGCTCATTAGCAAAAAATGCAGATCCAACAATAATTAATCCATTCAATTGATCTATATTTCTTAATGCATACCTCCAAGCAATCATACCTCCCATGGAATGGCCAACTAAATAGAATTTATCAATTTCTAATATCTCAACGACCTCCTCTATCACTCTTTCATATGCCTCTTGATTATATAGATCTGAATTTACTGCTCCTGTTAAGCCATGAGCTGGAAGATCTAGAGAAATTATTCTGTATTCATTACTTAAAAAGGGCACTAACGCCTCATAATTAAATAGTGATCCGTTAAATCCATGAACCATTACTAAGATCTTACCTTCTTTATTACCTTCATCTCTAAAATGTATTTTAGAGCCATCAGCTAATTCAAGAAATTCAGATGCTCCAATGGCATGTTTTGAGATAATTTCACTTTTTGGAATATCAAAATAAAAAGAATTATATAATCCAAATATCAATAAGATAAAAAAAATTATAGAAGTGATTTTGATCGTCTTAATAATATTTTTATATCTCATAAGCTGCGATTGTTGTTCGATGTAAAAGTCTCTCTTGACCTTCATAGCCTCCTGTGGCCCTGTGCAAAACACTTCTGTTATCCCACATAATTAACATATCTTTTTTCCATTGGTGCTTATAAATAAACTCTTCCTGACACTGCCAAGCACTTAATTCCATTAGTAGTTTCATCGCATCTTGGCTATTCATGCCATCAATACCAATGATGTAACCTATTGTACCATAAATCCCCTCACGTTTTGTCTCAGGATGCTTCTTTATTATAGGATGTAATTGTTTTGAAAATGCTTCATCAGATGCACGTATATCCATACTTCGTCCCATTTCTTTATCTTTGTCTCCATATCCTCCTCCTGGCGAATAAGGAACCAAAGCTGAATGAATTGCATTTTTACCCTCAAGTTTTTTTCTAAGCGAGGATGGTATTTTTTCTAATGCCATGTGTTGATTGGCAAATAAAGTATCGCCACCTTTAGTTGGAATAATTTTTCCATAAAGGCAGGTACCTGCTGGAGGGTTTTCTTGAAAACTCCAATCTGTATGCCAATTGTCCGCAAAAATTGGAACCTTCTCATCCGCTTCTCTTTTAACAGCAATAATATTTTTTCTACCTGGAATTGGCGCTATGAAAGGATCATTTCCAAATGAACCAAAGCAAAGAGTAAAGCGTTCAAGAGCATCATCATCTAAAGATTGATTTGGAAAGCTCAGCACGTGGTGCTCAAGCCACAAATCTCTTATATCTGAGATCTGACTCTCCAGGAGCTCTCTTGTCAAATCAATTCCTGAGATTTCAGCGCCACAAGCTTGATCAGAAATAGCCACATTAAAACTCATAATTAATTAGGCTATTCAATAATCTTCATTTTGTAAATGTAGAGATTTTGGTGGGCCCACTAGGACTCGAACCTAGGACAACTCCGTTATGAGCGTGGCGTATGAACAACTATCAAATGTTTCCCACTAATTCTACGCCCTGTCTTTCTGCCTTTCTTATGGGAGATTATAGCATTCACTGAACACTAAGTGAATCAAAATCCCGCACAGATCCCGCTCTGTATAGGGAATGTTTTTAGATTAAAGATCTTAATTATAAATGATAATACTTTGGAACATATAGTCCGTAATCACATAATTTTTCCAGCACATTCGATTATAACATTAGTTACTTCTTCATTCTCAAAAAGTAAATCTAGCATGGCCTCTTCGTCATCGCCAACACGCTCAACATCCAGCCCAAGTCTCATTGCTTCTTCTAAAGATAGTATTTGTGAAAGACCGTTTACGTAACAACCACAATACTCATAATGAATGCCAAGCGGTAGCTCTTCTAATGTTTCTTCCATGCATCCATTAAAAATCTCATCAAGAAAAATCTTACTAGAGATTTCAGTGTGCGCATTTTGTGGCAGGAAAAATAAGTATAAAATAGATACAATATGTATAATTTTCATTTGAAAATCTTATATCAGCTCTTCAAAAAAACAATCTGTAAATATATTTTATACATTTAGTCCCGCACAGATCCCGCACAGCTTGATTTCGAAAGGTAGAAATGGGAATTATGACTCGTAAGTCATTGATTTATTTGGTGGGCCCACTAGGACTCGAACCTAGGACAACTCCGTTATGAGCGGAGGGCTCTAACCAACTGAGCTATGGGCCCCTTTTGATTTGTTATATACAAAAATAAACTTAATTACAGTTTAATAAATTAGTTTTTATCTAAAAAGCTTTTAAGTAGTTTAGCTCTTGTAGGATGCTTTAATTTGCGTAAGGCTTTAGCTTCAATCTGTCTAATACGCTCTCTGGTAACAGAGAACTGTTGACCCACTTCTTCTAAAGTATGATCTGAATTCATTCCAATCCCAAACCTCATTCTCAGTACGCGCTCCTCTCTTGGGGTAAGTGAAGAAAGTATCTTGGTAGTTGTTTGCCTTAAATTAGAATTTATCGCTGCATCTATTGGGATTACAGCATTATCATCTTGAATAAAATCGCCTAGGTGACTATCCTCTTCATCTCCTACAGGGGTTTCAAGACTTACTGGTTCTTTTGCAATTTTTAATACTTTTCTTACTTTCTCAAGAGGCATATTTAATTTAATAGATATTTCTTCTGGAGTAGGTTCCCGACCAATTTCATTTAATAGAAGTCTCTGTGTTCTAACAATTTTATTAATCGTTTCAATCATATGGACAGGTATTCTAATAGTTCTAGCCTGATCCGCTATCGAGCGAGTAATAGCTTGCCTTATCCACCATGTGGCATAGGTTGAAAATTTATATCCTCTTCTGTACTCAAACTTATCAACAGCTTTCATAAGTCCTATATTTCCCTCCTGAATAAGATCAAGAAACTGAAGGCCTCTATTTGTATATTTTTTGGCAATAGAAATTACTAATCTAAGATTGGCTTCAATCATTTCCTTTTTTGCAATGCTTGATTCTCTCTCTCCTTTTTGAACATTACTAACAATTCTTTTAAATTCATTTAATGTTAAACCTATATTACTTGCTGAAGCCCTAACCTCGTTCATTATATTCTTGATACTATTTTTCTCTAACTTAACAAACTTTTCCCAACCCGACAGTCTAGTAATTTTTCTTAACCAGTATGGATTATTCTCATTACCTACATATTTATCTAAGAACTCTTCGCGCGTGATCTTATGCTGCATTGCTAAGCGAAGTAATTTACCTTCTAGAGATACGACTTCTTTATTAATTATGTAGAGTTTATTAATTAATTCCTCAATTTTATTTGTGTTAATTTGAAGACCCTTGATCAACTCAACAACAGCAATTTTTGATAATTGGTAATTTTTTTCTGATCTTGCTGGAAATTCTCTCCCTTTTTCTTGAAAAGCGATTTTATCTTGTTGAAGCTTTTGTAACTTTTTGAAACTTTTATTTAATTTTTTAAATGTTTCTAGAATGATGGGTTTTAGCTCCTCTTCCATAATAGCAATAGAAACATTCAACTCATCATCGGAATCTTCATATTCTTCAACTGACTGATCCGCGGAGGTTTCTATCATAGGCTCAGTGTCATCTCCATAAGTTGCTGACTTCTTCTCAGCTTCTTTTCGCTTTCTAATTTCTTCTTTCTCCTCTTGTTCCTTTCTTTTTTTTGCTTCTTTAATTTTTTTACTAAGTTCTTTTTTATTTGGAGATTCTTCAAATAAAGATTCAAGATCTATAACTTCTCTTAGCGTAATTTTTTCATCAATGATATCATCTCTCCAATCAAGTATTGCTTTTAATGTTAATGGGCTTTCACATAAGCCAGAAATCATAGCTTCCTGTCCAGCCTCGATCCTTTTAGCAATTGCTATTTCTCCTTCACGTGAAAGAAGGTCAACTGTACCCATTTCCCTGAGATAGAGTTTTACAGGGTCATCTGTTTTTTCTGTTCCTGTTTTAGCTCCAGAAGAATCTTCATCTTTATCATCATCATTATCCGAGTCATCTGAATCGATAATATCAAATCCTGCCTGTGACAACTTAGTTGTATACTGTTCAATTTGTTCAGAAGTAAATTTATCATCTGGAAATGATTTTTTTATCAATTCATTTGTTAGATATCCGTCTTTCTTACCCTGCTTGATTAACTTCTTTATAATAGATTTTTCTAAATCTAATACAGGTCCATCCTGATCGAGTGGTTGAGACGTATTAGTCTCTAATACTTGCTTTACTTGCTTTTTTTTTCTGCCGCGCTTTTTCATATCAATTTTTAGCTAAACTCTCTTTTTTAATTTTTAAAAAATTCTCATAGCTTTCCTGATCCATATTCTGCTCTAAATCTTTGAAAGCTTGTGACAGATCATTTTTCTCAAGTAGCTTATTATGCAAGTCAAGTAATCCTAAAAAGCTTTTTTCAACTGTTTCAAAATCACTTTTTATGACTGATCTGTAAGTTTTAATCAAATTAGACTTATATATAAGTGCAATCTCAACCGTGAGCCCCTTTTCTATTAAATATGACTTAAAGTCAAAATTTTCAAGATCTTTATCTGAATTTATTGATCCAAATTCAATGATTTCTGACACTAAATTTGCTAATTTAAGGTCATTAAAGCTAATTCTTCCCAGTTCCTCAATATACTTAAATAAAAGTAACGGGTTCTCAATAACGTGCATTAAAATAATTTTTTCTCTGATGACTGAGTCGTGACTAGATTGATTAACCCTATCACTATTAGTAATCTCTTTTGAAACTTTATTATCAATATAACGAGAGTATGATGCATTCTTCTGAAAATACGGTCTTTTGAGAACATTAAATTTATCATTAAATTCTTTAATATAATAATCTCTTACAGTTTGATTCTCAATTTTACTTATAATTGACTTAATTCTTTTTTCAAATCCAGCCTTTTTCTCAGGGGTTGAAATATCATTTTTTATTAATTCTACCTTCCAAATAAATTCTGATAAAGAATATGAATTGTTTATAACCTTCTTAAAATCATTTGGACCATTTTTTAATAAAAAATCATCGGGGTCATAATCATTTGGTAATATACAAAACCTCACTGAAAGGTCTGGTGATATATTGCTTAAAGCTAAAACTGCAGCTCGCTCTGCTGCTTTTTGACCAGCTTCATCCCCATCAAACATGATAATTGGGCTACTGCATACTTTCCATGCTCTTTGTAATTGGTAACTGGTGAGTGCAGTACCTAAAGGAGCAACAGTGGTTTTAAAGTTATTCTGAAATAAGGATATCACATCCATATAACCTTCAACTACAATTAAATTTTCAACTTTTCTATTCTCTTCAATTGCTAAATTAAGATTAAATAAGTTTAAACTTTTTTTAAAAATTGGACTATCGGAAGAATTTATATATTTTATATTTGAGTTATCTATAGCTCTTCCACCAAATGCAATTAAGTTTGATTTATAATCTTTAATCGGAAACATAAGTCTATTTCTGAAAAAATCGTAATATTCATTTTCTTTATGTTTTGATTTTTTTATAAGTCCTAATGACAAAGCATCTTCGATATTTACTCCAATTTTTTTTAAATGAAGATAAAGTTCATTGCTTTGAGATCCTGCAAATCCTAACTCAAATTTGTTCCACATATCAGGGTTGACTTGTCTTTTATCCAAATATTTCTTAATTCCCTCACTCTGTTTCAACTTTGACGTGTAAAATTTATTTGCCTCAATCATAATATTTCTCAGACTTGGATAATTATTTTCAACGTAATTGGAGTCCTTTATAATTCCAGATTCAGGATTTAGACCTGCCTGCTTAGCAAGGTACTCAATTGAATCAGGATAAGACATATTTTTATGCTTCATAAGAAATGAAAATATATCTCCATGTTCTGCGCTACTGAAACAATGAAAAAACTCCTTATCATCATTGACTGTAAATGATGGCGTCTTCTCATTTTTGAATGGGCTTAATCCAACATATTCATTTCCACGTTGAGTTAATTTTACAAATTTACCGACAACCTCAGAAACTCTGAGTCTTGACTTGATTTCAGAAATAAATTCTTTTGAGTATCTGGGCATCAACAAAGTATAGTACCTAATTACAGTAAAAAATAGTTAGCAAATTACAACTAATTTTGCAGCTTTTCCTTTATTAATTTACTCGCAAGCGACATGTCTAATGAAGAAGAGCTGTTATCTTTAAGATATTTAATAACTTTACCGATTTCTTTGAGGCTTGAAGCTTCTGTTACACTAATTGCTTTATCACATATTGTGGCTGTTTCTTCTTCACTTAGCTGTTTTGGCAAAAATTCATTGATAATTGTGATTTCTAATTTCTCTTTTTTCGCTAACTCAGTTCGACCTGCTTTTTCAAACATATCGATCGAATCATTTCGTTGCTTAACCATTTTTTTTAAAAGTTGTATGATTGTATCTTCTAGTATTTCTGAGTCTTCACCAGAAGAGCGGCTGGCAATTTCTTTATCTTTTATTGCGGCTATTATTAACCTTAATGTATGTAATCTCTCTTTATCACCATTTTTCAGTGCCTTTGACAATTCATTTGTGATTATATCTTTCATACGAGACGAATAAGGAAACTACATCAACTAATCTTAAGTATCAATAAAAGTTAAAATAATATTTTATTATCTTACTATTGCATCGAGCATTCATTTGCCTTAAATTCCAATAAATCTAGAATCATTTTTTTATGTTAAAGACGAATAGGTTGAAAAAAGATCGCATAACCGCTCGATCTAAACCTATTTCAGGACAGCTCATTCTAGAAGATGGCACTTCCTTCGAGGGTTTAAAAATCGGATCAGATATCAATTCTATTGGCGAAGTTTGTTTCAATACTTCAATGACCGGATATCAAGAAATTATTACTGATCCATCATACGCAGGTCAGATAATTAATTTTACATTTCCTCACATTGGAAATGTTGGAACAAACTTTGAAGATAATGAGTCATCAATTTCTTATGCAAAAGGTGTAATAATTAATTGTGATATTTCCGATCCATCTAATTTTAGATCTATACAGCATTTAGATAAATGGCTTAAAAAAAAAGGTATTCCTGGATTATGCAATATAGATACAAGATCAATTACCAATAGAATAAGATCTAAAGGAGCTCCAAAAGGAGGAATTGTTAAAAAACTTATAAATAAACGTCATGAAAAAAAATTTCTCTCAGAAGTAAAAAAATGGCAGGGACTTAACAATCTTGATCTTGCAATCGAAGTAACACGCAAAAAAATTCAGAAATTTAAAAGTAAATCAAAGTCAAAATTAAACATAGTAGCAATCGATTATGGCATGAAGCAAAATATCTTAAATTGCCTGCTTGAATTAAATATAAATGTAATTGTTGTTCCTGCAAATACTACATCAGATGAAATATTAGAATATAATCCCAATGGAATTTTTTTATCAAATGGTCCCGGTGATCCAAAGGCTACGGGTAAATATGCTATACAAACCATAAAAGATTTAATTCATCAAAAGATTCCCATCTTTGGGATCTGTTTAGGGCATCAATTAATTTCTCTCGCACTTGGCGCTAAAACAAAAAAAATGTTTCAAGGCCATCGAGGAGCTAATCACCCTGTTCAAAATTTAGAAAACAAAAAGGTAGAGATAACATCTCAAAACCATGGTTTTGTAGTTACTGAAAAGTCTATCCCTAAAAATGTTAAGATTACCCATAAATCTCTATTTGATGGCAGTGTTGAGGGTATAGAACATAAAAATAAAAAGATTTTTGCAGTTCAATACCATCCAGAAGCAAGCCCTGGACCTCATGACAGCCAGTATCTTTTTCAAAAATTTAAAAGGATGATAAAAAGTAATGCCTAAAAGGAATGATATTAAATCAATATTGGTGGTAGGCGCTGGACCAATCATTATAGGCCAAGCATGTGAGTTTGATTATTCAGGTACTCAGGCGTGTAAAGCATTAAGAGAAGAAGGGTATAGAGTAATTTTAATTAACTCTAATCCTGCTACTATTATGACTGACCCAGATACAGCTGATGCAGTTTACATTGAACCAATTACTCCTGAAATTGTAACTAAGATAATAGCCAAAGAAAAACCTGATGTAATGTTGCCCACTATGGGAGGACAGACGGCATTAAATATTGCTATTGCTCTTTCTAACAATGGTACCCTTAAAAAGTATAATGTTGAGCTCATTGGAGCAAATCTCAAAGCAATAAAAAAAGCTGAAGAAAGAGAGAGATTCTACAAAGCAATGATAAAAATTGGTCTTGAATGTCCTCGAGCAGAAATAGCTCGAAATTTTAAAGATGCAAAAAAAGCCTTAAAAAAAATTGGACTTCCAGTAATTATTAGGCCCTCTTTTACTCTGGGAGGTACAGGAGGAGGAATTGCAACAACAGAAAAGCAATTTGATGAAATAGCGAATTCAGGTCTTTACAGTTCTCCTATTAGTGAAATTTTAATTGAAGAGTCTGTTGCCGGTTGGAAAGAGTATGAAATGGAAGTTGTCAGAGATCGAAATGATAATTGTATTATTATTTGCTCAATTGAAAATATAGATCCAATGGGAATTCATACGGGCGACTCCATTACTATTGCGCCTGCGCTTACTTTAACTGATAAAGAATTTCAAATTATGAGGAATGCCTCCATAGCTTGTTTGAGAGAAATTGGAGTTGAAACTGGTGGTTCAAATGTTCAATTTGCTGTAAATCCAAAAAATGGTCGTCTTGTTATCATTGAAATGAACCCTAGGGTGTCAAGATCATCAGCCTTAGCTTCAAAAGCTACGGGATTTCCAATTGCAAAAATTGCTGCCAAGCTTGCCGTAGGATATACTCTAGATGAGTTAAGAAATGAAATTACAAAAGTAACTCCAGCCTCCTTTGAGCCAACAATTGACTATGTAGTAACAAAGATTCCAAGATTTACATTTGAAAAATTTCAACTTACACAACCGCTTCTTTCTAGTTCAATGAAATCTGTTGGTGAGGTTATGGCCATAGGTAGATCATTTCCTGAATCACTTCAAAAAGCGATGAGATCTCTTGAAATTGGATTAGATGGGCTTGATGAAGTTAAAAAAAATATAAATAATAAAAAACTAAATAAAAAAAATATAATTAGTGAACTAAAGAAACCTCTAGCGGATCGTCTTTTACTTATTGCGCAGGCTTTGCGTCTCGGTAATTCAGTCAAAGAAATTTATAATGCTTCAAAAGTTGATAAATGGTTCATTGAACAAATTAAGCGAATTGTAGATAAAGAGATTGAACTTAAGTCAAAAGGGCTTCCAAAAAAACCTGAGGAGATTTTAAAAATTAAAGCATTAGGGTTTTCAGATAAAAAAATATCTCAACTATGTGGGTTAAGCGAAGATAGAATATTTGACTTAAGGAAAAAAAATAAAATATGCCCTGATTTCAAGAGAATTGATACCTGTGCAGCTGAATTTAAATCAATGACTCCTTACATGTATTCGACATATTCAAAAAATTATCTCAATGGAGATACATGCGAGTCAAATCCATCGAGTAAAAAGAAAGTAATCATATTGGGAAGTGGTCCTAACAGAATTGGTCAAGGAGTTGAATTTGATTATTGTTGTTGTCATGCGTCATTTGCACTTAAAGAGCTTAAATATGAGACAATTATGATAAATTGTAATCCAGAAACAGTATCAACAGATCCGGATACAAGCGATCGACTGTATTTTGAACCACTCGCTGAAGAGAATGTATACGACATAATATTAAAAGAAAAAACTAAAGGTAAATTGCTCGGTGTCATTGTACAGTTTGGAGGCCAGACCCCTCTTAAACTAGCGTCATTTTTAAATAAGATGAAAATTCCAATTCTTGGAACATCAAAAGACTCTATTGATGCCGCTGAAGATAGAGAGAAATTTAAAAAAATTTCAGAAAACTTAAATCTTTTACAGCCTGCAAATGGCATAGCCTTTTCAGAAAAGCAAGCTTTCGAAGTCATTAATAAGATTGGATTTCCTGCTGTCATACGACCGTCATATGTTTTAGGAGGCAGAGCAATGGAAATTGTTCATAATAAAGATGAGCTCAAGAAATATTTCAAAGAAGCAGTTATTGTTTCAGGAGATAGTCCAGTCTTGATAGATCATTATTTGAAAGACTCAATTGAGGTTGATGTAGACGCCGTGTCTGATGGAAAAAAAGTAATTATTGCAGGTATTATGGAACATATTGAAGAAGCAGGAATACATTCAGGCGACTCAACATGTACACTACCTCCATACTCGTTATCAGAAAAAATTATAAAAGATATTGAGAAACAAACAAAAAAACTTGCAATAGCACTTGATGTAAAAGGTCTTTTAAATATTCAATTTGCTATACAAAACAATAATATCTTCCTTTTAGAAGTTAATCCTAGAAGTAGTAGAACAGTTCCTTTTGTTGCAAAAGCAACAGGAAACCCCATTGTTAAGATTGCATTAAATGTTGCAATGGGTAAGAAATTAAATAAGAGAGATTTCAAAGAAAGTAAAAAAGAATACATTTCAATTAAGGAACCAGTGTTTCCTTTCAAAAGATTTCCAAATGTTGACACAATATTAGGTCCTGAGATGAAATCGACTGGAGAAGTCATGGCGATAGATAAGTCATTTGAAGCGGCATTTATTAAATGCCAATTAGCTTCATCAAACCCTCTTCCAAAGAAAGGTAATTTATTCGTATCCGTTAAGAATTCTGATAAACCAAAAATAGTACCTATTGTTCGGTCCTTTCAAAAACTCGGATTTAAAATTAAGGCTACACATGGCACGGCTTCATATTTAATGGATCAAGGAATTAATGTGAGTAAGATTAATAAAGTGTCTCAAGGTTCACCTCACATTGTGGAAGATTTATTAGATGAAAATATAGATATACTAATAAACACAACAGAGGGCAGAAAATCTATAAATGATTCCTTTAGTGTTAGAAGAACAGCATTAATGAAGAGTCTACCTTATTTTCTCACTATATCAGGGGCAAGAGCAGCCATAAATTCAATTAAGGAATTACGCAACAACGATCTTGAAGTTAATCAAATTACTAACTTTCACTAGTCTAAAGGAACGTTACCTAGTTTTTTAGTATTTTTTATTACAAATGCAGTTTTAACACTTGAAATATTTTCATTGGGTGTGATGTTTTGCGTTAAAAAATCATTAAATTCATTCATATTTTTAACAACACATTTCAATATAAAGTCAATTTCGCCATTAAGCATAAAACACTCCCTTATCGCTACCCATCCCCATATCTGTTTTTCAAAAGCACTCAAGCTCTCCTCATTCTGGTTCTTAAGACTGATAAAAATCCATGCTGTTAAGTCATATCCTAATTTTGTTGGATCAAGGTTAGCTCTAAATCCATCAATATAGCCATTGTCTTCTAAGTCACGCACTCTTCTAAGGGTCGGAGGCGGTGACATACTAATTTTTTTTGAAAGATCTAGATTGGATATTCTTCCCTCATCTTGGAGTATTCTTAGTATTTTTAAATCTACACTATCAAGCGTTTTTTTTACCATCAATATACAGGCCACTCTGTTTCAAACGTTACATAATTTAATTGTAAGCATCGTCTTTCATTTTTGATATATTTTTTTTCTAATCCATGCCATGAATCTTTTTCTGAAGTAAAAATATACCCAAAATTATTTCTATAAGGCAAGGTCTTTGCAACTTTAAGGTCAGGAGTATAAAAATCAGTTCCAAGATTTTCGTTTTCCCCATACCTATTAACAAATAAAATTGACGACATTAATTTCTCTTTTATGTCGCAGTGAGGCTCAAGCCAAAAACCATTTTTATCAGCAATTACTTCAACTCTTACAAAGGAATTTGATAAATTTCTGTTAATCATTTTTGAAATTAAATCCGTACACTCCTTTGATTGCATTTCTTTTACAAGTTTATACAATTCAGGATGATCAGAAGAATTTTCCTTTGTAATGAAAACTCTTAATTTACTTAAAAGATTATTTCCTGTTTTGTCGCCTGCTCTAGTTCCATCAAATATCACATCGCCCTCTGGAAATTTGATATCATAAACCTCGTCTATTAAAGTTTCTGATAATGGATTTTCTAATGTCCAGTGATTGAAAGGTTCATTGAAATGATTTAAATCGTTCTTTAGAGCATTAACTAATGACATTATTGATTACTATATCTTTCATTAATTGTTTTGGCTACTTCCGTTGTTTCATTCTCATAAGAATTAGAATAATCATCTAATCTATCTGATAATATTTTTATATAATTTTTTTTGACCAAAGTTGATATAAAACTTTCAATTCGATTATTTCTTTTTGATGAAGGTAACTTATATATAAAAACTGGTTTTTTTGCAGACACTGATTCAGATATGATTGAAACTGAGTCTGAAGTACAGATTAGGTATTTTGAGTAATGCATAAGAGCTAAGTAAGGATTCTCTTTTCCTTCCCAAACAATATTTTGTTTTGGGTATTTCTTTTTTAAATAATCTTTTATAAATTCGTCTGTCCTTCTTGAAAAAACAATAAACATTTGGACATTGTTATTATTCATCACTTTGTCTAGAGTCTGTGCTAATTCGATAACATTAGATTGATCAAATTTGTAATTTCTGCTTTTACCACCAATAAAAACCGTACAAATTGGTTTTTGAATTGATCCAAAACTATCCTTCATTTCCTCTGCATGCTTTTCTAGTAGTTTTGGTGTGATGTGATTAATAGCAAGATCAGTGGTGATGACATTATTTCCAACAACCTTGTCGTGAGAAGGGGCAACAACAATATCAAAATTATTTGTATTTATTTTTGGGTTTTGAATGTGAATAGAGAAAATTGGACTATTAGATTTTTTTTTAATAAATAGTGAGGCATAGATACTTCTTTTGCCACACGAAATCAATATATCAGGAACTTTTCCATCTAAACTAAACTCTCCCAAATTCTTGAACATCTTATTAGACAAAGGCACTAAATTAACTGGCAGCTTATTCCATGGGAAATTAAGTTTTACCTCTTTCAGTTCATAGCTTACATTAAGTGCTTCAGCAAGGCCTCTGACTTGACTAATCATGCCAGCTGAGCCATCGGTTAAACACCATGCTAACTTGTTAGTCTTGAAATTATTCATTTAGATATTATCTAGAATCTTAGTATATATAAAATTCTTTAAATTAAATCGATAATATATAAATTATACTAAAAGCCAAATGCATTCAAAAGTTCTCATAATAGGTTCAGGGCCTGCCGGGTATACAGCTGCCATTTACGCTGCGCGAGCTATGTTGGAACCTACACTTGTACAGGGAATTCAGCCAGGAGGTCAATTAACAATTACTACTGATGTAGAAAATTACCCCGGTTACGGGGATGTAATACAAGGTCCTTGGCTAATGGAGCAAATGGAGGCTCAAGCAAAAAATGTTGGGACAAAAATAATTAGCGATATTATTGATAGTGTAGATTTTAAATCAACACCTTTTAAAGCTATGAGTGAGTCTGGCAAAACTTATACCGCCGACTCAGTAATCATTTCGACGGGTGCTCAAGCAAGATGGTTAGGCCTAGACTCTGAAAAGAAATTTCAAGGTTACGGAGTTTCTGCGTGTGCTACATGTGATGGCTTTTTCTTTAAAGAAAAAAAAGTTGCTGTTATTGGTGGTGGCAATTCAGCTGTTGAAGAGGCTTTGTATTTAACTAATTTTGCATCAACAGTTTATTTAATACATAGAAGAAATGAGTTGAGAGCTGAAAAAATACTTCAAGATAGATTATTTAATAATGAAAAAGTTAAATGTATCTGGGACCATCAATTGCAAGATATTCTAGGAGACGAAGATCCTCTCAATGTGAAAGGTATCAAAGTCAAAAATGTTAAAACAAACGAGATACAAGATATAGAATTAGACGGAGTGTTTATTGCAATAGGACATGATCCTGCTACGCAGATTTTTAAAAATCAAGTTGAGATGGATAATGAAGGATATATTATCACGAAACCTGATTCAACCTTAACAAATGTTAATGGTGTTTATGCTGCTGGAGATGTAAAGGATAAAACATATCGTCAAGCTGTGACTGCAGCTGGCATGGGGTGCATGGCTGCGCTTGAAGCAGAAAAGTTTCTAGCTGAAAAATCCTAAATTATTTCAAATTTTCTAAATAAACCCGCATGCGAGAACATGCTTCTTCTAAATTTTCATCTGAAGTAGCATAAGAAATTCTAAAATATCCCTCAAGTCCAAATGCAGATCCTTGCACTACAGCAACTCCCGCTTGCTCTAACAACGAAGTTGTAAATTCTTGATCATTACTAATTATTTTGCCAGAATTATCAGTCTTGCCAATAATACCCTGGCATGAGGGAAATACATAAAAGGCACCTTCAGGTTTTCTGCATGTAATCCCATTCATACTATTCAGTTCAGAGATTAGTTTGTCTCTTCTTTTCTTAAAAACTTGAGATCTCTCAGCTATAAAAGAATTGTCACCATTTAAGGCCTCAACTGCAGCTGCTTGACTTATTGAAGTGGGGTTGCTGGTTGACTGCGATTGTAATTTACCCATTGCTTTAATCAAATCCTGATTTCCTCCAGCATACCCTATTCTCCATCCCGTCATGGCATAAGCCTTGCTTACACCATTTAGAGTTAGAGTACGATCCTTAAGAAAAGGAGCAACGCTCACAAGAGTATGAAATTGAATATCGTCATAGATAAGATGTTCGTATAAATCATCGGTCATAATATTAACGTGGGGATGACTCTCAAGAACTTTCGATAAGGCGATAAGCTCATCTTTTGTGTAACATGAGCCTGTAGGATTAGAAGGTGAATTCAAAATAAACCACTTCGTTGATTTATTAATTGCATTTTCAAGTTGATCAGGAGTAATTTTAAAGCCTGTATCTTCGCCGCATGTAATGATTATTGGCTTTGCATCAAAATAATTTACTACATCAGGATAAGTTACCCAATACGGAGCAGGAATTATAACTTCATCTGATGAGTCTAGAGTCACCGCCATTGCATTAAAAATGATTTGCTTACCCCCTGTTCCCACAGAAATTTCATTTAGTCCGTAGTCCAAATTATTTTCTCTTTTGAATTTTGACTGAATAGCTTCTTTTAGTGCAGGTGTTCCATCAACCGCAGTATATTTTGTATCGCCCTCTTTGATTGCATCTATAGCTGCTTTCTTAATATTATCAGGAGTATCGAAATCAGGTTCTCCTGCTCCCAAACCAATTATATTTTTACCTTGAGCCTTTAACTCCCGGGCTTTCTGAGTAACTGCCATAGTAGCTGAAGGCTTTATTCGTTTGATGCTTTTAGATAGAGTTACCAATGTTTTTTCTCCAATAATTGTTATTTGATTAATCAGCAATTATATTACAAATTAAGTATACTCAACTAAAATTGAAAAAATAGAAAATAAATGCCTAATACTGAGCTACTAAAAGTCACATCTGAATATAGTCCTGCGGGGGACCAGCCTCAGGCCATTGAGGAAATTGTCAAAAGCATTAATGGCAATGAGATGGAGCAAGTTTTATTGGGAGTAACAGGATCAGGTAAAACATTCACCATGGCAAAAATTATAGAAAGAGTACAAAGACCAACATTGATTCTTGCCCCAAACAAAACGTTAGCTGCTCAACTGTATGGTGAGATGAAATCATTTTTTCCAAATAATGCTGTTGAATATTTTGTCTCGTATTATGATTATTATATACCCGAAGCTTACGTACCAAGATCAAATACTTATATTGAGAAGGAAGCGTCAATTAATGAGCAAATTGATCGCATGCGACACTCGGCTACACAGTCATTACTTGAAAGAAAAGATGTCATTATTGTTGCAAGTGTATCGTGTATTTATGGAATTGGTTCAGTTGAAACATACCGGTCTATGACTATAAGGCTTGAAAAAAATCAAAAAATTGGACGCAATGAGATAATACAAAAACTTATCACTCTTCAATACACACGTAATGACACAGATTTCCATAGAGGTACTTTCAGGGTTAGAGGGGACCTTATAGAAATTTTTCCCTCTCATTATGAAGATAGGGCATGGAAATTATCACTTTTTGGTGATGAGCTTGAGACAATTAATGAATTTGATCCCTTAACTGGAAAGAAAACTGATGAACTAGAAACTATAAAAATATATGCAAATAGTCACTATGTTACTCCAAGGCCTACATTACAAACTGCAATTAAACAAATCAGAAAAGATTTAGAGCTCAGAGTTCCAGAATTTAAAAAAGAAAATAAATTAATTGAAGCTCAACGGATAGAGGAAAGAACGCGGTTTGATTTAGAAATGATTGAAGCGACGGGAAGTTGCCCAGGAATTGAAAATTACTCAAGATACCTGTCTGGCAGGAATCCAGGTGAAGCACCACCAACGCTATTTGAGTACTTGCCCGAAAATTCATTATTATTTGTAGACGAAAGTCATGTAACAATACCTCAGCTTGAAGGCATGTATAAAGGTGACAGAAGCAGAAAAACCACACTTTCTGAATATGGCTTTAGACTTCCATCCTGCCTTGATAACAGGCCATTAAAATTTGAAGAATGGGAAATGATGAGACCTCAAAGTCTGTTTATTTCTGCTACGCCAGGACCATGGGAGATGCAGAAAACTCAAGGCGTATTCACTGAACAAATCATAAGACCGACTGGACTTATAGATCCAGATATTGAGATTCGACCTGCTAAAACACAAGTTGAAGACCTTATTTCTGAATGTAAAAAAATCATTGATATGAAGTATAGAGTCTTAGTTACAACTTTGACCAAACGGATGGCTGAGGATTTATCAGAGTACATGCACGAAAATGGCATTAAAGTAAAGTATATGCACTCAGACATCGATACCTTAGAAAGAATTGAAATAATTAGAGATTTAAGAAAAGGAATGTTCGATGTTCTGGTTGGGATTAATTTACTTAGAGAAGGACTCGATATACCTGAGTGCGCATTAGTGGCTATTCTTGATGCTGATAAAGAAGGGTTCTTAAGGTCTGAAAGATCGCTTGTTCAAACCATTGGAAGAGCAGCTCGTAATGTCGATGGCAGGGTGATTCTTTATGCAGATAAAGAAACAGAAAGTATTAAAAAAGCAATAAAAGAGACTGATAGAAGAAGAGAGATTCAAAAAAGATTCAATCTTGAAAATAAGATCACTCCTGAGTCTATTAAAAGAGATATCAGTGATATTTTAGAGAGTATATATGAAAATGATAGGGTTAGCGTTGAATTACATGGTGAGAATAATAATCTTGTAGGAGATAATTTGCAAAAGCATATCAAAGGGCTTAAAAAGAACATGATTGATTTAGCTGATGACTTAAATTTCGAGGAAGCTGCAAAGTTAAGAGATGAAATAAAAAGACTTGAAAATAATCAATTAGAATTGCCATCTAATAATCTTGGACAGTATAAAAAGAATAGAAGAAGCAAAAGGAAGTATTTCACATAAATGTTTGTCGATATTTTAATTTTATTGATTGGACTTGTACTATTACTTTACAGCGCTGACATGATGATAGGTTCCTCTGATCTAATTGCAAAAAAATTTCAACTATCGCCTATTCTTATAGGTCTAACAATTGTTGCATTCGGTACATCAGCTCCCGAACTAGTTATTACCTTATTCGCAGCTTCTAAAGAAATCCCAGCAACAGACGCTATAATTGGTAACATTATTGGCTCAAACATTGCTAATATTTTACTTATTTTAGGCACTGCCTCACTTTTTTTTAAAATAGATTTAAGTAATATCGGACTTAAAGATAATAGTTTTTTGCTAATACTAACATTTTATTTTGCAGCAATGTTCTATATTGCAAGCTCTCTTAATTTTACAATTATTATTGGATTAATAGTTTTTGTAATACTTTTTTTGAACATACTTAAAAATTATGAGTCTAATAATGAAGAAGTAAAATTCAAAGAATTTAGTAAAAGAACCTACGTAATTCTCTTATTTTCATTTATTGGTATCTTTATTGGTGGAAAAATATTTTTAGACAGTTCACTTAGTATCTTTACAACTTTTGGATTAGAAGAGACAATAATAGGAATATCTATTTTAGCAATTGGCACCTCACTTCCTGAACTAGCAACTGTAGTAATTTCTTACATAAGAAAAAAAGGTTCTATTGGCATTGGTAACATTATTGGAAGCAATATAATGAATATTCTTTTTGTTTTCTTGCCAGGTGCAATAATAATTAAATCAAGAAACTTAGATTTTTCATTAGAAAATATTGATTTAATGCATGTTAACGTGTTGGTATTAGTGACATTAATCATTGCAGCAATGTCATTATTAAAAATGAAATTGAATAAAATTTTTGCTTTGGGTTTTCTATTGTCATATGTGGTATATATAACTTATTCAGTATTATGAAAAAACAAACTATTTTAATTACTGGAGGCGCTCAAAGAATTGGCAAAGCTATTGCTTTAAGCTTGAAGAGTAATAACCTAAATTTTGTTATTCATTATAATAGCTCTATTAAAGAGGCTAAAGATTTAAAAAATAGTCTCATAAAATCTGGAAATCAATGTGAAATAATTAAGTGTGATTTAAACAAACCAGGTCAAGTTTCAAAGATAATATTAAAATCAAAAAGAATTTTTGGATCAGTCGATTTTCTTGTTAATAATGCTTCTCTATTTTTAAATGACAATATTGAAACACTCAATGATGGCTTGTGGTATGATCATATGAATATAAATTTGTATGCACCTTTGATATTATCCAAAGAATTCAAAAAGCACTTACCAAAAAACTCCAACGGGCATATCATAAATATTTTAGATCAAAATGTAGTCAACGCTGATACTTCATTTCTTTCTTACTCAATTTCAAAGGCTGCTCTTTATGCAGCTACACCAATATTAGCTAAATCTTTTGCTCCAAATATAAGAGTTAATTCGATTGGTCCCGGACCAACTTTAAAAAATATTCATCAATCAAAGAAACACTTTGATAAGTCATTGAAAAATACAATTTTAAAGATTGGTTCACCTCCGGAAGAAATAGCAAAATCTGTTAAATTTCTGCTTGAATCAAAGTCAATAACAGGTCAATTTATAGCCGTTGACGGGGGGGAGCATTTATCATGAATCATAAAAATGTACTAAAAATTAACGATTTAAAATCAAATACAGATTTAGTAGATCCATTGTCAGGGTATGATTTGATATTTTTAAATGATTTTATGATTGACGCAAACATTGGTGTCTACAAACATGAAAAGTTGAAGCGACAGCCACTTAGAATAAACGTTATTGCTAAAGTTAAAAACCCTAAAACAATTAATGACAGCAGATTACAAAGTGTTGTTTGCTATAATCAAATATCAAAAAAAATAAAAAAAATTATAGGTGCTGGTCATACAATTCTTCTTGAGAAGTTAGCTGAAAAGATATTTCAAGAATGTTTCAAAAATAAAAGAATTGAGACAATGAAAATTAGGCTAGAAAAATTAGACGCAATAAAAGAGGCTGCGAGTGCTGGTATTGAAATTGAGCGCTCACGCGCTTAAAAATGAATAGTACAGAAAATCTAAAAGAAATTATAAATCAATCCCCTACTTCTGCAGGCATTTATAAAATGCTGAATGAAAAAGATGAAATACTTTACGTAGGGAAAGCAAAGAATATTCAAAATCGCCTTAAAAGTTACCTGAATGGTAATAATTTATCAAACCGCATAAAAAGAATGGTCAGTAAAATCTCAACTATTGACGTTGTAATTACACAAACTGAAAAAGAAGCATTGCTTTTAGAGGCAAATTTAATCAAGAAACTAAAGCCACCATTTAATATACTTCTTCGTGACGACAAATCATTTCCTTATATCTTTATTAACCATGAACAGGAATATCCACAAATTACAAAACATAGAGGTAAGCAAAGATTTAAAGGAAAGTATTTTGGGCCATTTGCAACAATTAACTCTCTTAATTATACATTAAAAATATTACAGAAAGTTTTCTTACTACGTTCATGTGATGACACAATATTTGAAAATAGATCGAAACCCTGCCTGCTTTATCAAATTGAAAGATGCAGCGGTCCTTGTGTAAATGATACAATTAATAAAAAAGACTACAATGCAACAGTAAAGAATGCTGAGAATTTTCTTTCAGGTCATCACAGTACTCTACAGGCAGAGCTTTCAAAGAAGATGGAAAGAGAAAGTGAAATTTTGAATTATGAAAAGGCTGCAAGTTATAGAGATAAAATTGAAGCTTTAACTCAAATTCAAAGCCAGCAGAATATAAACTTGCACGACATTAAAAATACTGACGTGATATCTATTTCAAGAAAAGGAAACAAATCTTGCGTGCAAGTATTCATATACAGATCAGGCCAGAATTGGGGAAATAGATCATACTTTCCAAAACATGGGGAAGAAGTTGAAACTTATGAAATATTGGAGAGGTTTATAGTTGATTTTTACACAAAGTATTCACCTCCAAAAAACGTACTCATAAATACTTCCATTAATAATTCTAAACTCATTAAAAATTCTCTAAAATCGATTTATTCTTATCAAACAAATTTTTCAATTCCGAAACAAGGTAAAAAATTAGAAATCATTAATTATGCAATAAGGAATTCTGAATTATCATTAAAAAATCATATTACCCAGTCGTTCTCTGATAAAGAAAATTTAAAAGCCTTAAAAAAAGATTTAGGAATTACCCATGATATTAATCGAATAGAAGCTTTTGATAATAGTCACTTATTTGGCAAAAATGCTGTTGGAGCCATGATTGTGTTTTCAAACGAAGGTTTTGATAAAAAATCTTATAGAAAATTTAATATTGACTCAAACAAAGTTAAACCTGGGGACGACTATGGCATGATGCGGCATGTTCTAGAGAGAAGATTTTCTTCTGAAGCAATAAAAAATCAAAAAAAATATCAAAATTTACCTGAACTTCTCATAATAGATGGTGGCAAGGGCCATTATGATTTGGCTAAAAAAATATTAGATGAAAAAAATTTAAATAAAATTAAATTAGCGTCAATTTTTAAGGGCGAAGGAAGAAAGGAAAGCCTAGATCAGATTATTTTCAATGATAAGAAAAATTATATAAAGAAAGATACACCTTCATTTTTCTTTATGCAAAGGCTCAGAGATGAATCACATAGATATGCTATTGGAGCTCACAGAGACAAAAGAAAAAAAGAAATGCACACATCAGAATTAGAGCCAATTGAAGGCCTGGGACGAGTAAGAAAAAAGCTACTACTGAATCATTTTGGATCAATTAAAAATATTAAAACTGCATCATCTCAAGATATTATGAAGGTTAAAGGAATAAGCAGGTTGCTATCAGAAAAAATATATGCTTACTTTAATGATTGATGTCAAAGTTACCAAACATATTAACAATTTCAAGAATAGTACTGCTTCCAGTCCTAATAATATTAATTCTTTCTGATTCAAATTTAATAAATTTCTTATCAATAGTTTTATTTATTGTGATGTCGATTACCGATTATCTTGATGGATTAATTGCCAGAAAGACAAAAAATACATCAAACTTTGGAAAAATGCTTGATCCCATCGCTGATAAACTCTTTGTAGTTCTTATCTTGATTACTTTTATTTCAGATAGCATGTTGTTAGGAATACATCTCATACCTGCATATCTAATTATAGCTAGAGAAATATTTATTTCTGGCTTGAGAGAATATGCATCAAGTGATGATAACAAAAAAGAAATACCTGTATCAAATTTAGGTAAATATAAAACTGCAGCTCAAATGAGCGGCTTATTTTTGATACTCTTGGCCGATGTGTACAGTAGTTTATTATTAATTAACGATTTTGGCATAGCGCTTTTGTGGATTGCTATGATAGCGTCGCTATATAGTGGTTATCAATACTATAGAAAGATTTTTTAACTAAGATCTTACTAGATCGTGATAATCTTGCATGAACTGAAAATTTTGGCTTTCATCGCCAGTCTTAAATTGAATACTATCAATTGATTGTATTGGAGTAATTTCAGCGGCTGTCCCAGTTAAAAAAGCCTCTTCATAGTTGGCCATTTCATCTGGCATTATATGTTTTTCCTCAACTGAAAATCCTTTTTTTGTCACCATCTCAATAACTGTTTGCCTAGTTATGCCATTTAGGAAACAATCTGGTATAGGTGTATGTATTGTTTTATTTTTTATAAAAAATATATTCGCCCCTGTTCCTTCCGCTACATAGCCTCTGTAATCCAGCATTAAAGCATCATTGTAGCCTTTACTCTCCGCATATTCCTTTGACATTGTACAAATAACATAAGGTCCTGATGCTTTAGCCTCACATGGAGCAGTATCAGGTGCTGGTCGTTTCCAGGGTGATGTAATCAACCTTAGGCCTGCTTTTCTATCTTCAATTTTGAAATATGATGCCCAATCATCCCAGACGGCAATGGCAACATTTATATCAGCATTAGATGTCGATAATCCCATCTGCTGACTTCCACGCCAGGCAATTGGACGAACATAACAATCTTGATAACCCATCTTACTGATTAAATCATCTTTAGCCTTGTTAATTTCTTTCTGAGTATAGGGAATTTTTATGCCAACTGTTTCAGCTGACTTAAATAGTCTTTTCGTATGTTCATCAGATTTAAATATTTTTCCTTTATAGGCCCTCTCACCTTCAAAAACAGAACTTGCATAATGAAGTCCCTGGGTGATGACATGACATTTAGCATCATTCCATGGAATAAATTTGCCATTCATCCATATAAAGCCATCTCTGTTATCAAATGGTGGTATTTCCATATATTTTTTATTTAATTTAAGAATAGATTACATAACAGAAAAACTCCTTGATTAATATATATTTTTATCGTAACTATGTCATAGTGGCTGACTTAAATACATCCAATAACAAAGCATCTTCTCTGCTCTATCTTCGTGAAGACCGTATCAAAATTTCATTAAATAATTTTTTTGAAGCTAATAGAATATTTGAAAAAGAAATTTTTAATAATTTAGATGATGAACAGCTTGGCATGGCTGATATTAGATGTCTTTTAGTAATAAATTTAAATCCTGGGATAATATTTAATGAACTGTTAAATATTCTTGATATCAGAAAACAAAGTTTGAATAGAGTTTTAAGAGGTTTATTAAAGGAAAAATTTATTATTCAAAAAATTAATTCTGATGATGGCAGAAAAAAGAATTTATATCTCACCGATACTGCTACAGACAAATTAAATAATGTTATTAAACCTTTAATAGATAGACTCTCAAAATCTTATGTTAAATCTGGGGCTAACGCTGTTCAGGGATTTAATATGGTCGTAAACAGTTTAATAGAAAAAAATAATGAATAATAATCTACAACACTTACTTATTGTTGACGATGATGACAAAATTAGAAACCTTTTAAAATCATATTTAATAGAACATAGCTTTCTTATTTCTACTGCTGCTAATGCAGAAGAGGCCAAAGAGTTACTTAAGTATATAGTTTTTGATCTACTAATCGTAGATATCATGATGCCAGGACAAGATGGCTACGAGCTCACAAAGGATATAAGGCAGTCATCTCTCACGCCTATAATCCATCTAACGGCCATGAATGAGTCGGAGAATAGAGTTCATGGACTCGAAATTGGTGCTGATGATTATTTAAGTAAACCTTTTGAACCAAAGGAATTACTACTAAGAATAAGAAATATAATAAATAAAACATCGACTAAAAATATTAAAAGTAAGATCCAACTAGATAATATAGTAATAGATTTATCAAGTGGGTCCATAAAAGGAAGAACAGCAGACTTATCGCTTAATCAAAATGAGTTAAAAATTTTGCAACTCCTCTCCGCTAACCCAGGCAAGTCATTTTCTAGAGATCAATTAATAACAGAGTTAAATTTTTCGCAGGAACGTACATTAGATGTATGTATTAATAGGTTAAGAAAGAAAATTGAAAAGAATCCGAAAATACCTAGATTTTTGCGAACAAAAAGAGGTTCAGGATATGAACTGTGGATTGATTAGATAATGTTTAGAAATTTACTTCCTACAAGCTTACTAGGCCGAACAATTTTAATAGTTTTGTTTCCTATAGTTATGTTTCAATTAATTATTTTATCCTACTACTATAATAGTTTGTGGGAGCGTACCCTCAATAGGCTTTCAAGGTCAGTTGCAATGGAAATACAAATGGTTGCCAGACAATATGATGAAGGCCAAGGTTCTTTAATTAATATAAAAAATGTACAAGAAATATTTTTATTTGACGTAAATACTTATGACCAGGTAGAATTTTTTTATGAGACAGAAAATTATAATACGCAAATTCTTAATAGTTTTAGTCAAGAACTAGCCACAAGAATTGAAAATCCTTTTTCAATCAAAGAGACACTTAATGATACAATTGAAGTGATTATACAATTTGATTCCTCATTTATAATGCTTACTTTTCCAAAAGATAGGATAACTACCGCTCGAAATCATATTTTTCTCGGTTGGCAGATTATATCCGCACTTATATTGGTTCTCATTTCTTATTTATTTCTTAAAAATCAAGTAAAACCAATTAGTAATTTGGCAAAGGCAGCAGAGCAATTTGGTAAAGGACAAGAGTTGGATAATTTTAAAATTTCAGGAGCTCTTGAAGTTAGACAGGCTGGTAAAGAATTTATAAAAATGAAGAATCGAATATTAAAACAAATTGATCAACGCTCTCTAATGCTTGCTGGGGTAAGTCATGATTTAAAAACACCATTGACCAGAATGAAACTAATAATAGAAACACTAGATAATAAGGGTATAAAAAAAGATATTAATGATGAAATTAATCATATGAATGAAATGCTAATTGAATACCTTGATTTCGCAGCCTCTGATGATTCAAAAGATAGGTCTGTGATTAACCCCATAGAAGCTATCATTAAAATTAAAAATGATGTTCATTTTAGGAGCCACAAAATTGAACTAGAGGTACTCAACGATCAGGCTGCAACGGTAAATGAAAATGTGTTTGTACGGTCAATTACAAATATTTTGAATAATGCCATTGATAAAGCAGGCAAAATTATCATCAAAGCTGAGGTGAATAGCAGAATGATTAAAATCAATATTCACGACAATGGCCCAGGTATTGATGATGAAGAAAAAGCAAATGTATTCAAGCCCTTCTATAGGATTGACAAAAGTAGGAATCAAAACAAGACAAACTCAGGTTTAGGTCTGGCAACTACTAAATCACTACTTGGCTCAATAAACGGAAAAATAAGTTTGCATGATAGTTATTTAGGCGGCTTGGAAGTAGCTATAGTAATACAAAATTAATTAGCCTTACTAAGCTCCCTTGACCGTTTCTTTGCTTTATCAATGGCTTTAGAAATTAGAGTACTAAGGCCATTTTTGTTTTCTAATATTTTAAGCGCAGCTTCAGTTGTTCCTCCCTTACTAGTAACACTCTTTTTTAAATGGATTGGACCATCTTTTTCATTTAAAAGAAGCAAAAGGGACCCAAGAAAAGTTTGAAGAACCATATTTTTTGAATTTTTGAACCCAGACTTATCAGCTATTTTAATAAGCGTTTCAATAAAAAGAAATATATAGGCAGGGCCACTTCCAAAGATTGCTGTGAAATCATCAATAATTTTTTCATTTTTAGTTTCATTTATTTGCCCTAGTAATGATAGGAAATTCCTAACTATTTTCTTTTGATCACTTTTAATTGTTTTATCAAAACAAATGAGAGTTGTACCCATATTGACTGATGCCGGGGTATTTGTCATAGCTCTCACAATACCTTTATTTAGAGTAAATATTTTTTTTAAATCAGAAATCTTCTTTCCTGCTACGATCGACACAATAAGAGAATTAGACAAAAATTTTTCTAAAGAACTGTCAACTGCAGCATTTAATTGATTTGGCTTTACAGAAATTAATGAAATAGATGGTACAAATTTATATTTTAGCAACCGAACATTTTTGATAATTTTAAGATTGTGTTTTGACTTTAACTTTTTTAGTTTTGGTGTAATTTTTTTTTCAATAATTAAGATATTTTTTGATGATATCTTATTTTCAATCAATGAATTGAGTACTGCGTAGCCCATATTTCCAGCGCCAATAATAAGAAATTTTTGTTTTTTAAGATTTATCATTTGACTTTTGAGCTGATGTATTTTTTCTATCTTCTTTAAATTTATTCATTGTTTTGATTTCATCTTTAAAAGATAAAGAGATTTCATATAAACTTATACAGATGTCTGTAACTTTATTTAATATTTTATTTCTACTATACATAAATGGTGCTAGGTTATTCTTATATCAAATTTAAAATAGCGTGATTTATCTTAGTTTTCCATCTATTAGTCCAATTTTTTTCTCAATAGGTCCACTTGAAATTAGATGGTACTCATTAGCGTACATCGTAGGCTTTATATTTGCTTGGCGATACATCAAATACTTGTCTTCTAACAAAAAAATATATGACGTTAAAGCAAATATAAATGAAAAATTAGTTGATGACTTAGTATTCTATTCAATCTTAGGTCTTATAATTGGAGCTAGAGTTGGATACATATTATTTTATAATTTTGCATACTATAGCGATAACTTTGTAGAAATATTCTACCTATGGCAAGGAGGACTGTCATTTCATGGTGGATTGATAGGCATCATAATTGCAGCTTTACTTGTTTCAAGAAACTTTAAGTGCTCTTTTTTTGAAGTTAGTGACTTAATATGTGTTTCTGCTCCTGTTGGCATATTCTTTGGGCGAATAGCAAATTTTATTAATGGTGAACTTTATGGACGGCCAGCAAATTTCTTGTTTGGCATGATCTTTCCAAATGCAGATGACCAATTTAGACATCCCAGTCAGCTCTATGAAGCATTCTTGGAAGGCCTATTGCTGTTCATCATCTTAAATATTCTAATTTTTAGATATTATAAACTCAAGTCTCCAGGGTTTATTTCTGGAGCCTTTCTCTTGTTATATGGAGTATTTAGATATTCTGTAGAGTTTACCCGTGAGCCCGATGTACAAGTTGGGTATATTGCAAACTTTTTTACCATGGGAATGTTGCTTTCAATACCAATGATTATAGCTGGATTGACCATCTTACTTTTAGCAAATAAAAAATGATTAAAGAAAAGTTGCTAAAATATCTTAACGAAAACCCATACATATATTTAGATGAGTTTATTAAACTAGTGCATGGTGATAAAGATTATGGATATTATGTCTCTGAAAAGATTATTGGTAAAAAAGGTGATTTTATAACTGCTCCTGAGATATCGCAAATGTTTGGCGAAGCAATAGCAATCAAGATTCTTCAGGTTATAAATAAAAATAATATCAAACACTTTAATTTAATAGAATTAGGCCCTGGAAGGGGAACTCTCATTAATGATATTTTAAGGGTATTAAATAAACATTTATCTCTTGAAATAAATATTTCACTTCACTTCAATGAAATTAATAAAAATTTTATCGAAAATCTAAAATTACAATTTCCAAAATGTAAAATTCATTCAGTAATTGGTGATTATCCTGATCAATATTCTTTTTTTATCGCAAATGAATTTGTAGATGCGCTGCCCTTAAGACAGTTAAAAAAAAGAGACAACACATATTACGAGACAGTCGTAAAAAAATCATTAGATGGAGGCTTTGAATTTGATATTGAAATTGCAAGAAGTGAAAGTGAAATATATGTAAAATCTAGATTTGATTTAAAAAATAATCAAATCTTTGAATACTCCCCACAAACAATTGAAGTATTTAATCAAATCATCAACTTTTTAGAAAAAAATAAAGGACATCTTCTATTAATTGACTACGGCTACGTAAAACATCCTTTAAAAAGCACTATCCAGTCAATTAAAAATCATAAAAAAACTGATGTATTAAATGATATTGGAAAACAAGACATTACTTACCTTGTGAATTTTGATTGCTTGATAAGTATCTTAAAAAATAAAAAGATTTTAGAGTATAAATTTGTCACTCAATCAGCTTTTTTGAAATTGAACGGCATTGAGGAAAGAGCAAATCAATTGTGTGAACAAAACCCAGCTAAAGCTGAGGAAATAAAAATACAGTTAAATCGATTAATTAATGATGAACATATGGGAAGCCTTTTCAAAGTATTGGAAGTGGAAATTTAAATGTTTTTTTCAAAAAATTTAAGCGACGTTGATCACTGTTTTTTTTCAAGAATTGGTGGCTTTAGTAAAAAAAAATATTCATCACTAAATTGTGGTAAAGGATCAAATGATAATCCTCTATTGGTAGAAGATAATTTAAAGATAATTCATAAGTATTTCAATCTTCCAAGGTCTAAGTTGATTACAATGCACCAAACACATTCAAACATATGCAAAATAGTTGAGCCTAAATTACAGCAAACAGAATATAAGTGTGACGGTATAGTAACAAAACATCAGAATATAATATTGTCAGTTCTGACAGCCGATTGTGCCCCAATCTTATTTTTTGACCAAAAAAAATCAATTATTGGAGCTTGTCATGCAGGTTGGAAAGGAGCCCTGAACGGTATTATTGAAAATACTCTATCAAGTATGAAGCTCCTTGGTGCAAACATTAACAATATAAATTGTTCAATTGGGCCATGTATTGGACAAAGCTCATATGACGTGAAATCAGACTTTTTCAAAAAATTTGTAGACAAGTCGAAAAGAAATAGAAAATTTTTTATCGAAATCAATAAGGATAAATATCAGTTTTCCCTAAAAAAATTCATTACATTTAGGCTTGGAGAGCAAGGCGTTGGAAACATAGACACTGTCAACATTGATACTTACAAAGACGAACACCTTTGTTTCAGCTACAGGCGGGCGCTTCATAAAAAAGAGGATGATTATGGTAGAATGATTTCAACAATTACTATAAAAGGAGATCATTCATGAGAATTATTGCGGGAAATAGTAATTTACCTCTTTCTAAAAGTGTTTCTGATTATCTTGGTGAGAACTTAACGAACGCTTCCATACAAAGGTTTGCCGACGATGAAGTTTACGTTGAAATTAAAGAAAACATACGAGGTGAAGATGTTTTTGTTATAGAATCTCTATCCCACCCTGCTAACGATAATCTTATGGAGCTTCTAGTAATTATGGATGCTCTAAAAAGAGCTTCTGCAAAAAGAATTACTGCTGTGATTCCTTATTATGGTTATGCACGACAAGATAGAAAGCCCGGCCCTAGAACACCAATATCTGCAAAATTAGTTGCTAACTTAATAACAACTGCTGGAGCTGACAGAGTTTTAACATTAGATTTACATGCTGAACAGATACAAGGTTTCTTTGATATTCCTACTGATAATCTTTTTGCAGGACCAGTTTTTTCAAAAGATATAAAAGAAAAATATGATATTGGAAACTTAGTTGCGGTTTCACCTGATATTGGTGGTGTAGTAAGAGCTAGAGCAATTGCTAACAAAATTGGTGCTTCAATAGCTATTGTTGATAAAAGGCGATCTAAACCCGGTGAGAGTGAAGTTATGAATATCATTGGAGATGTAAAAGGAAAAGACTGTATTATTTTAGACGATATAATCGACTCTGCTGGAACGATTTCTAATGCAGCTAATAGGATAATGGATCTTGGAGCTAAAAGTATAACATCCTACGTAACACATGGCGTACTTACTGGAAAAGCACTCGAGAGAATAAATAATTCAAAATTAACTGAATTGGTAATTACCAATTCTATTAATAATCAAGATATATTAAGTAATGGCAATAAAATACGCTCTATTGATGTATCCACTCTATTGGGTGAAGCGATAAAAAGAATTTCTGAAGAAAGCTCGGTATCCAGCCTGTTTGATTTTTGATTAATATGCTTGCCATATAAGTAAATTTAATCTAATTACCACAACACAATTATGTCAAAAGAAACAAATTTAGATGCTGAGATAAGAGCTGAATCTGGAAAATCTGCAGTAAAAAAGGTCCTTGCTGCTGGTAAAATTCCATCAGTAATCTATGGGTTAGGTGAAGATTCTCTTAATATTGCCCTTGATAAAATATCTGTTCAAAAGGAAATTAATTCTGGAGGATTTCTTACAAGAATCATTTCTTTAAATATCGCAGGTAAGAAAAGTCTCGCAATCCCGAGAGATGTACAATTTGATCCTCTTTCAGATCAACCAATTCATGTAGACTTTTTGAGATTGGCAGAAGACTCAAAAATCACCCTGGATATACCAACTAGATTTATCAATGAAGAGTCATCTCCCGGCCTTAAACGTGGTGGAGTACTTAACGTTAACAGAAGAACTGTGCAACTTAGTTGCCCAGCAAATAATATTCCTGAAGAAATTGTATTTGATTTAGATGGTCTAGAAATTGGTGATACCATCAGGATATCTGCCGCCAATCTATCAAGCGACATTACTCCTACAATTAGTGATCGTGACTTTACTGTAGCATCAGTTGCCGCGCCAACTGTTGTCAAAGAACCTGAAGCTCCTGTAGAAGGTGAAGAAGCAGCAGCAGAGGGAGCAGAGACTTCGGATGATGCTAAAGAAGCATCAACAGATGATGCTAAAAAAGAAGAAAATAAAGATTAATACTTTACCTTTCAACTAATACATAATTTCTATATTCTTAAACGTATGATTGCTCTTATTGGTTTAGGAAACCCCGGTGAAAAACATTCCTTAAATAGACATAATATAGGATTTATAATTATTGATGAACTCATTGATAATAATGAAATTATTAAGAATGAAAAAAAATTCAACGGTAATTTAACAACGTTTTCAATCGGAAGAAAAAAAATAGTCACGTTTAAGTCATGCGATTACATGAATGAATGTGGTAGCAGTATTGCAAAACTCATTAATTTTTACAAACTTGGTCTAGATTCAGTTTATGTCTTTCATGATGACCTTGATATTTCCCTTGGAAAAGTAAAAATAAAAAATGGTGGCTCACCAGCTGGTCATAATGGATTAAAATCAATAGACTCATGTATAGGCAAAAATTATAACAGAGTAAGGGTTGGAATTGATCACCCAGGGAGCCGTGAATTGGTTAACAGGCATGTACTAGGTAACTTTAAAAAAAAGGAGTTGGAAATTGTTGACCAATTAAAGATCAGTATTTCATCGCACTTAAAATTACTGATATCAGAGAATAAACCTCAATTCTTAAATAACATTAAATTATAATATGGGATTTAAATGTGGAATTGTTGGGCTACCTAATGTTGGAAAATCAACTTTATTTAATGCTCTTACCAAGAAAATTTCGGCTGAAGCCGCCAACTATCCTTTTTGTACAATAGAACCAAATGAAGGAACCGTAATCGTTCCTGATGAGAGAGTTAATACTTTGACAGAAATAGCAAAATCTAAAAAAACTATACCTACCTCACTGACATTTTTTGATATAGCTGGACTAGTTAAAGGTGCATCAAAGGGAGAAGGATTAGGAAATAAGTTCTTATCACATATAAGGGAAGTTGATGCAATCATACACGTGGTTAGGTGCTTTGAAGATGACAATATAACTCACGTAAGCAATAAAATTGATCCCTTGGACGATATTGAGACAATTAATACTGAATTAGTTTTATCTGATATTGAACTACTAGAAAAATTAAAATCTGGTCTCGAAAAACAAGCTAAAAAAGGTGATAAAGATGCAAAAATAAAAATCACAGCAGCTGAAAAGTTACTAAACCATCTTGGGAAAGGTGAGCCAGCAATTACAATTGAAAATTTAGCTGAGATAAAATCAAATTCGTCGGAATTTAATTTAATTACGTTTAAACCAACAATCTATGTCTGTAATGTCAATGAAGAGTCAATTATTGGTGGGAATCAATTCACAGAAAAAATTAAAAATAGTTTTAACAATGAAATTATTCTTATCTCTGCAGAAATAGAGTCTCAGATCTCTTCATTAAGTGATGAGGATCAAAAAGAGTATGTACAGAGCTTAGGCTTAGAAGAATCGGGTTTGAATAAAATTATCCGTAGCGGCTACAAAACGCTTAACTTGATTACTTATTTTACAGCAGGTGAACAAGAAACAAGAGCATGGACCATAGAATTGGGGACAACAGCACCGCAGGCTGCAGGAAAGATTCATACTGATTTTGAAAAAGGCTTTATACGAGCTGAAACTATTGCGTATAATGATTACATTGCCTGTGTGGGTGAAATAAAAGCGAAGGAACAAGGAAAGATGCGTAGCGAAGGTAAAGAATATACTGTACAAGATGGTGACGTAATGCATTTTTTATTTAATAATTAGATATGGAACATAAATTAGTATTCCCGACTTATGAGGAAATGCATGAAAAAGCCGTAAAGCTTGGACACTTAATCAAAAGTAAAAATATAGATTTTGATAAAATGGTTGTTGTCTCAAGGGGAGGTTTTGTGCCTGCTGCTGTTGTTGCTTACACTTTAGGAATACAAGACGTAGATATCGTATCCATACAAAGCTATATTCATCGGGAGGCTGGGAAGGCCATTGTTCACCGCGCTCCAAAAACCGACGAAATAGTCCTCGTGATTGACGATATTGTAGATAAAGGTGGAACAGCAAAAGCTCTTAAAGAATATATGCCTAATATGCATTTAGCTGTGATTTATGCTAAACCGAGAGGGTTGCCTTTGGCTAGTACGTATGTTGAAGAAATAACCCAAGATACCTGGCCTGTCTTCCCCTGGGATGAGGAAGACAAAGCCAATCATTAGTTTCTAAAATAAAGTTACAGAATAAAAATAAGGGACTGATATCAAACCTATAAATATAGTACCAGAATTTAAGTCACTTAATTTACCACTTAAGACTTTAATTACCAAATAAGCAAGAAATCCAATTGCAATTCCATTGGCAATACTAAAAGTAAAAGGCATTACTACAGCGGCTAACACAGCAGGTGCATACTCAGAGACATCATCCCAATCAATATCAATGATATTCCTCATAAAGTAAGTTGCAATAAAGACCAGCGCAGGTGCAGATGCATAATAAGGAACACTTTTAGCTAGTGGCGCTAAAAAAATGCATAATAAAAATAATACGCCGACTGTTACAGCCGTAAGCCCTGTTCTTCCACCCTCTTTAATTCCAGCGCCAGACTCGATATAAGATGTTGTATTAGTTGTTCCAGCTAAAGCACCAACAGCAGTAGCAACTGAATCAGCAAGAACTGCTTTTTCAATACCGTCTACTTTACCATCCTGATCCACTCTGCCACTAAGATTCGCAACAGAGGTTAGCGTTCCAGCTGTATCCATGAAGTCAACAAATAGCAAAGTAAGAACAGTTGAAACCATTCCAATTGTTAAAGCACTAGAAATATCAAGTTGCATAAATATAGTATCTGCAAATGATGGGACACTAAAAATTTGTGATGGAAATTCAGTAACATGAACAAATCCTGGTACACTCTGACTTACAACAGCTGTTGTAAAAATATCTTCTACACCGAAGATCATTCCTATTACTGTTACAAGTATAATACTTATAATAATGCCACCACGAATTCCTCTTTTATCAAATACAGCCATTAGTGCAAAAGCAAGACAGCCTAATAAAACACTTGCAGATAAAATGTTTCCTGCATTAAGAGTTACATAGGTCGCAGGATGAGCAACAACTATTCCCATCTCTTCTAGTCCTATAATAGCTAAAAATAATCCAATCCCAGCACCAATACCAAATTTCATGCTTCGTGGAATACTATTGATAATCCATTGTCTTAGAGGTGTTAAACTTATAACTATAAACAATATGCCAGAAATAAATACTGCACCTAAAGCTGTTTGCCATGAAATATCACCACTGCCACCGAAACCAACTAATGTGTAAGCAACAAAAGCGTTTAGTCCCATTCCAGGAGCAAGACCTATTGGCCAATTTGCATATAACCCCATTATTAAACAAGCAACTACAGCAGCAAGGATTGTGGCTATAAATACTCCCTCATAAGGAAACCCAGCATCTGCTAAAATACTTGGATTAACAATAAGTATATATGCCATTGTTAAGAATGTAGCGAGCCCAGCAAGAATTTCTGTTCTTACGGTCGTACCATTTTCTTTTAATTTAAAAATACTTTCTAACATTTAGTTCCTCCATCTAGTTAACTTCAAAGCTTATATTAATCAAAAATGGTTTTCGAGACAGATTTAATCTGCTTGTGGATAACGATGCTTATAATTTACTGTAAAGAAAAAAATTAAATTATTGAAATAATGAGTATATTTTAATTGTACTAGTGTGACTCTTTCCAAATTTGCTTATTCGTAAAGTAAAGCAAGAATGAAAGTATCAATAAGTACGTTATGACTTTAAAACCGATTCTCTTACGTGCCTCCAATTTAGGTTCTGCTGTCCATGTCAAAAACATAGTAACGTCTCTAGCCATTTGCTCCGGTGTTGCTTCCGTGCCATCGCTATACTCAACAGCATCAGCTGAGAGTAATTGCGGCATTGCAATCTTTTGACCCTTTGCATAAATATTGTAGTAGACACCATCGTCAAGTACCATGCCCTCAGGAGTATCTTCATATCCAAGCAGCAATGAATAAACATAATCTGCTCCACCATGTCTTGCTTTAACCATTACAGATAGATCTGGAGGATATGCTCCACCATTAGCCGCTCTTCCTTGTTGTTCATTTTCATAGGGACTAACAAATTTATCTGACAAGATAGCTGGTCGCATGACTACGTCTCCATACTCGTCTGGAGCACCTTTTACCTCGAATGCAGCTGCCATAGCTTTCACTTGTGCTTCAGAGAACTCAGGGCCACCATCTTCCATTAAGTTTCTATAACTCAATAATTCCATTGAATGGCAACCAGAACATACTTCAGTATAAACCTGGTAACCTCTTTGTAATGATGCTCGCTCAAATTTACCCAATGGTCCTTGAAATGACCATTTTGGATGCAACGGCTCTTTCATTTCTGCTGCCTGTATAGTTATTTGAGAGAGTCCAAAATATACGAGAGTTAAAATTAATATTTTTGATAAATATTGCATTTAACTTAAGTAGTTGCTCCTGAGGCTAACATTTCTTTTTCCTCTTTGGTCAAGACAGGTTCACTTAAGCTTTTTGGAAGCGGTTTGGTCTTCTCTATGTAACCCAGCAATGGCAAAATTACTATAAAGTGAGCAAAGTAGTATACAGTGGCAATTCTTCCCATGATTAAAAATAAGCCATCTGCTACTTGCGCTCCCAAGTAACCAAGAAAAATAGTGTTTGCAAAGAAGAGCCATACAAATTGTTTGTAAAGAGGTCTATATTTTGCTGATCTAACTTTTGATGTATCTAACCATGGCAAGAAAGCAAGAATAGCTATCGCCGATACCATCAGAATTACCCCACCAAGTTTGTCTGGGACAGCCCTTAGGATTGCATAGAAAGGTAAAAAATACCACTCTGGAACAATATGTTCAGGTGTTTGAAGTGGGTTGGCTTGGATGTAATTATCGGTATGTCCTAGAAGGTTTGGTACAAAAAATACGAACCCTGCAAAAATGATTAAAAATACAACAAGTGCAAATAAATCTTTTACTACGTAGTGTGGATGAAATGGAACTGTATCCTGAGATCCTTTAACAACATCGATTCCCTCAGGGTTATTGTTTCCAGGTACGTGAAGAGCCCAAACATGAAGAATTACCAATGCAAAGATAAGAAAAGGCATTAAGTAATGTAATGTAAAGAACCTTGTCAGTAATGGACTGCCTACAGCATAGCCTCCCCATAACCAGTTAGTCACAGACTCTCCAACAATCGGTATTGCACTAAATAAATTAGTTATCACGGTGGCTCCCCAAAAGCTCATTTGACCCCAAGGTAAAACGTATCCCATAAATGCAGTAGCGATCATTAATAAGAAGATAAATACACCTATAATCCAAATAAGTTCTCGTGGCTCTTTATAAGAACCATAAAACATAGATCTAGCCATGTGGATATAGACAGCCATGAAAAATAGAGATGCGCCATTTGCATGGATATATCTTAGCAACCATCCATAGTTTACATCGCGCATTATGTGCTCAACACTTGCAAAAGCTAAATCAGCATCTGCAACATAATGCATAGCAAGCACTAGCCCAGTTATAATCTGCGTAACTAAGCAAAACGTTAATATTCCACCGAACGTCCAGAAATAATTTAAATTTTTTGGAGTTGGGTACGGCATTAAGTGTCCATAGATTAGGTCAAGTAAAGGCAGCCTTTCATTAAACCATTTTCCAACTGCTGACTTTGGTACGTAGTTATCGCTCATGTTATTTATCCAATTTTAATAGTGTTATCATTAAGGAATACATAGTCGGGAATTTCCAAATTGGTAGGGGCTGGACCCTTTCTTATTCTCCCTGATGTGTCATAGTGTGAACCATGACATGGGCAGAACCAACCATTATATTCGCCCTTTTGACCAAGTGGAATGCAACCTAAGTGTGTACATATTCCTACCATTACCAACCACTCTGGATTTTTAGCTCTAGCAGCATCATCTTGAGGATCCGGTAATTCATCGAGAGATACAGCTTTAGCTTCTGAAATCTCTTCAGGTGTCCTTCTTCTAATAAAAACAGGCTTACCTCTCCACAAAACTGTAATGCTTTGGCCTGGAGCAATGGGTCTTAAGTCAACTTCCGTTGAAGCCAGTGCTTTTACTGATGCATCTGGATTCATTTGGTCTACAAAAGGCCATACCAATGAAGCAGCTCCAGCAGCAGTAAATGTTCCGGTTGTGATGTACAAAAAGTTTCTTCTTGTAACAGGTTTGTCTGACAAATTTTCTTCCCAATATTTAATTGCTAATATACTCTAAAATAAGCATTTTTATGCGAAATAAAATAAGCAATTGAAGGATAAATTGGGTCAAGATGACGCATATTTCTCTAAAAATCTAGAAGGGTAAATTTAAAATTGAATTTAGCGATATTTGAACCTGATATTCCTCAAAATACTGGTGCTATGATTCGTATTTGCTCATGTTTTGATGTGGATATCGATATTATTCATCCTGCATCATTTGTTTTATCTGAAAAATCACTAAATCGTGTTGCAATGGACTATATAAAAAATGTGAAGATAAGCGAGTTTGATGATTGGAAAGATTACATGACAAAAAGAAATGGAAGAAAAATATTACTTTCAACGAGAGGAAGTAAATCTCATTATGATTATAGCTTTAATCAATCAGACAATCTAATCGTAGGAAGAGAAAGTGCGGGTGTGCCAGAATACGTTCATCAAGATTCAGATGAAGTTCTTAAGATAAATATGAAAGCTGGAGCGAGATCACTCAATGTAGCCACATCATCTGCGATAGTAATCTCGGAAGCCATAAGGCAGTTAAAATTAATATAGTATGAAAAATAATAATAAAAAGATTTGTAAAGACTGGTTTATAGAACTTCAAAATTTAATCTGTAAGGCAGTTCTTGAGCTTGAAAAAGAATATGGATCAACCGCTAAGTTTAAGGAGAATAAATGGTCAAAGGGAGAGTATAGAATTATTGAAGGTGATGTAATTGAAAAAGGTGGCGTTGCATTTTCAAACGTAGTTGGGAAATTTCCAAAAGACTTTGCAAAGCAAATACCTGGCACTGAAAAAAATAATAATTTCTGGTCATCAGGTGTTTCAGTGGTGCTTCATCCAGTAAATCCTAAAGTACCAGCACTGCACTTTAATACGCGTCATATTATTACTAGCAAAAGTTGGTTTGGAGGAGGAATTGACGCTACTCCATGCTTAGAAGATAAAATATTAAAAAAGAACTTTCACTCTAAACTTAAAAATACCTGTGATATGCACAGCAAGAGTTATTATCCTAAATATAAAAAATGGTGCGATGAGTACTTTTATTTGCCGCACAGAAAAGAAATAAGAGGCATCGGCGGTATTTTCTTCGATTACAAAATGGATAATTGGGATAATGATTTTGAATTTGTAAAAGACGTAGGATTAACCTTTGTAGAAATTATTAAAGATGTTGTTCGCAGAAAAATGTTTGAAAAATTCACAAAAAAACAGAAAGAAATTCAGTTGTTGAAACGAGGCCGTTACGTAGAATATAATCTTTTGTACGACCGAGGAACTAAATTTGGACTAAATAGTGGCGGCAATATAGATGCGATTTTAATGTCAATGCCGCCTAATGCAAAATGGAAGTAAATAGAAATGGATACAGAGCCAATTACAGTAGCAGGAGCAAAAAAACTTCAAGACGAATTGAATGATCTTATTAACAATAAGCGTCAAAAGGTAATACAAGCCATAGCTGAAGCAAGGGAGCATGGTGACTTAAAAGAAAACGCTGAATATCATGCCGCCAAAGAAGAGCAAGGTCACATTGAAGGACGCATTCAAGAAATTCAACTTATGCTCTCTAATGCAGAAATAATAGATCTTGATAATATTCCAAAAACTCAGAAGACAGTTGTTTTTGGAGCAACTGTTGAGTTGTCAGATTTAGATGATGAATCTAAAACAAAATTTCAAATTGTTGGTGATGATGAAGCAGATATTGAATCAGGCTTATTGTCCTATAAGTCACCTGTTGCGAGAGCACTTATTGGAAAAGAAAAAGGTGATTTTGTTACTGTGACAACACCAAAAGGTGAAAAGAATTACGATATTAAAAAAATTGAATTTAAATAAAAGAATTTTTACTTTTGAGCCTGAACAATCGCTTTCAAGCGCTCTATAAGAGAAAACTTATCATCGATAAAGTCATTTTCGGCCCACCAATCTTCAACTTCAGACATTATTCTTCCAACCATTGGTCCCTGCTCTATCCCCATGTTTATAATGTCTTTGGGTGAAATTCCAAAATCAGGTTTGGTCCAGTTATCCGCAACTTCATACAACGATCTCCAGTTAACTTCGTTCTTATTTTGAGTATCTCGAGACCAATTTATTATAATCTGATTTTGAAATTCAGTTTTACCAAGCTTATACAATAAGTAGCGAACTTCTTTCATTGAAAGGTATGAAACAATTTTTTTATTGAGACTTGATAATTTCAGTAACTCTGTTGAATCTGTCTTGGATAATGGAAAGCTATTAATAAAATGGTTTGTTTTTTCAAGTGAGCTTCCTATAAGTGTGCTTAGCCTAATTATAGGATTGGGTACTGCGCCAATTCTTGATTCAATTTCAATTAAGTTTTTAAAGTTTTCATCCAGTAAAGCTCCTTCGAAATGAGTTTTTAATATTCCCGCACTCTCCATCATATGAAGTGAATTATGAGGTGTTTTTAATTTTAAAATTTCTTTAAATTCATGCCATTTCCGTTCATTGGAGATATTCGATAAATGAGCATGATTGACCGTAAATACTTTTTGTAAATCAGGATCAATATCGCTATTTTCAAAAAGTGCAAAGAAGCGAAAGTATCGAAGAATCCTAAGGTAATCTTCTTTAATTCTTTCATTTGGATCTCCAATAAAAATAACATTGCCATTCTTCAAATCCTCTTGGCCATTATAGAAATCGAATATTTTTCCGTTACTGTCGACATATAGAGCATTAAAGGTGAAATCTCTTCTTTGAGCATCTTCCTTCATATCCTTGGTAAATATAACCGTTGCATGTCTGCCATCAGTTGAAATATCTTTTCTAAAAGATGTGATCTCATATTTTTTCTGATTTATAATTGCAGTAACAGTGCCATATTTCTTACCTACATCCACAGACTGAATATTATTTTGATCAAGCAGGTTAGTTGTTTCATCGGGAGTCAACGATGTTGCAAAATCAATGTCAGTAACATCTTTTTGCAAAATTGCATCTCTGATACAACCACCAACAAGAAAAATGCTTTTCTTTTTAAAAGTTTCGAAAATTCTGAATATTTGACTAACTTCTTCAGATGAGATTAGGGAAGAATAATTGCTCATAGCAAGAGCATATTTATATTATTTTAAAATTTGATAAAGATTTATTAACATTCCTGCTGTTGCCCCCCAAATTCTATAGTTTTCGTAAGGTAAAACACTATAAACATAATCATATTTTTCATTACCATGACTGTAAGTAGCACTTTCCTCCTGATGGTTATTTTTATTCATAAGAAATTCTAAAGGTAGATAAAAGACCTCATCTACTTCACTTTTATTAATTTTTAGTGACGAATAATCTTTAATTACAGAAACAATTGGTAATATTCTGAAGCCAGTTCCTGTTACGTAAACATCAAGGTTTCCCAACACTTCAACTTGTTCTCTGGAAAGCCCAACTTCCTCTGATGCTTCCCTTAGAGAGGTTTCTATAGGCGTTAAATCGCCTGTCTCAATTTTACCTCCTGGAAAACTTATTTGACCTGCATGATCTTTAAGATTTGTAGGTCTTTTTGTAAGCAATATCTTTACATTGTCTTCTTCATAAATAATTGGCACTAAAACTGCGGACGGTATCAAATTGTAACTTTCTTTTTTAAGTTTTGCCAACGGATGATGCGCTCTTGTAATCAAATCATCAGTTAATTGGTCAAAATATTTGTGTGATATTATTTTAGGCCCTTTAAAAAGCTTTCTCAATTGAGAAATTTCGATCATAAATCTTCTACTTTATGAATTTTAAAAATTTCCCCCTGGCTTTTTATCGCTAAGTACGGCACGCCATCAATTGGCATAGTCTCAGCTAAGTCTACTAATTCATAAAAAACTGATCGAGAAATAAGCGCTCTTAAATTATTACGAACTGTTATGTATGGAGAGGGTTCATCATTTTTCTTTATTTCAATTGATAATGGATTCTCTTTTGAAAGAACAATTTTATCATTAAGATTGGTTCGAAAAGTTACTGTATTTATTCCTTCACTTTGCTCTTTTGTTATAGCTACCGCTACAAAAGGCGCGTCTTCAACTTGAATTCTTACTTTTTCAACTGGAGTAACCAAATAGTATGAATTGTCAGACTCTAATCTAAGAATACCTGAAAATAATTTGACCATGGCAGGTCTTTTAATTTCTGATCCCATGTAATACCATTTTCCAGATTTAGAAATCGTCATATCAATATCTCCACAAAACGGAGGGTTCCATTTTTCAATTGGAGGAAGAGATTTCTTATTTGATTTACTGAAACTATAGATTGTTTCTATACCCTTCAAGTTTACTGGATCATCACTCATTATTTTTTTCTAAGTAAATTTATACTGCTCAATATCATTTATATTTATTTTTGTACCAATCAATTTTATCAAAACTTTATCCTTATCTACAGGACCATAAAATTCTAAGTTCTTCTCAACTTTATTGAATTCAAATTTTGAATAATAATCTAAGTCACCGACGACAATTATAAAGTCATAAATATTGCTCAATTCTATTTTATTAATTGTGTATTTTACTAATTCTTTACCATGACCCTTGCCTTTTAAGGCAGGACTGACTGCTAGAGGGCCTAGTAAAAGTCCTTTAAATAAGTTGTTTATATACGTTTCACTGTAACTAATGCTTGCCGCAATTTTTGAGTCATTTAAGTAGACGTATGAAAATTCATCAATGAAAGGTCTTATTTCTCTCAAACGATATACAGATCTTGCTAATCTTCCTGGTCCAAATGCTTCATCCAGCAAACTAGATATATTTATTTCATCATCAGGTTTAGTTCGTCGAATATTTTCCATTATAAAACTTCTATTATTAGCTTATTTTCGTTATGATTTTACAATTAAAAATTACGAATTGGGAGATATATTATGCTGACAGTTGATGTTAATGAAATTGAGTCATACAAAGGCAAAGAAATGGGCCATTCAGAGTGGATGACTATAGATCAAGAAAGAATAAATCAGTTTGCTGAAGCAACTAGTGATCATCAATGGATACATGTTGACGAAGAAAAAGCTCAAAAAGAATTGCCAACTAAAAGTACAATTGCTCATGGATTTTTAAGCCTTTCTCTTTCAGTGCCTTTGAGCGCTCAAGTATGGATTATCTCAGGCGCTAAAATGGTAATAAATTATGGCTTAAACAAAGTTAGATTCATTAACATGGTGCCCGTAAATTCTAAAGTAAGGATGTCAGCTAAAATAAACGAAGTTAACAAATTAGATAACGGTGGCACGCAAGTAATCAGCGAAGTATCCCTCGAAATTGAAGGTCAAGATAAGCCTGCTTATGTAGCTGAAACGATTATGGTTGCCTTTCCGTAACTGAATGAGTGATAAATCTTTTCCTGATCCTGATGCAATAATAATTGAAGAGAGCGGTGAGACAATTAAGCTCGTGACCTGGAACTTATGGTGGAAGTTTGAATCTTATAAGGAAAGAGAAAATTTAATTCTATCAGAGCTTCAAGAAACAGCCGCTGATATAATGTGCTTACAGGAAGTATGGGAAGAGGAAGATGAAAGCCAAGCAAAAATAATAGCAGACAAACTAGGCTACCAATATATTTATGGAAAATCTTTTGAGTTTGACGGTGTTGCGTTTGGAAATGCTATAATCTCAAAATATCCAATACAGAATCATCAAATAATGATGTTTAAAGCAGACCCTAAGAAAGATGAGAAGAAATTATTTATACATGCTGAGTTACTCTATAAAAACAGTATTACAATTAATGTCATATGTACGCACCTTAACTACAAATACGAGCATCAACCAGTAAGAGAAAGCCAAGTTACAGAATTAATGGAGTATATAAGCCATCTGCAAAAATCTAAATTTCCAGTTTTATTGTGCGGTGACTTTAATGCAGATCCTGAAAGTGATGAAATAAAAATGATCACTGGGCACAAAAAGCCCATCAATGAAACAGTTCTCAGAGACGTTTGGAACCTCACAAATATAGGTGAACCAGGTTATACATGGTCCAATGAAAATAAATGGGCAATGAAAACTCTAGAGTATGACCGAAGAATTGATTATATTTTTTCTTCAAAAGCAGGACCAAAAGGTTTGGGTCAACCTGTAAAAAGCTGCCTTATAGGAAATAAATCAAATGATATTTATCCCAGTGATCACTTTGGAATTTTAACTCATCTGGTAGGCATAAAAGATTAATGAGTTTATTTATTTCAATATTTATTGGTGGTGGTATAGGGGCGCTTACTAGATATATTCTTATAGAACAAATTAATAAATCGTTTGTAAGTTCTTTTCCTTATGGAACTCTCACAGTGAATGTTATAGGTGCATTTCTTATTGGTTTAGCATGGAGCTACTTCGCAGCTAAAATTAATATTTCTGATAATCTTAAAATGTTCATCACTATTGGATTCTTGGGGGGCTTTACTACTTTCTCTTCTTTTAATGTGGATATTTTTGAGCTAATTCAGAATGGTAGTATTTTTATTTCAATTTTATATATAATTGGAACGTTCGCTCTAACAGTTGGAGCTTTTTTCTTAGGAATGAGTTTATTACGAGTAGCCTGATTATTTATTTCTTTTTGAGATCATATATTCAGCGAGTCCATCATAACCTTTTTCTATCATCATCTTTGCGGATCCGATATTTTGAATGTCGTCGAGAGGTTTTATCTGATGAGCTACCACTACCGTATTCATAAATTGTGCGGCACCGCATATTGAAATAATTTCTGAAATTACTCGTTCGTCGAAGCCGTATTGAAGTATTTGATCTACATCCTCATCAACTATTGATTTTATATCCACATTGACTTTATGAGCCAGCTTCATAATTGGTTTGTACTTTTCTTCTATGCCAGCATTTTCAATATCTAGAAGTGGCTGTTCATCATTTGCGTCTCTTAATAATTTCTTAGATATTTCAGCGTGAATATTTTTACAATATTGGCATCCATTGAGGCCAGATATGTAGGCAAAGATCATTTCTTTAATATAATTAGGCAGTAATGTTTGTTGGCGCATTAAAGCCTCAAGGTATAAGACATAATGTGATTGATAACTCCAGTTATCTAAAAACACATCATATACAGATTTATATTTGTTTAAAAAGTTGCTCATATTTTTTTTCCTTGGCTGGGGCGGGAGGATTCGAACCTCCGAATGCCGCTACCAAAAAGCGGTGCCTTACCGCTTGGCCACGCCCCAACACTCATACATTATTTAGTTTAACAAATAGATTTTGCAATGATTATATTATCCTAGCAAGACAAGTCCACCATTTAGGATGGAGTTTTTTGATTTTAGAGACAGCCTCATTTGAAGTAGCTTCATCATTGTAACATCCAAAAAAAGCTGATCCGCTTCCTGTCATTCTAGTAAAATTACAACGTTCATCGCTTTCGAGAAACTGCTTTACCATTCTTATTTCTTGATTAAGAGTTATAGCTGTCTCCTCGAGATCATTTGAGGTTTCTTGCAATATATCACTAATTTGTTTTTGGCCCTCGTAAAGGAAATTACTCTTACTCAATATTTGATGCTGCTCAAAAATTATTTTCGTACTACTTAAAATTTGTGGGTAAATTAGGAGAAAAATTTTATCTGAAAATAATTTTATTCTTTTTTTAACAGAACCTGTGCCAGTAATTAAAGCTGAACCTTCTTCTAAAAAAAATTCAATATCAGAACCGAGTTCTTTTGCAACTAATAAACATTGTGATTTTGATAAAGCACCCTCGCTCATTAAGTACTTTAGAATTTCGGCAACATTTGAGGATCCGCCTCCCAATCCAGAACCAACTGGTATTTGTTTATCAATAAGAATTGTGTAATTACTATGGTTGATAAAATTATTATCTAATAGGAATTGAAACAAAGTATGAATATTGCTTTCTTGACTTACTTGCGAGCAAAAGGGTCCTATAAATTTCACAGAAAAATCAGCTGCTGTATCAATTTTAATTTTATCGGAAATACTTATTCTTGTGATAATAGAAGATAAATCGTGATAACCATTTTTAAGTTTTTTAATTACTTCAAGAAATAAATTAATTTTTGCGTATGATTGTAATGTATGCTTGTGCAATGATATCAGATTCCTTTAAGTAGTTTTCTATGAATCTTTTCTTGAAGAGACTCATCAATATCCAGTTCTATTGCTTTTTTCCAATAATATCTCGCTTGTATTTCATTTCCAAGCATCCAAAGAACGTCTCCATAATGATCATTAACTGTGGGATCATAAGGCATCATATCAATTGAAAATTCAAGCAATGAAAGCGCATCTTCATATTGCCCAACCTTATAATAATACCAAGCCAGACTATCAATAATGTAAGGATCGTTGGGCTTTAAAGAAATTGCCTTTTCAATCATTTCCTTAGCTGTAGATAAATTTTGATCCATATCAATATAAGAATAACCTAAATAATTTAATACATCTGGCTGTTCTTCATAAAGTTCTAACGCATTGATAAAGTTTTGTTCAGCTAATTTCCAATTTTTTGTTCTTTCGTGAACTATCCCAATATTAAAAAAAACTTCCCACAAGTTATCTTTATCTAATGCTTCTCCTAAATCGAGTGCCGCTCGATACGACTTAATTGCGTTGTCCCAATCTTTTTCATATCGATAAAAATTTCCTAGTGATAAAAATACTTCAAAATTTTCTTCACTTTCTGAAAAAGTTCTTAAGTTATTGATAGCTTTTGCGCTTTCATCTTCATTACGATATGTTTCCGATATTTGAATTGCTGCAAAATGCCCTAGATAATGAGTTTTGGGTATTAAGCTTAAGATATTTCGAGCTTTATCTTGATCTTGCGTTTCGCTCAAGAATGTAGCAAATATATATTTTATCTCATGCATATGAGGGGATGTCTCTAAGGCCAATTGAAACAACATGTGGGACAATTCTTGATTAACATTTTTGATTAATGATTGTGCGTTGAACAAAACAATACCAATTCCCTGTAATGGATTCTGAATAATTCGATTATTATTGGATTTAGTAAACTTCTCTATAAAAGCATCATCATAATCAGACAAATATTCACTTACAAAATTATTTTTTTCTTCTAAAAGATTATTTCTATTCAAAAAATTTAAATATAACTGCATTACATAAAGATCGTTTTGCATAGACAGTGATTGCTCATAAAAAATTTCTGCTAGTTCAATCTCATCTGCAAAGTCATATATGAGAGCCTTATGAACCAAGGTAAGATATTGATGATCATCAGATGATATCAGGTCGATCAGTGCCATGCTCTTATCAAGAGAGGGGCTATCAGCCCAAACCCAGGCCCTTAAAAGCCTAACAAAAGTGCTGTCTGATATTTCTCCTCTCCAGATACTGGCAAAGCTCTGATCAGCAAAACCTTTCTTGTAAGAGTTTAAATATGAAATGCCATTTACGAGATGACCCTGAGGTGACTGATTGCTCATACAGCATGAGTTTACTTTTTTATCACAGCCTGCCTGAGCTAATTTAAATGAATAGTTATTAGCGCTGTACAAGTCACCATCTAAGATACTAAGTAGCAGTAATCGATCTAAAGCTAATAGATCATTTGGGTTGGATCTGTGTAATTTTTGATAATACCTTTTAGTTATTTTATAATCATTTGAATTACTTGATATATTTGCAACTAAATAATCACCGATTTTTGGTAAATTTGTTTTAGCGGCAGTCGCTGAGCTGAAAGATAGAATAAATATAAAGATGAAAGAGAGTAATCTTATAATACTCATGCTCGTCTAATTTTACATGTTTGCATACTTTGGCCCACCTCCACCTTCAGGTGTCACCCAATTAATATTTTGCGACGGCTCTTTGATATCGCACGTTTTACAGTGAATACAATTTTGACTATTGATCACAAATCTAGGTGTTTGATTTTCATTATCTTGATGAACTTCGTAAACTCCTACAGGACAATATCTTTGTGAAGGTTCGTCGTATTCGTTCAGTGTATAACTTATCGGTAATTCACTATCTTTTAGTTGAAGGTGAACAGGTTGATTTTCTGTATGGTATGTGCCCGTCAAATAAACCGAGCTTGACCTATCAAAGGTTAGTACCCCGTCAGGCTTAGGATATTCAATTTTTTTTGCGTCTTTAGCTTTGATAAGTGTTTCATGGTCAGCGTGCTTGTGGGATAAAGTGAATGGCATTTTTCCCCAAAATAGCCATTGATCAATTCCTGCTAATATAACGCCTAACATTGTTCCAAATCTAGTAAAGAAAGGCTTCACGTTGCGTGCTGCATGAAGTTCTTTATAAAGCCAGCTACTATTAAATTTCTCCTCGTAAACTGATAAATCAGACACTCTTTCGGAAATAAATTCATTGATAGACTCTGCGGCTAGAATTCCACTTTTCATAGCAGTATGCGATCCTTTAATCTTAGGCATGTTCAAAGTGCCGGCATCACATCCAATAAGTAACGCACCTGGCATATACATTTTTGGTAAGCTTTGAAGTCCACCTTCAATTAATGCTCTTGCCCCATATGAAATTCTTTTGCCACCAGATAATATTTTTTTAATGGCTGGATGTGTTTTAAATCTTTGAAATTCTTCAAAAGGTGAGAGATATGGGTTTGAGTAATCTAAGCCAATAACATACCCTAAATAAATTTGTTTATTTTCTGCATGGTAAACAAAGCTGCCACCATAAGTATCATTTTCTAAAGGCCATCCAACTGAATGCAAAACCATTCCCTCGTCATGATTTTCTTCTGGAACTTCCCATATTTCTTTTAAACCAATTCCATATTGCTGAGGATCAGAGTTCTCTGATAAATTAAATTTATTAATTAATTGTTTACCTAGATGGCCTCTGCATCCTTCTGCAAACACAGTAACTTTGGCATGCAGTTCTATACCTGGTTCATATGAGTCTTTTTTTTCATTATTTATATCAAGACCCATATCATTTGTCGCAACTCCTCTTACTTTCCCTTGCTCATCATAAAGAATTTCTGAAGCTGCAAATCCAGGATATATCTCAACACCCATACCTTCAGCAACTTGCCCAAGCCATCTACATAAATTAGCAAGGCTAGTTATATAATTGCCTTTATTATGTTGAACGGGAGGCAATAAAAATGATGGAACAGAGAAATAACTTTTTTCGGATAGAACTAAAAATTTCTCTTTTGATACTTTAGTTTTTAGAGGGCAGCCTTCCATAGACTGCCAGTCAGGTAATAGTTCATCTAGTGCTTTTGTTTCAAATACATTTCCACTCAAAATATGGGCTCCAACCTCTGAGGCCTTCTCAACTATGCACACGTTTGCATCAGCATTAATTTGCTTTAATTTGATAGCAGTTGCTAAACCCGAGGGTCCCGCTCCGACGACAACTACGTCGTACTCCATCGCTTCTCTTTGAGTATCAGTCTCCATTATTAACTATATATTTAGTTTATAAGCATTATAATTCAATTTGTTTATGACGAAGTTAGATATTCAAAATACTATAAAACTACTAAATCAATATAAATTAAGCGGGGTTGATGAAAATATAGGAAATATGGCAAAAAATAGGTATGGAAAAGGAACAATAAAATCGCCCGATAAGTTTCAGTCAAAAGAAAAAACAGACTTTCCTCAGCATGAAATCGAAAAAGATATTCTCAATATTGATAGTCTAGAATCATTAAAAGAATACATGTCAAATTTTAAAGGCTGTGAACTTCATAAAAGCGCAACAAATATGGTCTTTTCAGATGGAAACCCAAGTGCAAAAATCATGCTTATAGGTGAGGCTCCAGGTCATGATGAGGATATTCAAGGTAAACCCTTTGTTGGAAGAAGTGGCAAGCTGTTGGATAAAATGCTAGAGGCCATCGATCTAAATCGAGAAAAAGTTTACATTGCAAATATTGTTCCGTGGAGACCACCAAATAACAGAAGGCCAACAGACGAAGAGATTGAGATATGTTTACCAATGATAAAAAAGCATATTGAAATAGTAAATCCAAAAGCAATTTTGTTATTAGGAAGCACTGCTACTTATGCATTAATTAAAAATAATGAAGGGATTACCAAGATTCGGGGGAAGTGGTTAGATATAGAAATTAATAAAAAAAAGTATCCGATACTACCTACATTCCACCCAGCTTTCTTGTTAAGACAGCCAGCTCAAAAAAAGTTTTCTTGGGAAGATTTAAAAAGTTTAAAGAAAAAAGTAAAAATATAAATTGAAATTTGACCCTCAGAAATTAATTGCTTTTGAAAATAACTTTTCCTTGCCCATTGCTGGTATTGATGAAGTTGGTAGAGGTCCACTTGCTGGTCCAGTAATTGCAGCAGCCGTAATACTCGATAGAAAAAATATTCCAGAAGGAATTAATGACTCTAAAAAAATTCCTAAAGCTAAGAGAATATTGTTAGCGGAAAAGATAAAAGAGAATAGTATTTATGCCTATGGAGCCGCATCCGAGATAGAAATAGATGAGATCAATATCTTACAAGCTTCATTATTAGCAATGAAAAGAGCTAGTGATAGACTATCAGTCGTTCCGAAAACAACACTTATCGATGGTAATTTTAAACCAGATATAAAAAACAACACCATTAGTATTATTAAAGGAGATAGTAAGTCTGTTTCGATTGCCGCAGCATCTATTCTTGCTAAAGTTTATAGAGACGAAATTATGCTTAAATATTCAAAGCAATTTCCAGAATATGGATTTCAAAACAATTCAGGTTATGGAACAAAAGAGCACCTTTCAGCTCTAAAAAACTATGGAATTACCCCAATTCATCGGAAATCTTTTAAACCAGTACACAATATATTGAATTAAGAAGATTATTTAAGTTATTGATTCTAAATACTATTGACCTGGATTCTATTTTGAATCATATTACCCGCTATGAAAGCGGTCCATGAAAATACTAAAATTAATTCTGACAACATTATCTGTGGTGAGACAATTGAAGAGCTAAAGAATCTTCCTAACAATAGTGTTGATTTAGTATTTGCAGATCCTCCATATAACTTACAACTTGATCAAAGTCTATACAGACCAAACAATTCAAAAGTTGATGCCGTTGACGATGAATGGGATCAATTTGAGAGCTTTGAAGAATATGATAAGTTTTCTCATGCCTGGCTTAAAGAAGCACAACGTGTATTAAAGCCAACAGGTACCATTTGGGTTATTGGTTCCTATCATAATATTTTTAGGATTGGTTATATCATGCAGAACTTAGGTTATTGGATACTCAATGATGTTATATGGCAAAAAGCAAATCCAATGCCTAATTTTAGAGGTAAGCGTTTCACTAATGCTCATGAAACTCTAATTTGGGCGAGCAAAGATAAAAATTCTAAAAAATATACTTTTAATTACGATGCTATGAAGTCACTCAATGAAAATATGCAAATGCGCTCAGATTGGTATCTTCCAATATGTAGTGGTCATGAAAGGCTAAAAAATGATGAAGGTAAAAAGCTGCATCCTACACAAAAACCAGAGGGACTTTTGCACCGAATTATTATTTCTTCAACAAATAAAGGTGAAGTTATATTGGATCCTTTTTTTGGAACAGGAACTACAGGAGCCGTAGCGAAAAGATTATCAAGAAAATATATTGGTATTGAAAAAGATAAGTACTATGTAAATTCCGCAAAAAAACGCATAGGTAAAATTAATTCGTATGAAATTGAATCGTTAAATATAAGTCAGTCAAAGAAGGCAGAGCCTAGAATACCTTTTGGGTGGTTAATAGAAAGAAAATTAATTGAGCCAGGTACCGTGCTATATGACAATAAGAGAAAATTTAAAGCTAAAGTGAGAGCCGATGGTTCTGTTATTAGCTCTAACAACACAGGCTCTATTCATCAAATTGGCGCTGAAGTTCAATCGGCATCAGCATGTAACGGATGGACTTTCTGGCATTTTGATGTTGAAGGTGAATTAAAACCAATCGATATTCTAAGGCAAAAACTTAGATCGGAATTAAATTAAACTTTTTCAATGTTTTCTTGCTCATTGTGGTTACAGCATAATCACTTAATTTATCAACATTAACCCACTTCAAATTAGAAGAGTTGCTTGATAAGCATTTATTATTATTCCTGGCGTAATAAGCAACGTTTTGAATATCAATATGGCTAAAAGAATGTTTAAAATTTATGGCTGTCTTTTCCCAATGTGCATTTGGAAATGGAGTTTCTTTTCTTGAAAACTTAATAGATTTTGCTTCCCATGGTGTTGATGGCAACTCCCATTGATTAGAAAGAATTCCCTCACTTGATCTTTTTTTCAATAACACAAATCTGTCATTAAAAATTGAAATAAATGAAATGCAGTTCAGTTTTCTCTTTTTAACTTTCACTTTAGGTTCAGGAATAGAATGAACTAGCTTCTTATTATATGCAGTACATTCTTGGGATATGCAGCAAACATCACAATTAATTTTTTTTGCCTTACACACTAATGCACCTACTTCCATAATTGCTTGTGTATAATCTCTATTATTTTTGTTGGGACAAATCCTATTAGCAATTTCATCAATTCTTTTTTTATTTTCGTCAAGGGTTCCTGTTAGGCCATAAAATCTTGCTATTACTCTTTTTACATTTCCATCTACTGCTGACGCTTTCTTGTTAAATGCTATTGATCGGATCGCCGCAGAAGCATATTCTCCAATACCAGGTAAGCTTTTAAGTTCATTTTCACTTTTAGGAATATCACCCTGATGTTTAAGCATAATTATTTCTGCAGTCTTAAGCAAATTTCTTGCCCTTGAATAGTACCCCAATCCTTGCCATTGAATTAATACATCATCAATATTAGCTTTGGACAAAGTTTTTATATTCGGCCAGATCTTAAGAAACTTATTAAAATAAGGTATGACTGTAGAAACAGTAGTTTGCTGCAACATGAACTCACTCACGAGTACCCTGTACGGATAGTCTTTATGTGATAGAGATCTTCGCCAAGGTAAATTTCTTTTGTTTTTTTTAAACCACAAGATCAAATTTTCTGAAAAATATTTATCTTTATTGTGAGTTTTCATGCTAATTTCTAATATGTCTTATAAAAAATTTAATGGACCTCAAATTCTATCAAATCTTCTACCAAATGACGTAAAGAAATTATTAAAAAACAGAGGATTTTTTGAACTAGAACTACTTTCAAATTGGGAGAAAATTGTTGGTACAAGTTTTAATAAATTGTCCTACCCAACTAAAATCAAAACAACGAACTCGAGCCCTAAAGGAAAGGGCAAACTTGTGGTTAAAGTCGATAGAAGCATATCTTTTGCTTTTGAACATGAGCATAAAAAAATTGTAGATAAAATAAATTTATTTTTTGGCTACAATGCGGTTGAGAAGATTGAAATAATTCAAATCAATTTAAAAAATAAAAAATCCAGAAAAGATATTAATTTCAATCAATTAGATAGTGAAATTAAAGAGAAAAATAAGACATATGAAGAGCTATCAGATTTTCCAGAACTAAAAAAAAGCTTTGAAAAAATTGCTTCAAAAATTTCTAAGACGAAATTTTGACAAATTCTTTTTGTACTTAGAATTGTATAATAAAACCTATTAAAATTGGTAAAAATTGAGTATATTCAACATGTTGTGTATTGTTTTAGTCATTGTATACAAAATGTAGGCTATAGTTATTAAAAATGAAAAATATTCATAAATTCTCTATCTTTCTTGTGTCACTCTTGTTGTCTTATCAATCGCTAGCCATAAGTAGCACATTAACAGGAATGCAGCTTGGAGATGATGCTGCTCCATTGACTATTGTTGAGTACCGTTCATTAACTTGTAGTCACTGTGCAGATTTCAGCAATAATATTTTTCCGGAAATTAAAGAGAAATATATTGATACGGGAAAAATTAAATTTGAGGTCAGACCATTTGCGTTGAATGCAATTGATTTAAATGCTTTTAAGCTACTACACTGCACAGACGAAAAAGATTTTTTTGCTATGGAAAAACTTTTATTTCAGGATCAAAAAAAGTGGATTGTTACAAAACAAAGTGACCGAGTGTTAGAAAACAGCACAGATGCATTAAGAACATATTCTACATTATTCAGCATTTCTGAGGACGAATTCAATTCCTGTATGGAAAATGAAGAAATAACAGATTTTATTTTAACAATGAGAATAGATGCCGTTGAGGATTATGATGTTTCCTCTACCCCATCTTTTATCATAGATGGAGACCTCTATTCGGGAAATATGTCTTTTTCAGAGTTTGAAAAGATAATTGAGAAAAAAATTAATTAATGAAATTTAAAAAAATTAAAATCTTAGGCTTTAAATCTTTTGTTGACCCAACTGAGTTAAATATTGAACAAGGTCTTACTGGGATTGTAGGCCCTAATGGATGCGGTAAATCTAATGTAGTTGAATCATTAAGATGGTGTATGGGAGAAACATCAGCAAAAAGTATGAGGGGCTCTGGAATGGAAGATGTGATTTTCTCAGGTACTGCAGATAGACCATCAAGAAATAATGCTGAAGTCACGATTTATTTAGATAATGAAGATAGAAAGGCGCCATCAGAATTTAATGATCAAACAGAAATTCAAGTAAAAAGAAAAATTGAGGTAGAAAGAGGTTCTGATTACAAAATTAATGGCAAAGACGTTAGAGCAAGAGACGTACAGAGGCTGTTTGCAGACCTTTCTACTGGAGCTCACTCACCTTCTCTTATTAGCCAAGGACGAGTTGGGGCTCTAATAAATGCAAAACCAATAGACAGAAGGTCTGTATTGGAGGAAGCGGCTGGGATTTCTGGCCTTCACTCTAGAAGACATGAGGCAGAACTAAAACTCAAAGGTGCTGAAAATAATCTCCAGCGAGTTAAAGACTTGATGAAACAACTGAATACTCAAATAAACAATCTAAAAAAACAAGCAGAACAAGCTGAAACTTACCGATCCATCTCCTCTGAAATCAGTAAATTAGAGGGCATAGTGCTGTTTTTAAAATGGACCTCATTAAAGGAGTCTTTCGAGAAGTCTGATGAGGATTTGAAAACAAGTGAGTCACAAATTCAAAAATTTACTCTAGAGGTTACCCAAGCAACTAACGAGCAACTAAAATCTAATGAGAAGATAAAGCCTCTCAGAGAAAAAGAGATTGAAGCCGCTGCTAAGCTTAATCGAATTAATCTTGAGAGAGACACTCTTGATCAAGAAGAGGAAAGAATAAAAGATGAAAAGAAAAACCTTGAAAATTCGATTCAACAAATAATTAGTGACAATGAACGAGAGCAATTTCAGCTTGAGGATGCAATCAAAGATCTTGAGGCATTAAAATCTAGAAGGGATACAGAAGATAATGGTCAAAATACAGATGAAATAAGCAACGAAACAATAGACCAGCTAAAAGTAGAAAAAGAAAAATTAGAAGCAAAAATTCTAGATCTTGATCAAGAGATAGAACAGTACAATCAAATAAAAAATTCTAAAAGAGATGAATGGCAAGATACACTCATAACTTCAGAAAACTTAAAATCACGAGAGTCAACTCTTAAAGAGGTTGAAGGCTATGATGATCCACATAATTGGACATCCAAGTTTAAGGAAAAATTCTACTTCCACTTAAAAGAGATAACCGAAAAGGTAATAAGCGCAAATCAGGCATCTCAAGAAGCAAGAAATGTCTACGATAGGTCAAGTAATGAAGCTAAAAAAGCTGCAACCTTGTCACTGGAACTGAGAGAACAACTCAGACAAAAAGATGTTGAACAAAAGCAAAGTGATTGGACCTACGAATATCAAAGATTAAGTAAAACAATTAGATCGTCCAAAGAGCAGATAGAAAAATTAGCATCCAGAAAAACAAAATCTGAAGAAGAATTGAAAAAAATTTCAAATAGGCCTGAAGAAATTGCTCAACGAAGAGGGCAATTGATTGAAACAAAAGGGTTTGCAGAAACAGAAAGGCAATTTGCTGCCGATAGACTTGCTGAAGCAGATAATGAGCTCAAAAAAATTGAGGCCAAACTTCGAAAAGCACAAAATGATCTAGCTAATATTAGAGAGTCAAAAGGAAGAACAGAGGCCACAAAAGAATTAGCAGAATCCAGATTGAAAGAGCTAGAAGATGAGTCAAAAGAAAAGTTTAATTGTGTACCGCATGACATCGTAAGTGTTTTAAATATTGCCGAGGATCTAGATACGATGAAAACAAATGCAGATAGAACTGAAATGAGATTAGACAGATTAAAGCAACAACGTGAAACAATGGGTGCCGTAAATTTAAGAGCTGATTTAGAAACAAAAGAAATCGATGATGAATTAGAGAACATGACAAAAGAAAAAGAAGATCTCGAAAGTGCAATTAAAAAAATGAGAATCTCAATTGAGGATTTAAATAAAGAAGGTAGAACAAGGTTATTGAAAGCTTTCGATACTGTAAATAGTCACTTTAAAGATGTATTCGTAAAATTATTCAATGGAGGCAAGGCTCATCTTGAGCTTATTGACTCGGATGATCCTTTAGAAGCTGGATTAGAAATGATGGTCAGTCCGCCAGGTAAAAAATTGCAATCGATGTCTCTACTTTCAGGCGGAGAGCAAGCTCTTACTGCGCTATCATTAATATTTGCAGTTTTTCTTACCAACCCATCACCGATATGTGTACTTGATGAGGTCGATGCTCCACTGGATGACGCTAATGTAGAAAGATTCTGTGGCCTCTTAGACAGCATAACAGACAAGACCAATACTAAGTTTTTAATAATAACACACCATGCCCTGACGATGTCTAGAATGGACAGGCTATTTGGTGTTACGATGGCTGAGCGAGGAGTTAGTCAAATAGTCTCAGTAGATCTTAAGAAAGCTGAGGAAATTGGGGCTGTTGCTTAAATGTCATCTGATCAGAATGACATTCGTAACCTGCAAGAAAAAATTCAAGCAGCCAAAAAGTCATCCTCACCTGACACTCCAAATACTCCGAAACCCATAGGAAAAATCATGAAAGTGGTGGTAGAAATTGTCGCAGCAATGGCCGTTGGCCTTGGCATTGGGATCTTGGCAGACAATTATTTTGAGACGCGACCCTTATTTATAATTATCTTCTTCCTGTTGGGCAGCGCAGCGGGAATTCTTAATGTTTTTAGGGTTGCAAAAAGCCTTCAAAATAACTAAAAAATAACTCAATGGCTGCAGATAATCCTATAGATCCAATACATCAGTTTGAAATCTCTAAAATTGCTGAGATGCAAATAGCAGGCATAGATATTTCATTTACCAATTCATCTCTATTCATGGTCTTCGCGATAGCAGCCACGATGACTCTTTTTATATTAGGCTTATCAAAACGGTCCATCATTCCAAATAGAATGCAAATGCTATCCGAGTTATCATACAATTTTATTGCCAACATGTTGCGTGATCAGGTCGGAGATCAAGGGAGAGCTTATTTCCCATTTATTTTTTCTTTGTTCATGTTTATTTTCTTTTGTAATTTTATAGGCCTTATTCCTTATACATTCACAGTAACAAGTCATCTTATTGTTACCTTTGCATTTGCTGGTTTAATTTTTTTAGCGGTAACCATAATCGGTTTCATGAAGAACGGCCTTGGTTATCTTAGAATATTCTATCCATCAGGTATTCCAATATTTCTAGCACCTTTAATTGTTCCAATAGAAATCATATCCTATTTATCTAAGCCAATCAGTTTATCCGTAAGATTGTGCGCAAACATGCTTGCGGGTCACAGTATATTAAAAATCTTCGCAGGATTTATCGTGATGCTTGGCTTTCTTGGCTTTGCTCCATTAATTTTTCTTGTAGTTTTATATGCACTTGAAACATTAATTGCAGCTCTTCAAGCATACATATTTACTATTTTAACTTGTATCTATTTAAATGATGCCCTTCATCCGGATCATTAAATTTTAATAAACAAAGAAAGGATAACAAAAATGGAAGTAGAAGCAGCAAAACTTATAGGAGCAGGATTAGCAACAATTGGTGTTGCAGGATCTGGAGCTGGTATAGGAACAGTATTTGGAGCATACGTTTCAGGTATATTTAGAAACCCATCAGCAGCACCGCAAGCATTTGGACAAGTACTTTTAGGATTTGCACTCGTTGAAGCAATCGCACTATTTGCTCTCGTAATAGCATTCCTAATTCTTTTTGGTTAAAACATAATGAAATTTTTTCTTAAAATTTTTATTTTTGTTTTGCCCTTATCTGAAGCTTATGCTGAAGGTCAGAAATCTGCTGGCCTTCCGCAGATGGATATTTCAACTTTCCCATCACAATTATTCTGGCTGATAGTTACTTTTACGGCTTTGTATTTATTCATGTGGAAATTTGTGATCCCAAGGCTGAGCACAACAATAGAAGAAAGAAAAGATAAAATCTCTAATGATATTAACGATGCTGAAAATCTTAATTCTGAAGCAAGTAAAATTTTAGAAAATTATGATGATAAAATGAATTCTGCATCTCTTGAGTCAAATGAAATAGTCTCAAGTTCAAAAGCCACTATGAATGAATACTTAGATAAATTAAAAAAAGATAATGAAATCAAGATTAATGCAATGATTACAGAGTCTGAAAAGAAAATTCATCAACAAAAACAACAGTCTGAACAGGAAATTAAAAAAGCTACTATAGACACTATTAAATCTATCGTTTCTAAGTATGTTGAGACTGTTCCTAGTGATGATGAAATCTCAAAAAAGCTTAATTGATATGGAAATTTATAACTAATGTCATATTTATTTTCTGATCCTTCGTTTTGGGTATTTGTAGCGTTTCTAATTTTTATAGCAGTCGCACTGTTCATAAAAGCGCCGTCAATGATAGCAAAGCTTCTTGATGGTGAAATTGAAAATATTAAATCTGAATTAGATAATGCAAGAAAACTAAAGGAAGAAGCGAATTCTCTCGTTGCTGAATACGAAAGAAAAGTTCAGTCAGCAGATGAAGAAGCAAACAACATCATTAATCAGGCTAAAGAAATTGCAAAGAATCATGAGCAAACTTCTAAAGCTAAAGCAGAAGAATTTATAAAAAGAGCTGAGCAGCAAGCAATCGATAAAATATCAAGAGCTGAAAAAGTAGCGATTTCTAAAGTAAATGAGGAGATAGTAGCGAATTCGGTCAATATTGCTGAAAAAATTATCATTGAAAATATTAATGAACAGAGCTCAAAGAAATTAGTTGAGCAATCAATAAGCCAGATAAATAAACTCAAGACATAAATCATTACTTAATTAACTTATTCTGAGCTATAAATATAGTTAATGGCTGTATATACACAAATATCAATTGATGAACTCAATGTTTTTTTGAGCAAATATAACATTGATAATATAAATGAGTTTAGTGGTATCAAAGGTGGAACCTCAAATTCAAACTACTTACTCACTGCAGATAATAAAAAATTTATCCTGACTATTTTTGAGGAAAGAACAAATCAAGAGAATCTTCCATTTTATTTTGATTTAATGAATCATCTCAATGCCCATGATATCAAATGTCCTGAGGTCATTAAGGATAAACAGGGTAATTTCTCAAATTCTATTAAACAAAAGCATGCTGTTATTACTTCATTCTTAACAGGCAGTTCTTTAGAGAAAATAAAACCTATTCATTGTTCTAATCTAGGCCTAACCATCGCCAAAATGCATAATGCCTCTGAAAAACTTAATATAAAAAGAGAAAATGAGCTTGGTTTCGATAAGCTTGGTATTATTATTGAAAAGTTAAAGACTTATAAAAAGCATATTGATGATGAAAAACTAAAATTCATAGAAGATGAATTCTTATTTTTATCAAGAGAAATAAATAAAGACTTACCATCAGGTATAATTCATGCAGACTTATTTCCTGATAATATTTTTTTTGAAGAAAATAACCTAACAGGTATTATTGATTTTTATTTTTCGTGTAATGATTTTTATGCATATGAGATTGCTATTTGTCTCAATGCCTGGTGTTTTGAGGATAGTAATAATGAATTTAATCCAACCAAAGCTAAGTACCTGTTAGGAAGTTATAACCAAGAACGAAAATTTTCTAATGAAGAAGTTGAAGCCCTGCCTCTGTTGGCCAGAGCGTCCGCATTAAGATATTTGCTGACAAGACTTCTTGATTTTTATTCTCATGAAGACAGTGATTTAATTTTAAAAAAAGATCCAAATGAGTATATTTCTAAGTTGAGGTTCCACCAGTCAGTGAGAAAAGCCAGTGAATATGGACTCTGATATTTTACATATATACACAGATGGAGCTTGCTCTGGAAATCCCGGAAGAGGTGGTTGGGGGGTTTATATTGAAAAAGGTATTGAGAAAATTGAGTTAAATGGATCTGATGAAGACACGACCAATAATAGAATGGAATTAGTAGCTGTTATTCAAGCTCTTCGGTACGTTGATCAGAATTCAAAAATAAAACTTTTTACAGATTCAAAATACGTAATGCAAGGTATACAAGAATGGATCTTAAAATGGAAAACAAATGATTGGAAAACTGCAAACAAAAAAGATGTCAAAAATAAAGATCTTTGGATGAATCTTGATGAACTTGTTGAACTACATAATATTGACTGGATATGGGTTAAGGGTCATTCTGGTGACCTTGGAAATGAAATAGCTGATAAATTAGCTACTTCCGCAATATCAAATTAGATATTTTCGAGCATATTATCTGCACTACTAACGCTTACTTGTCCATCTTCGTCTTCAACAAAAAATTTCTCTACCGTGCCATCATTGATTAATATCGAACATCTTTGAGTTTTTGTTGATGTGCCAAAGCTATCAGGAAAATCAGTTCCAATAGATTTTGAGAATTTTGCCTTACTGTCTGATAAAAATAGAATCTTTCCAATGGAGTCTGACATTTCTTCCCAAGCAGACAATGTGAATATATCATTTGTAGCAAAGCAAATAACTTCATCGATTCCTCTAGCTTTCATTTCATCAGCTTTATCTATGAATCCAGGCAAATGATTCCTAGAGCAAGTCGGTGTGAAAGCACCAGGAACACCAAACATTACTACTTTCTTGTCTTTACAATAGTCTAATACAGAAAGAGGTTGTGGGCCTTTTTCACTATCCATTTTTACAAGTTTAATATCTGGAATTTTGTTTCCTATAAGATCTACCATAGGCGCATACTATAAACTTTCATTTTTAATACAAGATAAAAGGATGTGATCTTCCCAATTACCGTTTATCTTCAAATACTTTCTTACGAGTCCTTCAATAGCAAAGCCATTATTTTTAAGTGTTCTAAGAGATCGCTTATTGACTGGCAAACATGCAGCCTCTAACCGATGAAGATCTAATTCATCAAATATGAACTTTTTAATTAAATTTATTGCTTCACTCATTAGACCTTGACCCATTTTTTCTTCACAAATCCAATATCCTATTGAACATGATTGCACAACGCTTCTTTGAACATTGTTGATATTTATTTCACCTATTAAATTTTTAGTTTTGCTTTCAAAAATTAAAAAGGAGTAAGCACTGTCATCTAAAGCTAGCTTCTCGAAAAATCTTACTCTTTTTACAAATGAACTTCTTTCAAGTTCTGACGGCGACCAAAGAGGTTCCCACGGTTTGAGATAAAATTTATTTTTTTCTTTTAATGATGACCAAGCTTTCCAATCTTTATATTCTGGTGGTCTTAAAAAAACATTTTTGCCTTTTAGCTCAAATTCAATTCTCTTTGGGTAATATGTAGTTAAAAAGGACATTTAATTTTTATTCTTTAAAATAAATTTTTTCACTTCATCCGTATTGTTTTGGATGGAGTGAATTTTTTCATCTTTACTAAATAAATCATTGTAATTACTTAATAAATCAAGATTTTTTCCGACAGCCATATCAACTGTTTCTGAAAACTTTACAGGATGAGCAGTTGATAATATGAAATTCATGCGATCACTATCATTTGTCTTTCTTGAGGCATTTATGCCAGTAGCTGTATGAGGATCAACGAGGTATGAATGGATTTTATGAACATTCGATATTATTTTGTTAACTTCTTCTTGATGTGTGCTTTCAGATGCAAAGATATTTGAAATAATATTTAAGTCCTGTTGCTCTACTGTTAATTTTCCCTTTTCTTCAAATAAATGCATTGCTGATGCTGTTTTTTCATTTGACTGACTCATGATATCAAACAAAAGCCTTTCAAAATTACTTGCTATTTGTATATCCATACTTGGGCTTGTTGTTTTTTTTACACTTTCTGTCTGGTAGATTCCTGTATTTATAAATCTGTGTAAGATATCATTTTCATTTGTAGCAATTATTAATTTATTTATTGGTAGTCCCATCTTATAGGCTACATATCCTGCATAAATATCACCAAAATTACCTGTAGGAACAGAGAAGTTAACTGTTGGTCTAGATGCATCAAAATAATTTATATATGTATAATAATAGTACACACATTGAATTAATATTCGCGCCCAATTAATCGAATTAACTGCAGATATATTATTTTCAGAACTGTATTGGGTATCCTTAAGAATATCTTTTACAATTTTTTGACAGTCGTCAAATGTACCGTCAATTTCACACAAAAAGATATTACTTTCTGTCACAGTCGACATTTGACGTCTTTGAAAATCTGAAATTCTCTTACTAGGATATAAACAAAATATACTTATGTTCTTACTTTGCTTTACTGCATTAATTGCTGCAGATCCAGTATCACCAGAAGTAGCAACAATCAAATTTATTTTCTTATTTTCTTTTTCTAAAAAATGATCAAATAAAGGAATAAGTAATTGCATTGCAAAATCTTTGAAAGCAAGTGTAGGACCATTAAATAACTCAACCAGTATTTCGTTATCAGTCAATTCTTTAAATGATACTAAGTTTTCCGATGAGAACTGCTTTGAATAGGAAATATTAATAATATTTTCCAGTTCAATTATAGAAATAAAATCCTTAACAAATGGATAAAGTATTAATTTTGTAAGGTCTTTGTAGCTAATATTCTTATCTATTTTATTAACGTCTATTTGAGGCCAATTCATTGGTACGTAAAGTCCACCATCCTCTGCTAAACCAGCAAAAAGAACTTTCTTGAACGTCTCCTCATTAGTTCCTCTTGTGCTTCTATACTTCATTTTCAGTATTTCCTTGCCTTATATAATAGATATACATGATCAATATAACAATTGATAGCAAGAACCATGTAACTGCATATTGCAAGTGATTATTTCTTATGTTTGAAGGCTCAAATTCAATTAAAAGATTCTCAAATTTATTTTGATCGGTAATTTTAAGAATGTATGAACTTGACTCAATTTTATGAAAATTATCCATCTCGTCAGTATTTAGAAGGTACCATATACTTGCTGAATATTCATTGTCAGGTATTAAAGGTTTTCTCTCTTTAGAATAAATTAATGCTCCATTAACGATAAACTCCTTATTTGTATCTATAAAATCGAGATTAAATTTTTCCTTAAAGTCATAAGGTATCCATCCCAAGATCACATAAACATATTTTGCATCTTCAGTTTTTAAAGGTAATACAATTTCAAACCCTGACATACCGTTTAAATTTGATTTAAAAAAATACATAAGTTTTTCTTTTATAAAAAAACCTTTTAACTCTACTTGCATAAATTCAAATTCTTTATCTATGCCACCTTCAAAAGGAAATTTTTCCAGTTGGAGCATGTAATTTTTTTCAACTGAATTAATTATGTTCGTCTTCCACTCTAATCTTTGGGTTTGCCAATAACCAAGTAGTAAAAGAAAACAAATTGTTACTAAAAAAATAAAATGGAAAGAGAAATTTTTAATCAATAGATAGATTAAGTTTAATAATAGCCCCAGACATATATTGCAGCGAATAGGAATAACCATACAACATCTACAAAGTGCCAGTACCATGCAGCTGCTTCAAAACCAAAGTGATGGTCGGCCTTAAAGTGCCCTGCAATTGATCTTCCTAAGCAGACAATAAGCATCACTGTACCCATCAATACATGGAAGCCATGGAAACCAGTTGCCATATAGAAAGTTGCTCCATAAATATGTCCTGAAAAAGCGAAATCAGCATGCATATACTCATAAACTTGGAAGCCCGTAAAAATTATGCCAAGACCTACTGTGCACCAGAGACCTTGGATCAGCTCTTTTCTGTTTCCCTCAGTTAAAGCGTGGTGCGCCCAGGTCACGGTTGTACCGGACAGCAAAAGTATAAGTGTATTTATTAGTGGTATATGCCAAGGATCCATTAAATGGATTTCTGCAGGAGGCCAAACAGATCCTATTTGTTCTGTCGGAAATAAACTTGCATTGAAATAAGCCCAAAACCAAGCAACAAAGAACATAACTTCTGAGGCGATAAACAATGTCATGCCATACCTCAGTCCAATCTGTACTACAGGCGTATGATGCCCTTGGTGTTCTCCTTCAATAATAATATCTCTGAACCACATGTATGTGACATAAACTACAATAGCTAATCCAATAAGCATAAGCCATAAGTCATCAGTTCTAAAATAAATTACGGCCCCAACACACAAGATAAGCGCTCCAATGGATGCTAAAAGCGGCCATGGACTTGGTTCTACTAAGTGGTACTCATGAGAATTTGGATTGCGTGAACTCATAGAAATTATGTATCACTGTTTTCATAAAAGGTATAGGACAAAGTAACTTCTGATAGATCTGCTACGTATTGATCATTTTTAATTTCAGGGTCGATATAAAAAGAAACAGGCATAATTTTTTTCTCATTAGCTTTTAATTCAGTATTTTGAAAACAAAAACATTCTATTTTGTTAAAGTATTTTGCTGCCTCAGCTGGGGTAACATTGTATACCGCTGTTCCATTCAATGCTTGATTTGTGTTGTTGATTATAACGTAGTTGATTAATTTATTTTCGCCAATTTGGATTTGATGTGTTCTTTGCTCAGGGAAAAAATCCCAGTTCAAAGTTGATCCAACGTTTGAGTCAAGCCTTACATCTATTAGAGATTCAGTTATATAAATACTTTCTTGAGAATAAATTTTTGGAGTACCTCCAAAACCTGTAACTTTACAAAAGTAATTATATAGTGGTACAGATGCATAGGCTAATATTACCATTGAAATAGCAACTCCTAGCAGGCCTGCAGCTAAAGAAGCATTCGAGCTATATTTAATATTAAAAAAGTTCATTTATATAAGACTTAACCTGTAAATTGTATACGTGAAGAATGAAACAACAAAAAAAACAAGTATTAATGCTGTAATTAAGTTCCTTCTTTTTATTTTTTTATTAATCATAATATATTCCATAATAAATTATCAATAAGAAGAATTGCAAAAATATTAAAGAGATAAATAATGGAAAAGAAAAATAGAGTTTGTGCTTTTTTTTCTAATAACTTACTGTGATCTACATATTTTCTGAGATCTAATGCTAGATAAATGAAACAGATACCCATAATAGATGACAAAGTTCCAAAGAATAATGAATAGTAGTAACTCATTAAAAGTGTTACAGGTAAGATTGTTAGTGAATAAGCGATAATTAAACTAACTGTTTTTTTATTTCCAACGACTAGTGGCATCATTGGAATTCCAGCCTTTTTGTAATCATCAGATTTATACAGTGCGAGTGCCCAAAAATGAGGCGGGGTCCATAAAAAAATTAAAATAAACAGCAGACTGATTTCTGGTGATATACTGCCAGTAACAGCTGTCCATCCAATAATTGGAGGGAACGCTCCAGCAGCTCCACCGATAACAATATTCTGTGGGGTTCTTTTCTTTAGCCATACTGTATAGACAAAAATATAATAGAGAATAGTTAGAAGAAGAATTGAGGCAGACAGAAAATTTGCAACATAATACAAAAGATAAATTGAAAATACTGACAAAGTAATTCCATATATAAGAGCTCCATTCGAACTGATAAGCCCCATAGGCAATACTCTATTCTTAGTTCTCTCCATCAAGAGGTCTGTTTTTCTTTCATACCACATGTTTAAGGCGCCGGATGCCCCTGATCCAATTGAAATAGCTAAAATTATTAGAGCTCCTTCATAAATAGTTATAAATCCTGGAGCAATTATCATACCTACAAAGCTAGTGAAGATAGAAAGAGACATAACCCTAGGTTTTAATAAAGAGATATAGAAGCCGACCTTTGAAAAAAATGAGTTAATCCCAATTTCTCGTTTATCAGAAACTGAAGTTATATTTGCCATTCAATCTTACTACTTTACTTCAGGTAGCTCCTCAAATTGGTGGAAAGGTGGTGGAGATGATAAAGTCCATTCTAAAGTAGTTGCGCCTTCACCCCATGGATTATCAGCTGATTGTTTCTGTCTCACAAAAGCATGAATAAGCATTATGAAGAACACGGCTAATCCAATCAATGTAACAAATGATCCAATAGAAGATATATAGTTCCATCCAGCATAAGCATCCGGATAATCGACATACCTTCGTGGCATACCAGCAAGTCCTAAGAAATGTTGAGGGAAAAAGATTAAATTAACACCTATAAATGTTAACCAAAAATGTAACTTTCCTAGTAATTCAGAATAATCGCTTCCAAACATTTTACCAAACCAGTAATAAAAACCACAAAAAATAGCAAACACGGCTCCCATCGATAACACATAGTGGAAGTGAGCAACAACATAATATGTGTCATGCAATGAATGGTCTATTCCCGCATTAGCCAGAACAACTCCGGTCACTCCACCTACAGTAAATAGAAAAATAAATCCTATTGCCCACAACATAGGAGTCTTCAGCTCTACAGAACCACCCCACATCGTAGCAATCCATGAAAATACTTTAATACCGGTAGGAACAGCAATCACCATAGTTGCAAAAATATAATAAGCTTTAACATCAGCATCCATACCAACAGTGTACATATGGTGAGCCCAAACGATAAACCCTAGGAACCCAATAGAAACCATTGCATAGGCCATACCTAAATAACCGAAAACAGGTTTCTTAGAGAATGTCGCCACAACGTGACTTATAATTCCAAATCCTGGTAGTATTAAAATATAGACTTCAGGGTGACCAAAGAACCAGAATAAATGTTGGAATAATACAGGATCTCCACCCTCAGCAGCACTAAAGAAAGCGGTACCAAAGTTCCTGTCTGTAAGGAGCATTGTTATTGCTCCAGCCAATACAGGAAGTGATAACAGTAATAAAACAGCTGTGACGAGAATGGACCAAACAAAGAGAGGCATTTTGTGTAAAGTCATGCCTGGCGCTCTCATATTAAAGATCGTAGTGATAAAATTAATTGCACCAAGAATTGAAGAAGCTCCAGCTAAGTGAAGAGAAAAAATTGCTAAATCAACTGCAGGACCTGGTGAGCCTAAATTTGCAGAAAGCGGTGGATATATTGTCCAACCACCTCCGACACCTGGGCCACCAGATGTACCGTCCACAAAAAGTGAAGCAATTAATAAAATTAGAGATGCTGGCAATAACCAAAATGAAATATTATTCATTCTTGGGAAAGCCATATCTGGAGCACCGATCATCAAAGGAACTATCCAGTTACCAAATCCTCCGATCATTGCTGGCATCACCATAAAAAATATCATTAACAAGCCATGGCTTGTAACCAGAACGTTATAAAGATTGTGATCGCCACCTAGTATACCATCACCAGGATACATCAACTCCATGCGCATTAAAACTGACATACCAGTTCCGACTAAACCAGCGATAATTGCAAAAATTAAGTATAAAGTTCCTATATCTTTATGATTTGTAGAATATAGATATCTTCGCCAACCTGTTGGATGATGATCATGACTGTTTACTTGATCTGCTGTTATGTCTGCCATTTTATTTGCTCCTTCTAAATAAAGTTACCTAATTCTTTGCAAGGTCGAATGTTTCAGTTGAATAATCTATTCCAGACGATGCATACTCCTCTTTGGCAAAGTCTAACCAATCATTAAATTCATTTTCTGACACAACTTTTACATTAATTGGCATAAATGCGTGCTTCGGACCACATAGCTCAGAACATTGACCATAATAAATACCTTCTTTGTTAGCCTTAAACCACGTTTCATTCAATCGCCCAGGTACTGCATCCATTTTTACTCCAAATGCTGGAATGGTCCAAGCATGAAGGACATCTGCAGATGTGATTTGAAGTTTAACTACTTTATTTACAGGTACCACTATTTGCGTATCAGTCTCTAAAAGCCTTAACTTTGGATCTGATAATTCATTCTCTAGCAGCATATTTGCATCAAATACAATATCTTCATAGTCCGGATATTCGTAAGTCCAATACCATTGATTGCCAATTGCTTTTATAGTTAAGTCTGCTTTTGGAATAGTTTCTGAAACGTAGAGTAGTCTAAAAGATGGTATGGCAATAATTATTAATAGTATTACCGGGATTACAGTCCATAATATTTCGATCACTGTATTATGTGTTGTAGTAGATGCCACTACATTTCTTTTACTATTAAATCTAAACATTATGTAAAGAAGTAGGCCCAAGACGAGTAATGAAATACCTGTTATAATTGGCATAAGTATATAACTGTGAAAAGAAATGATATCTGACATCAAATCAGTTGCAGGCTCTTGAAAACTAAGTTGCCAGTTTTCTGATATTCCTTCACTCGCAAAGGCGCTAAATGGCAAGAAAACTATCGTAATGATTTTTAAAAATATGTTCATAAATCGAGTAAATATTGAAAATAAATGCGTTAATGTTACTTACTAATATATACTGTTTAAATTCTTAGAAACTATGGGTAATTTTGCGACAGTTTGACGCAATTTTTATTAGTTTTTAGGGTTTTTTTAGTATAATTTTAAATAATTAGAGTAATTTCATAGAGCACACTAGTATGAACAAAGACATAAAGAATCAATCTACTGATAGCTTATTCTTTTCTCGAAGCAATCTGGATAATAGCAGTGTTGATAAAATAGTTTCAAACGCCCTTCACAAGGCGGATGATGGTGAACTATTCATGGAGTTTTGTGAGAGTGAAAGCTTTGTCTTCGATGATCAAAGATTAAAAAGTGCCTCTTTTGATAAATCGAAAGGTTTTGGTCTAAGAGCTGTCGCGGGTGAAAGTTCTGGCTATGCTCATTCATCTGACATAGATGAAATGTCTCTTAAAAAAGCATCTGATACAGTAAATTTTGTTACTAAAGATAATAACGCAAATTTTAATGCTGCGTTTTCCCAGACTAATAGAAAACTATACAACGAAGCAAACCCAATCAATGAAACAGAATTTTCTGAAAAGGTTAATGTATTAAAAAACATCGATGAATATGCACGTTCAAAAAATTCTCAGGTAAAGCAAGTTTCTGCATCATTAAATGGTGAATGGCAAGCAGTTCGTATCTACAGACCAGGAGGAATTGTTATAGAAGATTTAAGGCCATTGGTCAGATTGTATATTTCAATTGTATTAGAAAAAGATGGTAGACAAGAAAATGGAAGCAGGGGTTCAGGCGGCAGAGTCGATTATTCATCTTTTCTAGATCCAAGTCATTGGAAGCAACAAGTAGACGAGGCCATTAATCAAGCAGAGATCAATTTAACTTCAGTAGATACACCTGCAGGTGAAATGGATGTGGTACTTGGTCCAGGATATCCGGGAGTTCTTCTTCATGAGGCAATTGGACATGGACTTGAAGGAGATTTTAATAGAAAAAAAACATCTGCATTCTCTAATTTACTTGGAGAGAAAATTGCAGATGAAGCAATAACAGTAGTTGATGATGGCACTATTGATTCAAGAAGGGGATCTCTAAGTGTAGATGATGAGGGAACACCCACAAATTGTACTACTTTAATTGAAAATGGAATTTTGACAGGGTATATGCAAGACCGACTCAATTCAAGATTGATGGGTGTTAGTCCAACAGGAAATGGACGAAGAGAGAGCTATGCACATTTACCGATGCCTAGAATGACCAATACTCATATGTTGTCTGGAAACAGAGACCCCAAAGAAATACTGAAGTCAGTAAAAAATGGATTGTATGCAGTAGATTTTGGCGGTGGACAAGTAGATATTACCAGTGGAAAGTTTGTATTCACTTGCACTGAAGCTTACAAAATTGAAAATGGTGTTGTCACAAGCCCTGTCAAAGGGGCCACATTAATAGGCAATGGACCTGACGTGCTTAAAAGAGTGAAGATGGTTGGCAACGACTCAAAAATGGATAGTGGCATCGGAACTTGTGGCAAAGATGGACAGAGTGTTCCTGTGGGAGTTGGTCAGCCAACTATGTTAATTGAAAATTTAACTGTTGGTGGCACTGCTACTGCCTAGCTTACTTGTCGATCTTGATCTTTCCAATACGGTTCTCGTAATACCTTTTTGAGAACTTTACCACTCGCGTTTCTTGGGACTTCGTCAATAAAATCAATTGACTGAGGTTTTTTATAGCTTGCAATTTTGTCTTTGCAAAAATTAATTACATCTTCCTCAGTTAAATCGGAACCTTCTTTTTTTACAATACACGCTTTGACAACTTCACCATATTTTTCATTAGGAACACCAATGACGGCAGCATCAATAATATCTGGATGAGCAAACAAGGCTGCTTCTACTTCTGTTGAATAAATATTCTCACCACCCGATACTATCATGTCTTTTATTCTATCTTGGATATAAACAAATCCCTCTTCATCCATTCGTCCAGCATCACCTGTATGCATCCATCCTCCCATTAATGCCTTTTCTGTTTCTTCTCTCTTATTCCAATACCCTTTCATAATCTGAGGACCTTTTGCACAAATCTGTCCTATCTCTCCAACAGGTAGTGGAATTTCATTTTCATCTCTAATTTCAACTTGAGTATCTATAGCCGGTCTTCCACAAGATTTTAAAAGATCAGGTTTTTCTTCGATAGCACGGATGTGTTCTTCAGGTGTCATTAAGCAAATTACAGCTACTGTCTCTGTCATTCCAAAACCTTGTCCAAATTTACACTTAAAAACATCCATTGCCTTCTTGAGTGTTTCTGGAGCGATTGGAGAGGCGCCATAATGTATCTGATCTAAATCATTATATTTATTGCTTGCAACATTAGGCACTGACACTAAGCAAGCTTGGATCATCGCAGGGACAAGCACTGTATGTGTGATTTTTTCATTTGCTAAACAATCTACTACATCTTGAGGAATAAAATCCTCTTGAATAACAATTGTTCCACCTATTGCAATGCACCCGCACATATTAATCATTGCGGCAGCATGGTACATCGGTGCCACTAAAAGAGTTCTTGATGGCCTAGGTAAAGTTAAACTATTTAAATACTGTCTAATATTAGCTGCAACATTTCTCTGTAAAAGAACAGCACCTTTTGGATGACCTGTAGTACCACTCGTATACATTTGATATACATCATCATTTTCATGGATTTTTAAAGTTGGTCTTTCATTCGAACTATCTGAAAGCCAATTATAAAAATCATGGAACTTTTCAATACTGTTACCAACCGATACAGAAATATATTTTTTTATATTTTTTAATTCTGATGAAATCTGATTTATTCTGTCCGAATACTCATTTCCTTTAACTATTATAAGTTTTGCTTCAGAGTCATTTATTATGTATACCCATTCTTGATCTGCTAAACGATAATTTAATGGAACAGGAACAACGCCAACTTTTGATGCAGCGTAATACATAATCGCCATTTCAGTGCAATTTTTTGCAAGAAATGCAAATCTATCCCCAACTTCCAATCCCTCAGAAACTAATTTATTAGCTAATTTATTGCTTAATAAATTTGCTTCTTGATAAGAAAGTGAATTTCCTTCAAATTCGGAGAAGGGAAAATTAGGATTTTTATCAGCTCCATTTTCTAAATGCTCATGTAATAACATGATAAAATTTTATATAATTATTTTTTTTCTACAAGCTCAATTAAAGAACGTATCTTTGAGCTTCTCGCTTGCAAATAAATTAATTTGATCATCATAGTGCGGGGAACCCATATTCATTGTAGCGCTTCCAAATTGATGAATACTTTTTGATACCTGTTTTTTATTTTCATCCCATTTTACATAGATATAAAGGCCATCTCCAGCAACAGCTTTAAGTATACCATCATCGCTTCGAGGAGCATAAATTGCCCTTAAAACGTCCGGACCTCCTTGAATATGTACTAAGTTTGAACCTCTTTCTAGGAAATTAACATCACTCCATTTTACACTTAATGCCCCAAAGTTTTTTTCAAATTCATCAACGCAATTTATAAAGACTTCGATTGGATCAGGACGCGGCTTTCTTGTTATTTCTGCTAACCATTCAGGAGACAAAATGCAAACCCCAAAAGCAGCATGTAAATTATTTGTGTCAGTGCCTAAATCCCAATCTCTTAAAAATTCTTGAGCACTTTTTAATTTATTTTCTGAGAATTCATGATTGAAAATTTCTTCCATGAATTTGTATTGTCTTGAATTATAGGAGAACTTATTATCGTGTTTGTATTTATCAAGTTCACTGAATGATATTGATTTGTCGGCATCAAGAAGTTCATATGCTCTATACGCTCTATTCGTTGTTCGTGTTTGAAAGCCCATGGTTGGATTGAAGTTAGATAAAGATAAATTATCATCCTTTGCTGTAACAAAAAAAGGATTTTGATTGGTACTAAAGATATATCCGGAGCTTGGATTTAAGATCTGAGGCACACTTTCAAAAGGATGAAAATCTGTCCAGATTAATTCACTTTTATTTCCTGGAACCACTTGCTTCCAATCATAGTTTGGATCTCTTACCGGCGACTTGGCATTATGAACAAAAAAGATATTATCATCCTTATCAGCGTAAACTAAATTTAAACTAGCTAGCTGTTCCATTCTTAAGGCATCAAACCACTCATCGATATTTTTTGATTTATTCATTTTGAGCCATGCGGTTGAATGGTTTACATCATTCATTCCAACAAACCTTATGGCATATGCTTTATTATCGTCTTTTAAAGCTGGTCCATGCGCTGAATGGTACATTTTTATAGGATATGTAATATTAAAAGGTCCAAACAATTTGACTTTAAATTTTTGTTCAGTTTCTGTGAAGTTTACCCATTCACCGTCTAGTTCATACTGATTATTGTTCTCTGGATTAAGTTTTAATTCATAAATATCAGATAAATCTGGCTGATTTACTGTAGCTCCCCACCCGAGATGTTCATTGAAGCCAACATGCACAAATGGTGATCCTGGAAAAGTACCGCCCATGATATTTAAGCCTTCTCCACTTTTTATATGAATTTCATACCAAGCAACTGGACCCGTTAATGGCTGGTGTGAATTAATGACAAGCATTGTCTCATTGTCTTGTGATCTACTTTTGGAAACGGCAAATGCGTTTGAACCTGATGGTTTAAAGTAAGTATTTATGCTTGCAACTATTGGATTATTGGATAGAGCGTTCATATTCATTGCAACTTCCTCTTCTTTATCATCCATTAAATTAATGAGTTCAGCGATTGAATGGTCTATGCCATAAAATAACGGCATCCGAAATGTCATTCCAGCAACTAAGTCACTTACAGTAGCCGGGTATAGAGATTGATCAACTAAGTTGGGATATTTTGCAGCATAATAGTTAAGTCCATCTGCATAACCTTTTATATAATTAATTGTCTCCTCTGGAATTTCTGAAATTTTTTTATTAACAGTTTCATCAATATTAAAAAACTTAAATAAAAAATCTAATTCTACTCCTTCAATTGCATCTAGGTTTTCCATTATATCACCATCGCCAGTAATAAGTGAATAAATGGCAGAAAATGTATTCGAATTGAAATTTAAATTTGAAAGCTCCCCACGAGACATTTTAATCATCATCTCGACATGCTCTAAATCATCCTCTGCTTGTGCATAAGCAAATGCGAATGCAGCATCTTTATCAGCATCCCCATAAACATGAGGAACTCCGAACTGATCTCTTTCAATTTTATAAGAATATTTTTTTTCTATTTCTAAAAAAATAGTCTGTGCAAAATTTTTAGTATTATATTGATTAACAAATATTAGTGTTAAAACAAATATTAAAACTATCCCAAGAATTGAAAATAATAATTTATTCAAAATTATGCAGCATTCAATTCTTTGTAGCTTACATGCTGTGGTGGTAGAAACTCATTACCAAGCATATGATCGGAAATTTTATCCGCTATCATTATAGTTGCTGCGTTTGTGTTTCCACCTATTAGTGTTGGCATTACAGAGGCATCAATGACCCTTAAATTTTCTACTCCTCTTACTCTTAATTTATCATCTACAACTGCATATTCATCACTGCCCATTTTACAGGTACCAACTGGGTGATAAATTGTTTCCGCAGCATTTCTTATAAAATCCTCTATTTCCTCATCTGTTTGAACATGAATACCAGGTGTTATTTCTTTACCTCGGTATTCATCAAAAGCAGATTGATTCATTATTTCTCGCGACATTTTTACTCCTTTTATAAGAGTGTCTCGGTCTTTTTGAGTTGCGAAATAATTCGGCTGTATAATTGGAGGTACTTTAGGATCTAGTGATTTTAGAGCAATATAGCCCCTACTTTCTGGCCTTAGCTGACAAACGTGATTACTAAATGCATGAGAGTCAGGCCTTGTTTTTCCATGATCCTTTAAAAGTGAACCAATAAAGTGCATTTGTATATCTGGAAGGTCAAGTGTGTCATCTGTCTTTAAAAATGATACACCAGACAAACCTATATCATTACCAGGACCTTTTTTTGTTATCATCCATTGAGCCAAGATTGTAGCCATTCTAAATACCGCAAGTCCACCCGCTGTATATTTCGCTTCCGTTACTGGCTGCGTACACTCGTAGTGAGATAATACATCTAAATGGTCTTGTAAGTTTTCACCTACTCCTGGAAGATCCGCTACAACTTTTGATCCCCATTTTTTTATGTAATCCCCTTTACCTATTCCTGAAAGTTGTAATATTTGCGGTGAATTAATAGCACCACCACATACAATTACTTCCCTATCAGCATAAACCTTTACAACTTCTTTGCCTTTTAAATACTCAAGCCCAACACATTTTGTACCCTCAAATAATAGTTTGTTAGTTGTTGAATTAGTGGCAATTGTTAAGTTTTTTCGATCTTTAATTGGATTTAAAAATGAAAAACTAGTACTTGCTCTGTAGCCTTTTGAAATTGTCTGAGGACATGGTCCAAAACCCTCATTATCATGTTGATTAATGTCTTCTATATATTTATAGCCTGCTTCTTTACCAGCATTTAAAAAACAACGATGCAATGGATTATTTTCAAAAACAGGATTTTGAACACTCAATTCTCCATCACTGCCATGAAACTCTGAGGATCCATTTTCATTTTTTTCAACTCTTTTAAAGTAAGGCAACACTTCTTCATAAGACCATCCTTCATTACCAAGCTGTCTCCAAATGTCGTAATCTCGGGAGTGACCTCTAACATATAGCATTCCATTTATATTACTTGATCCACCCAAGCCCTTACCTCGAGGGAAGAAAAGTTTCCGATTATTTAAGTGAGGCTGACCTTCTGTCCAATAACCATAATTGTAAAATTTACCAGCTCCCTCCCCAGACATAAGTTCAAGTACACCTGCTGGCATTTTGACAAATGGATGCCACGTGGTTCCACCTGCCTCGATTAAAAGAACCTTTGTATCAGGATCTTTAGAAAGTCTATTCGCTAAAACGCAACCAGCTGAACCTGCTCCAGCAATTATATAGTCAAAATTCATTGACATTATTTCCCCTCTAATAAGTCTTTTTTATATCGTTTCATATTTTCAACATAGTGCAAAGCGCTTAATTCAATTATCTTTTTTTCCATATCTGTCAACTCTCGTTTTACTTTTGCAGGAGAACCAACAATTAGTGAATTATCTGGGAACTCTTTTCCTTCAGTAACTAAAGCATTCGCTCCCACGAGACAGTTATTTCCAATTTTTGCTTTATTTAGAACAGTTGACCCCATACCAATTAGTGAGTTATCACCTACAGTACAACTATGAAGAATAACTTTATGACCCACAGTGACATTATTACCAATAATAAGAGGCATGCCATCATCTGTGTGACAAACAGAATTATCTTGAATATTAGAATTTTCCCCTAAAATAATTGGATCGTTGTCACCTCTCAATACGGCACCAAACCACACACTTGCATTTTTTTTAAGAGATACATCCCCAATTACTACAGCATTGGGCGCAACCCAAAAATCTAAATTATCTTTATTTAATTGTTTATCACCAAGGGAGTAAATCATAGGTTTTTATTTAATAAAATATTGTTTAAATATATAGTATCCTTAATAGACAAAAACTGAAGAGAATTATGGTTGCATTAGAAACTCCTATTTGTGATTTTGGTTGGAACGCACCTGACTTTGATTTACCTGGCACAGATGGTAAAAGTTACCAATTTGAAGATATTAAAGGTAGCAATGGCACCTTAGTTATGTTCATTTGTAATCATTGTCCTTATGTGAAATCAGTAATTGGAAGAATAGTTGAAGATTGCAATTTAATAAAAGATAAGGGTATTGGCATTATCGCTATTATGTCTAATGACGTCAATGATCCTAAATATGGAGCAGAAGATTCTTTTGAAAATATGAAACTTTTTGCTCAAAATAATAAATTCAGTTTTCCATACGTTTATGATGAAACACAAAATACTGGCAGAACGTATGATGCAGTTTGCACTCCTGACTTTTTTGGGTTTAATGCTAAGAATGAATTACAGTATCGAGGTAGGCTTGAAGCTTCGCAACAACAATTAATACCTGATGCAAAAAAAGAACTTCTTGAGGCAATGTTGCAGGTAGCTGAAACAGGAATAGGTCCAAAAGATCAAATACCAAGCATCGGTTGCTCTATAAAGTGGAAAGAATAGACTTTTACCTGTGATTATTATCACAACACAATGTTTTTTTCCTGAAATTGGAGGCATTGAATCCTTGATGACAGGCATGGCTGACGCCATGAGCAATGTAGGCAAGGATGTGTTGGTTTTGGCCGATGGGAAAAAAACTGAAAATGATGAGAATAAAAAATATAAAATAAAAAGGTTCTCTGGTTGGAAACCATACAGAAGAAGACGTAAAGCGATTTATATAAAAAAATTTATAGCAAATAAAAATATCGAAGCTATTTATGCTGATTCATGGAAAAGCGTTGAACATCTAAGTCTGGTAAATGTAAAAATAGTTGTACTAGCTCATGGCACTGAAATACCAAAAAAATATTTTGATAACTTTTATGCTTATTTAAATATTAAAAAAAGACGAATAATCAGATCTTACGCAAATTGTCAAAAAATTGCTGCTAATTCTGCTTATACCAGAGATCTTATGATAGCTTCATTAAAAATAAATTCTGATAAAATTAATATTATTCATCCAGGAATTGATATCTATGAAGATTTCATAAGTAATGATGATAGGGAGAATGTCAAAAAAATTATTAAAGATGCATCTCCTATTATTACAACTCTTGCTAGAGTTGAAAAAAGGAAGGGCCATAAGTTTGTAATTAATGCAATATTAGAATTAAAGTCTAAGTTTCCTAATATGCTCTATCTGGTTGCAGGTAAAGGTCCATACTTAGATGAAATTAAAAAATATGTAAAAATGTTAAGTCTTGAAAAAAATGTTATGTTTCTTGGTTGGATTACTGAACCGGAAAAGTCATTAGTCTTACAAAGCTCTGACATATTTATAATGACCCCAAGTCAGGTTGGTGAGTCTATTGAAGGATTTGGCATGGTATTTATTGATGCTGCCTTTCATGGAATTGCTAGTATTGGGACTCTAAGTGGTGGAATATCAGATGCAGTAATCGATAACAAAACAGGATTATTATGTGAAGAGGGTAATCAAGATAGTATTACTAAAAATATTGATAGATTACTTAGTAATAGGCAATTGAGAGCTGAATTGGGAAGAAATGGTAAAGAAAGAGCGAGAAATGAATACTCTTGGAATGCAAAAGTCAGTGAATACCTTGATATATAATAGAGTTTGTAAATAACTGCTTTGGTAGCGGGAGAGGGATTTGAACCCCCGACCTAAGGATTATGATTCCTCCGCTCTAACCAACTGAGCTACCCCGCCAAAGAGTGCTATCATATACAAATTAATTAGTTTGTCGACTGGATCCATCCGCCGCCCAAGAGACGTATTCCATATTCATCTTTAGAATAAAAAACACATGCTTGACCAGGTGAGACACTGCTTTCTGGTTTTGACAAATTAACTATCGCTTTATAATCTGATTTAATTTCAATTACTGATTTTAATAAGTTTCCAGTAGACCTTACTCTTACTAATATATTGAGATCAGATATGTCCGTGAGAAGATTTAATCTATCAACTATTATAGTTGAAGATTTTACCTCCTCTTTTTCAGCTACTATAACCCGATTTTTTTCTGAAATTATTTCTTTAACGTATAAAGGGTTTTTCTCTGAAACTCCTAACCCCCTTCTTTGTCCAACTGTAAAATTGTGAATACCCTCATGTGAATTGAGTACTTTCCCCTTAGTATCAACAATATCTCCCTTTGAATTCTTAACACTGTCTTTAATAAAATCTTTATAATTGCCATCTGGAATAAAACAAATATCCTGACTATCTTTTTTATCATGTAAATGAAAATCTAAATTCTTTGCCATATTTCTTATTTCATCTTTCTTGTGATAACCAAGAGGAAAATCTAGAAAATCGAGGTCCTTCTTTTTCGTTGTAAATAAAAAATAAGATTGATCACGGTCAGTGTCCTCTGGGATATACAATCTCCACTCATTATTCACCTTAATTTTTTTTATATAGTGACCAGTTACTAAACTCTTTGCATTTAAGCTCTTTGCAAATTCAATGAGATCCAAAAATTTTACTTTTTCATTGCAATTAATGCACGGAATTGGAGTACGACCCTTTTCATAGTCATTGATAAAAGGCTGTATTACATTTTTTTTGAATATTTCTTCATAGTCTAAAACATAATGTGGGATAGTTATGTCGCTAGCAATCTTCTTAGCATCTATAATGTCAGCGCCAGAGCAACAAGATTTTGATTTAGAAATTTTCTTCTCATCATATAACCTTAATGTAACTCCAATGACATTTTCATTTTCTTTCTTCATTAAGGCTGCGGCAACAGAAGAGTCTACACCTCCTGACATCGCTACAACTGTCGGTTTTATATTTCTTATTTCAGATGTTGTACTTTGCATAATAGTTATTAAATTCAACTGGTATGTATAATATATTTGCCCTATTGTCTAATCTACAAAAACTAGCTAGAAAATGATTATAGACGACGATAAATCCCAAAAATTAATTACATTAGCATTTAATGCGGGACAAGAAATTGTAAGAATTTACAATAAAAAAGTAACCAAAAAGATTAAATCAGATAATAGCCCTGTAACAAATGCTGATTTAAAAGCAAACGATATAATATGCGAAGGATTAAAAAAATATTTTCCAAAAATTCCAATTGTTTCAGAAGAATTGGATAATAGTCGCATTAAAAACAAAAAAATATTTTGGCTTGTTGACCCACTAGATGGAACCAAAGAATTTCTCAAGGGTAATGGTGAATTTACAGTTAATATTGCTCTTATTATTAATAAAAAACCTATTTATGGTTTAATTTATATGCCAGCTAAGAATAAGTTTTATTACACAAAGAGTAAAAAATCATATTTTGCTAAATTTGATCAAAAAGGAAAACTGAAGAATATAAAAGTTATTAAAGTTAAAAAAAGAAATAAAAATATTTTGGTGTTTAGTCGCTCCCATGGCCTGTCAAAAGAAAAGATATTAGAAGCTAAGAGGGCAGTATTTAAGAAATTTAATGCTAATAAGATCATTAGAACAGGAAGTTCAATTAAATTGTGCTATATTGCTGATGGGACTGCGAATATTTATCCAAGACATGGTAGGACTATGGAATGGGATATTGCAGCTGGGGATGCAATCTTAAGATATGCTGGAGGCCGTATTAAGACACTTGATAGAAAAATAATGAAGTATGGTAAACCTAATTTTAAAAATTCATCATTTATAGCCAAAAGTTAAATAAACTCTATTGGCTTTCCATAAATATTTTTTACAATTTTATTATTCCAAAAAACTTTTTTGCCATTAACAATTGTACCAATAGGCCAACCCGTTAATTTTTCTCCATGAAATGGTGACCAGCCACATTTACTTTTCATATCTTTATTAAGCACTTTCTTTACTTTATTTAAGTCAACGATAGTAATATCTGCATCAAATCCAACTTTAATTAAACCTTTATTCTTAATTTTGAAGATTTTTCTTGGATTGAAACTGGTCAATTTAACAACATCCATAATAGAAATCATTTTTTTCGAAACTTCATTTAATAAAATAGGCAATAATGTTTGTACCCCTGGCATTCCTGAGGGACTATTTGGATAAGATTTATTTTTTTCAGATTTTAGATGAGGAGCATGATCAGATCCGATCACATCAATTTTACCCTCTTTAAGTGTCTTTCTAAGATGTGCCCTATGCTTATTTCCTCGTATTGGTGGATTCATTTGAGCATATGTGCCAATTTTTTTATAACAATCAGGTGAAGATAATACTAAGTGTTGAGGGGTCACTTCGAATGTTACGTATTTCCTATTTCTTAGAAGTAATTTCACTTCATCAGCAGTTGTAATATGTAAAATATGAATTTTCTTTTTTGTTAAATTTGCAGACTTAATAAGATTTTTTGTCGATTTAATTGCAGTTTCAACATTTCTCCATACTTCATGTGACCTAGGTTGACTGTTTTTAATGTATTTCTTTCTTATATTCAAAAGATCTTCGTCTTCTGAATGGAACGAAATCATTTTTTTAGTATTTTTCATTATATTTTGAATGTCTTTATGGTTTGACACTAATAATGTGCCTGTAGAAGATCCTACAAATACCTTTACACCACAACATCCTCTAAGTTTCTCAACTTTTTTAATTTCAGCAATATTGTCTTTCTCTGCGCCAAAGTAAAAGGCGTAATTACAAACCATTCTATTTTTTGCCATTCCTAATTTTTTTGTAAATAATGACTTGGTTGTGATGCTCGGCTTATTGTTGGGCATATCAAATACAGATGTGACGCCACCCGCAACAGCTGCATAGCTACCTGATTTTAAGTCTTCTTTTTTTGTATTTCCTGGTTCTCTAAAATGTACTTGAGTATCAAAAACACCTGGAAGAATATGGAGTCCTTCAGCATTAAATCTTTCTTTTGATCTCTCATTACTTAAGTTGCCGGTCTTGAATATTTTTCCATTTTTTATTGCTATATCAGTATTGCTAACTTTATTGTGCGATACAACAAATCCATTTTCAATAATAAGATCAATCATTCTACCTCCTTCTTAATTAAATTGAGTACTTTTTCAACAGGTAAATTTAAAGGATCGTCTAAAGCTGGATAGTCAGATGATTTAATAACTTTATGATCTCCCCACGGACCGTAAACAATTTCATTTGTTGGTCCAAAAAGGGCAAATGTTTTACACTGTGTTGAAGCAGCAAGATGCATCAGTCCACTATCACTGCCAATAAAGAAACTACATTTGTTAAAAATAGGTATCATGTGACGTAAGTTTCCCCAATCAAATAA
>QBZD01000004.1 GCA_003282485.1 Pelagibacteraceae bacterium AG-333-C14
GCTGCTGGAGCTTCTTCTGCTGGAGCTTCTTCTGCTGCTGCAGACGCCTCTTGAGCTGCTGCTAAACGTTCTTGAGCTTTCTTCTTTGGTTGCGCTTTTTTTGGATTGTTTCCTTGAGCAGGCATTGGGATTAAACCCGCAGCACCCAGAATCTTTGCAACTTTGTCAGTGGGCTTTGCTCCTTTGGATAACCATTCCTTTATGTTATCCTGATCTAATTGAACTCTGTCTTTATTATCTTTATTTAGAAGAGGATTAAACAATCCTACTTTCTCAATAAATCTACCGTCTCTTGGACTTCGAGAGTCAGCGACTACTACTCTATAGACAGGTCTTTTCTTGGATCCTGCCCTAGATAATCTTATTTTTAATGCCATTTTTTTCTCCTTTTGTTAAAAAATTAAAATTTATTCTTAAAAAAATCATTTGGTATGCCGGCACCTAATTGTCCACCTAACATATTTGGATCTATAGAGCCCATTCCCTTTTTTGATAATTTCTTCATCATGTCGGACATTTTTCTATGCTGTTTTAATATTTTATTGATATCTGAAATTGAAGTACCGGAGCCAGCTGCAATTCTTTTCTTTCTTGATCCATTTATAATCTTTGGTTTATTCCTCTCATACTTTGTCATTGATAAAATAATTGCCTCCTGTTTTATAATAGAATTTTCAGGATTTTCTTGTTGTGGAATTTTATCTTTCATATTTTTAAGACCAGGAATAAATTTCATTAAATTTGAAATCCCTCCCATTTTCTTCATTTGTCTAATTTGGCTAAGTAAATCATTAAGGTCAAACTCCCCTTTTTTCAACTTTTCTGCCATCTTTTCAGCGTCTTCTTCTTTAATAGTTTCAGTTGCTTTTTCAACTAATGTTACGATGTCGCCCATTCCCAGAATACGGTTGGCTATTCGTTCAGGATGAAAAACTTCAATAGCATCCATTTGCTCACCCATACCCATAAATTTAATAGGACAGTTAGTGGCATATTTCATGCTTAAGGCTGCTCCACCTCTCGCATCCCCATCTACTCTCGTTAATATTGTTCCAGTTACTGTAATTGTTTTAGAGAAGTCAGTCGCAACATTAACTGCTTCTTGTCCAGTTAAGCTATCAAGAACCAACAATGTCTCCGTTGGGCTAATTTTTTTTTCTAATTGATTTAATTCATTCATAAGAGACTGATCAATATTTATTCGTCCAGCCGTATCAAATAATAGACAGTCGATTTCTTGAAGTTGTGCAAATTGTAAAGCTCTCTTTGCAATATCTATTGGCAACTGATCGTCAACCTTTGGCAGAATTGAAACATTTATTTGTTCTGAAAGTTTCTTTAATTGATCAAATGCTGCAGGACGAGACGTATCAAGAGATATTAATAATACTTTTTTATTTTTCTTTTCTTTTAAATAATTACCAATTTTTCCAACTGTCGTAGTTTTGCCAGAACCTTGTAGTCCAGCAAAAAGATAAATTGAATTTCCACTTTCATTTACTTTCAATTCACTAGAGTCTGAACCAAGAGCCATTATAAGTTCATCATTGACAATTTTGGTTATCATTTGAGCTGGAGTTATTGACCTAAGTATTTCCTTGCCGAGAGACTCTTTTTTAACTTTTTCTATAAAGTCCTTTGCTACTGGTAAAGCTACGTCAGCTTCTAAGAGCGCTCGCCTAATATCACGTAAGGCCGCATCCAAAGAGCTCTCGTCAATAGAACCAGTCTTTTTTAAACCTTTAAAAATAACATCAAACCTATTACTAAGGCTTTCAAACATTTATAACTCACTTTCAGCAGGTAACGCATCAGTGGGCGAAACTCGCTGACTGATGTCGACACCTAAATTAATAGGTACCGCAGGAATATTTTTCTTGCGGAAAACAGCTGTTTTTTATTATTTGTCTTCAAACTTGTCAAGTTTGAATTGGTACTTATTTCTGGAAAATTAGGTTTTACCTAATATAAAGACTATATGTCAGAATTTGAATTTATAAAAATGAATGGCTTAGGGAATGATTTTGTAATCATAGATCAAAGGATTAACGAGCTTGATCACAGCTCAACTGAAGTTCAGCATATATGCAATCGTGATAAAGGCATAGGCTGCGATCAATTAATATATATTCGAAATTCTGAAATAAGTGGCATACCACTTTTGAAATTTTACAACTCAGATGGCGGTGAGATTAGTGCCTGCGGAAACGGAACAAGATGTGTCGCAAATTATTTAATGGAACAAGATAATAAAAAAGAAATTGAGATTATGACTAGTGAAAGAAAAATATACTGCCAAGCTAAATCTAATAGCGTCGTAAGTGTTGATATGGGTAAGCCAATATTTAGTTGGAATAAAATTCCTTTATCAGAAGATATTGATCACAAAACTATTGAGTTTTCATACAACGAATTAAAAGTATGTAATCCATTTTTTGTCAATCTTGGGAATCCACATGCTATATTTTTTTTGGATAAAATTAAAAAATATAACATTAGTGACTTTGGCCCAATAATCGAGCATGACAATAATTTTCCAGAGAAAATTAATGTTAGCTTTGCCGAATTAAGAGATAGAAATCATATTATATTGGATGTTTGGGAAAGAGGTGCAGGTAGAACACTGGCATGCGGTACAGCAGCATGCGCAACTGTGGTCGCTGGTAAAGAATTAGGCTTATCAGATAATAATGTTAAAGTATCATTGCCAGGAGGAGATTTAGAAATAGATTATTTGGATAATAAAAATATAATTATGACTGGGCCAACAAAACTAGATTATAAAGACCGGTACACAATATGAACAAACAGCATTTAGAAAAATCACCAAAGGTTTACTTCAATAATTCTTGCAGTGTATGCAGAATGGAAATCAATCATTATAAAAAGTTTAATGAAAAATTAGGTTGGATTGATGTTACAAACAACAAGGAAGCTGAAAAAGAAACAGCTAAATCTTCTGCGGAATTAATTCGAAGACTTCATGTGGAGCAAGATGGTAAAATATATCAAGGAATAGATGCCTTTTTAATAGTTTGGTCAAGACTGCCAAAGTATAGATGGCTATATAAGCTTGTAAAGACACCAGGAATTTATCATGCAAGTTACATAGCGTATGAATGCTTAGCTTACATGCTTTTTATCAAAAACAAAGGTCAATTAGCTAATGAAAAATCCTGAAGTTAAAACTTACGGCTGCAGACTTAATTTTTATGAGTCTGAAGTTATTAGAAAGTTTGCTAAAGAAAATAATTTACAAGACCGCACTTTTATTAACAGTTGTGCTGTTACCAATAAAACTATTGCTGATCTAAAAACAGAAATTAGAAAGCTCAAAAAAAACGATCCAGATAATAAAATAATTTTAACAGGATGTGCAGCTCAGATTCATAAAGATGAGTTTGTCGCCATGAATGAGGTAGATTCAATTATTGGCAATAAGGAAAAACTAGAGTCTAAGACTTACAAAGAGATTAAGGAAAGCAATGATAGAATTAATAAAGTGGGGGATATATTCGAGCATGGTCAAGCGATATCACCAATTATAAAAAAGGTTGAGAATAGAATAAGAGGATTTGTTCAGATTCAAAATGGCTGTGACCACAGATGTACTTTTTGTATTATTCCTTATGGACGCGGGGACTCTAGAAGTGTTGAACCTGAGAATGTAGTTAACCAAATTAATACTCTTCTTGATCAAGGTTATAAAGAGATAGTTTTAACAGGAGTGGATTTAACAAGTTACGGTCACGACTTAGAAAATAAACCAAATCTTGCAACTCTAGTCTCTCACATTCTTTTCTCCATACCTAACCTTAAGCGACTAAGATTATCTTCACTCGATGTCGCCGAAATTGATAAAAATTTAATGGACCTCATTAAATATGAAAAAAGGATTCTTCCTCATATTCATCTATCGCTGCAAGCTGGTGATAATATGATTTTGAAAAGAATGAAAAGGAGACACTTGAGAGATGATGCTATTTCAGTAATAAATGAAATTAGAAGTGTGAGATCTGAAGTTGTTTTTGGTGCAGATATAATCGCTGGATTTCCAACAGAAAATGATGAAATGTTTCAAAATACAGTAGATTTAATTGAAGATTGTAACATAACCTTTCTGCATATATTTCCATTCTCGCCTAGAGAAGGAACACCTGCAGCAAGAATGCCCCAAGTTGATCGTTACATAATAAAAAAAAGAGCAAAAATCCTTAGGGAAATCGGAAAGAAAAAACTCATAGAGTATTATGACGGACTTAAGAATAAGAAGATTAATGTAATTGTTGAAGATAAAGGCAGAGGCAGATCAGATACTTTTGCAAAGGTACAAATTGATAACAATTTAGACAATGGACGAATAGTTAAAATGATCGTTACAGGTAGAAATCAGGTTGGTTTAACTGGAAATATAGTTGTTTAATAATTTTAAATCCCAGATAAGTAAAATTTTTTCAAGCCACAGGGTAGATGATGCCTCACTTGAAAAATTCGAAGATCTTTTAATCATGTCCGATATCGATTTGGAAACCTCTTCGTTTATTATCAGTAAACTTAAAAATGAAAAATTTATAGAGATCCCTTCTATAGAAAAAATACAATCCTCATTAGAGGAAATAATAAAAAATATTTTATCTAAAAATAAAAAAAATATTGATTACTCAATAAATAAAAGTCCCTATGTTATTTTAATGACTGGTGTGAATGGATCAGGCAAAACTACAACGATTGCAAAATTAGCAAAGCAATTTAAGGAAAATAATAAGAATGTCTTAATGGTTGCAGCGGATACATTTAGAGCAGCTGCAGTAGAGCAATTAAGTGAATGGTCTAATAGAATCGGGACTGACATAATTAAAGATGTTGATGGATCTGATCCAGCAAGTATAGTTTTTAAATCAATAGAACATGCAAAGCAAAATGGTAATGATGTTATTATTATTGATACAGCTGGCAGACTACAGAACAAACAGGATTTGATGGATCAACTTGGAAAAATTGATCGAGTTTTAAAAAAACATGACGATAGTTTTCCACATGAATCTATCATAGTTATAGATGCAACTACTGGTCAAAATGCCCTTAAACAGATTGAGGAATTCAATAAATATACATCTATTACTGGAGTTATTTTAACGAAGTTTGACTCAAATGCAGCAGGAGGAACAGTTGTATCATTATCAAACTCTACTGATATACCAGTATTAGCAATCGGCTTGGGTGAAAACATTAATGATATTGAATCATTCGATCCAGATAAATTTTCTAAAAGCTTAGTAAATAACTAAAATGATCTAATGAGTGAAACTGTTGCACTCTCGGTTCCTGGATTAGTATCTCCTAAGCTCGCATTTGAAATATGATTTAAGTTGAAACCAATCCTATTTACGCCCATTTCATAAGAAAATTCTATCTGGCTTCTAAACTCTAGATTATATCCTAAATCTTTACTGTCTCCTCTATCATAATACCCTACAGCGAAGCTTGGAGTGAAATTCCATTTTTTTGAAACTGTAAAGTCTTTCCTTAAACCAGTATAAGCATATTTTCCACTGTCACCATTCAACATGGCGCCAATGAATGGTTTTAAACCATAACTATTTTCATAAAAATTATTTCCGTATAATAATTCTAATCTTAATTCAGAGGAGTCTATTGTATCATTAACATCAAACTGGCCAATTGATATTGACCACTTATTCTTTTGATCCGCAAAAGAGAAGTTTCCAAGTGCAAAAGTGATGAGTAAAATAAAAAAGCTTTTCTTAAGCATTAGTTATGACCCATGCCTTACATAAGTATCAGCTATTTCACCTTCTTCTATATATCCACCTGACCATGTAACACATCCTTGAGACCATTTAACAACATTTGCTTCGCCATCACATCCATCAGCTATGATTTCCTCTAACTTTTCATACAATGGCTCCTGTAATTCTTGAAATTCAGAAATGTCTTCTCTGGTAGTCAATTCAACATTTTCATAATCTTTAGATTCTTCTGCAGAGTCATCATCTTCAATGCCGCCAGCAGTTGCTATATTAAAATTTAAGCTTAAAACGAAAAATATTAGAACACTGTAAATTTTTGATTTCATAAGAAATACTCCTTTGTTTTTATATTATATTAAAATCATTTAATTGTTCAAAAAATATCAATAAAGTGACGAAATTTAGGCCTTTTCTTTTTTTCTTCGAAAAATAACAATTAAACCAATAGCCATAAAAATAATTGGGGCAAACCAAAGAACATAGGTAAGTTCCTTAACTGGCGGGGTCATCAGAATCCAATCTCCATATTTTTCAGCTAGGAAACCTTTTATTTCTTTATCTGTCTTGCCCTCAACAATTTTTTCACGAATGAGTGTTTTTAAATCCTCTGCTATTTCAGCATTTGACTCATGAATAGTTTGACCTTGGCATACTAAACATCTTACTTCCTTAAATAAATTGATTGCTCGAGTCTCTTCAGCAAATGCAGAGAAACACAACAATATACAAGTACATACTAAAATAGGAACAAAGCCGAATTTCATTAATTATAAATCCTTTATCAACGGTAAAATTTTCTCATCTAATTCGTTCATATGTATTGGGCCAATATGTTTATATATAATAATGCCGTTCTGAATAATAAAGGTCTCTGGAACACCATAAACGCCTAGATTAATCGCCGATCTGCCAGAAGTATCAACGCCAATTTTTTCAAAGGGATTGCCTAATCCCTCGATAAAATTTTTAGCTTCCGTCTCATTATCTTTATAATTTAAGCCATATATATCTACATCGTATAGCTCTGACAAAACCATCAGCACATCATGTTCGGCTCGACAGGGAATGCACCAAGACGACCAAATATTTAATATGACGGGTCTATCACTAATCAAATCTTCATTTGTCATTTTTCCACTATTAAATAAGCGATCAACTGAAAATTTGGGCACATTTTTTCCAACTAACGGTGATGATAGTTTTGTTGTGTCGTTATTAAGTGAGAAAAAGAAAAATATACATAGCAGAACTATGATGATAAGTGGCAAAAACTTAATTAATCGCATTTTCTTCATTTTTTTTTCTATTCAAAATTGCAGTTATAATTCCACCTAAAATAATCATAATAACGCCTAACCAAAGAATATTCATAAATGGCTTGATATGCAGTCTAAGACTAATCGATTCTTGATTTTGAGGAACATTCATTACTACGTATACATCTGAGAAAAATCGGTGAATGATACTTGTTTCAGAAGTTATTGTTGGAGGATCAGAGTAAAAACGGATCTCGGGAGAAAATTCACCTAAATCTTTCCCATTTTTAGACAGTGATAAATAAGCTCTTATTGAATTGAAATTATCTTTTTCTTCTTGTTCAATATTCTTAAAATCAAAAATATATTCATCTAATTGAAGCTTGCTACCAACCTTTGCATCATAAATCTTTTCTTGCGAATAAACAGCATTGCTAACAACTGCTAACATAAAAATTCCAAAACCAGCATGGGCAATACTTTGGCCAAAATTCGACTTCACAATAACCTTAGTGCTTTTAAAATTAAGACCTGAAGATAGTGAGGATATTATTAAAATTAAGCTTAAGAAGATGATTAATATTTCGGTAAAGTTAAATAAGTCGAAATATAAAGTTGTTAAGAAAGTGATTGTTAAGCAAGAAATCAAAATGTATCTCATTTCATTTAAAATTTTTAAGAGTTTGCTTTCTTCCCAACTCAATTGTGGAGAAAGAATCATGAAGAATAAAAAAAGGATAATAATAGGCGTAATACTTATTGCATAATATTGAGGGCCTACGGTTAGGCTTTGATTATAGAGAAGGTCCGTTGCTAAAGGATACATAGTGCCAAGAAAAACTACGACCAAAATTGATATAAGAAGCCAATTATTTACCATTATACCTGTATTTCTACTGGAAATATTATGTAAAGAAGGCTTATTAATCTTTTCTGATTTTAAAGCGAATAATAAAAATGAAGAGCTTAGTATAATGAATAAAAATATTAAAATAAATAAGCCTCTACCTGGGTCAGAGGCAAATGTATGGACTGAATTTAAAACTCCTGACCTAACAAGAAAGGTTCCAGCTAAACTTAGTGAAAATGTTAGAATTGCAAGAACCATTGTCCAAGACTGCATCGTATTTCTTCTCTGCAAAACAACAACACAATGTATCAAGGCTGTTCCTGAAAGCCAGGGCATAAGTGAGGCATTTTCTACGGGATCCCAAAACCAGTATCCACCCCATCCTAATTCATAATACGCCCAATATGATCCTAGAGCGATACCAGCTGTTAGAAAAGACCATGCTGCAAACACCCATGGCTTTGCAACGGTAGCCCATTTTTTATCGACTTCACTAGTCAAGAGACCAGTAATAGACAAACTAAAAATAAGTGAAAATCCAACATAGCCTATATACAAAATTGGTGGATGAATTGCTAATAATGGGTCCTGCAAAATTGGATTAAGTCCTAACCCGTCATTAAAATTTTCATTATTTATATTAAAAGGATTAGAAAGGAGTAATAAGAATAATACGAAGCCAAATATCATTAAGCTTTGGACTGCTACAGTTATTTCTTTAAACTTCTGAGAGCTTGATTTTGAAAGAGAAAATAAAAAATTAAACAAAACCAATATTAGTATCCAGAGTAACATGCTTCCTTCATGATTTCCCCATACGCCAGATAACTTGTAGATAAGAGGTTTTTCAGAATGAGAATGAAAATAGACTAAATCAAAATTAAAATCAGAAGTTATAAATAAAAATAATAATATAAAAAAAGAAACTAAAATTGATAGGAACTGTATTGCTGAAATTTGAGATATGCTAAGAAAATTATAATTCTGAATTTTAAATAGAAACCTTGATTGAATTATCGAGGTTACTAAACATAAAATTAATAATGAATTTGCAATATAACTTATAGCTAGACTCATTATTCTTGCCACTTACCAGTTTCTTTTAAGGATTTTATAACTTCAGGTGGCATATAGTTTTCATCATGCTTAGCCAAAACTTTATTAGCAATAAAGCGTCCGTCGTTCATATATATCCCTTCTACAACAACTCCCTTTTCCTCAGCAAATAAATTAGGCAATATTCCTTGGTATTTGACGCTTATTTGTTCTTGGCCATCAGTTATTTTAAAATGAAAAATACTATCTCCATCACTCACAACTGATTCAGATTCAACTAACCCACCGAGTCTGACAATTTGACTACCTGTATGATTGTTTTCTATAATTTCTGACGGACTATAGAAATAAACAATATTATCTCTTAAATTGTAAACTATTATTAAAATAGCTATTCCAAAAATAATTAAGCTTGCTAAGAATTTAATTAGCCTTTTTTTAACTGTATCAGTCACGGTTATTATTTATTTTATTTAATACTTCTTCTCTTTTTTTTAATCTAAGGAAGTTTATGATGAATAGTGTTATTATAGTAATGAAAAAGAATCCATAAGCAGACCAAATAAAGGGCGCATATCCTCCCATACTTATAAGTTCATTCATTTTACTTCTCTTATCCTTAATATCTTATTATCTAATATTTCAATTCTTAATCTGATAAAAAAAACCGTTACCAAAAAAAGAAAAGTTGCGAGCGTCATTATAAAAAGTGGTATCATCATCGATATATCAATACTAGGGGAAGACAGCTTTGAAATAGTAGCAGGTTGATGCAATGTATTCCACCAATCAACAGAAAATTTTATAATTGGTATATTCACAAAACCAACAATTGCCAATGCTGCAGATATTTTAGAAGCAAGGTCTTTATTGGTAATGGACTTCCATAAAAAAATGTATGCTAAATACAAAAAGAATAATAATAGCATTGATGTTAATCTTGCATCCCATACCCACCATACGCCCCAAGTTGGTTTTCCCCATATACTTCCGGTTACAAGTGAAATTAACGTGAATATCATTCCTATTTGTGCAATCGATCTTGCAATTATACTAAAGATTGGATTTCTAGTAATAAACCAAAGAACTGAAGAACCAGCAAGTATGGTATATGCCATTAATGCAAACCAAGCAGACGGCACATGTATGTACATAATTCTCATGGAGTCACCCTGGATATAGTCAGGTGGTGATTGCAATAGTGAAAAATATAGCCCAAAAGTAAAAGCAACTATAGTTGATACTATGAGAAATGGATTTGCTTTTTCAATTATGTTGATTTGCTTATTTGTTAATCTTAAATTCATCTTCTATAGATATATATTTATTCATAATTATTTCTATTCCACATATAGACGCAGACCATATGCTGAGACATAAATTGAAAGAACAAAAGACATCATGGAAAGTGCGAGCAAAATAGGCCACGATTCAAGATTTGTGCCAAATATAAGAAATGGGACAAATAGTGGTATTACAATTATTGCTTTTAGAAATATGGTTCTTTTAGCACCAAGAGTTAAAGCGCTGACAAATGTTACTATAAAAACCATCCCAAGAGATCCAAAAAAAAGGTTCAGAAAAATCAGAAAAAAGTTATCTAAGCTTACATAAAATAAAAAGCTCAATATCGGAAGTATGATGAATAACGGTAAACAATAAACTAACCAATGAGTTATATATTTACTAATTATAATAGTTTCTAATGATGGATATCGTTGAATAATAATATCTAAATTTCCATCTTCATAATCAGCATTAAAGATTCTTTCCATAGTTAGTAAAATTGATAATGATAATCCTATCCAAATTATACCTTTAAACAAAACCTGAAGTTGAACATTATTTGTACCAAACAAAAATGGTAAAATGATTAACACTAAAACAAAAAAAGAAGAAGTGTAAAAAAAACTTGAGCTTGAGTATAATGCTAAATATAAATCTCTCTTGAGTAATGCTAACATAATGATTATTTAAATTTTAATTTCGTTTGTAAATGTATTTTGTAAATTGATATTCGAAGTAATAATCACAATCCCATTATTAGTGTTAAAATTTTTAATTTTTTGTATTAATATTTGACTGTTTTCTTCATCTAAAAAAACAAAAGGTTCATCTAAATACCATATCTTACTTTCTGTAAAATTAAGCCTAAGAAGTGATATGCACTTTTTTTGCCCATCACTTAAAGAACCAACATCTCTTTCCACAAGGTGTGACATATTGAAATCTTCTAAAATTTTTGAATAAGAAATATTTTTTTGATAGATAATTTCCCATAGCTTTAAATTATTTTTGACTGATAGATTATCTTTTAGAGAATTCTTTTGACCTACAAAGTTGAACGAGAGTCTATAATTAGTGTCTTCAAGTACATTTTTATCGTTAAAAAATATTGTTCCATTATAAGATTTTATGAAATTTGATAGTGCCCGGAGGAGAGTGGTTTTACCAGATCCATTGCTGCCTCTGATTACAAGTGTTTCACCAGATTTAAGCTTTGTATTTAGATCTTTTAGGACTAAGTTTTCACCTCTATAACAAGTTAAGTCCTCAATTTTTAGTTCATTCATCTTAAACTTTCTATTGATAGCTGTTCAAATTAGTCTTATTAATACATCCAGTAAACCCTCTATGTACGATAGCTTTAAAACAAAAAAAACACTAAAAATCGGCAAAAAGACCTATACGTATTATAGCCTTAAATATGCTGAGAAAAATGGATTAAAGAATATATCAGCTTTACCCTACTCAATTAAGATACTTCTTGAGAACCTGATTAGGCATGAAGATGAAAAAACTGTCTTAAAAAGTGATATACTTGAGTTCCAAAAGTGGAAAAAACAAAAAAAAATAGCTAAAGAAATTAATTTTAGACCAGCCAGAGTTCTTATGCAGGATTTTACTGGGGTACCCGCGGTGGTAGATCTTGCATCAATGCGATCTGCTATTAAAGATAAAAAAGGTGACCCAAAAAAAATTAACCCTTTGTCACCTGTAGACCTAGTTATTGATCACTCAGTAATGGTTGATAAATTTGGCTCAGCCTCAGCGCATAAAGCCAATGTTGATTTGGAATATAAAAGAAATATTGAACGATATGAGTTTCTCAGGTGGGGCCAAAAGTCATTTGATAATTTTCGAGTTGTTCCACCAGGAACAGGAATATGTCATCAAGTAAATTTAGAATATCTTGCTAAAACAATATGGTCATCCAGTGGTTTCATTAATAATAAGAAAGTTGAACTAGCATATCCTGATACAGTAGTTGGAACCGATAGCCATACTACGATGATCAATGGTCTATCAGTACTGGGTTGGGGAGTTGGAGGTATTGAAGCTGAAGCTGCAATGCTTGGTCAACCAATATCAATGGTTGTTCCAGAGGTAATAGGTTTTGAAATTAAAGGTAAAATAAAAGAAGGAATAACAGCGACAGATTTAGTCCTCACGATCACAGAACAGCTTAGAAAAAAAGGGGTTGTGGGCAAGTTTGTAGAGTTCTTTGGTGAAGGACTTAAAGAATTATCGATACCTGACCGGGCTACAATTTCAAATATGGCTCCTGAATATGGAGCAACCTGTGGTTTTTTTCCAATTGATGAAGAAACAATTAAATTTTTAAAAGTGAGTGGCAGAGATGAAAAGGGTATTCAACTTGTAAAAAAATACGCAAAATTTCAAGGACTTTGGGAAGATTATAAAAAGCATGACAGAGTTTATACTGATAAAATGCAATTAGACTTATCACAAATACTGCCAAGTCTTGCTGGACCTAAGAGACCCCAAGACAAAATAATTCTTTCTAAAGTTTCAGATGAATTTTTGAAATCACTTAAATCTGAATTCTCACAAAAAAATATTTTAAATCTATCTAAAGTTAAGGGTGAAAATTTTGAAATTGATCACGGTCATGTGGCCATAGCTGCAATAACAAGCTGCACTAATACATCTAACCCTAGCGTAATGGTCGGAGCAGGTTTGCTAGCGAAAAAAGCAGCTAAGTTAGGTCTAAAGACTAAACCATGGGTAAAAACTTCACTTGCTCCTGGTTCTAAAATTGTAACAGATTATTTAACAAAATCAGGACTGCAAAAATATTTAGATGATTTAGGATTTCACCTAGTTGGGTTTGGGTGCACAACATGTATTGGGAATTCTGGACCTCTTGATAAAAATATTTCTGATACCATTGGAAAGAATAACCTTATTGTAAGTGGGGTATTATCAGGCAATAGAAACTTTGAAGGAAGAATCAATCCATTTGTAAAAGCAAATTATCTAGCTTCTCCACCTTTAGTTGTTGCATACGCGCTTGCTGGCTCCATAAAAATAAACTTGGATAAAGATCCAATTGGCATTGGTAGTAACGGTAAAGAAATATATTTAAAAGATATCTGGCCTACTAATAGAGAAATTCAAAAGATAATAACTAAAACTATTACTTCACAACTCTATAAGCAGAGATACAAGAATGTATTTAAGGGCGATAAGAAATGGAACTCCGTAAAAGCACCTCAAGGGTTAACATATAAATGGAATAAAGACTCAACATATGTACAACACCCTCCTTTTTTTAGAGATCTAAAACTTAATCAAAACAATATAAGCGACATTGAAGATGCTAACATTCTAGGTATTTTTGGAGACTCGGTTACTACAGATCATATTAGTCCTGCAGGAGCAATAAAAGATGATGGACCGGCAGGGGACTACCTAAAAAATAAAAAAGTTAAAAGAAATGATTTTAATTCATTTGGAGCCAGAAGAGGTAACCATCAGGTAATGATGAGGGGAACATTTGCAAATATTAGAATTAAAAATGAAATGTTAAAGAATATTGAAGGCGGCTATACAATTCATCACCCATCCAATAAACAAATGTCTATTTATGATGCCTCAATTAAATATCAAAAATCTAAGACGCCACTGATTATTATTTCAGGCAAAGATTATGGAATGGGTTCATCGAGAGATTGGGCTGCAAAAGGCACTAAATTGCTTGGGGTCAAAGCGGTTATTGCTGAATCTTATGAAAGAATTCACAGATCAAATTTGGTAGGCATGGGTGTATTGCCATTTAAATTTACTGGATCCGACAACAGAAAAACACTCAAGCTAAAAGGCTCAGAAAAAATAAGTATTATCAATGTTAAAGATAAATTAAAACCACAAGGAAACTACAGTGCATTAATTAAATACAAGAATGGTGATCTCAAAAAAATTAAAATCAAACTTTTAGTTAATACCGCAACTGAAATAGAATATCTCGAAACTGGCGGAATACTTCAGTATGTATTTAAAAATCTTGTAAATTCTTAAGTAAACTAACTTTTATAATCAGACAAAAATTCCAGGGAACCGTCACCACTTCCTGAAATAGTAGTTCTAATGGCTTCAAATACCTTTTCAGAAAACTCCACAAAATCATCAGTATTTATACTGTAGTTTTCTCTGTATAAAGAAAAGCTAACCTCGACGCATATTTCTCCACAATCGGTATAATAAAAAATATTTGATAAATTACCAAAATCACCTTCATCATTAATTGCGACAGAACACGTCTCTTCAAAGTTGCCTGAGCCTCTCGTTACAATATTTTTTGTCTTGGTTGGAGCAGCCGAATAGAAACCCGAATCACAGCCAAAAAAAGTTCTTCTGTAATCTGTTTCTTCTGATTTTGATCCTAAAATACCAAAATTGATATTATCAAAATATGAGGAATTATCATTTTGACCCATTTCTAGAGGTACTAGGTTTGCAAAAACATAAAAATTACCTGATGGAACACTTCCAGACTTCTCAAGATCATATATTTTCCAATTTCCTGGCAGCATTGGTAAATCAACTTGGTTATAGGCACTATTAATTGTTCCTGTATATAAAAGATTTTCATTAAATTCTTCTGCAACAGAATATGAAGTGAATGATAGAAGTAATGCTAAAGTTGATATAATTATGTTTTTCATGATTTTTTTCCTATATTTCAAAATATACTAAATTAATTTTATTTAAAATAAGAGTCTTAATTTCATATGTAAATAAAAATTTATTTTACTGATGAATAAATAATATCAATTAAATCTCTAGAAAACCCAGCAGGGTCAGATGGCTTTTCGCCATCCAAAATTTTTGATTGTTCATACAACATAGTTGCAATTTTACTAATTTCCCCAATCTCTTCTTTTTTTGTACACATCTTAGCCATTTTTTTTATGAGCTTATGATCAGAGTTAATTTCCAGTATCTTTAGGGATAATTCCTGATTTAATTGATTATGCTGTTGAAGTATCTTTTCCAAATGAGGGTCCATAGCGTTATCATCCCCCACTAAACATACAGCACTGTCAGTCAGCCTCGATGAAATCCTTACATCTTTAACTTTATCCTTAAGCTGCTCTTTCAGTAATATAACTAATGGATCGATAGATTTGTTTTCTTTTTTATTATCTTTTTCTTTTTTGCTATCAAATGAGTCTAAATCATCAAGTCCTTTTGTAACTGACTTAAAAGATTTTTCTTTATAGAGAGGAGTAGATGATGTCCAAAAGCTATCTACTGGATCATCCAGTATTAATACGTTGATGTCCCGAGATTTATAGCCTTCTAAGCTTGGGTTATTCATTATATTTTCATAGCTGTCACCAGTCATGAAGTAAATATCTTTTTGTTTTTTACCCATACCTTCTAGATACTCATCAAGCGAAATTAATTCTTTTGATTTAGAATTTTTAAAAAGAGCAATCTCTAATAAGGACTCTTTCTTTTCAAAATCCTCATAAATTCCTTCTTTTAATACAGGGCCAAAATTTAACCAAAATGATTCAAATGATTTTCTATCTTTTAAAAGTTTCTTTTTTAAATCTGATAAAGTTCTTTTAACAAGAGAAGATCTTATTTTTGCAACAACAGGATTATTTTGAAGCATCTCCCTGCTGATATTCAATGGAAGGTCCTCGGAATCAATTACACCTCTTATAAACCTTAAATATGGCGGGACTAGCTCAGGACAATTATCGGTGATGAAAACTCTTTTTACATACAATTTCAGTCTATTTTCTCTAGCTGGTTCATATAAATCAAAAGGTTTTGATGATGGTATAAAATTAAGTACTGTGTATTCAATTTTTCCTTCAGCTTTATAGTGCGACGTCATCCAAGGATCATCAAACATTTGTCCTACATGATTATAAAATTCTTTATATTGTTCTTCTGTAATTTTATTTTTGGGGCGCGTCCAAATTGCAGAAGCAGAGTTAACAGACTCAGGCTTTTCATCTTTTTTTTCTGACCCATCCGTTATAAAAATTGGAATACTAATATGATCAGAATACTTCCGTATAATATTTTCAATTCTTGACTTTTCTAAATACTCTTTTGCTTCTTTTGTTAAGACCAATTCAATAGTCGTTCCTCTATTTGATGGCAAGAGGTCAAGATCTTCACTCTCTTCAATAGTAAAATTACTTTCACCATCTGAAACCCAAATCCATAATTTATTTTCTCCAGCTTTTCTTGTTATCACCTTTGTTTGAGAGGCAACCATGAATGCTGAATAAAATCCAACTCCAAATTGGCCAATTAATGAAAGATCTTTCGTTTTAGACTCTGATAATTCTTTCAAGAAGTGTGCTGTTCCTGATCTTGCAATTGTTCCGAGGTTTGATATCAGATCTTTTTTATTCATTCCAACACCATTGTCGGAAATTGAAATCACACTTGATTTCTTATTTATATTAATACTTACTGAGAAATTAGGATCATCCTTAAGTAATTTGTCTTTTGTATTAGATAAATACCTGAGCTTATCACAGGCATCAGATGCATTGGAAACGAGCTCGCGAATAAAGACTTCTTTTTCGGAATAAACAGAGTTGATCATCAATTTGAGCAATTGACTAACTTCTGTTTGGAATTCTAATTTTTCAGATTTTGCCATATTTTAAAATTGTTAGGGTTTATATCGTAATTTTTAAGACAAATGCAAGTCATTATGGCTATGTTATTTTAATAAATTTCCCTAAAATTAGGTGTTTATGTATTATTTTCGAGTTAACATTGGATAACATGGTCATCCACTATTTAAATACCCAAACAAGAGATGAAAAATTAGATCAAAAAACTCGCATAACTAGTTTTAACAAAATAGAGCTCAATATGATTTTATCTATTTATGGTAAAAACGTAAGTAATGGAATTTGGAGAGATTATGCGATTGACCATAACGAAAATACAGCTGTCTTTTCAATTTATCGAAGTACATTTGAAAAAGCTTTTTTACAAATTATCAAAAATAAAAAGTCCTTAAAGAAACAAAAAAAATATCTTCTTTTGAATGCACATTACAAAAAGTTAAAAGACTCAAATGAGCTAGTAAGCATTATAAATTTCTTAGATTTTTCCCTAAAGAGAATTGTCTAAGAGTTATCTTCTTTGACCGAAAAGTCTAAGTAACATAATAAATAAATTTATAAAGTCTAAGTAAAGTGTCAGTGCGCCCATGATTGCTTTTTTTGCTGCAACTTCTGCACTATCATAAGCCATATACATATTCTTTATTTTTTGAGTATCATATGCAGTAAGACCAACAAAAATTAATACACCAAGAATTGAAATTCCATAGTATAGAGCTGGTGATTGCATAAAAATATTTACGATGGATGCAATTATTATTCCGATAAGTCCCATAAATAGAAAGGAACCAAAACCTGTAAGATCTCTTTTGGTCGTATACCCATATATACTCATTGCGCCAAAAGTACTTGCAGTTATAAAGAATACACGAGCGATACTAGCGCCTGTATACGTAATGAAGATTGTAGAAAGAGATAATCCCATCAAAAATGCAAAAATCCAAAACATAGTTTGTGCACGTGAAGCTGACATGTTTCTAATGCCAAATGACATATACATGACAATTCCAAGAGGTGCTAAGGCGACAACCCACATCATAGGACCGGTATATAAAGTTACACCTAAACTGGTAAGACCAACAATATCACCTGTAGGACTAGTCACAGCTGTAGCTTGAAATAACATGTACGCCACTAAACCTGTAAGGGCTAAACCAGATGCCATATAGTTATAAACACTCATCATGTATTGTCTAAGGCCTTCATCGATCGCTGGTGTTGATTGAGCTCTAGTTTGATAGTCCATATTTAAAAACCTCTTGTAAAAATTGTTATATGTATTTTAATACATAAGTATAATAGTAATCAATACAAGTAATTAATTGTTAAGATTTTATTAAGTTATTTCAATACTTTAGGAGAAAAAATGGAAAAAGTTTTAGTCACAGGAGCTTCGGGATACATAGCAGAACACTGCATTATTGAACTTCTTGAAAATGGATACGCGGTCAAAGGATCCCTCCGCAACATGAACAGAGAGCAAGAAGTTCGTACCGCAGTAAAAACTGCAGTAGATGATAGTAATCTGGGGTTTTGTGAACTTGATTTATTAAAAGATGATGGTTGGAGTGACGCAATGGTTGATTGCGATTTCGTCATGCATCTAGCTTCACCTTTTGTGCTCGAAAATCCGAAAGATGAAAATGAACTTATTAAACCTGCAAAAGAAGGTACCTTAAGAACTCTTGCTGCAGCAAAGAAAGCGGGAATAAAAAGAGTTGTTGTCACATCATCAACTGCAGCAGTTAACTCTCATATGAAAACTGGCACTAGTGATCATAATACATGGACAGATGTGAACAGTAAGTACGTCACTCCTTATCAAAAAAGTAAAACTATTGCAGAAAAAGCTGCATGGAATTTCTTTAATGATCAAAGTGATGATAATAAAATGGAAATGACTGTCGTTAATCCAGGCGGCGTGATGGGGCCACAACTTGGAAAAGACCTTGATGGTGCATCAACACAAATTATCTCGCAACTTATTTCTGGTAAATTTCCAATGATACCAGCGTTATCTTTTCCCTTTGTTGATGTTCGTGATGTGGCTAAACTACATCTAAAAGCAATGATAACACCTGAGGCGAATGGAAAAAGATTTATTGCTGCACACACTAAACCTACATGGATGTATGAGATTGCTGAAATATTATATAATGCAGGGTACAATAAAATAAAATTGAAAAAAGCTCCATCATTCATGTTAAAGTTAATTGGTTTGATTGATAATCAAACAAAGAGCTTGGTTCCAATGTTAGATAAATTTGTTCCAACTGATAATTCTCAAACTGTTGAAATTTTAAAGTGGAAACCAATGCCTCTTGAACAAGCTTTTATAGAGCATGCAAAATCTATTACTGAAATAAAAAATAGCTAACAATGGAAAAAGTATTAGTTACAGGAACAACGGGTTATATCGGCCTTCATTGTGTAGCACAGCTACTTGAGGCTGGTTATCATGTAAGAGGCTCAATGAGGTCTAAAGAGAGAGAACCAGAAGTTAGAAACGCCCTAGCTAAAGTTGTGAACGCAGAAAATAGATTTGAAACATGTGAACTTGACTTGATGAGTGATGCCGGATGGGATGATGCTGCAACTGGATGTGATTATGTCTTGCATATAGCCTCACCACTCACTGAAAAAGCACCTGATCATGAAGATGACATCATAATTCCTGCAAAAGAAGGGCTACTTCGTGCTTTAAAGAGTGCAGTTAAAAATAAGGTTAAAAGATTTGTTATGACCTCATCTTTTTCAGCGATAGGCTATGGACACGTCAAAGAAGTGTTTGATGAGAGTCATTGGACAGACCCAAGCCAAAAAATTGGTGCATATAATAAGAGCAAAGCTATAGCTGAGAGAGCTATGTGGGATTATCTATCAGGACTTAATGAAGAAGATAAAATTGAAGCTGCCGCAATTAATCCAACACTTGTTGTAGGGCCTTCATTATCAGATGATATGGGATCATCTAATATGTTTATTCAAAGAATGCTTGATGGTTCATATTCAATTGTTCCACAAGTTCATCTAGGGTTTGTATCTGTAAAAGATACAGCAAAAGCACATATTGCTGCCATGACACACCCTGATGCGAATGGTAAAAGATTTATTTTATCGGAAAGAAACATGTGGTTGACTGAAATGAATGAAATTCTAAAAAGAAATGGATATATAAAAGCACCAACCAAAAAAGCACCAAACTTTCTAATCAAACTTATGGGAATTTTTAATAAGGAAGCTGCAGTAATTGCAGGATTTGTTGGCAAAACAAAATATACAAATTCTGAAAATGCTAAAAATATACTAAAGTTTAATTTTGAAAATGTTGAAAATGCTGTTGTAGAAACAGCTAAACAAATGGAAGATTTAGGATTAATAGTAAAATAATGGAATTCAGAAAGTTAGGACGATCAGATATAGATGTAAGCTCTATTTGTCTCGGTACGATGACTTGGGGCGAACAAAATACCGAAGCTGATGCACATGACCAGTTAGATTATTCCCTCGCTCATGAAGTCAACTTTATTGATACTGCAGAAATTTATGCTGTGCCAACAAAAGCAAAGACACAAGGACTGACAGAGGAGTATATTGGCTCATGGCTTAAGGCACGAGGTAATAGAGATAAAGTTATTCTTGCTACAAAGGTAGCAGGACGCTCGGGAATGTCATGGCTAAGAGAGAATGAAGAGATTCCAAGGCTGAATAAAGAACAAATTTTTTATGCTGTTGAGGGCAGTCTTAAAAGACTGCAAACAGATTATATTGATCTTTATCAAGTACACTGGCCTGATCGACCGTTTGGCGCTTTTTCAGGACGTCTTGAATACAAGCACATGGATACCTCTGATTCTATTCCACTTGAAGAAACGCTCGAAGCGCTAGGTGAACTGGTGAAGCAGGGAAAGATTAGGGAAATTGGTCTTTCCAATGAAACTCCGTGGGGTACGATGAAGTATCTTCAGCATGCTGAAGCCAAAGATCTCCCTCGTGTGGCTTCAATTCAAAACGCATACAATTTAGTGAACAGAGGTTTCGAAATTGGTCTTTCTGAAGTTGCCGCTCATGAACAAGTGGGGTTGCTTGCTTATTCACCATTAGCTCAAGGAACATTATCTGGAAAATATTTGAACGGGCAGATGCCGCAAGGGTCTAGAATGGCTTTGTTTGGCGACGGCCCTCTAATGTATAGATACAAAAATGAAAAAACGATGAAGGCGATTGAAATGTATGTTGAAATTGCAAAAAAATATGAGCTCGATCCCTCTCAATTAGCCATCAGATTTTGTGATATACAACCTTTTGTCACGTCTACAATAATTGGAGCAACGACAATGGATCAGTTAAAAGCCTGCATAGACAGTGTTCATCTTGATTTAAATAAAGAGATTATGAATGAAATTAGAAATGTACATAAGGAAATACCAAACCCATCACCATGATTAAAAAACTTACAAAAACAGAAGTTACTCAAAAACTGAAACGCTTATCAGGCTGGAAAATGGTCAAAAGCCGTAACGCGATTACTAAAACATTTAAGTTCAAAAATTTTATGCAAGCCTTTGGTTGGATGACATCTATGGCCATATATGCTGAGAAGAAAGATCATCATCCTGAATGGTTTAATGTCTACAATACCGTAGTAGTAACACTATCCACACATGACTCAGGCGGTGTAACAATACTTGACTTAGATATGGCCAGAGAAATGAACCAAAAAAGTAAATAGTCACCATATCCGCGATTAATAGAAAATGTGTCAGTATAGTGTCAGTGAAATTTGTCAATGTGCAATATTTAAAGTGCAATATATAAGCTGAAAAGATACAATGATTTTATCTTATGAAAGGCATTTTCGAATTTGCTGCAGTTCCTTTAATTCTTACTTTGGTAGGATTCATTGCTTATCTATTTGGAGGCTTTACACAACCAGCCGGCATTACTAATCACTCTGTTTTTGGTTTATTCTTATCTGGCAATCTTTTTGATTTGTATGAAAAACCAAGCACGATTATTATTTTATATGTGCTTTATAGTTATACATATTTTTTGATAAGAAATGACTTTTTATTTGAACGATATTCATCAGCTTATCTTTATAATTTTGGATATTACTTTATTTCATCAGCTGTATATGTGCTTGGTATTGTTTCAATAATACTTTACTTTTTGTCATTAGGTCCAATACTTAAGAATGATATTAATTCTCTTACAGCGTTACTTTTATTTATTATAACTCCATTAATTATAACTTTATTTTTAATAAATTTATTCCCAATAAAACATAAAAAAAATAGAACCATCATCCTATTTGCACCTTTTGTTTTCGCAATAATTATTATATTCAGTAATATAATCTTTGTTGTCATAACAGACTACGAAAAAATAAATTTGGTCAATTTAATTTTAGTAAGTCTATTTTCAGTTTATATTATTAAATCATCATACGATTATTTAACTGACAAAAAAAATAAGTCTTAAGTGATTATTATTTAATCATGAAGTGTCAGTATATTATCCGAAAGATTTAGATCAGAAAACAGGCTCATCATCCTTCCATTCACCACTATGAAGTGTTGAGCCATTTGAATCGATTAGTGATCCCTGTCCATTAAATAAGCCATCCTTAAATCCACCAATGTATTTTTCACCATCGGTATAGGTGTAAGTTCCTTGGCCATGCATTTTACTATCTTTCCATTCTCCAACGTATTTTGAACCATCTGTCCAAGTCTCAGTACCATTTCCATGCTTACTACCACTTTTCCATGCACCAATGTATTTTCCACCTTCAGGATAATTAAGGATGCCTTGTCCATGATACTTATCATCTTTCCATTCTCCCATGTATTTTGAACCATCTGTCCAATCCTCAATACCATGTCCGTCACGTTTGCCGTCCCGGTATTCACCTATGTATTTTGTACCATCAGCAAAAAAGTAAGTTCCTTGTCCATCATATTTACCATTTATAAATTCACCAGCATATTTTTCACCATCGGCATAGGTGTAAGTTCCTTGGCCATGCATTGAGTCATCTTTAAGTCCACCAACATATTTTTCACCATCGGCATAGGTGTAAGTTCCTTGGCCATGTTTATAATTGTTTTTCCATTCACCAACATATTTATCACCATTGGCATAATAGTAGACACCTAGTCCATGAAGTAAATTATTTTTATTTTCTCCAACGTATTTGTCACCAGCGGGTTTACCTGTAGTCCATACGTATGTTCCATACCCATTGAAACAGTCACCACTAATGCATTCATCTGAAAAAACTGAAGACGAAAATACAAAGACCAACATGAGAGGTAGAAGTAATCTTTTCATACTTAAATCATACACCATAAATTGTGATAATTTAATCATGAAAAGTCAGTAAACAGAGTAAATATTATTAATAGTAATTATAACTGATTGGAATAAATTAATTTGTGCTGTAGACCCTCACTGGTACCTAAAACCAGCGTGTCTACCAATTCCACCATATCCGCGATTAATAGAAAATGCAAAATAGACTATTTCTCAACAGTTTACATCAACCATTATTACTCTCTAAATACCTGTAATTGCAACAAAAGCAGCTCCTATTGCTGCACCCTTTATTAGCTCTTCATGTTTTTTTGTAAGTTTTCTTATCTCTGGTAATATGTCTTCAGTTTTATATTTTTTTATATTTTTTCTAATTGCAATTGCTACAGCAAACCCGAAGATAACTCCAATTAGCGGAGATGCAAAAAGATTAGCAGTGATCAAGAATGATCCTGTCGAAGCGAGACCAGTGACAGTCCCCTTATTCATTTCTTTTTTTGCTTTCTTTTGAGTATAAGTCGTTCCAAGAGATATTACTGAAACTATTAAAAGTAATGGATTTGCGGCTATCAATGAGGATAGAACCATACTAGATGCGATTTCAGATTTAAATTCAAGTTTTTCCTTATCACTCCAATTATATATAAGTGCTAATGCTCCGACAGTTGCCATAAATACCTCCGCCATATTTACGGACATGATGTCCATAATCCAACTCTTTTTAATACCAAATGTAGAATTTATATAATTAGCAATATCGTCAAACTTTTGTTTATCACTTATGTTAAACAAAGGTATGCCATTAATTGTCTGCAAATCTTTTAAAAGTGAAATTACATAATTTTTTACTTCATCTGACAAAGTATCTTCTTTAAATGTCTCTCTTACTTTTTCCAACATTTTAAGTGGTGAATGACTTTCATCAAAATGGCGATGATAACCGCCTCCAATACCTGTTTCATTGAAAATTTTATCTATGTGTTTGTCATATTCTGATGGGGTATCATCTATTAATCCATCAAATTGTTTTTCCAATTTCCTTGAAGCTGGTAAAGCAAAAATTGCAGAAACTCCAATTGATAATTTTTTATACAAATTGGCATAATGAGTTTTAATTTTCCCAAATATCATTTTACAATCATAACTTTTACTTGGACAAATATAAGCATAAATTAATTTCAAAGTGTCAATATAGTGTCAATGAAAATGTCACTGATCAACTCAATGTGAAATATGTATTCATTGTTAGGACTGTTTCTATTATTAAAATTCATAGTGAACCACAGCACTATGTTCTTCTTTCAGGTCATCATATAAAGTTTCATATAATTTTCGCATCCATTTTTCTTCTAAATCAGAAAGCTCTGGGTCTTCTTGGAGATTCCAGAAACTATCATATTTCCAATTAGGATTATTAAGCCTTTCTCTTATAATGTCTTCATTTCTACTGTGATTATCAATCCATTCTCGGTATTTTTCCATTTTTTCAGAGTCATTTAGGTCACGTAATAAATATTTTTCCGAACAGAAATTTGCTAACGGTGTAAAGAATTCTTCTAACATGGCGTCAGGAAGGCCAACAAATCCAAGTTCATTACATTTTTCAAAGATTATTTTATGATAATTTAAGTCTTTGTAATAAGTAAATTCATCTGACTCAAAACAAATTTCACTGACAAAATTTCTACAATTTATAAGAAATTTATCTATTATGATATCTCGATTTTCACATTTTAATATATTTGGATTTATATTGAGTACTCTCGGTCCTTCAGTTGTATCTAAGTAGTTTCTAGGAAAATATTGAACTAATTCATTAGGGTCATCTAAGTCCTTATGTTCATCTTTCAAATCATATTCAGTTTTTCTAAATAATTTTAAAATTGGCAATTTTAACTCTAAATGAACTAATTTGTTTACTTTTCCAATTTGGTCAGCAAATTCTCCTTTATCTAAACTTTCTGCAAAATAATCTTCGATAGTGACGGTGTAAATTAATGAAACATCTAAATTATAACTTATTTTTTGTTTAATTGTTTCATTGCAGAAAATATTGAGACAATGCTCAGCGTCTTTCTCAAAAATAACATTTTCTCTTTTGTTTAAGCTTCCACAGTCAAATATATACTTTGTCAGTTCGCCTCTATTTATTTTTTCTTTTAGAATTATCTTATACATACAAAATCATACCCCACAAATCATGATTATTTAATCACGAAGTGTCAGTATAGTGTCAGTAGACAGTCCGATCCTTATTAAAAAATGACTATAACTAATTGAAATGACTCTATTTGTGATGTGAGCCCTCACTGGTACCTAAAACCAGCGTGTCTAAGGTAGACACCTAAGATTTATAAAAAGAGGTAGTTAGTGATATTTTTCCAGTAGCCTTACGGGCTAAAATTGTTTCAAGAGCTTCTTGTCCTCTTTCAAGTGGGAGAACTTCTGTAACAGGTGCTTTTAATTTACCTTCTTCATACCAGCTCGTCAGTTGGTTCATATTGTCCAAATGATTTTGTGGCTCTAAAGCTGTAAATTGGCCCCAAAATACGCCAACCGCTGAACATCCTTTAATCAGATAAAGATTCATGGGTATTTTAGGTATATGACCCGCTGCCCAACCAATAACTAAAAAACGTCCATTCCAAGCAATACTTCTTAATGCGGGCTCGGTAAAATCAGCTCCAACGGGATCATAGATAACGTCTGGTCCTTTGCCACCTGTTGCTTTAGAGATTTCACTTCTAAACTGTTTAACTTGATCACGATCTGTTAAATCATAGCCACCATAATTAATCACTTCATCTGCGCCGTACTGTTTGCATACTTCTAATTTCTCATCTGATGATGCAGCTGCAACAACTTTAGCGCCAAGAGCTTTACCAATTTCAACCGCTGATATACCAACACCGCCAGCTGCTCCTAAAACCAATAAAGTTTCACCTGCTTTGAGTTGGCCACGATTTTTTAATGCGTATTGTGATGTGCCGTAAGTCAATGTAAAACAAGAGGCTGTGGTAAAGTCCATACTGCTTGGTTTTTTATAAATTTGTCCTGCACTGACAACTACTTGTTCTCTGAAACCTCCAAAACCTGTCATCGCTACAACCTCATCGCCAACTTTCCAATCTATGATGCTTTCACCAACTGCGCTAATGGTTCCTGATATTTCACCTCCTGGTGAAAAAGGAAGTGGAGGTTTTACTTGATACTTATCTTGTATGATTAAGGTATCAGGAAAATTAACTCCAGCAGCATGCACATCAACCAATATTTGACTCTTCTTTAGTTCAGGAACTTCAACATCCTCATAAACCAACGAACTTGGAGGCCCAAATTCTTTACAAACAATTGCTTTCATAATTATGAATCTCGATATAAATTACTCAATATGAAATTTGTTAATTTCAGTCTTATTCTATCAATATTGCTGCTGAGTTCAATAAATGCTTTTGCAGTAATGGACGTCGTACATCTTGGCTCTTTTGGCAAAAATGGATCTTGGCAAGCAAAAGAATTTAAAGATGGTGCATCAAAGATTTGCTACATAATTTCAAAACCGATTGCAACCAATCCCTCAGACTTAAATCGAGGAGAACATGCTTTCATGATTACAAACTTTCAAGAAGATGGAACCTCTCATGAAGCGAGTGTAGATACGGGCTTCACTTTCAAGCCAAAGAGTATGGTTGAGGTCAGCATTAATAACAGCAACTATAAATTTTTCACTGTTGAATCAAGAGCCTGGCTAGCAAATGGAGAAAATGATCAACAACTCATCAAAGATATGAAGAATGGGGCACGCGTCAAAGTAAAAAGTATCTCAAGCAGAGGAACAAAAATAACAGATACATATTCACTCATTGGATTTACAAAAGCATTGGCGGCGATCGACAAAGCCTGCTCATAAACAATCATGACAGATGAAAAATCAGACTTAATTGGACTAAGTCAATCAGAGATATATGAGTCTTTGCTCGCCAATGACCTCATAGATGCAAAAGATAAATTTCGTGCTAAGCAAATATGGCACTGGCTTTATAATAAAGGCGAGACTGATTTTGAAAAAATGAGTTCGATCTCTAAGGAATTAAGATCATCACTCCCTCACTATTATCAAATTAAAAGACCTACAATACAAACACATGAAAAATCTACTGATGGAACACAAAAATGGTTATTCAAACTCAACGATGGAAATCTCATAGAGACAGTTTTTATTCCCGAAGACAATCGAGGAACTTTGTGTGTGTCATCACAAGTAGGCTGTACATTGAATTGTACATTTTGCTACACAGGAACGCAAAAGTTAGTACGTAATTTAACCAGTGAAGAAATTGTTTCACAATTATTGGTAGCTAAGGATGAACTATCTGATTGGTCCAATAAACATGGAAGAAAGATATCAAATGTTGTTTTCATGGGAATGGGGGAGCCTCTCTATAATTATAAAAATGTCAAACAAGCTGCAGAAATTATGGGTGATAAGGAGGGAATTCAGCTATCAACGAAGAGAATAACACTGAGTACATCAGGCATAGTCCCTGAAATAATGAAATGGGGGGAAGAAGTGGATTCAAGGCTTGCGATATCGTTACATGCAACAAACGATGAATTACGCAATGAGATCGTGCCAATTAATAAAAAATTTCCCTTAAAAGAATTAATTAAATCTTGCAGAGAATATCCAAGAGCTAAAAATGCAAAGCGCATTACTTTTGAGTATGTGATGCTCAAAGGGGTCAATGATGGCGTGGCCGATGCACAGAAATTGGTTAAATTAATTTCAGGAATTCCAGCAAAAATTAATCTAATCCCATTTAATCCGTGGCCTAATTCACCTTATGAATGCTCTGATAAAGAGCAAATTAAGAAATTTAGTGACATCATTAAAAATGCAGGTTATGCAAGCCCTGTTAGAAAAACAAGAGGACAAGATATTATGGCAGCATGCGGTCAACTCAAGTCTTCAAGTATTAAAGTAAGAAAAAGTGAACTAAGAAATCATGGATAAAGTAAATAAAGTTGTTCTTGCTTACTCAGGTGGGCTCGATACATCCGTTATATTAAGATGGCTTAAAGAAACCTACTCGTGCGAGGTAGTTACGTTTACCGCAAACTTAGGCCAAGATGAAGATTATAATATGGTTGAGAAAAAAGCAACTCAGCAAGGTGTTAAAGAAATATTCATTGAAGATCTCAAAGAAGAATTCGTTCGAGATTATGTTTTTCCTATGTTCAGAGCCAATCCACTTTATGAGGGCTATTATCTTTTAGGCACATCTATTGCGAGACCTTTGATTGCACAAAAACAAATTGAAATTGCGAACAAAGTAGGAGCTGATGCTGTTTCGCATGGTGCAACTGGCAAAGGTAACGATCAAATTAGATTTGAGTTGGGTTATTATTATCACAAACCAGACATAAAAATTATCAGTCCATGGAGAGAATGGGATCTTACATCCAGAACATCTTTAGTTGAGTATGCTGATCAATACGGTATTGAAATTGCAAAAGATAAAAGAGGTGAACAACCTTTTAGTATTGATGAAAATATTTTGCACTCTTCTGCTGAGGGCAAAGTCCTCGAAGATCCTTGGGAAGAAGCTCCTGATTATGTATATACGAGATCTGTATCCCCTGAAATTGCACCAGATACTCCAGAAGAGATCACCATAGAATTTAAACAGGGTGATGCCTGCGCTTTAAACGGACAAAGCATGACACCTTTTGAATTATTGAAAGCCTTGAACGAGATGGGCGGAAAACATGGTATTGGTAGGGTCGATTTGGTTGAAAATAGATATATCGGCATGAAATCTAGAGGAATATACGAAACACCCGGGGGAACAATCCTCTATCACGCACACAGAGCCATAGAAAGCATCACATTAGACAAAGAAGCAGCACATATGAAAGATGAACTGTCTCCTAAGTATGCAGAATTAGTCTACAACGGCTATTGGTTTTCACCAGAGAGAGAAATGATGCAATCCATGATTGATAAATCTCAAGCAAATGTAGAAGGTAAAGTCAGACTAAAACTCTATAAAGGCAATACAATGATTACAGGCCGTGAATCCTCAATGAGTTTGTATAATCCTAATCTAGCAACTTTTGAATCAGATGACATCTACTCACAAAAAGATGCTGAAGGCTTTATCAAGCTGAATGCTTTGAGATTAAGAGAGAAAAAATAATTATTGTTGCTGCCGTATGGCAGCGTCAACTGTGTTCTTCAATAAACATGCGATTGTCATAGGTCCAACACCGCCAGGTACTGGGGTTATTGCTGAAGCTACACTTAATACTTCATCAAAATCGACATCGCCAACGAGTTTTGTTTTGCCTGGATTTTCCGGATGATCAACACGATTGATGCCGACATCAATAACTATCGCACCTTCTTTAATCCAATCTTTTTTAACCATCAGTGGTCTTCCCACCGCCGCAACAACAATATCTGCTTGCCTGGTAAGCTCTTGAATATTTCTTGTTTTTGAGTGAACAATGGTCACGGTGCAAGACTCCTCTAAAAGCAATTGTGCCATAGGTTTCCCAACGATATTGGATCTGCCAATAATGACAGCGTGCATCCCTTTAAGATCAGCAACAGATCTTTTTAACATCAGATAACAGCCAAGAGGAGTACACGGGGTAAATGTTTTATTTAAAAGGTCTCCACCAATTGAGTTTCTACCAACGTTTACTGCATGAAATCCATCTGCATCTTTAATGGGATCAATTGAATCGATGATTGCTCTTGAGTCTATATGTGATGGCAGTGGTAATTGAACCAGTATACCGTTCACTTTGTCGTCTTTGTTAAGATCATCAATAAGCTTCAATAAATCAGTTTCAGCAACGCTAGTATCTAAAAAATGGTCTTCCACATCCATTCCAATTTCTTTAGCCATTTTTGTTTTAGTCTTTACATAAACCTGACTAGCTGGATCTTCACCCACTAAGACAACTGCAAGGGTAGGAACTTTGTTAAAATCTTTTTTAAAAGCCTCAACTTTTACTGCAGTTTCTGCACGCAAATCAGCAGCAATTTTTTTTCCATCAATTAATTTATTTTCATCCATAATTTATAATGCAGTTGTCATATAAAAATATTCAAAAAGTAGATTTCTAATGAAGTACAAAATCAAGATTAAAATAACTGGAGATATATCAATCCCACTCAGATTTGGCAAAAAGTTTCTTATTGGGTTAAGCAATGGGTCAGTTAACTTTTTTGTTCCATAATAAACAGCAATAATAATTCTATTCTGGGTATTAAAGATATTCATTGCCAACAACCAGCTAAAAATGACATTGATGATTAATACCCATGTATAAAGATTGATAACTTGATCAAAGAGAATAATGAGTGAATTCATGAATTAATGTCTTTCAATAAGTAGTTATCTAAAAAGGATTCTAACCATAAATTTATTTTTTTACCATGTTTAAGTCGATGAGTAAGTTGTTCACGTCGATTTTGTGCACCTTTTTCTTTCAGCATATAGCCTGCATAGTACAGCCAACGAAGATGCATCTTCCAATTAACCTCAGGATGAAATTGTATAGCTAAAGCATTCTTATATCGAAATGCCTGCTCTCTAAATAGATCACCCTTAGCTAGAATTTCGCATGACTGGGGCACGGTAAAACCTTCTCGGTGCCACTGGAAAAACTTTTTCTGACTTTGAAACATCTTATGGCCGTCTCCTGTGGGATTGATGTCAAAAAAACCAATTTCAAGCGTGAGATCTTGAGATTTTTGAACTGACCCTCCAAGGTTCTTTGCCAGCATTTGAGCACCTAAACATATACCCAGGAATGGCTTATTGGATTCAAGTACTTTGGATATCCAATCTATCTCGTATTTTATATAATCAAGATCATCATTAGCACTTGGCGGTCCACCATATATGACTGCTAAATCATGCTCATCCATATTTTCTGGAAGCTTTTCACCAATGACTGGCCTTCTAACATCAAGAGTATAGCCTCTCTCTCTTAACTTGATGCCAACATCTCCTGTGCTTGATCTTGGTTGATGAACAACCATTAATGCAGTTTTTTTATTCATAGCTTAAACTATGAAACTACATTGCGCTTAGGCCACCATCAAGAACAATCTCTGAACCTGTCATGAATTTAGACTCTTCTGACGCCAAATATAAAATAGCATAAGACACGTCATCTGTATCACCAATTTTATTCATTGGAATTTGCCTTGATAATTTTGCAACAGCTTCAGCTTCGCCAAAAGCTTGCTTTATTGGATCAAGAATAGGTGTGTTTACAAAAGCTGGATGAATTGAGTTACATCTCACATCATACCCTTTCTTTGCACAAAATAAGGCTACTGATTTAGAGAGGTGACGTACACCTGCTTTAGATGAATTATAGGCAGCTGTATTCCAGCCCGCAACAATACCTGAAATTGATGAAATATTAATTATTGATCCATTCCCGTACTTACCCATGACTGGAACTGCATACTTGCAGCCAAGAAAAACACTATCAAGATTAACGTGGTGCACTTTTTTCCATATATCAAAATCAGTTGACACAACATCAGCACCAAGACTAATCCCAGCACTATTCACAAGAATATTTATTTTTCCGTGATCATTCTCTGTTTTATTTATTAATTCAATCCATGAGTCTTCTTGGGTAACATCATGAAACAAAGTCTGGAATTGAGACTGACTAAAGTCATTCAGGCGATCTGGCATTGAGTCTAATACTTCACGATTTACATCGGTAAGTACTACTTTTGCTCCCTCTTCTAGAAGCATACGTGCTGCGGCAAATCCGAGTCCAGAAGCTGCGCCAGTGATAATTGCAACTTTGTCCTGTACTCGTCCCATCCTATCCTAAATCTAATTTAAAATAACTGTCCTGAGAACTTGTATCTTCTGATGAGTAATTATTATAGCATTCAATCATACTGTGCTTTCTAAAGCCTTTCTCTCCAGCCAATAGAAATTCATCACTTCCTAAATATACAACTGAAGTGTTGCTTAAACGATCAGACCTCACACATGTTTCTATATTTTTTTTTCTGTATAAATCAATAATTGAAATCGCTCCTCCATTGCCACTCATCGCGATACGTCCGTCATCAAGAGTAACTGCATTGGTTAAGCTATTTTTTGAACCTATATTAAGCTTTTTAAAAGCTAGAGTCTTACACTCGCCTGAAAAATATCCACTCTCATAACAAGCTAATGTTGTAATTGCGTCACTTGGTATTCTATCATCCTGTCCGTACTGTGTAATCAAGGTAAGGTTTCCGGACATACCCAGAAGAAGAGACTGCCCGTCATCAACTTTTATGCCTGCCCAGTATGAACCTTCATAGTCGGTACTAACCGCAAGCCAATTTAAACCCCTATCATCTGAAATATAATATTTCCCTAACTCTCCAACAGCATAAACTTCATTTTGAGCTGACTTCCTCCAAATTTGTGCATCAGCGTAAGTAAAGTTTAGATGTGGCTGGAATTCATCATCATCAAGAAACAAGTAGCCCCATGTTTTACCTCCATCTTCCGTTCTTAATGAAAGGGCGAATGCTCCTATTGCAATGCCTTCCTTATCATCAAACATATGTATTGAAAGTAGTGGTGCGTCCCAATCAACATCTTCGTATTGCTTAACCCAAGTTTTACCATAATCATTTGAATGAAGTATGGTTGCATCATGGCCAGTCACCCAACACGACTGCTTACTTGAACAACTGATATCAGTTAATGTGCTTGTATAGGGTACACTGTCAGCTTGAATCCAACTATTGCCAAGATCATCAGAATACAAAATAATTCCATGCTCTCCCACCGCATAAATTCTATTATCTACTTTATCCATTGCGTTAATTAGAGACTGTGATGCTAGCACTGATTTTGCAGCATAGCCTGATCCATAATTAAAGTTTGATGAAGATACTGAACCTACATTGAGAAGTAAAAAAGTGAATAAAATAGTTAGCGTGCGGAACATATTGTTTTAAATAAATTAAAACCCGACTTAAAAAATTCAAGTCGGGTTTTATCTTAATTATTGTTAGTGGTAAAGAGCTTACCTTGCGTATCTTCTTAAACCGTCTGGAGTATAGAAGCTAACAGCTTTCTCTTCACCATTGTAGATTGATCCACGAGGCTGAACTGCAGGACCAAATAAGTTTGTTCCAACATAAGTTCTCGTTGCAAAGTCAAAAGTGTATTCACCTTGCACATTACATGTAGTGTCTTCAAGACCTTCACCACCCATATTACCTTGGACAGTTGTTTGGTAACTTGCGCGCATTAAATCTTGATTGCCATCATACATGTCATGGTAAAGAAGCATTCCTGGATTACCATCCATATAGTAGAAAGTTCTTGATGCATATAGATGTCTTTGACCAGGTTTTAGTTGCGCGTGAACAATATGAACATCCATTTCCTCAAAACGAACTACATCCGGATTTGGATGATTAGGAGTGAAAGTATTTTCAATTGTTGAGTCTGCAAGCATGTCGTTGTTGTTTGGAACAATCATTTTTTTCATGCCTTCATAAGACCAGTCATATTTGTCTTGTGCTCCATTAAATCCACCATAAGAGTCAATTGTTTGGATACCACCACCTGCAGCTGTAAGAGAGTCATAAGAAATATCTGGCGCTCTTCTTACTCTACGTGTAGCTGGGCTGTATTGCCAAGCTTTACGAGGTTGCATGTAACTATCAATAAAGTCATGCACGAGTGTCACTGTACCCGCGCTTCTTGGTGGGCCTAAGTTTTTCTGCATAAACAATGCAAAAATATTCTTGTCTGCATACATTGTTTTTGTGTTTGGATTTATAGGGAAAGAAATTGTAGTTTCTTGTTGACCTGTAGTTATATTTCCATCAGCCGTTACACGAGCTGAAGTTTGTATTCTATCAACTGCACTAACTGAACCTGCAAACATTCTGTAATTCCATACAAAGTGTTGGGCATGGGAAGGATCAGGAAAAGGTATTTGTCCCATATTTGGAACCTCAAATCCCTCATTATCGTTAATCATAGTACCATTTGATTCACTTATAGCCATTATGTCTGAGGCCATTGTGCAATTGCCACCTGATTCATATACATCCATACGGAAAGTTTCAGGGTACGCAGAAAACATATTCATCATACCAGGAGTTAACATGTTTGAATATTCCGATACATTATCTGCTGTAACAGAATATTTTATGTGTCCATCAGCAGATGCAGATGATACTGAAAATGCCAAGACAGCAATCAGTGACACGATTAATTTTTTTATTTTCATGATATTCATTTTATCCTTTCCCTAAATTAAAATGCATATGAGAAGTTTGCAGAGACATAGTCCTTATCAGTACTAGAGTTGACTAATTCGTCCCCCATCTCCATTTGGTAACTAATACTTGTAGTCATGCCCCCATTAGTGAATCTTGCAGTTGCTGAAGCACTCATTCTGTCTTCAACGAATCCACCTAATGATGAAGGAGCGTTACCAGAGAAGTCATGGTTGAACCCAAAGGAAGGACTAAATGACCACGCTGAGTTGTTAAAGTTGTTATATGTCAACGATCCACGGATTTTATATGCCATAGCATTTTTATCTGGACCTGCAGCTTGTTCACAGTAGTCATCACCAAACAATCCATTTGATTGAATTGTTAAAGCGTAGTTTCCAAGATAGTTGTTATTACAACCATTTCGGTATACATCATGAGCGCCTTGGAATTGACCAGATGCGACAACACCTTGAGCATAATTAAGATCTGGAACACCAACATAACCAAAATCGACTAATAATGTTGCGCCATCAGCACCAGCATTTGCAACAAAAGGTTCTGAAGCGGTAAATGTTTTAACAAAGTTAGCAGTTACTGACCACGCGTCAAATTCTGCTGTTCCGTCACAAACACTGTAACCAGACATTGCTAATGATGAAGTGCCAGTAGCTGAACTTATGTCACAATTAGGTGCAGCAGACCATTTTGTAGAATTAACTGCAGGCATCAAAGCTGAAACAGCCAGAGCCGCAACTGTACTTTGAACAGCAGTACCATAAGTACTATCGATCAAATTCATCGTTAGGTCACTAGGTGCAATTTGCATTGGAAAGTCAGGTCTGAAAGCAACTTCACCTGCAACTGCCCAACCGTTGATTGTTGTAGATGCAGAGGCACCAAATGTTTCAATATCCTCTGGGTAGTAAAGTTGATATCTACCAGCGTTTGCAAAAGATAACGTTGAGATCGCACCAAGAGTAGCACCTTGAATTCCAGCAATAGTTGCACCTGCATAGAGTGCGTTACCTGACTCAGTGGCAAACGCTTGAAATTTATAACAACGTGATGGATCATGTAAGTGAGTTGGTGCACTTGCATTTAACGCAGCAGTTCCTGCACCACCCATCCAAGCTCCTGTAGTCGAATTAGCTAAAAAACAAACAGAAGGGCCAGTTGCAATTGTTGCAATTGCTCGTTCTGTGGCAGTTACAGTACCATTTGTATGATCCAATTGAGCAAGTCCATTTGGAGCAGCAGTAACTAAATTGTTTAACATTGCAAACATATCAGTTGCGTATCCATCAGTGATTGCCAACATTCTAATTCTCGGCGAATTACTGTGAGAATTATTATAATAGAGTCCCCAATCAACACCTTGACCAATATTATCAGCATATCCAGTCAGATTTAAACCGAACTGCCCACTGTCCTTAGCAAGAGTGTCCGGAGCTCTTCTTATATATAGAAGACCCGGCATGTCACCTTGACCTGGGTATTGAGAATAAAGACGCGTAAATGCATCTCTCACAGTTGTAGTTGTTTGGGTCGTGTTAGCGCTAGAAGCATGTCCAGCCATTAAATCGTATTGACCATCTAAACTAGCATTAGATGCTACACCTTGGAATACAGCCGGAATACTTCCAGCTACGCCAGCTTGAACAGCAAGACCATTGGAAGCATATCCTGAACCAAAGTACGTATCTTGTATATCATGGAAAATAGACCATCCATCTTCATTTTCACCCCAAAGGTGATCTGCATTGGATGAGTCACATAATCCATCATCACTCGCGAGGTCAGATAAATCTGAAACTGATACACCTTTAATACACTCAGAAACATCAAAATAGTTACTATCAATTGGTAATGTTGCATTTTCATTTACATTGGCTGCACTGATGATGCCGGTTCTATTACCAACACCTACAAGATCACTACCAAAAAATGTACCCGCTGCATCTAACTCAACTTCTTTTTGTTCAAGTTGATAGTAAGCATCTAAGGTTACACCACCATCAAGATACATTGAAGCACCAACCATAGCTTGTGGCAGAAGAGCATCTTTTAATTGAGCGCCAGGTGATCGTAGTATCGGGAGAGAAACAGAATTAACTACGTTTACACCAATAGGAAACAATGCAGAAGCACCTTGACTTTGAACATAACTACCAAGTGTTAAATCAACGTTTGAAGAGACTGGCGCTGATATATAGGCATTACCTAGTTTAAAATCATTTTCCAAATGTTCTTCGGCTTGGCTTGAAAGAGTCTTAAACGCTACATCGTTAATATCTATTAATGGGTTAACCATAGCAACACCAGAAAGAGATAAACTTACACCGTTCGCATTACTTCCAATAAAGCTAATTGATAGTGTTTGACCAGCATCAATTACATCACCTTGTTGAAAATTCAATCTTCCATCATCACTTGCAACAGATCCAATGCTTATTTCTCTACCAGTGGTAGTTGCGGCAACTCCATCTTCTCTTTTGTAGTTACATCCACCATTACCTTTATATGGTGAACCACCAACTAAAGCTTTCATTGCGTCTGTTTGATCGTTAGCAGCACCACTGACCAACATACAATTGTTGTCTGAAGCTCTTACAGCAATACCGTGAGTTACAACTGTCGAAACGTTTCCATTAAAACCGCCAAGATTAACCTCTTGTGCATTTGATGGAGTGATACTCAAAGCTGCAAAAACTAGTGCAGATAAGAGTGACGTGATTGATTTATTTAACATTTAGTCTCCCCCTAAAATATAAAACTATTCGTTAGCATGATAACTAACAAATTTCTGCCATTGAACTGAAAAAAACAACTTTAGTCAAGCAATTAAAGGTGCTTTTATAAAAGTATAATTTTTATTTATAGAACACTAAATTCGCGCTTAATCATTGTAATTTAATGATATTTATTACTTTAGCTTCAAATTCTTAATTAAGCCAAGGACTGATTGTTCAGACGGATTAAGAGAATAATGAACATTATAGCCAATTTTTTCAGCATATTCCCCAACACGCTGGCTGACACATATGTAATTTATTTTTTTCAGAGAGGATTTTGAAACCTTTTCTAATTTGCAGAGCTCAAGAAAAACCATAAGTGAATACTTAGAGAAAAATACAACGGCAGAAAATTTATTAATCTTTAAGTAATTTATAACTGATTTTTTTAATTTTTTGACTTTGATCGTTTCATAGACCCTCACTAATGAAATTTTATATTTCATCTTTCGTAACGATCTAACAAGTTCTTTATTGTACACATTAGAACATAAAAATTGCACATCACTTCTTTCATTTAATATGGACTTAGATTTATTGATTAAGTCTGTACTGTCTTTTGCGGAAATGAGTATTTTTTGACATCCCAATTGTTTGAGACGTTGAGTTGTTTTTTTTCCAATAACCATAAATTCGTTTTTTTTACAACTTTCTATGGTTTTAGTTTTGACAAGATAATCTAGAGATCTTGGACTGGTAATAAGTATTACACGATTAAATAGAGAAACTTTTCTTTTAAAAATTTTAAATTTTGATAGTTCTTGAATCTCAGAATTAATTTTTAATTTTTCTAATTTTTTTTGAAACTCTAAAGAGTTTTTTCTAGGGCGTGTAATTAAAATCACTTTTTAAATTATCCAATTCATTTATTTTCGTTTGACCTAAAGCATTAATGATCTCCTTGCTGAGTTCATCACATAATTTTAAATAGTTTTCTTTTAAATCTTCCTCTGATTTTTTAAAAATTTTATTTCCTTGATGATCAAACATTTCAAATTTAAGCGATATGTTATTTTCATTTATATTTGCATAAATTGACACAGGACTGTTGCAGTTTGCATTTATATTTTTTAAAACTCTTCTTTCAGCCATACATTCTGTTTGAGTTTTAAGATCATTAATGGGTGCTAATATTTTTTTTACTTCACTGCCTTTGAGGGCCTGCACACCAACAGCGCCCTGGCAAGCGGCTGGTAAAAATAAATTATGCTCTAATACTTCAGTGACTAAATGATCTAAATCTAATCGGACTAATCCAGCGAGACTTAATATGACAGCGTCATATTCGTTATTTCTAAGTTTTTGAATGCGCGTATCGACATTGCCTCTCAGTAATTTGATTGATATATCTTTTCGTAAACTCAAAACTTGCGAACGTCGCCTTATAGAACTGGTGCCAATTACACTGCCCGCTGGTAAGTCCATAAAACTTTTTCCTGAATTAGTTATTAATGCGTCATTTGTTTTATGTCTTTGCATCCAACAAATAATATCAAGATCTGGATAAACATCCTGAGCGGGTACGTCTTTCATTGAATGTACGCCAATATCAATTTTACCCGATATGATTTGTTCCTCAATTTCTTTGATAAAAAGACCTTTTCCACCAATTTGGTCTAATCGATGCGTATTATGGACATCTCCTGTTGTTTTGATTGTCTTTATATCAAAGACTTCCTTATTCAAGTTTGGGTCTTGTTTGAGCAGTTCCTGAATCAAGAGATTAGTCTGAGATTTAGATAAGTTGCTGCTGCGAATCCCTACTACAATTTTCTGCGATTCAGACATACATTATAATATCGAACATTTTCTACGTTAGGTTTATAATTAAAGATATAACACTTAAAGTATACTTAATTTAAGTGGATTTTTATAAATTATGACTATGAAAAAAATCAGGGTCCTTGGGATCGAGTCCAGTTGTGATGAAACATCAGTATCAGTTGTAGAGAAAACAGGAGATAAGATTAAAGTCCTTTCAAACATTGTAAAATCTCAACTCGATGTTCATAAAGACTATGGAGGGGTTGTTCCAGAGCTCGCTGCAAGAGCTCACTCAGACGTCATTCATAAATTAATTAAAATGGCTCTTGATCAGGCAAGCATTACATTCCGTAGCATTCATGCCATCGCTTCAACAGCGGGTCCTGGTTTACTTGGCGGGTTGTTAGTCGGTGTTGTTGCTGGAAAAACTCTAGCTTCATCCCTCAAAAAACCATTCATCGCTGTCAATCACTTGGAAGGCCATGCCCTGTCTATTAAGCTCGAACAAAAGATTGAGTTTCCATATCTCTTACTTTTAGTTTCTGGTGGACATACTGAATTTACAATAATCAAAAAATTTAATAACTATAAACGCATCGGCACAACCATTGATGATGCCTTAGGCGAAGCGTTTGATAAAACTGCTCGTCTTTTAAAAATGGAATATCCAGGTGGACCCGAAATCGAAAAATATGCCAAAGAAGGAGATGAAAATAAATTCAAGTTACCCTTACCCCTAATCAATGAAAAGAATTGTCACTTCTCTTTTGCTGGTCTCAAATCAGCGGTGGCTAATGTGGTAGCAGAAAATAAATGTACTGAAAAATTTAAAAAAGATATGTCAGCCTCTTTTCAAAAAACTATTAATGAAATTTTATCGACCAAAGCTCAACATGCCATTGAGCATTTTCAAAGAATCAATAAATCAAAAAAAACTACAAAAATTGTAGTTGCTGGAGGAGTGGCTGCAAACAAAAGTCTACGCAGCGCGCTCACAGAATTAGAGTCAACTCATCGATGTGAATTTTTATTTCCGTCCATAAAGTATTGTACTGATAATGGAGCGATGATCGCACTTGCAGGAATAGAAAGATATGAGCGAAACCTGTTTAACAAGCTAGATTTTGAACCAAAACCAAGATGGCCACTTGATAAAGATGCTTTATTCATGAAAGGAAAAAGAATCATTGGCGAATAAAAAAGAGTTTAAAATTGGAGTCATTGGAGCTGGTGCCTGGGGTACAGCGCTTGCCAATATATTGGCACAAAAACAAAATGTAAGTCTCTGGGCAAAAGAAAAAAGTGTCTATGAAAACATTAAAAAGTATAGAGAAAACAAGAGATTTCTTCCAAAAATTAAATTAAGCAAAAAAATAAATTGTACAACAGAAATCAATAATGTTTCTGAATGCGAGATATTATTTTTAGTGGTTCCTGTTCAATATCTCTCTGGTGTTCTGACTAAATTAAAAAATTCTTTAGACGAAAAAACAATTTTTGTTTGCTGTTCAAAAGGACTAGAAATGAACAGCTTAAAATTACCAAGCCAAATTGTATCTTCAATATTTCCAAAAAATAAAATTGCAATTATCTCAGGACCAAACTTTGCTGCGGAAATTGCAAAGGGATTACCTGCTGCTACAACTGTTGCATCCAAGCAAGAAGAAGTAGCAAAAAAAATTGCAACACTCATTAAATCACCAACACTACGACCTTATTTATCCAATGATATTATTGGATCACAAATTGCAGGTGCACTAAAAAATATATACGCCATAGCCAGTGGCATTGTTGTTGGAAAAAAATACGGTGAGAATGCAGTAGCCTCAATCATCTCAAGAAGCTTCGCCGAAATAACAACTGTTGCAAAATCAATGAATGCAAAAAAAAGTACACTCGCTGGTCTTTCAGGTATGGGCGATTTATTTCTTACATGTTCTTCTAAAGAATCCAGAAACTTTTCCCTCGGTATTGATTTGGCAAAAGGAAAAACATTAAATGAAATTATTCAAAAAAAATTTTCAATCGCAGAAGGCGTATTCACTGTTCGAGCATTAAAAAAACTTGCGGATAGAGAAAAATTAGATTTACCCATTAATGAAGCTGTCTATAGAGTCTTGTACCGAAAAAAAAATATTGATCTTGCGATCCAAGAACTTTTAAATAGGCCCATAACGAAAGAATAAAAATGCAATATTGGTTAATGAAATCAGAACCTGAAACATGGTCCTGGGAACAGCAAGTCAAAGCTGGCGCCAAAGGTGAGGGCTGGGACGGAGTACGTAATTATCAAGCATCTAATAACATGAAGAAAATGAAGAAGGGGGACCTTTGTTTTTTTTATCATTCAGTAAAAGAGCGTGATGTTGTGGGCATTGTTAAAGTTGTTAAAGAGTATCACCCTGATCCAACCGATAAGTCTGAACGTTTTGGTATGGTGAGCGTAAGCGCAGTGAAACCGCTAAAAAAAAGAGTAAATCTTACTCAAGTTAAAGATGACAAAAGACTTAATCATCTCGCATTAGTCAAACAATCGCGATTATCCGTAATGCCCATCGATAAGAAGTCCTGGACTATTATTTGCAATCTAGGTGGTATCAAATAAGATATTTGGTCTATGAGCGATAATGAAAAATTTGATGTCAGTGCCGATTGGTCTGCCAACGCCCAGATAAATCAAGATAAATATAATGAGTGGTATAAAGAATCATTCAACAACAATGAAGATTTTTGGAACGAGCACGGCAAACGTATCGAATGGATGAAGCCGTATACAAAAGTGAAGGATGTTTCATTTAATAAAGATAACTTTTCAATCAAATGGTACGAGGATGGCGCACTTAATGCATCAGCCAATTGCATCGATAGACATTTAAAAGATAAAGGGGATCAGACAGCCATCATTTGGGAAGGCGATGATCCAAAAGACTCAAAACACATTACTTATAATGAACTTCATAAAGAAGTTTCAAAATTATCTAATGGCATGAAATCCCTTGGTGTAAAAAAAGGTGACCGCGTAACCATCTATATGCCAATGATTCCTGAAGCAGCATACGCTATGCTTGCCTGCACACGCATTGGCGCTATTCACTCAGTCGTGTTCGGTGGATTTTCTCCTGACTCACTTGCAGGACGCATCAGTGATTGTAAATCAGATATTGTGATAACGGCTGATGAAGGATTAAGGGGCGGCAAACCAATTCCATTAAAAAAGAATACAGACGATGCCATCAACATCTCAGGTGGTGTGAGACATTGTATTGTTGTCAAACGAACAGGTGGGGCAATCGATTGGCATGAAGACCGTGATGTTTGGTATCACAAACTTTTAAGTGATGCTTCAGATGATTGTCCACCAGAAGAAATGAGTGCGGAGGATCCATTGTTTATTCTTTATACATCGGGCTCTACAGGAAAACCAAAAGGAGTGATGCACACTACTGGCGGTTACATGGTGTATGCGTCCATGACACATCAATATGTATTTGATTACAAACCAGGAGATGTTTATTGGTGCACGGCTGATGTCGGCTGGGTGACAGGTCACAGTTACATTGTATATGGACCACTCGCAAACGGTGCTGTTACCGTGATGTTTGAAGGGGTACCTAATTATCCAAGTGCGTCTCGTTTCTGGGAAGTGGTTGATAAACACAAAGTAAATATTTTCTACACAGCGCCGACAGCTATTCGCGCACTCATGCGTGAAGGTGAAGGACCGGTAACAAAAACAAGTCGATCTTCTCTTAAATTACTTGGTACTGTTGGTGAGCCTATCAATCCAGAAGCCTGGATGTGGTATTATAATGTCATCGGTGAAAAAAAATGTCCCATCGTCGATACATGGTGGCAAACAGAAACAGGGGGCATCTTAATTTCACCTCTTCCTGGCGCTATTGCTCAAAAACCAGGATCAGCAACAAAGCCTTTCTTTGGTATTCAACCTGAGATCATGGATGCTGAAGGAAATATATTAGAAGGTGCTTGTGAAGGTTCTTTGTGTCTTGCAGATTCTTGGCCGGGTCAAATGAGAACGGTATACGGCGATCACAAAAGATTTATTGAAACTTATTTTTCACAATTTGATGGAAAGTATTTCACAGGTGATGGATGCAAGCGGGATGAAGATGGCTACTATTGGATCACCGGCCGTGTTGATGATGTCATTAATGTATCCGGTCACCGTATGGGAACAGCAGAAGTTGAATCTGCTTTAGTTGCTCATCCAAAAGTCAGTGAAGCCGCTGTTGTTGGTTATCCTCATGATATTAAAGGTCAGGGAATTTATGCTTACGTAACTTTAAACGCGGGTGAAGAAACTTCTGATGAATTATATAAAGAGTTGGTTGCTTGGGTTCGAAAAGAAATTGGACCCATTGCATCACCCGATCTTATTCAATGGGCGCCCGGTCTTCCAAAAACTCGTTCTGGCAAAATCATGCGAAGAATTTTAAGAAAGATTGCAGAGAATGAATACAGCAATCTTGGCGATACATCTACTTTAGCCGAACCAGCAGTAGTCGATGATCTAATCGATAATCGAATGAACAAGTAATTTAACTAATTTCATTAAATCTTTTTTTAAACATATTTTTAACCAACTTCAGACTTGATTTTGAGTCATTGTTTGAATCAACATGAAGAAGTCTAATTTTAAGCCACAGTATATAAGTCGAAAATCCTATCTAGCGGACTCGACCTTGGTGATTAATCCTTCAAAAACAAAGCCGAAACTTTCTAGAACACCCAAACTTTTATCGAGCTTTGTAATAGCCTCTGGTCTGATTGGACTCATGTTTTTCTCCCTTAATGTTGAGGCCAAACCGATTCGGTATGAATGTACTGATACCAATTTGGTTGGCCTTGGAGGGCTATTGACAGGCAACGTTCAAGGCTATGAGTTTGAGAATGAGACTTTTGAGATAGAAGTTGATACGGAAAGCGAAACTATTAATACAATTTCAGGTAGTCGCATGTTTGCAGCACAATGTGAAACTATTGGTGGAAATGATAAAGAATTCTATTCCGTCTGTTCTGATCATTTTGGGCAGATCATACTAAATTATCACTCAGGATATTTTACCAGAACCTATCATACAGGAAATATACCATTAAATGATTCAATTTTTGTAGGTCTTGGAGAATGTGAACAAATGTTTGAGGTTAATACTGAAAAGGTAGTTGGATAAATCCTATCTAATGTATAAGCTTACTCATCATGAGTGATAAAGATCTTATTAAGAGTTTAATAAAAGAACACAAAATGGAACCTCATCCTGAGGGTGGACATTATGTTGAGATATTTAGAAATGACGATGTCACTCATATATATTTTTTATTAGAAGAACATGAAAACTCTCATTGGCACAGAATAACCAAAACGGAAACGTTACACTTTTACTCTGGTAGTCCTCTTAGCGTGTACACCTCAAAAGACGGAGTAGAATTTCAGATTGATGAAATTGGGTCCAATAATAATTTTATGCATACTGTTGAAAAAGGCACTTGGTTTGCCTTGAAGTCTACTGGTTCCTATAGCTTGATTGGCTGTACGGTTGCGCCTGCCTTTCAATTTGACGATTTAGAACTTGCTCCAAAGGATTGGAAGCCGTCTACATTTGATCAGCAGCTTTAAGATAACAATTAGAAGTCTGAGGTAATTCCCTTTTTCTCCCAGTCGCCAAAGCGAGTTGGTTCAGGACCATCAGTCCCACCTATTTCCTTTTTCTTTTTAGGGAGTTTTGAGGCAGTTTTCTTGTCTTCTGTATCCTCGACAACTTCAGTTTTTTTATCGCTCATGATACTTAATTTAATCTTAAATTTTGAGTTATCAAAGCATGAAAAATAGTGGGAAACAAATGGGGTTTCTGTTATACAGAGAAATAATGCTTCTTACACATGTCGGTTAAAATATCACCTTCGATACTAGCATCTGATTTTTCATCATTAGGCGAGGAAGTCGTCAACATCACTAAAGCAGGCGCTGACTATATTCATGTTGATGTCATGGATGGACACTTTGTGCCAAACTTAACCATCGGACCTGACATTGTAAAATCAATCAGAGATAAATCATCACTGCCTTTTGATGTTCACTTAATGATTGATCCTGTTCAACCATACATTGAAAAATTTGTTGAAGCAGGAGCTGATATTGTATCCGTTCACCCTGAAGCTAATGACGATACACAAGCTTGCATTGATAAAATAAAATCTTTGAATGTGAAAGCAGGACTTGCAATTAATCCTGATACAGAATGGGAAGTAGTAAAACCGTTTATGGATCAACTAGATCTTATTTTGGTCATGAGTGTACATCCAGGTTTTGGCGGACAAAAATTTATTCCAACTGCACTTGATAAACTTGAGAAGCTTCGAAAAGAAATTGACCAATCAGGTAGAGAAATTGATTTAGAAATTGATGGGGGAATCAATTTTGAAAATATTCAATCAGTGATTGATGCTGGAGCAAACATGATTGTGGCTGGCACCACAACATTCAAAGGTGGTCCAGGTGAATACGCAAATAATATTGAAAAATTAAGAGGCCATTAAATTGGACGTCAAAATAAAAACTGCTCTGATATCTGTTTCAGATAAATCAGGTTTAGAAAAAATTGTTTACTCACTAAAAGAACATGGTGTGAAAATAGTTTCAACAGGCGGCACTGCAAAAGCCATTGCTGATATGGGTGTGGACGTCATGGATGTCTCTACACTAACAAATTTTCCAGAAATGATGGGCGGACGTGTTAAGACATTACACCCCAATGTTCATGGAGGATTACTTGCTAAAAGAGATGATAAAGACCATGTTCAGTCTCAAACTGAGCATGGCATTAAAGATATTGATTTGATCATTGTTAATCTTTATCCCTTTGAAGAGACCATAAACAACCAAGAAAATGAGGAAATTTGCATCGAAAATATAGACATTGGCGGACCCGCGATGTTGCGCTCAGCTGCAAAGAATCATAAATTTGTAACAGTAGTTACTGACGTAAACGACTACTCAGATGTGATCAACGAGATGAAGGAAAACAAAGGATCAACAACTTTAGACTTTAGAAAAAAGTTAGCTGCCAAGACATTTTCAATGACTGCTTATTACGACTCGATGATCAGCAATTGGTTTCATCGAGATCAAAGTGATCACATTGAAAATTTTTCATCAGCAGGTAAATTATCATCAACACTTCGCTACGGTGAAAACCCACACCAATCAGCTGGACTTTATAAATCATCACAGCAAAGATCGGGTATTCCTTATGCAACGTTACTGCAAGGAAAAGAACTGAGTTACAATAATATTAATGACTCTGATGCCGCACTGCAATTGATAAAAGAATTTGATCAAAAAATTCCAACTGTTGCAATCATCAAACATGCAAACCCCTGCGGTGTTGCAAGTGCAAGTTCATTAAGCAATGCATACTTAAAGGCATTCTCATGTGATACTACAAGTGCGTTTGGTGGAATTATTGCTGCTAACCAAATTATTGATGAAGATACCGCAAAAGAAATGATTAAAATATTTACTGAAGTTATTATTGCGCCTGGTATCAGTGATGAAGCAGAGAAGATTTTTAAAACAAAAAATAATTTACGTATTTTAGTTTTGCCTTCTTTGCATGAGAAACACATTTCAAAAAACTTTAAAAGTATCGAAGGTGGTATTCTCGTTCAGTCAAGTGATACTAAACTAACTGAAAAATCAGATTTAAAAATTGTTACTCAGAAAGAACCAACAAGTGATCAAATGGATGATATGTTGTTTGCATTCAAAGTGTGTAAACATGTTAAATCAAACGCCATCATTTATGTAAAAAATCAAAAGACAATTGGTATAGGTGCAGGTCAGATGAGTAGAGTTGATAGTGCCAAAATTGCATCTCAAAAAAACAGTGAGATGGAAAGCAGTGATGAAAATTCTCTCAAAGACTCAGTTGTTGCCTCAGATGCTTTTTTCCCCTTTTCAGATGGTCTCTTGGTAACGATATCATCAGGAGCCACAGCAGTGATTCAGCCTGGTGGCTCAATTAAGGATAATGAAGTCATAGAAGCTGCAGATAATGCTGAAATTTCAATGGTTTTTACTGGTGTTCGGCACTTCAGACATTAAAAATTAATATAAAAGTAATCCTTTACCGTATCCTGATGCGTGAATGTACCCTTCTCAATTAATTTGAAATTAAATGCCTCTAGAAATTTTGAGGTCTCACTCAACTCTTCATCAAAAATTTCTATTTGTAAGAAGACCTTGTTATTGTTAATTAAGTTTTCGATACCTTGCAGTACAGATAATTCAAAACCTTCAACATCTATTTTTATGGCAACGATATTATCTGTGTCTTTAATTATATCATCACCTCGAACTTGAGAAATCTTCATCTCTCCTTCAGAAGAGACACTGGCTCCACCAGATTGATAAGTGCCAAATCTTGTACCAGCTAGTAAATAACCTTCTTTATTCTCATTTGATAAAGCCAAGTTATGAGATTGAATAATTTGAGAAAAACCATTTAGTTGGATGTTTGCCTCCATTCTTTCAAAAGCTTCCTTGTGCGGTTCGAATGCATCTATTTTTATATTTGGAACATTTTTTGCAATTGTTAATGCATAAACTCCAATATTTGCACCAACATCAACAAAACGACTAATTTTGTATTTTTTAATATTATCTAATAAGAGTTTTATTTGTTCTTCTTCATAACGATTAGTAAAATAAATTTCACGATCAATGGAGTCTCTAATATCAAGGTTTAATAAAATATCGTTAAGTCTAAAAACAAGCTTTTCTTTTTTGGTATAAAATAAATATCTTCGCAAAAAACTTTTTCTTAATTTTCTATAACCCTTCTTAAGTATTGGAAATATTGCAATTGTAATCATCAGAAAAACCAATACCCATTTTATTTGATTAGTGCCGCTTGCTAAAATTATTTGCTGATCAGTAACTGAGTCAATTGATGGAATGCTCATAATCATGGCACACTGAATATTTTCCATTAAATCAAAAGAACCTGTTAATAGAGGGACTGAATAAATAAGATTATTTTTATAATTTGAGTAATGATAAATACCCAAATGAAACGAAACATAAACAATTGGAAAAATCGTATCTAAAATGAGACTTACAAAAATGGAAAGTGTTTTTCCTTCCACTCCTAAAATAGAAAACGCAAGCTCTACGTCATCCCTTTGAAAACCAAACTTTAGATCCAATAGATTTTGCCCCACGGCATATGGAAGCATAGGGATAATTATAAACAAACTGATAATAATAGATGAAAAAAGCACTAAAAGCAGGGCCTTACTGCTAGCTATAAGTCTGGAATAGTCTCTTACTTTTTGCATGAATATTTTATTCTTTTACAAAAAACATCCCTATAATTCCAACCAAATTGAAAAATACAATTGCGATCATTGCATATTGTAGGCTATCAGTGAATGCAAGAATTAGAGACATTACTCCTGGCACAAGCCAAGCAGTAGATTTTCCAGCAAATGCATAGAGACCAAAAAATTCAGTCATCTTTTCTTGAGGAGAAAGTTTAACCATTAATGCTCGTGAGGCAGTTTGTGCTGGGCCATAAAAAATTGAAATGCCAATAACTACAAAAATGTAAGTGATCTGACTTGTAGAATTGAATATTCCAAATGTTAACTCCTCTACACTTGCTGAATACTCATTGACAGTAAAAAAATAAAATATTGTATCTTTATCAATTGATAAGCCTAATACTCCTGAAACCAATAACCCCCAAAGTGATAGGTTAATAACATTTTTGGAGCCAATCATATCATTTAGGTAGCCTCCATAAATTGAGCTCGGCCCAGACAAAACATTTAAAATGATACCAAGTATCAAAACTTGTGTGAGCGACATACCTACTACCAAACTAGCGTAGACTCCCCCAACAACAAACAGTGCATTGAGCGCATCTTGATAAAACATTCTTGTAATTAAAAAAGTAAAAATATTTTTATACTGCCTTGCTTCTTTAAAAGTATTTATAAAGTTGCTTAATCCTATTTTTACTGATTCATAAACACTAATTTGGTTTTTCTTAAGATCAGGGGTAAATAAAAACAAAGGAATAATAAATACTGCATACCAAATAGCGCTAAGCGGTCCGACAATTCTTATATGTTCGTACTCACTTGTATTCAAACCATAAAGACTTTCAGTTTCACCACCCGGCCATACAAATATTATTAAAAATAAAATTAACGCGATGAGACCAGCAATATAACCAACCCCATAACCCATACCACTTAACCAACCGGAATTCTCGGAAGTCTCAATGGTTGCTAAGACTGAGTTATTAAAGACCTCAGAAAATCCAACCATAGCAGATGCAAGTATTAAGCCAAACATGACTAACCAAATACCATCAGGAGCTCCTGGGGGTGAGTACCAAAGCAAAGCCATTCCGACTACAAATAAAGTTGATGTAATTCCCATTAGTAACTTTCTGTTTCCCTTAATGTCGGTAATTGATCCAAGAACGGGACTTAAGATGGCAATAGCCAAGCCTGAAATTGTTTGAGTAAGAGTTAATTTTTGGGCACCATCGGCACCTGTTATAAATACATCAGTAAAATACACTGAAAAAACAAACGTCATGATTAATGTGTAGAAAGGCTGATTTGCAAAATCAAACATTGTCCATGAATATCTAGCTAATCTTGAAGCTCTCATAGCAATACTCTACACAAATAAAATTACTATGTATGTGAAATATTTAATTAGTAATAAATTAAATTATTATTTGGAATAGTTGAGGAAACAACTGACAATTATAACTCGCATTTTACATCCACAAAGAAACAATCTTATTTTAGTAATTTTGGAAGTTGCAATCTGCATAAGTATTGGGCTTATGCGGTTTTGTACCTTTGTAGTTATAATATCCTATTTCATTTAATAACTTTTCAATTTTATCATAATTTTCATATCTGATTTCAATTTGCAAATAGGATTGATTATTTTTCAAAATTTCTTGGGCTCCACTAAGCATCTCAAATTCAAAACCTTCAACATCAATTTTCATTACTATTTTATGATCTTTTAAATTAAATAAATCATCTAAAGGTTTAATCAAAGACTGTTCTGTAACTTCTGTATCTTCTTCATTAATCTTATAATTAGGCGACCAGTCAGAATTTGAGCCCAATAAAATTGTTCCACTGTTGTCACCTACAGCAGTGTGAAAAACTTCAATATTAGAAAATTTATTTTTATTAATTGATTCATTGATTCGATTTATATTTTTTTTGATTGGATCTATTGCTTTGATTTTAAGTTTATCAAACTTTTTTGCTAGTCGTAGAGAATAAATACCCCAGCAAGCCCCTACATCTAAAAAATATTCTGAACTCTGATCATTTATAACATCAACTAAATTTTGAAAGCTTTGTTCTTCATACTCTCTATTTATATAAAATGTTCGATCAATTAAATGTCTTATGTCTAAATTAAAAAGTATACCTTCGTGACTAATCTCTCTTTCATAGTCTGAAAAATAAAATGCATATTTCTTTATAATCGACGGTATCAACCTTTTCAGGAATGGAATTTTTAAAAAATAATTCATTTTCTATAGATGGAGCGAGTGAAGGGAGTCGAACCCTCGACCTAAACGTTGGCAACGTTTCGCTCTACCACTGAGCTACACTCGCATTAATAAAATGGTTCTAAATGAAAAAGCCTTGTTTTTCAAGATAAGGGGATTATTTATATATTTAATAATATAGTATAACATTCATACAAATGATTAAATCCACAGATACCGAGCTTCTACCCAAGAAAGTTGCAATATTTCCATTAACTGGAGCTGTACTTTTTCCAGGCACTCAGCTGCCTTTAAATATATTTGAACCTAGATATGTTCAAATGATTGACGATGCATTGGCCTCACCTGGCCGCGTCATAGGGATGATACAACCAAGCAAACCAGGCGAGAAGACGCTGAAGAAAGTAGGTTGTTTAGGAAGAATATCTACATTCAATGAAGCTGAAGATAATCGATACTTAGTAACATTGTCAGGGACTATCAGATTTGAAGTCACGGAAGAACTGAATACAACTACTCCTTATCGACAAATCATTCCAGATTATAAACAATATGAACCTGACCTGAAACCTCAGGAAGTTGAGTCAATTGATCGATCCAAGCTCCTGGCCCTAGTTAAAAAATATCTTGAGAATAGAAAAATAATGGCTGATTGGGAGATAATAAAAGATACGCCTACAGAACAACTTATAAATTATTCAGGAATTCTTGTGCCTTTTACTGCCGAAGAAAAGCAGTTACTTCTTGAGTCAAAAACAATTATTACCAGAAGCCACGTACTGGAAGCACTTTATCAATCGTACATATTTGACTCACCTGGCGAAAAGAGTGATCAATTACACTAAAGCGCTTTAAAATTTTCAACGCCCGTTGCATTTTTAATAATTTTTCTTTTTAGTAGATTATTTTTATCTAAAACTTTAATGCCCATATTAGCAAACATACTCAGGAAGGTATTTTTACTCTTTAAAATTTTGTCCAATGCCAGTGTTCCAAAAGAATAGGCTGCATTATCTATTTTTCTAAGTTGATCAAATTCTTTGAATGCCATTCTATTGTTCACTTCATACCCTAAGGATGTATATTTTAGGATTACTTCCACAAATAAAGAAATATCCTTAATGCTTAAATTTAAGCCTTGTCCAGCTATTGGATGAATATTGTGCGCAATATTCCCCATAAGAACTGTGTTTCTATGATAAAGTTTTTTTGCATAAAGAAAATTCAGTTTATGAGTTTCTATATTTTCAATCTTTAATGCGCCGATTTCTTTTTCAAAATATTCATTTACTTTACTTTCTAATTTACTCTTTTCATAATTAAGCTCCTTCGAACTATTTTTAAGTGACCAAACTAACGATGCTTGATTATGAGAATAAGGTAAGAAAGCTAATGGTCCGCTGGATGTAAAGATCTGAAATGCATGATTCTGTTTTTTAAACTCCCCTTTAACATTAATTGAAAAAGCAGTTTGGTTTAAATTTTGAGAAATAAATTTAATATTATTTTGCTCTAATAAATTTTCATCATTAACTGATAAAATTAAGACTCTAGCAAATATTTCTTTCTGCTCATCAATGAGTATAGAAACTTTATTTGAATGTGTTTCTTTGCGTATCGATTTAGTTTTGAATAAAGTATCAATATTTTTATTTTCTTTAAGACTTGTAGCTAATTGACCACTAATAATCTTGTTTGGCAAAATCTTTCCCATTGTAGAATTTGGTTCGTTATCAAATGTTATACTTGAACCATCTTTAATGCTTGCTAAGCAACATGATATTTTTTCTATATCAGTGAATTTGTTGAACTCTAAAGGATCGTCAATAATACTGCATAAATAGTTTATGGAACCAGAGGATAAGAAGGTGACTAGGTTAGATTCAGTCTTTTGGGTAGTTTGATTTTTGACATAACACACACTAAAATTATTCTTTGCAAGTGCTAATGCAGCTATTTCAGAGGATATACCCCCGCCATATATAATAAAATCATAGTTCATTTTTTATAAAAATATTTTGTCCTTATATTATTTAAGAAGTTATATAATGGCCATGTGAATCAATTGCCAACAGAATATTTTAAATATTTATCAAAGGTGTAAATATGAAACTTTTGCCCGATTCATTAAGAATTTTTGCACTCAATCGTGTATTGGAGTTATCAGGTTTATTAATTGCTACTCTGTGCATTTTTGTTTTCATATCGGTCATAAGTCACTCACCTTTTGATCCAAGCATTAATAACTTAAATAGTTCTGAGGTAACAAATCTTGGTGGAAATGCCGGGGCGAACATTTCTGATCTTCTTCTTCAATTGTTCGGCTACTTTAGTTTATTAATTTGTCCTGTCTTGATCAGTTGGTCTTATAAAGTTTTCTTTACAAAAAAAATGAGGTTGTTTCCTCTTAATTTATTTTTGTTGCCATTAATGATTATTGTGGCATCAACTTTTTCAGAGTTAATGCATTTATCAAACCAAAATGGATTAATAGCTGATCAACTTGTAAATCTTTTAATAAATTCTGGCTTGATAGAAAGTAGCTATATTTTTTATAGCGTCATAATATTTTTATTTATTACCTTTTTACTTCTTTTCTATGGTGCAATGGGTTTGAACACAAACGAGTGGAGTAATATTTATCTTTTTTTGGGAGCAGTATTTAAGTTTATTGCTACACCGGCTTCTAAGCTTGAATTTTTAAAAAAATATTTCAATTTTAATTTTTTATTAAGAAGAAGGTTGAGTGATCAAATAATTAACAATCAAAAGCTTGAGCCAAAAATTAATTTTGATGAGATGCGAAATAAGCCTGTCAGTAGTTTTATAAACAGAGAAGAGAAGGAGGCGTTAGTAGAGGAACAAAATGAAATATTTATTGATGACTTAAATTATCAAGCTCCTGGAATTGATATTCTTACTCGACCCGATACTAAAACAGAAACATTAGCTAATCAGGAAGAGCTTAAAATTAACGCAGAAAAACTCAAAAATGTTCTTACCGATTTTAAAATTGAGGGGGAGATCATTAAAGTGTCCCCTGGTCCAATAGTTACTATGTATGAATTGCAGCCCGCACCAGGAATTAAAGCCTCTAAAATTATTTCTTTGTCAGATGATATTGCAAGAAATATGAGCGCCATGTCAGCTAGGGTGGCTATAATTCCAGGAAAAAATGTCATTGGCATAGAGATACCAAACTCAGATAAAAATCCTGTTTACTTAAGTGAATTATTTAAAAATGAAAAATTCGTTTCAAATGAAAAGAATTTAATTTTAGCTTTAGGGAAAGATATTAGCGGACATGCTGTATTTGCAAATCTTGAAAATATGCCACACCTGTTAATAGCGGGGACAACAGGTTCGGGTAAATCTGTTGGTATAAATGTTATGATTACTTCAATTTTATACAAACACTCACCCGATGATTGCAAATTTATATTGATAGATCCAAAAATGCTTGAACTTTCTGTTTACGAAGGCGTGCCTCATTTAATTACTCCAGTTGTAACGGACCCCAAAAAAGCAATAACTGCGCTCAAGTGGGTTGTTAGAGAAATGGAGTCAAGATACAAAAAAATGTCTCTTCTAGGCGTAAGAAATATAGAAAATTATAATATCCGAATTGCTGACGCTATTAAAAAATCTGAAAAAATCATAAGATCTATTCAATCAGGTATTAATCCAGAAACAGGTCAACCAGAAACAAGAAGGATTGAAATCGAAAATAAAAAAATGCCTTTTATTGTTGTTGTTGTTGATGAAATGGCAGATTTAATGATGGTTGCTGGAAAAGAAATTGAACATACAATCCAGCGATTGTCTCAGATGGCACGAGCAGCAGGAATACATTTAATTATGGCTACGCAAAGACCGAGTGTCGATGTAATCACTGGAACAATCAAAGCAAATTTTCCAAGTAGAATAAGTTTTCAAGTAAGTTCTAAATTTGACAGCCGAACCATTCTTGGAGAAGAGGGCGCTGAAAGGCTGCTTGGAAAAGGCGATATGTTAATGATGACTGCAGGAGGGCAAACAACACGAATTCATGGACCGTTTATATCCGATAATGAAATTGAAAATATTGTCAAATCACTGCAGAGACAAGGGCAACCTGAATATGATGACGAAATTACCAAAGAGGAGGAAGAAATTAATGACACTGATAATCTATCAGACAGTGATAAAGATGCATTGTTTAGTGACTCAATTGATATCATTTCAAGAGAAGGTAAGGCTTCTACAAGCTTGCTCCAACGTAAACTTCAAATTGGCTATAATCGTGCTGCAAGAATAATGGATCAATTAGAAGAACAAGGGTACATCAGCTCAGCTAATCATGTGGGCAAAAGAGAAATCAACTATGAAAAATTTACAAATTGATGCTCCGCATCTCGATTTTACTGATTCTAGTTTTATTTCCGTGGCATATTTCTTTTGCTGAGACTGATTTAATTATTACTAAAATTCAAACTGGTTGGAATAATATACAGTCAATGTCTGGTGAATTCTCACAGATAGATTCTGATGGCCACCTAGAGGATGGCAAATTTTACTTTTTAAAGCCATATCAATCTAAGTTTGTTTATACAAATAAAAACGAAGACATTGTTACTAATGAAACCCTATTACGTATAGTTGATAAAAAAGGCTTTCAAATTGATAGTTATGCAATAGGAAGTAACCCTGTTAAAAAACTTCTTTCCAATGACCTAGATATTGAACAGGAATTTAAGGTTGATTATGCAATTGAAAACGAATTCAACTATGAAGTTCAAGCGGGCGTTAAAAATGATAGCACTTTAAGTCGAGTGATTCTTACTTTCAATAAAGATACTATGGCGCTTGAAAAATGGGAGATTTTTGATGAATTAGATAATAAAACTGTTTTAGAGTTTACAAAGACCAAAAAGAATATATTTATAAGCCAAAATTTATTCGTAGTTAGATATAGAATTAACTAATTACAGGCAGGTTGAAAATAAAAGTTTTCATTATTTAATTTATGACGGTTAGTTCCATTAGTGAACTCAAGCATTGGCTTGAGTCCAATAAAATATCAGAAGTAGAATGTATTTTCCCAGATATGGCAGGTTCATCTAAAGGCAAGATTTTGCCTGTAGAAAGATTTATCAAATCATTTGAGGAACAAAGCTTAAGGCTGGCCGATTCTGTTTTTGGACAGACAGTATCAGGTAAGTGGGTTTATGAAAGTGAAGTTATTGATTACGTTGAGGAAGATCTTTTCATGGCGCCGGATCTTTCAACAATAAGAAAAATTCCATGGAATAAAGAGCCAACTGCGCAAATAATATGTGATCTCAACTATCCAACAGGTGAACCATCTAAATTGGCACCGCGACAAGTTTTAAAAAATATTATTAGGCAATTGAGCGATGAACACCTTCAAGCAGTGGTTGCACCAGAACTAGAATTCTATCTTTGTGAGCAAAATTTAGATCCTGATTTGCCATTAAAAACCCCGATTGGAAAATCTGGAAGAAGAGAAACTGGAAGTAGAGTTTTTGGCATTGATGCCGTTAATGAATTTGATAAATTAACAGACGATATTTATGATTACTGTGAATTAATGAATATCGGAGTTGACACTCTGGTACATGAGTCAGGACCTTCACAGATAGAAATCAATTTGAATCATGGTGACCCTTTAGCATTAGCAGACCAAGCCTTTATGTTCAAAAGAGCCGTTAGACAAGTTGCTTTAAAACATAACATTCATGCAACTTTTATGGCTAAACCGTATCAAGGTCAGCCAGGCAGCTCGATGCACATTCATCAAAACTTAGTTTCAGCAAAGACGGGCGCAAATTTGTTTTCTGATAAAGAAGGAAATAATTCAAAAGAGTTTTTTCATTTTATTGGAGGTTTACAAACATATTTGCCAGATGCCATGCTTTTGTTTGCACCTTACGTTAATTCATATAGAAGATTTGTAATTGATGCTTCAGCCCCAATCAATACCCACTGGGGGATTGAAAATAGAACTGTAGCTTTTAGGGTTCCAACTTCCCAAAATACATCGCGTCGAGTAGAAAATAGAATACCAGGCTCAGATACAAACCCTTACCTTGCTATTGCAGCATCGTTAGCATGTGGGCTACTTGGTCTAAAGGAGAAGATAGAACCTGAAAAACCTATTGCTGGAGACGCTTTTGAACGAAGGCATAACATTCCAAAATATCTCCCCGATGCCCTTAAAAGACTCAAGGTGAGTAATGAGTTGTCTGATAGCTTAGGTAAAGAGTTTGTTACTTTATATACAGAGATCAAGCAAACCGAACATGATGCTTACCAAAATGTGATTAGTGCTTGGGAAAGAGAACATCTTCTTTTAAACGTATAGATCTTATAAAATTTCTTTATTTATATAGTACCCTTTTTTTTCCTCAAACATAATCAGATCTTTTATATTAAGTTTTGAGTCTATTTTTTTCCTTAGGGCATATATATGTGTTTCCAAAGTATGGGTATCAATGCTGTCTCCATAGCTCCATACTTTATTCAGAAGGTCTTTCTTTGTAATATAGGGATCAGAATTTTCCATTAAACAAGTAAAAATTTGACCTTCTTTTTCCGTGAATCTTAAAAACGTAGATTGATTGATCAGTTTTCTTGTCGATGGATCATAAGAGAAGTTTCTATATTTAATTATTCTTTTGCTATGAATATTTATTTGAATTAAACAATTTTCTATTCTTTGATAAATATCACTCATTTTAAATGGTATATTTATATTTATAACTTCTGATGGAATTTTGAAGTTACTGCTTGTTTGATTTGGCTCATTGACTAAAAAAATACTATCAAGTTTAATATCTTGGTTTACTATTTTTATTAAGGAAGAGTTATCTGATACCAAAATATTAAAGTTATTTTTTTTAATTTTCTCTAGGGTAAAATTTTGAAAACAAAATAATTTAGACGCTTTTGCACTTCTTGTGACCTCAGTAAATATATTATTGAGGCAAGGATTTTCGAAAATAAATGGAATTGTACTTTTGCCCATAGAAATACTACTTATAATACCATCTATGAAGTTATTGGTAAAAAAAAATCATTTATTTGTTAAAGGGGAGCAATTACAGTGCGCGATAGGTCTTAATGGGTTAACTGAGAACAAGCGGGAAGGTGATTTATCGACTCCAATAGGAACTTTTCATTTTAATAAAATTTATTATAGAGCCGACAGATTAAACAATATGAAATTTATTATTGATTCCGCAGTTATTAACAAAAATGATGGATGGTGCGATGATCAAAAAAGTGAATTATACAATCGGTACATTCAATTTCCGTTTCAGGAAAGTGCTGAGCGTTTATATAGAGATGATCATATCTATGATATTATATGCGTCTTAGACTATAATACATCTCCAATCATACCCGGGCTCGGAAGTGCCATTTTCTTACACGTCGCCAAATCTGGTTTCTTAGGGACAGAGGGATGTGTTGCGATAGAAAGAGAGGCATTAATTGAAATTGCAACTAATCTTACTGCCGACTCAACAATTGTAATTGAAAATTAATTTCTCTCTCCAAATATTTTTGTCCCAACACGAATATGGGTAGCACCACATTCTAATGCTGTTTCAAAATCATTGGACATACCCATGCTCAGTGATGATAGATTAAAATTCTTAGCTATATCACGTAAAGTCAAAAAATGTTTTTTGGGGTCTTCATTAAGTGGAGGTATACACATTAACCCTAAAATATCTAAGCTATAGTTTTCCAAACACTCGGTAATAAATTTATTGGCTTCTGAGAGCATTACGCCTGATTTTTGTGGCTCATTGCCTGTATTAATCTGTATAAAATATTTTCTACTAACATTCTTAAGTTTCTCGATTTCTGCAAGTAACTTTACTACTTTCATTCGATCAATAGAGTGAATAACATTACAATTTTCATGAATCGATCCAACTTTTCTACTTTGAATATTTCCAATATAATGCAATTGGATATTTGGATTTAATTTTTTTAAGTCTGGCCACTTACGCTCTATTTCTTGAATTTGATTTTCACCAAATGAAAGGTGTCCTTGATTAAAAACTTTTATAATATCTTCAGGAAGCTTTTTTTTGCTGACCCCAATCAACTCAATTTCTTCAATATCACGCCCAGCTTCTAATACTGCTTTATTAAACTCTGCTAAAAAATTCTCATACATAATTGTAGTCTATACATAAAAAAACACCCTACACAATAAATGCGTAGGGTGCTTAATAGTTTAAAGTTAAATTAATTTAACTTAGAAACCAATTGAGTAAGCAAGTATGTGTGTATCACTGTCACCAGTAGTACCACCAGCTGTGTCTTGCTCTATATACTCGTATGAGAACGATGCAGCTCCCATGTTTTTAATCGCTGATAAAGTCATGTAGTCAATGTCATTACCAGTTGAGTCATGCGCACCAAACTGAGCGCCGACATACATTCCCATTACAGATGTACCAACACCGTACTGAGTTTCCTCAGAACTTGCTGAATCATCAGAATCATAGAATGCATAACCTAGGTCTAGACCCGCGATTGAGTAACCAAGAGCATACATAGAAGATGTTCTGTCAACATTTGAACTTCCTGTAAGATAACCAACTCCACCTTGGTCGTAGTCAATATCAGCAAAACCTGCTTTTAAAGTCACGCCCATGATTGATCCAGTAACACCCATTGAGTTAGTTCTATTGACGTCTTCCGCAGAAGCTGTACCAACAGAAGCTTGAATTGTAAAGCCGTTGATTGAAGGAGATACATATCTCACTGAGTTATTTGATTGAGCATCACCATCTAGGTATGTTGTTGTGTTATACGCGTTTGAACACCAGAACATACTGAAACATGCAGTTGATGTGTCAACTTTATCTAAAGCTGAATCACCTCTGCCATCACCACTGAAATTGATTGAACCCATTCCAGTATCGATTGTTACTAGAGTTTGTAATGTGTCTTTAATGTTCATTGATACAGCCAAACCCATTCCATTGTCTAATGAGTCTGTATAAGATACTGTAACAGTTTCTGATGTATGATAGTTAGTAACACCACCACCATCACTATCGGCAAAAGCACCAAGCACATATCCGCTTACAGACATTTCTGCTTGAGCTACACCAGCAGACATCAAAGATGCCAATGCAGTTGCGCCTAAGATTTTTGATCTATTCATAAATTTTTTCCTTTCATTATGCAGTTGATCATAGTTAAATTTAACTAGGACGGAATATACAAGAAAACAGCTAAAAAATTAATAATTTTGTATAAATGACACAATTTTTATTTTCATGTGTTGTAAATATATCACATCATTAAATTACAAAAAATTGCAGTTTTACGATAAAATTTGATGTATTAATCTTTTTTGCTATATTTATTTTATTATTTTTTAACATTTGCGCCTTGTATCAACATGAACATAATTAAACAAAAAAAACGCTTTTTTTTTGCTTTTTTGATCGCTTCATTGCTCTTTCAGGCCTGCAGTCAAGTAGATGTTGTTCCAAATAAAACAACTCATGAAGATATCGTTAAGGATAATATGAAGCCAGGCCAGGCCAAATGGACAACTATTTTTGATGATGACAGAGGCATATCTTTAAGAGATATGGTTTTGGGCGATGATGCCAAAAGCTTGGAAATGACTGTTGATAGTCTCACATTTAATGTGGTTTTAGATAAATTAAGTTTCATGCCATTAGCCTCAGTTGATTCAGCTTCTGGAATAGTAATTACCGATTGGTACGCTGTTGAGGAAAATGAATTAAGAATAAAAATTAACGTCAGGTTATTAGATAGCGAGTTAACTGACAATTCTATTTCTGTACAAATGTTTACACAAAGATTTGATGGTTCAAAATGGGTCGATCAGGGTTTAGATACAGAAAAAGCAAATAAAATAAAAGAGAGCATTTTAAGTGAAGCCCGTTCACTTAAAACCGCGATCGACTTATCATAATAAATAACTTATTTTATTTTAATGTCTGAGAAGTATAACCCACGAGCGATAGAATCAAAATGGCAATCTTATTGGCGTAACAATAATACCTTCAAGAGTGAATTGGATACAGAAAAAGAGAAATATTACGTTTTAGAAATGTTTCCCTATCCCTCAGGAAAAATTCATATGGGGCATGTTAGGAATTACACTCTTGGTGATGTGATCGCAAGGTATAAGAGAGCGAAAGGTTTTAATGTTATGCATCCTATGGGGTGGGACGCTTTTGGTTTGCCTGCAGAAAATGCGGCTATAGAAAATAATATTTCACCTGGCAAATGGACTTATGAAAATATTGATACAATGCGATCTCAACTTCAGTCAATGGGTCTCTCTATAGATTGGGACCGTGAAGTAGCTACATGTGATAAAGAATATTATCATCAACAGCAAAAATTATTTCTTCAGTTTTATAAGGAAGATTTAATTTATAAAAAGGAGTCTCTTGTTAATTGGGATCCGGTTGAAAATACAGTCTTAGCAAATGAACAAGTAATAGACGGCAAAGGGTGGCGCTCAGGTGCGGATGTTGAACAAAAAAAATTATCTCAATGGTTTTTTAAAATAACATCGCATGCAAACAATCTTTTAGAGAGCTTGGATGGTATGCCTGGCTGGCCTGAAAAAGTAAAGACAATGCAAAAAAATTGGATTGGTCGCTCAGTAGGTTGCGAAATTCATTTTGAAGTGGAGTCTGACTATAAAGAATATAGTCCAGAAAAGCTGGAAATTTTTACTACAAGGCCCGACACAATTTTTGGTGCAACTTTCATAGCTATTTCTCCTTTTCATCCAATTGTTGACGATATACTTAAACATGATCCTGCTATTGTTGAGGAAATAAATAAACTTAGATCTCAAAAACTAAACGAAGAAACAATTTCAAAAAATGAAAAGATTGGAATTCCAACAGCACTTAAAATTAAACATCCCTTCATAGACGGTAAAACACTTCCTTTGTTTATCGCAAACTTTATTTTAATGGATTACGGAACAGGAGCTATTTATGGTTGCCCAGCCCATGATCAAAGAGATTTTGATTTTGCAAAAAAATATAAACTTGAAATAATTGAAGTTATAAAACCTGACGATACAAGTACTATTATTGATAATGAAGCCTACACTGGAGAGGGTTCTCTGATTAACTCGTCGTTTTTGAATGGACTTAAAATCGCTGAGGCTAAAGAAAAAATTATTTATGAGCTTGAAAAAATCAAAATAGGAAAAAAGACAATTAATTATCGTTTGAGAGATTGGGGTATTTCAAGACAACGTTACTGGGGTTGTCCCATACCAATTTTATACCGTGAAGATGGAGAAATTATTCCCGTTCCTGAAAAGGATTTGCCGATTGAGCTTCCAAATGAAGTTGATCTAAGTCAATCTGGTAATCCTCTGGAAAGTCATCCTGACTGGAAATATACAATATGTCCACACACTGGAATGAAGGCAATTAGAGAAACAGATACTCTTGATACTTTTGTTGACTCAGCATGGTATTTTTTAAGATTTTGCTCCCCTAAGAATAGAGATCCTTTTGATGAAAATGAAATTAACTATTGGATGCCTGTAGATCAATATGTCGGTGGTATCGAACACGCAATTTTACATTTACTGTATTCAAGGTTTTTTACAAAGGCCTTAAAAATAAAAAAAATTAACGAGCCATTTAAATCCCTTTTCACACAAGGGATGGTCTGTCATGCTACATATAAAAACAAAGATAATGCATGGGTATTTCCAAGTGATGTAGAAGAAAAAGATGGTAAATTTTATCAAATATCAAATGGGTTAGATGTGACGATGGGTGCAATTGAGTCAATGTCAAAATCAAAAAAAAATGTCATTGATCCCGAGGAAATAATTAAAAGCTACGGATCTGATTCTGCAAGATGGTTTATGTTATCTGACAGTCCACCCGAAAGAGATATAAATTGGTCTGACTCTGGAATTCATGGTTCCTGGAGATTTTGCCAAAAAATATGGTCAACAATCACTTCAAATCTTTCAATACTAAGTGATAAAAATATTACACTTCATGATCAAGACGGCTCAGTAAATGCGCAGGCACTGCTTCGCAACACCCAT
>QBZD01000005.1 GCA_003282485.1 Pelagibacteraceae bacterium AG-333-C14
GGTAAAGTAGTTATTGTAACAGGAGCAGCGAGAGGTTTAGGTCAGAAGTATATTATTGAGCTGGCTAAAGAGGGAGCTCAGGTTGTTTTCGCAGATATTAATGACTGCAGTGAAACTGAAGCGAAAGTGTCTGAAATAACAAATGATTACCTTAGCCTTAATCTAGACGTTACAGAATATGATTCTTGTGGCAATCTGGTCAGTAGTGCTGTCGAAAAATTTGGGAAAGTTGATGTTCTTGTCAACAATGCAGCATTATATGGAGCGCTTAAAAGCTCTAGGTTTGAAGATATTGACCCTGAACAATGGGATAGAGCCATGAATGTAAATGTGAAAGGCTTATGGAATTGTTGCCGTGCAGTTTCTCCAGTTATGAGAGAAAATAAAAATGGATCAATAATCAATATAGCCTCACTAGCTGCAAAATATGGAATGCCCTATGCCGCAGACTATGCAACTTCAAAAGCAGCGGTAATCGGACTTACTCGTGTAATGGCAAGGGAAATGGGCAAAGACAACATTCGAGTGAATGCAGTTGCTCCTTCTATGGTAAAGACAGAGTCAGCAAAAGAGTTCTTAGGAGAAAAAGCTGAAAGAGGATTTGAAGTTATTTCAAAAGGGCAAATACTTCAAAAAACACTAGAAGTAGGTGATATTTATGGGACAATTTTATATTTGGCCAGTGATCATAGTAAATTTGTTACTGGACAGACAATAATGGTGGATGGGGGAAGTATACTATCCTAGGTATGGTTGAAAAAAGAAGACTTAAAAGCAATCCAATAGCAAGAGAGTTGAGGACTACAAAATATAAAGCACATAAAATTCAGAATAAAAAAAAAATACAGGAACGTAAGCGAGTAAAAATTAAAGTATGATTAGTGTCTCTGAGGCTGTTGAAAAGCGAAAATCGATAAGATCATTTATTGATAAGCCCGTAAATGATGAAATAATTATGAGAATTTTAGAAAAATCAGGCCGATCACCGTCCGGAGGTAACTTACAGCCTTGGAAGATTTATATTCTAAATGGGCAAACAATGAATGACTTTCTTTCTTTTCAAAAAGATTGGAAAGGCACAGATCATCCTGAGTACCCGATCTATCCATCAAAGCTTAAGGAGCCATACAGGACATCAAGATTTGAGGTGGGTGAACAGCTTTACGGCTCAATAGGCATTGAACGCGAAGACAAAGAAGCAAGATATAATCAGATGCTTGAAAATTTTAACTTTTTTGGAGCTCCTGCCGCACTTTTTTGCTTTATAGATCGTCAGATGAATCAACCTCAATGGTCAGATTTAGGCATGTTTCTACAAACATTTATGCTATTAGCGCAAGAGGAGAGTATCGATACCTGCGCTCAAGAGTCGTGGTCGTTAAAGCAAAAATTAGTTTCAGAGTTTGTCAATGCTGAAGCTGATCTTATGTTGTTCTGTGGTATGGCAATTGGATATAAAGAAATATCTGCGCCAATAAATAATTATCACACCAAGAGAAGAAACATTGATGAATGGGTGACGTTTGTTTCTAAAAAGTAAATTACTTATAAAGATTAATTATAGCTTCAGCTAACTCTTCTGGCTGATCTTCTTGTATAAAATGACCACCATGAATTAATTTATGATTCATTCTTTCACAACCTGGGATTAATTTTTGAAATATTTTCTCACCACCAGCAGAGACCTTATCTTCAGTTCCGAATATTGTTACTGTTGGCTTATTGAATTCTTTCAAAATTTTCCAAGCCTCTATATTTTCAGGAACACTTGGAGCATCTGGATCCATGGGCACAAGAGTTGGGAATTGTCTTGCGCACGCCAAGTAATCCTCTCCTGGAAAGGGAGCATTGTAGGCCTCAACTGCTTTATCAGATATCTTGTTGACTGTGCCTCCATATACAATTCTTCCAGAATTAAACCTTTCAACAGTCTGACTATATTTTTTCCAAGCATCAAACCCCTCTGAAGATCCTTTACCAATGGGAAGCCACGTATTTGATAAAACAAGTCCATCAAATAATTCGGGATGATTGGCAACCATTCTTAAACCGATAAGTCCTCCCCAATCTTGGGCAAAAAGAGTAATATTTTTTAAGCCTAACTGGCTGATAATTTCAGATGTCCACACTACATGTCTTTCGTAAGTATATTCCTCCCTTTCTTTAATCTTGTCTGATTTACCAAAACCAATTAAATCAGGTGCAATAATACGTTTTCCACTTTTTTCCAAAATGGGAATCATTTTTCTGTAAAGATATGACCATGTTGGCTCTCCATGAAGAAGTAATATTGTTTCATCACTATCACTGTTTGCATCAACATAGTGCATTCTGGCACTAAGATTTTCAGCTATTTTAATCTTGATGTAATTTTCGTTAAAATTATAATCTTCTAGATTATTGAAGCATTCCTCTGGTGTCCTTAGAACTTCCATAAACGAATACTACAATAAGATTAAAATAAAAAAATACTAATTATCATTAATAATTAATCTTCAAGGTATTCTTCTGCGTCAGGATAAAGCTCCATGGAAGTAGGGGCTGCACGACTACTCATTAATACAGTATTACCTTGCTCATCAAGTGGTACGGCTGTTCGAACTGACATTCTGTATAGACCAAATAAACCTAAGCTAGAATGAGTTAGAAATAGATAAATCCAAAAACCATTTGCTCCGATTAAGTCAATAGCCAACCCAGCTAGAATTGGTCCAAGCGTAAGGCCGATACCGCCTGCTAGCTGAAGACCTGAGCTTGCGGCAACCATTTCCTTTTTAGAAAGAAAGTCATTAGTATGAGCAATAGCAAGTGGATAAAGAGGGACAGTCAAACCACCAAAAATGAAAGTGATAGATATTAAAAAGAAAAAACTATTCCCAAAAATTACTGCGAGTACAGCCAACAGTCCTGCTAACAATGATACAATTACTATAATAGTTCTTCTGTCGTATTTATCTGAGAGGTATCCAACAAGATATTGGTTTATTGCACCGCCAATGATAAAGGTAAACATAAATATGGATACTTGTTGAACTGTCAGACCGCTTGTAATTCCATAAATAGTACCGATTCCCCACAGTGCTCCATGAGCAAGGCCAGTAAGCATTGCTGCCACCACTCCTAAAGGTGAAGCTTTATATAATTCTTTAATTGATAAGAATTCAATGACACTAAAGTCTGGCTGCTTACTAACAACTACCAAAATAGGTACTAATGAAATTGAAATAAGGATTGAAACCAACATGAATAGTGAAGCTGTTTCTGGATCAGCAATATTTAAAAAAAGTTGCCCTAAAGCACTTCCCGCCATACTTACCATCATGTAAACAGACAAGGCCTGACCTCGATTTTCATTTTCGGATAAATCATTAATCCAACTTTCTGCCACTGTATACATGCCAACAAAACACATTCCAGAAATGAATCTCATTAAAAACCATCCTAGAAAACTTACGTGAATTGAGTGAAACAGAATAGATATTGATGCAATTGAAGCTAAAGCAGCGAACATTCTTACATGTCCAACTTTTCTTATACGATGAGGAATGATTAAAGCACCACTTAAAAAACCTGCATAATACCCAGTTAAGATTATGCCAGCAGAAAGGGCAGAGTATCCCTCTATTGATGCTCTCACTCCAATAAGGCTTCCTTGAAGTCCATTGGCAAGCATCATCATGCCAACTCCAAAAAAAAGAGCCCATGTTCCCTTGAGCAAATTATACATAGTAATTTTAGAAATTAGTTCAAAGCCATCTTCTAACTGACTTCTTGTAGTCTAAATAAACTTTTCCAAATTCTTTTTCAAGATATTTTTCTTCAGGAATGATTACCCCATAGTGAAGAAGCACGAAGGCAATTAATGCAGCGATCATATACCACTGTGAATTAAACGCCAAACTACAGCCTACAAGAATCATGATCATAGCTAGATAAACTGGATTACGAGAGTATTTAAATGTAGCTCCGACAAATATCTGATTTTGCACTGATTTAGGATGTGGGTTTTCCTCATTTGAAAGAAAAATTTTTAAAGTATAGAAAACAGTGATCAGTGCTAAAGCAATAATGAGTAAGCCAAGTAATAACTGAAAATGACTACCACTTAGTAGAGGTGTCGGTTGAATAAACACTTCAAGGATACAAGAAGTAAGTAATGAAATTATCAATAAATAAGGAGGAAAAAGCCATGTCTTTGCTCCATTTAAATTTTTTCTACCCATATTTATTTGTAAATTTATAAGTTTTAAGTTAAACCGACCTTCTATTATTTTACAAGTTAAAACTATGTTTAAAAAACGCACATCAGTAGCTCAGGTAGAGGAAAGCGATAATCTTGCACCAAAATTTGACGAAAACGGGCTCATTGTAGTGACTACTTTGGATAACCAAACAAAAGAGATCTTGATGATCGGGTATATGAATGAGGAATCTCTAACTAAATCAATTGAGACTAAAGAGGCTCACTATTATAGCAGGAGTAGAAAGACAATATGGCACAAAGGAGCGAAAAGTGGCTATGTTCAAAAAATCAAAGAAATATTAATAGATGATGACCAAGACTCCCTCTGTATGATGGTTGACATTGGTGAAAATGGTGCCAGCTGTCACGTTGGTTATAAGTCTTGTTTTTATAGAGAAATTGACTTAGAAGATACAAAAAATAAACCGGGTTTAAGGTTTAAAACAACAAAGAAAGTTTTTGATCCTAATATAGTTTATGGAGATGAACCTAACCCAACTAAATTATAAGGATTTTTTAGAAATGGCTGTACCTAAGAGTAAGATATCAAATTCAAGAAGAGGAATGAGACGATCTCATTTAAGATTAAAAGGTAAAAACTTTGTTGAAGATAAAGAATCTGGTGAAATGCGTTTACCGCATCATGTTGACATGACTACAGGCACATATAACGGAAAAAAAATCTTCACCCCTAAAGCTGAAAAATAATTGCTAACCCCAACAGATTTCTTCACCTATTTTCATCATCCCATTGGAATAAACTATTCCATTTTTTCTATCCTCACTTAGGAAGCAGGGACCATCAAGATCTATAAAATCTGCATTTTTATATAAAGGCAGTATTTGCATCATGGAAACTGAGCTAGATACCATGCAGCCAAGCATAACCTTCAATCCTTTTTCTTTTGCTTTTTTTTGAATCTTCAAGGCCTCAGTCAAACCACCGGTTTTATCTAATTTAATATTTATAGTGTCATACTTTGCAGAGATTTTATCTAAATCAGAACTGTCGTGAAAAGACTCATCTGCACAAATAGAGATAGGATAATTGATATTCAACAATTTATCATCATTAGTCGATATCAGAGGTTGTTCTAACAGATCAATCTTTGTCTTTACAAAAAGATCAATATTTTTATTTAAATCATCCACTTCAAATGACTCATTAGCGTCAACTATAATTGTTGTATTTGGCAAACTCTCTCTTGCGTTAGTAAGAATTCTGTCTAAATTTTTATTATCTACTTTAATTTTTATTGTAGGGAATTCTCTATGGCCATAAATATCTTCAATCATTTTGTCTGGATCATCCAATACAACTGTGTAACTGCTTGGAATTTCTTGAGGCTTTTGAATATCAAGCATTGACCATACAGTTTCTTTCTTTTTTTTACTTTCTAAATCCCACAGAGCGCAATCAATAGCATTCCTTGCAGCTCCATTCTTGATAAATTGATCAAGATTTTTTTTGTTAATTTCTAAATTTTCAATACCATCTTTCAACTCTAGTATTTGTTTCTGAACACTTTCCAAAGTCTCATTATATCGTCCATAGGGAACGCATTCTCCTATTCCAGTAAATTTATTTTCAGTAAGCTTTACCTCAATTGTTTCAGCAGTATTTTTTGATCCCCTGGAAATATTAAATGACTTATTTAATTGCCAAGATAAATGAGAAGTATCAAGTTTAATCATTTATTTTTTCTAAAAGATCAATGAAAGGATCCAAGTTATCAGTTATTGGATCTATACAAGGTAGCTGATATTGGGATGAAATTTCTTTTTTTATGTCACTCTTATTATTTTTCATATTAGAGGTATTAAGAGCAATACCAATGCAGTGAATATTTTTATTAGTTAATTTTCCGCACTGAACTGTTTGTTCTATCACATCGCCTATACTGGGCAGAGCAGCTTCGACACCTCTCATTTGAGTTCTAGTTGGCTCATGACAAACTATAAAAGCGTCTGGCTGACTTCCATGAAGTAGTCCAAGCGAAACTCCTGCAAATGAAGGGTGAAACAATGAACCTTGTCCCTCAATTATATCCCAATGATCTCTATCATTATCAGGAGACAACCATTCTACTGCGCCAGAAATAAAATCAGATACTATCGCATCTATGGCAATGCCATTTTCAGCAATCAATACGCCTGTTTGACCAGTTGCCTTAAAAGATACTTTCATATTTTTTTCAAGCATAGCCTTCTCTACGGCAAGTGCTGTATATTTTTTCCCAACTGAACAATCAGTGCCGACTGTCAGTAATCGCTTACCAGTTCGTTTAAGTCCTTTTCCTGTGTTGAATTCAATGTTGTTATACCTAAGGTCGTGCAATTTAACACCATGCTTAATCGCAGCTTTAGATATTTCATCAAAAGAAGATAATCGTGAATGCATACCGCTTGCGATATTTAAGCCAAGTGATATTGCCTTTACAATTATATCAATCCAACCTTCAGGCATTTTCCCCCCGGCGTTAACAACCCCAAGTACAAGAGTTTTAGCCCCACGCTTTACTGCTTCTTCTAGAGAGATCTCATTAATACCAAGACTTGATTTTGCATTCGGTAGGCTCATTTGGCCAATACACCATTCTGGGCGCCAATAGTTAATCCCAGCAGCTGTTTTAATCGCTAATTCATCTTTTGCGTCACCTAAAAATAATAAGTATGGCTTGGATATCATGTGATTAAGTCAGGATTTGCTGTGGAAAGTGCGGTTAGTAAAATGTGGATAACTTTTATTCATAATATTATTCTTGTAGCATAAAATATCATTTTCTAAAATTAAGGTTCGCAATGGAACGTTCATGCGTTTTGGGGTTCGACCGGCCCCCGAAAAGCGCCAAAGTTAGAAAATTCTTGCTTTGGTGCTTTTTTGATGTATTTGATCCATAAAATAACACTATTAATTAATCTTCTGAGAAGCGCAATGGCTAAGATCAAATATATCGAATTCGATGGCAAAGAGCATGAAATCGAAGTCAGTAATGGCCTCACTGTCATGGAAGGGGCAATAAAAAATAAAATTCCAGGTATTGATGCAGATTGTGGGGGAGCTTGTGCCTGTGCGACTTGCCACGTATATGTAGCAGATGAATGGATTAATAAACTTCCTAATAAAGATGATTCAGAGGAAGATATGCTTGATTTTGCTTTTGAAGTAAAAGAAAGCAGCAGATTAAGCTGTCAAATTACAGTTTCTGATGAATTAGAAGGACTGGTTGTCAAGATGCCAGAAAAGCAATTTTAAGATCCCTCTAAAGTACACTCCAAAGTATCTTGAATATTATACAACTCATCGAAGTTCGACCCGTTGCCGATAAATTGTCTCATCAACATCAAGCCTCTATTTGATGGAGACACAACTATAAACCCATCACTGACTTTCGATGGTTTTGTATTGGGGCCAAATAAATAAATTTTTAAATTTTCCCCAGATTCATTTAGTTCATTTATTGTAGCAAAGTTGTCTGTGTTCTGAGAAAAAAATGAAACTGACCAATACGTAGATGGCAACTGCGTTGAAATTATAAGTGGTTTATAAGTTACATCATAACCACAGCCACCATAAAGCAGATCAGCACTTGGCCTTATAATTTGAGTAGAGTTTGAGTCTGCTAAGTCTCTTTGGAATGCTGTGTTTATATTATTATTCTCACTTGCTTGCCTGGATATGGACCAAGCTTTCAATTGAGGAAATACTGAAATAAATGACAAGTGAACAATGAAGCCCAATATGATAATTATAAATACTTTTTTTATGAAACTACTCATCAAGGCACCTAATTTTCTCAACTATCGGTAGATTTATTCTTTTTAGGTTAGAAAAAAATTCTTCTCCAGGAAGATATATTCGCATAGAGATAGAAAAATTCTCCTCCTGGGGACTTCTTAACCAATTCTTATTATTTAGCTCAGCTATAAACGCATCATCATTGGTAAAATATACTTCGAAACCGCCTTCAAAGTTAAAATCAATATTTTCACTATTAAATGAATACAATCTTTCATTATTTTGAGTGAGGAAACCCTCATTGTCATACAATGTAATTGCCCACCATTTAGCATCTATGTCTTCACCCGTTAACTTATAACTACAATTACCGCTGAGAAGATTCTCTTCTATGTCTACAGAAGCTGAAAAATAAGCTGCCTCTGGTTTTGCAAGAGCAAAAGTTCCATATTGTGAGACAAAAGCACGAGTATAAATGTCACGATTTGCATCTCCTGGAGAAGGCAATACTCTCCATATATCATTTTTAACAAAGCCTATTAAAGGGTAGATTTTGTATGAAATATAGGTGAAACCTGTAGCAACTAGGATTACTAGGATTAAATATATTAGGTATCTACGTAGTAAAATCATTGTATAATCAATAAATAATATTATTTAATATCATATAATTAGAGATAAACAAATGTCTGAAACTATTAAGACAGATTGCTTGATTGTTGGCGCAGGACCAGTTGGATTATTTGCAGTTTTTGAACTTGGAATACTTGGTCTTTCATGTGAAGTAGTCGATAATTTAGATAAGATTGGCGGGCAGTGCGCTGAATTGTATCCTGATAAACCAATATATGACATACCGGCATTGCCAGAATGTACCGGGTTATCACTTATTGAAAATCTTCAAAAGCAGATCAAACCTTTTAATACTTCTTTTCACTTAAACGAAAGGATTGACCAAATATCCAATGATGGAGATCTTTGGATCGTAAAAACATCAGCAAATAAAGTATTTGAAACGCCAAATATATTCATTGCCGGAGGTGTTGGTTCTTTCGAGCCTCGGAAGCCACCAATAGAGAGTGTCTCAATGTTTGAAGGAAAAGGAATTGAATATTCAATACCAAACAAAGACTATTATGCAGGTAAAAAAATTTTAATTTTTGGAGGAGGTGATTCAGCACTTGATTGGACTGTTGAGCTCTCTAAGATTGCATCTCACATTACTCTTGTGCATAGGCGAGACGAGTTTAAAGCCGCTCAACACACTGTTAGTTTAATGGAAGGGCTAGTCAAAGAGGGAAAAGTCGATCTAATTACCAACCATCAAATTTCAGATGTATCAGGAGATACACGTATTAAAAAAGCACTGATAAAGGATAAATCTGATGCGACTCAAGAAATTGAATGTGACGAAATACTAATATTTTATGGTCTTAAAATGGAATTGGGGCCAATTAATGATTGGGGCTTAAATCTTAATGAAAAGCAAATTTCAGTTAATACTGAAAATTTTGAAACTAATTTACCAGGTGTATTTGCGATTGGAGATATTTCTTACTACCCGGGAAAGCTCAAGCTAATCTTATCAGGCTTTCATGAGGCAGCACTTGCATCTCAAAAGGCTTTTGTGCGAGCAAAACCAGATGAAACATTGACATTTAGATATACCACTTCATCTAGTGATATTCAAAAAAAATTAGGAGTTAAATAGTGTTGCAAAAGCTCTACGATAGGTATGTTTGTCCTCATCTCATAAATTATGCGATGCAAATGAAACCGTTCAGAAAACAAAGAGAAAAAGTAATACCTTCTGCATCAGGTAGAGTCTTAGAAATAGGTATTGGTTCAGGGTTAAATTTTAATTATTACAATATAGAAAATGTATCAGAGGTATTTGCTGTTGAACCAGACGGCATATTATTAGAAAAAGCTCAACAAAATGCAAAAATAAACAATATAAATTTGAACGTTCAACAACTAAAAGCTGAAGAATTACCTTTTGATAATAACTCATTTGATACAATAATTAGCACATACACGATGTGTTCTATTCCTGGTCTAAGTAGTGCAATGTCAGAAATCAATAGAGTTGTGAAGCCAAATGGTAAATTGCTTTTTTCAGAACATGGAAAATCTCCTGATATGAATGTCTTCAAGTGGCAAAAAAGAATGAATGGGATCCAGAAAAGAATAGCCGGCGGTTGTCAGCTAGATGTAGATATTCCAAATGAAATAATAAAAGCTAATTTTAAATTGAATAAAATTGATAGCATGTATGTTCCTGGGCCAAAATTTTTAAGTTATCATTATTGGGGCGTTGCTAGTCCCCTGAAATAAACTATGTTGATGCGACAAACTTTAGATTACGTTTTTTCAAATGCTGAAAAAAATAATCCAAAATCAATTTTACAAACGATCGATAATTTTGTTCTTGAAAGTGGTCAGTTCTTAATGAATGTGGGTCAAGAAAAAGGAGAAATTCTCAGAGACCATCTCCTAAAGTCAAAACCAAATAATGTTATCGAGTTAGGAACTTTTATTGGATATTCAGCAGTATTAATCTCATCTAACATTGGAGAAAAAAGCAAATTAACTTCAATTGACTCAGACAGTCATTCTATAGAAATAGCGAAAGAACTAATCAACTTTGCTGGGTTAGATGACAAAGTTAATTTGATGCATGGAAGCGCTGAAGAAATTATACCCAAATTAAATTTTAATGCTGATTTTGTGTTTATTGATCATGCAAAGAAAAAGTATCTTTCAGATTTAAAGCTTTTGGAAACAGAGGAAATAATTCTCAAGAATTGTACTGTATTTGCTGACAATGTAGGGATTTTCAAAGATGAAATGGCGGAATACTTCGATCATGTTAGAAATTCTGGGAAATACCAATCTCAAAATTTTAGCTCGAAATTAGAGTATAGAAATAATATATATGACGCAGTTGAAATATCGATTAAGAATTAATTATTATGGAAAATAGCAATCATTTTAATGTCGTTGTAATTGGAGCTGGAATATCAGGAATTGGCGCTGGATATTATTTAAAAAAGAATTGTCCAAACAAATCATTTTGTATAATTGAGGGAAGAGAGAATATAGGTGGTACATGGGATTTGTTTAAGTATCCAGGTATAAGATCAGATTCTGATATGTTTACACTTGGCTACGCTTTCAAACCTTGGAAAGAACAAAAAACAATTGCAAACGGACCTTCAATTTTAAATTACTTAGAAGAAACTGTTGAAGAAAATAACCTACGCGAAAAAATAAAGTTTAGTCATAAAGTTTTAAGTGCCAATTGGAATTCAGGCAGTCAAAAATGGGAGGTAAGAGCCACTCATCATGAACAAGAAATATTATTGACAGCTAATTTTCTTTTCATGGGAACAGGATATTATAATTATGATGAAGGATATACGCCTGATTTTAATGATCTTAATAAGTATGAAGGTAAATTAATACATCCTCAGAAGTGGCCTGAAGATTATGATTACACAGATAAGAAAATGGTTGTGATTGGCAGTGGCGCAACAGCAGCTACGATAATTCCTGAATTGTCTAAAAAAGCGAAACATGTCACGATGTTGCAGCGCTCACCGACATACTATTTTCCAAGCCCTGACGAAGATAGATTTGCAAATTTTTTAAAAAAAATACTGCCATCAAAAATGTCTTATACAGTTGTCAGGTTACGGAATGTATTTTTTCAGCAACTTCTATATAGAATATGTCGATCATATCCTAAATATGTAAAACGAAAACTCATAGATGGAGTAAAAAAATTATTGCCTAATCACGATATTTCAAAAAATTTTACTCCACGATATTATCCGTGGGAGCAAAGAATGTGCCTAATTCCAAATGGCGATTTATTTGAGTCTATACGAGAAAATAGGGCATCAGTAATTACAGATCAGATTGATCGATTTACATCAAAGGGTATTACACTAAAATCAGGCCAAAATATTGAAGCTGATGTTGTAGTAACTGCAACAGGTTTAAATCTACAATCCTTTGGTGGCGTTCAAGTGCATATTGATGGAAAGTTGGTTGAGCCCTCTGAAACCATGACTTATAAAAGCATGATGTTCAGTGGAATTCCAAATTTTGTAAATTCTTTTGGTTATATTAATGCGTCTTGGACGTTGAAAGCGGATTTAACCTGTGAATATGCTTGTCGTTTAATAAATTATCTTGATAAAAATAACTACAGTCATTGTGTGCCAAGGGTTCCTGTGGATGTGAAAGCTGAAAAAGATTGGTTAGCAACCGAGTTTTCATCAGGATACATTCATAGAGCTATACATTTATTTCCCCAACAGGGAAGCAGGTCACCATGGGTAAACACACAAAATTATTTTAAAGATTTTTTTGGAATTAAATTTGGTCGTCTAAATGATGACTCTATCCACTTTTCTTAAGCGTCAGCAGTTTTAGCCATTTCTCTTAGCTCATACTTCAATATCTTTCCAGTTGAAGTTTTGGGTAGCTCAGTAAATATAACTTTTTTAGGACACTTAAAGCCAGCAAGAGTTTCTTTACAAAAAGATATTATGTCTTTCTCTGTTACATTGTCGTCCTGACTTTTTAATTCAATAAAAGCACAAGGAGTTTCACCCCATTTTTCATCAGGTTTAGCAACTACTGCAGCAAAAAGAACTGATGGGTGCTTATACAACGTATTTTCTATCTCAACTGAAGATACATTTTCTCCGCCAGATATAATGATATCTTTGCTTCTATCTTTGATCTGGACATATCCATTAGGATGCATCACTGCTAAATCTCCAGAATGAAACCAGCCGCCTAACATTGACTTATCAGTTTCTTCTTTATTTTTAAGGTAACCTTTCATAACACAATTACCTTTAATCATAATTTCACCAATTTCTTCACCATCATTTTTAACTTCTTTCATGGTCTCTGGATTCATAACCGTAAGGCCTTCCATCATTGGAAATTTTACGCCTTGCATTGATCGCAACTTTGATTGTTCCTCGACTGATAATTCATTCCATTCATCTTGCCATGCACACATAGATACATGACCATAAGTTTCAGTTAATCCATACACGTGTGTTACATCAAAGCCCATTTGTTGAACTGCTTCAAGGGTTGCCGCAGGTGGTGGTGCTCCGGCGGTAACAACATTAACTTTATGAGAATAGTCTCTTTTTTCATCATCAGTCGCTTGAGCTAAAAAGTTTAATACAATAGGTGCTCCTCCAAAATGCGTAACTTTATGATCAGCTATTGCATCAAAAAGATTTTTTGCAGATACATATCGTAAGCATACACTTGTTCCTGCCAAGGCAGTTAGTGTGTATGGATTACCCCAACCATTACAATGAAACATAGGTACTACCCACATGTAAGTTGGATGCATGGCCATGCTAAATGCTGTAACTGAACCTAATGCCATTAAATATGAACCTCGATGATGATAAACTACACCTTTAGGAAGACCTGTGGTTCCAGATGTATAATTAAGAGCAAGTGAGTCCCATTCATCTTCTGGCAAGCTCCATTCAAAATTTTCGTCGCCAGTTTTAAGGAACTCTTCATAATTTAGACTTCCAAGATTTTCTCCGGCACCTTCAGGATGATTTGCAAGTTCATCATCAATATCTATAATTAAAGGTTTAGTTTTTATTTTGCTTAATACTTCCTTAATGGTAGGTGAGAGCTCATTATCAGTGATTACTACTTTTGCTTCTCCGTGCTCAAGAATATAAGAAATGGTATCTACATCTAATCTGATATTAATTGTATTAATTATCGCTCCAATCATAGGAATTCCATAATGAGCTTCATAAATTTCTGGAGTATTAAAGCATAAGACCGCGACCGTATCACCTTTACCAACACCTTTTTTTGTAAGAGCGCTAGCTAGCTGTTTACTTCGCTTAAAAGTATCTGACCATGTATACTTTTTAGAACCATGAATAATTGATAGTCTATTTGGATAAACTTCAGCGGATCTTTGTAAAAAACTTAATGGAGAAAGAGGCGTGAAGTTAGCGTGATTCTTGTCTAAGTTAGTATTATACATATCAGTCATTAAAATAATCCTTCAATTTCACCATCATCATTTAAGTGTATCGCATTTGCAGCGGGAATTCTAGGCAGACCAGGCATGGTCATTATTTTATCACACACCACTACAAGAAATTCAGCTCCAGCTGCTAATCGTATTTCTCTAATTGGAACTATGTGATCCTTAGGAGCCCCTCGCAAATTCGGATCTGTTGAAAAACTGTATTGAGTTTTTGCAATACAAATAGGGTAATGACCATAGTTTTCCTGCAGCTCATCGAATTGTGTTCTTATTTTTTGATCTGCAATAATATCTTTTGCTCCATAAATATCTTGTGCAATTTTCTGAACTTTATCCCACAGTTTCATTTCATCAGGGTAAAGGTGCTTTATTTTTGGATTTTCCTCAGTTGTTACATCTACAATGTGTTGCGCTAAGGTTTCTGCACCAGCTCCACCATTGCTCCAGTGAGTACAATTAAACGATTTAATGCCAAGCTCATCGCAGCATTCACTGATTATTGAGAGTTCATTATCAGTATCGGTTATAAAATGATTAATTGCTACAGACACAGGAACTCCATATTTTTTCATATTCGAAATATGTTGTTGCAAGTTCGATAGACCTTTCCTCAAGGCGTCTAAATTTTCATTTTTCAGTTCCTTTTTATCCATGCCGCCATGCATTTTTAAAGCCCTTACAGTAGCTACGATGACTATTGCTGAAGGATTTAAATTTCCTTTTCTGCATTTTATATCTAGAAATTTCTCTGCGCCAAGATCCGCTCCAAATCCAGCTTCTGTTACTACATAATCGCTTAGCTTAAGAGCGGTTTGAGTTGCTATAAGTGAATTACAGCCATGCGCAATGTTAGCAAAAGGACCGCCATGAATGATTGCAGGATTTTCTTCTAAAGTTTGAACAAGGTTTGGGAGAAAAGCATCTTTAAGTAGAGTCGTCATTGCTCCATCTGCATTTACGTCACGAGCTTTGATTTCTTTTTTATCTCGTGTGTAACCAATGATAATATTGCCAAGTCTTTTTTGCAGATCACTAAGACTTGTTGATAAACAAAAGATCGCCATAACCTCAGAAGCAACTGTAATATCAAACTTATCTTCTCTGGGAAAACCGTTTGCTATACCTCCAAGATTTATATTTGTATTTCGCAAAGCTCGGTCATTTAAATCTACAACTCGACCCCATACTATTCTTCTTGTATCTATATTAAGATCATTTCCCCAATAAATGTGATTATCGATCATAGAAGCAAGCAGGTTATGAGCAGATGTGATTGCATGAAAATCACCTGTAAAATGAAGATTAATCTTATCCATCGGGACTACTTGAGCATAGCCACCTCCAGCAGCTCCACCTTTAACGCCAAAACACGGACCTAAGCTTGGTTCTCTGAGGCATACCAATGACTGCTTACCTATTTTATTAAGAGCATCATTTAATCCCACTGAGGTAGTAGTTTTACCCTCACCAGCAGGAGTTGGTGAAATGGCTGTTACCAATATCAATTTTCCATTTTTGTTTTGATTTTTCAATGCGTTGGTATCAATTTTTGCAATATGATGTCCAAACTTTTGAAGGCTATTTTCCTCAAGTTTTAGTTTTGAGGCCACCTTTTCAATTGGCACCATTTGATTTTTTCTTGCTATTTCAATGTCTGAAAGAACATCCATTATTTCACCTCTTAAATTTTAGTCTAGACAACTTAAGAATTTTAATTCGTGGAGTCTACAAAAATGTATTGTAATACACCTAAATTTTAAATAGATTTCTCACTAAGGAGACTCAAAGAACGTTGCAAAATTAAGCCAAGCAACGTTACTTAATAATCGCGTGGCTTAAGCGTAAACACTTAAATTTTTAATTATGGGAAATGTGAATTTTTCATTAGAGGTGACTACGCGGACCAACTTGTCTGAGCTACCCAAGCTTAATGATATATACGTAACATTCTTGCCGGGTACAAGTTACAAGGACGTAATTGAACAGACAAAAGCTTTATCAAAATCAGGTTTTAACGCAATTCCACACTTTCCAGCTAGATCAATAACTGATTTAGACATGCTGAAAGATTATGTTGACCAAGTTAAAGAAGCTGGTGTTAAGCAAGTATTAATAATTGGAGGCGATAGAGATATTCTTGGCAATTATCATTGTTCACTTCAATTAATTGAAACGGGCTTATTCGATGGAATGAAAATTGGTATAGCAGGTCATCCCGAGGGATCTCCTAATATGAGCGATCAAGCAATAGATGAAGCGATGAAGTCTAAATCTTCATTTGCAAATTATATTGTCACTCAATGGACTCAGGATACAAATGCATTATCTGAATTTGTTAACGAAGCACCATTGCCCGTTCATGTCGGCCTTGCAGGACCAGCCTCAATGAAAACGTTAATAAAATTTGCTGGTTTTGTTGGATTAAAGAATACACTTAGCTTTGCTAAAAAAAATGCATCGAAAATTTTTGATTTATTGACGGTACAAACACCTCATGATGTAATTCAAGAATTAAAAGGAAATGTAGATAATTTTCACATTTATGCATTTGGTGGAATAAAAAAAACAAGTGAATGGTTACAAAAGGAGAACTACTATGTCTAAAAAATTAGAACACAATACTACGGTTGATCAAAGTGATCGACATGTGCCTTACAATTTACGTCAAAGTGGACCAACCAAAGTTGAAATGCTGATCTCTACGAGAGTCAGAAAGTCACCTTATTGGCATAAATCAATGGAAGCTGGTTGCTGGAGAGCAACAGTCTACAATCGTATTTACCATCCTAGGGGATATGTAAAGCCAGAAGATGGTGGAGCAATGGTTGAATACGAAGCAATTAAAAACCACGTCACTATGTGGAATGTTGCCGTTGAAAGACAGATATGTGTAAAAGGACCTGATGCAGAGAAATTTACAGACTATGTCATTACTAGAGATGCTACAAAAATATCACCTTTAAGAGCAAGATACGTAATTCTCTGTAACTATAAGGGTGGAGTTTTAAACGATCCGATTCTTTTGAGAATTTCTAAAGATGAGTTTTGGTTTAGTTTATCAGACTCAGATATTGGTCTATATCTTCAAGGTGTGAATGCTGACAAAAGATTTAATGTAGAAATTGATGAAATTGATGCATGTCCAGTTCAAATTCAAGGACCAAAAGCTGCCGCATTAATGAAAGATTTAGTCGGTGATCAAGTAGATCTCGACAACATTCCATTTTATGGACTAGCAGAAGTTACTGTTGGTGGTCGCAGCTGCGTTATCTCGCAGACAGGTTTCTCTGGAGAGTCTGGATACGAAATCTATTTGAGAGATGCGACTCTTTATGCTGATGATATGTGGGATGCAGTTTTGGAAGCTGGCAAAAAGCATAACTTAATGGTAATTGCACCGGCCCACCACAGAAGAATTCAAGCAGGAATTCTATCATGGGGTCAGGATATGGATCATGAGCATAATCCATTCCAGTGCAACTTAGGATACCAAGTATCATTATCTGGAAAAGGAGAATGGGAAAAGAAAGGTGACTATGTTGGAAAACAAGCACTTGAAAAGATGAAAGCTGATCTTGCTGATGGTCACAAGCCTTATAAATTACAACTAGTTGGTTTTGAACTAGAAGGTAAACCAATTGAAGAATATGCGCCTGACTTCTGGCTTGTTTCTCCTGGTGATGGTGGAGATCCATGTGGTTTCATTACATCTCCTTGGTACCATCCAGAAAAAGGAAAAAACATAGCAATGGGTTATGTCCCTTTTGACGGCTCTTTGAATGCCAATGGATTCCCAAAATGGGAGCTTGGAAAGAAATATAAAATTCACCTGCCAGATATTTATGCAGACAAACCGGGTGAACCAGTAGATGCAGTGACTGTGGATGTGCCGTTCACTGAGTCATTCAATGCAAATACAAGGGAAGTAGTTAAAGGTTAAATTTAAATAATTCTGGCGTCTTAAATAAGAAGGCGCCGGAATGATTAAGATTTGTGCTGAACGTATAGTTGGTGATAGCACACTTTGCCGTTCTTCTCGATAAAGTCCTGATGATATTCCTCAGCAGGGTAGAACTTAACAGCTTCTCTTAATTCTGTGACTACCTTTCCTTGATGTTCACCTGAGTCATCAATTTGTTTTATTTTTTCTTCAGCAATAGTTTTTTCATTTTCTGAATTATAAAATATTACAGACTTATATTGCTCCCCAATATCCGGACCTTGTCGGTTAAATTGAGTGGGATCATGTATAAAAAAAAATTTATCTAGAAGCGCTTCATATGTAGTTTCTGAGTCATTATATTCAATTTCAACAACTTCAATATGACCTGTGGTTCCTGAACAAATAGTCTCATACGTAGGATTATCAGTGTGACCACCTGCATATCCTGATATAACTTTTTTGACACCTGGGATTGCTTCAAAGAGCACTTCAACCCCCCAAAAACATCCAGCTCCTAAAACTAATTTTGCATTCATTACTTAACATAAAAGTTTTTTTATATATGTTAAAGATCAAAATTAATAATATTCCAACTAATATTGATACTTGCAATGGAAAAAGAGATAAACATTGGCAAACTTTCTAGTGTGAAGATTTGGATAACCAATGCTCATAAAAGTAAGGACAATTGGTCAAAGACTAAAAAATTTATCTTTATAAAAATAACAACGACTGATGGAGTTGAAGGGTGGGGAGAAGCTTTCTCCATTCATCTCAGAGAAAAGGCAATTGCAACAATAATAATTGAATTGTTTAAAGAAATATCAGAAATTAAAAACTTATCATTAAACTCATTTTATAATAAAATATTTTTTCTTAGAGATGGCCATGGAGGATTAGATTTTAGTTCTGCTACAAGTGCAATTGAAATTGCACTATGGGACATAGCTGGTAAGTTGAAAAATCTCCCTTTGAATTGCTTATTAACAGATAATCCTAAGCCTGATGTATCTATTTATGCTACGTGTTGGAGTGATCTAAAAAAAGATGAGGAAAATTACTTACATCAAGTAGAAAAATATTTTGAAAAAAAATATGGAGGTATTAAAATTTACCCATTATTTGAAAACACTTCAAACTCAGTTAAGTTTGTCGAGCAAGTAAGAAAAATAGTGGGAATGGAATACCCTCTCATGCTAGACTTAGCCATACCTAAAGATTTAGATCAAACAAAGACCTTCCTAAAAGAGGTATCTTTTTTGAAGCCTTATTGGATTGAAGAACCGGTTGATGGAGAAAATATTAGCCTACTTAACGAAATTAAAAATAGTTTTGATATGAGAGTTGTGACTGGCGAAAAACAGAGTGGCCTCCCTCATTTTCAAGAAATTATTAAAAGAGATGCGGCAGATATACTTAATCCTGACATTTCAGGAATAGGAGGAATTATTGATATGCTTTACGTTTCAAAGGAAGCATTAAATAATGATATCTATATTTCTCCCCATTGTTGGAATTCCATGTCTGTGTCAGCATCCGCAATGCTTCATGTTTGTTCAAGCATCCCAAATTCCGAAAAGGCAGAAATATTCCCTGATTATATTGAATTTTCAAAAGAGTTTTGTGAGCTGTCTTTTAATATCTTAGAGAATAAAGCAATACTTAATCAGTCTGCTGGACTTGGGATGGTAATTCATGAAGATATTTTATCAAATTTAAGTACTTATAGGATGGATGAAAAAAATTAATGACTGAAGCAAACTATCTTTTTGATAAAATCTTTAAATCTAATGAAACTAAGGAAAAAATATTTTTAATTAATAAGAGTAAAAAATTAAGCTACATAGAATTTCATGAGGTAGTTAATAAAATCTCTAATTATCTGATAGAGATTAATTTGTCTCCAGGTGACCGCGTTGCTGTCCAAGCAGAAAAAAATATAATTCAATTAGCATTATATGTCGCTACTATCAAAGTTGGTGGTGTGTATTTACCGCTCAATACAGGATATACTCTCAATGAGTTAGAATATTTTTTTGATGATGCAAAACCTAAGGTGATTGTTGTTGATGATAAAATCCAAAGCAAATTAGATAGCATTGCAAGCACTTCATCAGCTTCAATCCTAACATTAAACTTAGATGAAAGTGGCTCTCTTACCGAAAAAATTAAGAACCACTCAACAAAGTTTCACGCTATTTCTCGAAGTGAAAATGACATAGCAGCTATTTTGTATACATCCGGAACTACTGGAAAATCAAAAGGTGCAATGTTATCGCATAGAAATTTAGTTTCTAACTCAGAAGTTTTAAGAGATTTTTGGAAATTTACAGAGAGTGACGTGCTCTTGCATATGCTACCGATCTATCACACACACGGTCTTTTTGTCGCTTGTAATCTATTGGCAATTGTCGGTGGATCAATAATTTTTTTAGAAAAATTTGATGTTAAAGAAGCGATGTTTTGGATGAAAGATTCAACTTCAATGATGGGAGTACCTACTTTTTACACAAGACTGCTAGCAAGTGAAGAGTTAAATACTGAAAGTGCTAAACATATGCGACTATTTATTTCAGGTTCTGCACCCCTGTTATCTGAAACTCATATAGATTTTGAAAAACGAACCGGTAAAAAAATTCTTGAGAGATATGGAATGACAGAAACTAATATGAATATTTCAAATCCATATGATGGGGAGAGAAAAGCGGGAACGGTTGGCATTCCGCTTCCCGGTATTGAAATTAGGGTAGTTAATGAGGAGGGAAAAGAAGTAGAAAATGGAAAAATAGGTACCATTGAACTTAAGGGAGAAAATGTTTTTCAAGGATATTGGAGAATGAAAGAAAAAACTGAAGAGGCATTTAAGGAAGATGGCTTTTTTATAACAGGCGATCTCGCACAGAAGGACGAAAGTGGTTATTTTACTATTGTAGGAAGAGATAAGGATATGATTATAAGTGGAGGGCTAAATGTTTACCCTAAAGAAATAGAAGATGTATTAAATGAATTGCCAAATGTATTAGAGTCTGCCGTTTTTGGATTACAACATGCTGATTTTGGTGAGGCAGTTGTTGCAGCTGTTGTGGTAAACGATGATAAAAACGATGAAAATCAAATAATTGATTTTACAAAGGATAAAATTGCTAAATATAAGCAGCCAAAAAAAATTATTTTCATGGATAACTTGCCAAGGAATTCAATGGGCAAAGTCCAAAAAAATTTATTACGGAAAAATAACCAGAATTTATTTAAGGATTAGCTCTTATCCAATTATTTATTTCTTCAACAAATAGTTCGTCTTGAGGAGAGTTAAGGATTCCAATTATATCATGATAGTTGAAACCTCCTAAATTAGTATTGTTATTAATAATTTTCTTAGGTCCTTTCCATTCTTTAAATATCTTTTTTACTCCTTCAGCTTTTACTACCTTATCTTTTTCTTCGTAAAAGACCAAAAGAGGCATATTTGTTTTTGGAAATTCAAGATTTCTTCCAGAATAAGCAGCTTTCCAAAGTTGTTTTGGAAGCGTTCTATGAAATTCATTTACCCAAAAAGGATCCCATTCTTTATTTGGCAAACTAAAATAACCAGGAAAATTGAATTTATAATTGCTTTTAAAAAATAATCCTGTGGCTGCTATAAAATATGGAAGCGATAGTTTTGGGGTCCAAGGCGCAATGAGCACTAAATGACTAACTTTCTCCAACATTTTCTTGTCCTTAGCTGCCATTAATGCGAAAGAGCCCCCAGCCGAGAAACCCATCAATATTACTTTTTCGCCTATTTTATTGCCTACTGAAATAGCCTCAGCCGCATCCTCGAGGAAATTTTCAGCTTTTACATTTTTTGTAGATTCAAATCCTGATCCATGTCCGGCTAGTCTTGATATAAATAAATTAGCTTTCAATTTTTCTGCAACTTTTACTAAGACATCTTCTTGCTGATATCCTGTGGCAAAACTCCCGTGCAGATAAACAATTGAATATTCAGTTTTATTTTTTGTATCATCATTCCATATTATTTTCTTCTTTGCTTTTGCATCAGTATTCTTAAAGTCTAATTCTTTTTCAGTAATGTATCTTTCTACATCTTTACCTATAGCAATTTCAGGGAAACTTACTTTTATTGTATTGAATAAATATGGCAAAGTTACTCCAACAATGAAGAGAAGGGGGACTATTAAAATAATAGAAGCTATAACTAAGACTCGATAAATCTTAAATCTAGTCGCTCTAGACATTTACACTTGTATATGAGCAAATTTTATTACCATCTGGATCTCTTACATAAGCATAATAAACGTTACTATCATGTGGTCGAAATCCAGGATTGCCCTCATTCGTTGCTCCCAGACCAAGAGCAATTTGGTGAAATTTTTCTACTTGTCCTTTTGTTTTGGTAAGAAAAGATATTTGTGTACCATTTCCAAATGTAACAGGCTCTCCATTAGCAGGTTTGGTAATATAGAATTCTACATCTGCATTTCCTTCATGAGCGTAACCTATGCAAACTTCATCTTCATACATTGAACCCATTCCTAAGACAGCTAGAACTTCATCATAGAAGGCTCTGGAAGTATTTAAATTACTTGATCCAACCATAACGTACCCTTTCATATTAAATCCTTTCTATGAATATTTTTTTGAGGTTACTTCTTCAAGCATGAGTATCATTTTAGTTTTATACTCTTCATCTGTGGCCGAGTCAGTTTCTAAAACAGAAAAAAAACCTGCCACTACATTAGTTTCTAAATTAATCATCAAAAACTGTCCGCCATATCCAGAATGCCCAATCCAATTATTCGATTTCATTGTTTGATTTGCATAATAAACATATTTTCCATCTTTTAAGTGCATATATTTTGGACCTTTATTAGATATAGTTTCGTTAATAAATTTCTCTGAGCCGATAACTCTATCTCTTATTCCTCTGCCTCTTCTTGAGAATAAGAGGCCCATACGCAAAAAATCCCTTGTTATAAGGCAACCTCCACCAGATAACCAAGGCATACCACCCCGATCAGTAGCCATATACAAGCCATCTTCGAAACCCATGGCTTCAACAGAAGCAAGAAGCCAATCACGCAATTTCCTATCACTTATTTTTTCGACTAATAGTGCAATAACATCACTGTTTGCTGACTTATAATATGCATTATCTGTATTGTTTATTACAGAGCCACTCACATCTGTTTCAATCTTATTTAGAAAATCTTCTTGCAAGACTTCATTTGCACCTTCATCTGGTATTCGCCAGCCACCCACAGTCTCATGCATAAATGATGTTGAGTAGGGATCAGTATAATCTTCAGTGAAGGCATTAATTATGTTCATATTTAAAACGTCTTGAACAGTTGCAGCGGCGTATCCTTTCCCAATATTGGGCAAGTAATATGAAATAGGTTTTTCTAATTGCAGTTTGCCTTTTTCTACAAGTTCGCCAACAAATAAATTAAGAAACATCTTCGAGATTGACATGATTGTTTGTGGCTGCAAAGCAGAGAAATCTTCAGCATATTTCTCATAAAATATATCTTGATCTCTTCCTACAATTAGAGAGCAAAACGAATTATGACTAGTCATTTCCTTTACTGATGATATTTCATTAATTTCATTTTTGATATTTTCATTTAATTTCAGAATATAATCTGACCTTAATAAAATTCCGTATCTATTAATTTTGTGAAGGTTTCTATAGCCAGTCCTCCGATACTCGGGAAGATTCCATTTGGCCTTATTATCACGTAAAGTTACAAGAGTGGGGTTAGGAGTGTGAGCCAGTTTATAATTCATTTATTATATTAGGTTGTATTTTTGAGTGATTAAAAACTTCTTCATAGCACTTTCCAATATGAATCACTTTTGCATCTGATTTATTTTTACCAATTAATTGCATTCCCATCGGAAGTCCCTTTTCATTAAAGCCAACAGGGACTGAAATGGTAGGCAGCTGGAACATACTCGCAAATACTGTGACTTCCATCCATCGATGATATGTATCCATTTGAGTTTCTTGGATACTTTTTGGGAAATCTATTTCTTTATCAAATGGAAATAGTTGGGCAGAAGGCAAAGCAAGAATATCGTATTCATCAAAGAGACTGTCAACATAAGAGCGATCCTTATGATATTGATTAATAGCATTGGAGATCTCAACTTCCTTTATTTTTTCTCCTTGCTCATATTCCCATTTAGCAGGAAAGCCTAACTCTTCAAAATTTTGAATTTGCATAGCAGCGAGATCATCAAATGTTATTTTTGACCTTAGATTGCACCATACTTCCCATAATTTATTAGGATCTATTTTTATATTACATTGCTCAATTGATATTTTCTTTTCTGCATTAGCAAATTGATTTAAAGCAACTTCACATAATTCTATAATCCCCTTTTCAAAAACATAATTTTCAACAAAGTTACTCAACCAGCCAATTCTTATTTCACTATTTAAATTTTTTTCAATTGATCGAAAAGAGCCTTCAAAACTATATGAATAATGATCTTCATCATCTTGGCTTGATACCGAATCCAAAAAAATGCTCAAGTCGTTTGGTGTTCGTGCAATACCACCTGGGGTCGTTAACACAGGAAATTTACTTTCTTCTCTTTTATCGGGAATGAGCCCAGGACTTGGTCGAAAACCATATAAGTTTGTATAAGCCGCAGGGTTTCTGCAAGACCCCATCATATCAGTCCCATCTGAAAATGGGATAAGGCAGCTGGCTACAGCAGCAGATGCCCCACCGCTTGAACCACCTGGAGATAGACTAAGGTCATATGGATTAGAAGATGATTTAAATAATTTATTCTTTGTGTGTGATCCAATTGCTAACTCTGCCATATTTGACTTGCCAATAATAGTAGCACCTTGTTGCTTTAGATTTTTTACAATCAATGAATCATTTTGTGGAAATGCATTTTGATATTCAGGCATTCCATATGTAGTCGGCAGCTCTTTGACATCAAACAACTCTTTAGTGGCAAATGGTAGCCCAAATAAAATTTGTTTGATTTTAATATCTTGTTTTAAGGAATCTTTTTCTTGAGCCTTTTTTATAATCCAATCTCGATCTCTTAATGATACAATTGCGTTTAGCTGAGGATTAAGTTTGTCAATATTTGTTAAGTATTCTTGAAAAAGCTCTTCTACTTTTATTTCTTTTTTATGAATTAAACCAATTTGCTCCTGTAAAGATAATTGAGTAATCATTTTTGGAGTTTTTTATCGAGCTCCAAAAATGCTTGTCTTAACAAGTTCTCTTACATCATTTAACGTAGCAGCTCGTGGGTTAGTGCCAAAAGCTGTATCAATCATTGACTTCTCAGATATTCTCTCAATGCAATTTTCTGGAACTCCAATTTCATTTAAGCCTCTTGGGATTTTAATCCTATCAAGTATTTTTTCTATATTCTCAATAAACTGACTTGATGAATGGTCAGTATATTGCATGGCCTGTGACATTCTTATTACTTTCTCCTTCATATCAGGAAGATTAAATCTGAGAACCGCAGGTAAAATAATTGCGTTAGTTAACCCGTGGTGAGTATTAAATTCAGCTCCAACCATGTGGGCAATCGCATGGACAAGTCCAAGCCCCTTTATGAATGAAATGCCTCCTAAACATGATGCCACCAACATTGCACCTCGTGCTTCAAGATTAGTTGGTTCCTCGACAACAGTAACCAGTGATTTGGAGATTAAGTATAAGCTCTCAAGAGCAGCGCCATCACATAAAGGATGAAAACCCGGTACGCAATAGCCTTCAATAGAGTGTATCATTGCGTCTGCTCCAGTCCATGCAGTAAGATTTGACGGCAAACCTAAAGTTAGTTCTGGATCAAGTATGGCTAGAGAGGGTTTGAGGTCGGGATGCATTATACAAAGTTTAATTCCTTGTTTAGTATCAGTAACCATTGCAGTACTTTCAGTCTCTGCTCCAGTACCCGCTGTTGTTGGTATTGTTATAAGTGGAGGAAATTTATTATCAGGCCCTATTGTTTGTGGGGTTTTTTCCCATTCAAAATCAAATAATTCAATTTCATTATTGGCAGTTAGACAAATTGATTTTCCACCATCCATCGCACTACCACCACCGATGGCAATTATCGCATCATGTTTGTTATTTCTAAATAATTGTTTCCCCTCTGAAATTTCGTCATCTCTTGGGTTCGGAGAAATCTTTGAATAAATACCTGAATTTACTTTTGCTTTTTTTAAAATTTCAACCAGCTTATCTATAAACGGAAGGTTAAGGCTTCCGCTATCTGTGACAATAAGGGGATTTCTTATTTGATTTTCATAACAATAACTTCCGATTTCACCAAATCTGCCCGGACCATAAGATATTGGAACTGGAAACCCCCAGTCTTGAGGAGTTAATATTTCCTCTCTGTCTAAATTAAAGAGTGGCATAAATTAATTTTATATTTTCTTAAGATGATGTCATTGATTTTAAAACAATTGAGCGATCTATTTCACCAATGAGCTCACCACTGTTTGCATCAATTACTGGATAGGTTTTATCAGAGTCGGCAATTTGGTTAATTAAATTATCAATTTTTGTGTCACTCGCAATGCAATCACTACCTTTTGCAAACATTGCTTTAGTCTCTTCACAGCATTCAGTTCTTGCACATTTCCCTGCGCTTAAGACTTTATATTTCGGCACATCTTCAGTAAAATCTTTAACATACTGATCAATAGGATTTGCAACAATTTCTTCAGGTGTTCCAACTTGCGAAATCTCCCCATCTTTCATTATAGCAATATGATCTCCCATTTTAATCGCTTCCGAAAAATCATGTGTAATAAAAACCATTGTCTTTTGAACTAATTTTTGAATACTTAATAACTCGTCTTGCATTTCTCTTCTGATAAGAGGATCAAGTGCTGAAAATGGTTCATCAAAAATTAATATCTCAGGATCAACTGCAAGTGCCCTTGCCAATCCAACTCGTTGCTGCATGCCACCAGATAATTCTCTTGGATAATGTTGGTCCCATCCATCTAAGCCAACTAAATTTAGTGTCTCCATAGATTTTTCTAATCTATCTTTTTTCTTTACGCCTCTGATTTCAAGACCGTAACCAATATTTTCAATTACCCTGCGGTGAGGAAAAAGCCCAAAGTGCTGAAACACCATACTCATTCTATTTCTTCTTAATTCTGTTAAATCTCTGTTGCTCATTGTGGTAACATCTTGACCATCAATGCTAACTTGTCCCGCTGTTGGCTCAATTAATCTTGATAAACATCTAACCAGAGTTGATTTGCCGCTTCCAGAAAGTCCCATGACAACAAATGTCTCACCTTTTTGTACTGAGAAAGTTACATCTTTTACCGCGACCACGTGTCCAGTTTTTTCCTGAACCTCGCTTCTTGATAGAGTTTTGTCCAGATTAGAAAGCACATTCTTTTCGTTGGGTCCAAATACCTTCCAGATATCGGTGCATACTATTTTGTCGTTTTTTTCCATTATTTATGAGTGATATATTTGCTGAATGTTATACTATGTTGAGGATTTTTGAATAACTTATTTTAATTGTAAATTCTAAATTTATTATGGCTTTTACTCAAGATACCTCGGCTTTCTCATCAAAAAACAATTATCAGAATTTAATTATTCCTGGAATTATATTTGCTGCGTTACTATTTTCAATATGGTTAGTATTTCAAAGTGAAGATGTATCTGAATTTCCAGTTTTTGTTACTGACTCTTTTACATTTACCGCATGGGTCAATCAGGGTGAGGATTTCTTAAAAGATAATATTAAAGTATACACGAGAGCGGTTGCTGCTTACGTAAAAGAACTTTATTGGATGCTTGAAGATTTTCTTTTAGACTCTTCTTGGGTATTCATTGTAGCACTACTGCTTATACCTTCTCTTGCATTTGGAGGAATAAAACTTGGTTTCCTTGTTTTATTTGGAACAATGTATTGGGGAATGGTTGGACTCTGGGGTTCTGCTATGGAAACTCTAGCTCTTATGGGACTATCAGTATTTTTATCAGTTTTAGTTGGTGTCATACTTGGTATTTTTTGTGCCTTAAGCGATCGATTTGAAAGGAATATGAAACCCGCTCTTGATGTTATGCAAGTGATGCCAGCTTTTGTCTATCTAATTCCAGCAATGTTTTTCTTTGGCATTGGTGGTGCCCCAGCAATACTTGCAACGATGATTTACTCAATGCCACCGATCATTCGATTGACAAATTTAGGTATCCGTCAAGTTCCAAATGAAACAATAGAGACTGCTACTGCATTTGGCTCAACAAAAAGTCAAGTTTTGTTTAAAGTACAAATTCCACTCGCACTACCCAGCATAATGATGGGTGTTAACCAGACAATTATGATGGCTTTAGCTTTAGTTGTTTTAGCAACTTTTATTGGTGCTCAAGGATTAGGTTCAGATATTTGGGTGTCAATCAAAAAACTTGAAGTAGGTGCAGCATTAGAGGGCGGTTTTTGTGTTTTGTTAATGGCAATTATGTTTGATAGATTTGGCAAAGCAGCTAGTCGAGAGACTGTAACGCTTCCAGTTGACAGTCAGAAGTTCTATCTGCTTCCACAGACGTGGGATATTTATCCTACAGCGAGATATATTGAGAAACCGTTACAGTACATTCATCTTGCTGTGGCTTTTATATTTTCAAGTATTATTAGAATTTTCTCGTTTGTAATTAATTTAGTAGTTTCATTATTTAACAAAGACTATGGAAAATTAATTGAACAATTTATAAATGCTCATTATTTCATGTTCTCAGGGATATTCATCCTATTGGGAATAATTTATTATGACTCAAATATTGCAACTATCGGAAGTTTTCCTGATTCATGGAACTTATCAATCAGAGATGAAATAGCAGCAGGTGTTAAGTCATTAACAGTAAACCCAACATTTATTGAAATTACTCGCTCTATTCGGGCTACAGTTGTGATTTATCTTTTAAGACCTCTTGATACCTATCTAACGTATCTTCCTTATTGGTTCACGATCGGAGCATTAGTTATAATTAGTTGGAAGGCTGTCAATTTGAGATTTGCAATTGTGACAGCTTTTTTATTAACATTTATTGGAGCATGCAATATTTGGACTGAAGCAATGATTACTTTATCTTCAGTTCTTATCTCAGTTCTTTTATGTTTTGTGATAGGGGTTCCAATTGGCATTATGGCCTCGTACAGTAAAAGATTTCAAAATATCAACGAGGTCATCTTAGATGCAATGCAAACACTTCCTTATTTCTGTTACCTCGTTCCTGTTTTGATGTTCTTTGGTGGAGGATCATTTTCTGCATTACTTGCAACAATCATCTATGCGATACCTCCAATTATTCGTCTTACGGTCTTAGGCTTGTCACAGGTGTCAACAACGTATTCAGAGGTATCGAGATCATTTGGAGGCTCAACTCTACAAACATTAAGCAAAATTAAATTCCCTCTTGCGGTACCGAGCTTAGTGATGGGTTTCAATCAAACAGTAATGATGGCTTTTGCAATGCAAATTGTCACACCATTAATTGGAGGAAAAGGCCTTGGACTTGAAGTTTTTAACGGCTTAGCTCGTTCTGATACGGGCAGAGCGCTTGCAGCCGGTATCGGAATTTGCCTATTAGCAATGATAATTGACCGTATAAGCCTTGCTTACACAAAAAAACAAAGAGATGCCCTAGGTTTATAGATATAATTTTTATATCTTTTTGTTTATTTAATTTTTCAAAGAAACTTCATAAAGCAGTTTACTAATTGATCTTTTTCAGGCTAAAATTAATCATTAATTAATTAATAAAGGGGAAAATTTAATGAAAACATCATTATTTTTAAAAACTTTTACTGCCCTTATATTGTCGTCTTTTCTCGTACTTTCAGCGGGTACAGCGCACGCAAAACGCTTAACTGCTGCTGTTGCTGACTGGACTGGAGGAGAGATTACATGTCAAGTTGCAGTAAGCATGTTAGAGCAAGAACTAGGATATCGTGTAGATAGAATAGAATTTGCATCAGGGACTGGTCTTTGGGAAGCTATCGCTGCCGGCGATATTGACTTCGCATGTGAGAGCTGGCCGAGCTATGCAGAAGCTGACGAAGTAATGCTCAATGAGCCACTATATTATGAAGGCGAAGTTGTTCAAGAGTACTCAGGATCTGGTGAAGTAATAGCGTTTACAACTGGTATCATTGGTGCGTCAGATTATTATGTACCTAAATATTTTGTTGATGCTAATCCTGACTTTAAGGGTTGGGAAGATCTTAATAAATTTAAAGATCAATTCGCAACAGTTGAGACTGGTTCTAAAGGACGACTTATTGGATGTCCAGTAGCAGGTTGGAACTGTCATGATCAAAAAAGACTTGATATCATGGGAATTGATTTTGAAGCAGTTGAACTTGGAACAGAGGTTGCACTTTTAGCAGAGGCACAAGGTTCTTACGATAGACAAGAGCCATTCTTAATGTACCTTTGGGAACCTCACTTTTTCTTCGGTAAAAATGAAATGGTAGGCATTGGTCTTCCTCCTCACCAGCCTTGTGATTCTTTCACTGAGGCGAATAACTGGCAAGATTGTGGTATGGGCTCTTGGCCTGCAAGTAACTGGGCTAAAGACTATACTATGAACTACATGAACCCAGAAACTATGCAAAGTGCTGAAAACGCTGAAGCGCTTGCATTCTTCAAGAAAATGAAATTTGCTAATGTTGATCAAGCAAAAATGCTTGTTAGAGTTGGCGATGATGGATTATCAGTTGAAGAAGCGGTTCAAGAGTGGAAAGACAGTACTAACGATTGGCAAGCTTGGCTTCCATAAGACTGTTCAACCAAAGTTAAAATTTAAGGCCTTGTATAATTATACAAGGCCTTTTTTTTGCACTATCATACAGAAGTGAATACTTCGCGCCACCCATATCATTACAGTATCAGCTTTGCATTATTGATTGCAGCTGGATTATGGGGATTATTTTGGATACCCCAAAGAGCACTCGAGTCCGGTGGCTTAACTGGTGGCTGGGCTACTATTTCACAAATGATCATTCCCTTTTTAATTCTGCTCCCAGTTGCTTTCTGGAGAAAATATAAAGGCAATTCATTTGGTCTTGATTATCCGATTATAGGACTGTTATTTGGTGCTGGTATTGCATGTTACGCGAACAGTTTTTTATTAACAGATGTGGTAAGAGCATTAATTCTATTTTACATAACTCCGGTTTGGACAACAATTTTTGAAGTGATATTTCTTAGGAAACTTCCCCGCTACTATAGATATATCACTCTTATTCTTGCATTGTCTGGAGTTTGGATTGTATTCGGACAAGATGGATTTATTCCAATACCTCAAAATTCTGGTGACTGGATAGCCCTATTAGGGGGTATATTTATTGCAGCCTCAGCAGTTCGAATGGAAGTTAAAAAACCAGAGGGCATTTTTCCAATTCTTTTTTCATTCTTTTTTTATGGTGGTATATTTACTTTAGTACAAGCCTACTTTCTTAGAGATGTGATGGGTTCTGCACCATCAATGGATTCTTGGATTACAATGATGCCATGGCTCTTATTAATAGCCATCTTATTTCATCTACCAACAAATGTGGTTATACTGGGAGCACCCAGTAGAATTGGGGCAGGATTATTCTCTATAATCATTCTCTTTGAAATTGTAGTTGGCACGTTTAGCGCTGCAATATTAACAGATGAACTATTTGGCTGGAGAGAGATATTAGGAAGCTCATTTATAATCTTGGCAGGATTAACAGAGATTATTTTTGCGTCAAACGTAGCTATTAAAAAAGAATAACTTATAACTCGTTCAGTAATTTTATGTGCTCAACAGTTGTTCCACAGCAACCCCCAATAATCTGTGCTCCTGCTTCTTTCCATTTTTTGGCTTCGACTAAATAATCATTTGGCTGAATTACATTGCTCATGTCATAACGTGGAAAATTAAATACGGCTACTTCTGGATAAGCCATTATAGGAAGATCGTATATTTCCTTAAGTTCTTTTATACTTTCTTCTATTACGCCAATATCACAATGCATTATACCAACTGCATCCAATTTATGGTGTTTAACATTGCTGATCATTTTTTTAAAACTATACTCATAGTCAGTAGTAAGGGCTATCAAGCCATCTTTGTTTCTGGAAGAAAACCCAGCCCATACAGGTAAACCAACTTTGCTTGCAGAATCAAAAATTATATCAATTCGATCTGGCCTATACATCAGCTCCAATAAAATAAAATCACATCCGTTATCCGCTAAAAAAAATGCCAGCTCATCAAAAGATTTTCGAAAATATTCCGGGGTAAGTTTCTTGATATATTTATCTTTTTCTTCTTGTGATCTAAAAGCATCTTCATACGGTATTTGGTGAGATAAGGATCCTGCCACAAGTACATCATCTCGACCACATTCTTCTCTTGCCTGGATTGCTGCATTTATTGCAGCTAGATTAATTTCTTCAAATTTATCTTCAACTCCAGCTACTTCTAATATCATTCGATTTGAAGCATAGGTATTTGTTGTAATTATTTTTGCTCCAGCATTAATATAGTCTTTATGGATTTGTTTTAGAATATCGAACTCAAGTGAGGCAGTTGCGCACCACGAGTTATCCATTTTAATACCTCTGTTTTCAAGTTCAGATCCAGTGGCTCCATCAAGCAATATAGTTTCCCCTGAACGGAGAACCTCTAAAAATTTTTTATATCTTTGATTCATAGGTTGTTAATTATCGTTTAAAGATTAATTAAGTAAATATATTATTATGAAAATGATTTACTTTTTCTCATTTTTTAGTTTATAAGGTCGGATCAATTTGGAGATTGCTTATGTCAAAAGGTATCATTTACACACCCAGAGTTAGAAAGTCACCTTTCTTTGAGGAAACTATAAAGTCTGGAGCAACTAATTTCACTACTTACAATCATATGACGATGCCTGTGGGATACACTACACCTGAGCAGGAATATCATTCATTAATTAATGATGTGACTTTATGGGATGTTGCGGCTGAAAGACAAGTTGAAATTATTGGAGAAGACGCTGCAAAATTTGTTCAGTACATGACTCCAAGAAACCTATCAACTTTCAAAGATGGATTTTGTCGATACGCATTCATGACAGATGAAGATGGTGGAATTATAAATGACCCTCTTATATTAAAATTTAATGAAAATAAATTTTGGCTGAGTATAGCAGACTCAGATGCAATTCTCTGGTGTAAAGGGATAGCCCATTCAGGTAAATTTAATGTTAAAATTTCTGAACCAGAAGCATGTCCACTATCATTGCAAGGACCAAGATCAAAAGAACTCATGAGAAAAATAACAAATGATGACCCTATCATCATGGGATTGAAATATTACCAATTTATTGAAACTAATTTATTTGGTATTGATATAATAATTGCAAGAAGTGGATGGAGTAATCAGTTTGGATACGAAATATATATTACTCGCGAAGCTGATGCTTCTATATTATGGAGTTCATTAATGGAAGCGGGCAAAGAATTTAAAATTGTACCAAGTTGTCCAAATCAAATTGATCGAATTGAAGCAGGCATGATTTCACACCAAGGTGACACTTCATTGGAAGAGAATCCATTGGAATTAAATCTTCCTAAATTCTACGATCTTGATCAGGAGAGTGATTTTGTAGGCAAAGAGGCTTTACTAAAAATTAGGGAAGAGGGCATCAAGAAACAGTTCACGGGATTCAAGATTTCAGGCAAAAAAATTGGGTACAACATGGCTAGGATTCCTCTATTTGATAGCAATTCAGAACAAAAAGGCTTCATAAGCAGCACAATTTATAGTCCAAATTTTGGATGCAACATTGCTCTTGGATATATCGATATTAGCCTTACGAGTTCTGAGGACATATTTAAAATTAGTCATGATGGTGAAGATAGAGATGTCGAAGTGGTACCTTTGCCATTTAGTTCAAGACTTGAAAAAATGGAATAATGTTTTCTCAAAGTAGAATTAATCAACTTCTATTTGTATCAATTATCATATTTGCCATTATTGCAGGTTGGGCTGTATCTGAACTGTTCAATAGTAAACAAGATGAACCTTCTAATAATATTACTCTAAAATTTGAAGCTACTGATCATTTCGGAAATGAAGTTTCAACAACTAATTATGATGGATTCAGTAAAGTATTTTTCTTTGGTTTTACTCATTGTCCAGATATTTGCCCAATTAGTGCTAATTTAATGAGTAATGCTATAGATCAACTTAAAAATGATAATTTTGAAACAGATAGCATTAAGTTTTTCTTTGTTACAGTTGATCCTGCGAGAGACAATCCTGAAAGGCTTAGAGAATTTTTATCTAATTTCAGCACTGATATTATTGGATTAACAGGCAGCCACAAGGTACTTATGCCTATCTGGAAAGATTTTTTTGTTCATGTAGAGCCTGCAACAAGATCTGAGCACCAAAACCACTTAAGCTCCTCTGAACAATTAAAAGATGCTTCTTCTAATAACGAAAATTACATGGTTCAGCATACAGCATTTTATTATATTTTTGATAATGGCAATAAATTGCAAAGCATATTACCTTTTGGGTCAAGTATTGAACAAATGGTCGAAGATTTAAAAAAAATATAGATTATGCAAAAAATATTTTTGTTATTTGCGCTTGTTCTATTCTCATGCTCTGAAAATACCAATGTTTACGAAGAGCTTGCGGTCAAAAAAGCTGGTGAGAAAAACTGCAATCCTGTGGTTGAGTTATTATTAACTTATGAAGATACAGAATTATGGTCATCTTATCACAATAAAGATACACAATTACTGTGTGTTTTTACCTGCGTAAATGATGTATGCATGTTTTCAACAGAGAGAGATTAAAAGTGTTGTTCAAGTTTTTAAGTATTATTTCCATATTTTTCGTGTTTTCTCCCTCAATTGCACATCAGTTTCAAAAAGAAAATATAAATATTAATCATCCGCATATAAAATTTACAATTTCATCAGGTCCTGCTGCTGGTTATATGACGATTGTAAATATGGGAGAGAAACCAGACAAACTATTAAACATTGAAGTAGATTTTGCGGTCGCAGAACTTCACCTCTCAGAAATTAATGATGGAATTGTTTCAATGAATAAAGTGGATTTCATAGAGATACCCGCACAGATTGCAAAGTCACTTAAACCAGGAGGTTATCATGTCATGTTTTCAAAATTTAATATTGAATTGATAGATGAATCTGAGCTAATTGGGGTGCTTAATTTTGAACTCGCTGGTGAAATTAAAGTGGTTTTTGAAGTTGAGACGCAAAAACATAAAGATGATTTTACGGAGCATTAGATAGATGGCTAGGACATATAAGTTTGAATATATCATAACAATTATTTCGTTATCATTATTAGTTTCTATTGCATGGTATTATTTATATTTAATGGCATCACACCCTTCAATGGATGGCATGATGAAGAGTGAAAACTCGATGTCAATGTCAATGGACTCAATTGAAATGGACTCTGAGCAAATGAACTCAATGTCAATGGAGCCAACGGAAATGAATATTGGAAACAAGTCGATAAATTTCTTGATGATGCCTATGACTGGTGAATGGAATTTCAATGATTTCATTGTTATGAATACAATGTGGATCGTCATGATGTTCGCTATGATGATGCCTTCTACTTATATATTTTTGAATCTCTTCAGACTGATGCGATCCAAGATGCAAACGGTAAAGTACCCAACTCTAGAGTTATCATTAATATCTTTGACATATTTTATCATATGGATAATTTTTTCGATAAGCGCTTGTACTGCACAATACTATCTTCATAACAACGGTTTGGTTGATATGATGGGGACCTTAAAAAGTAATACTGTGTCCTCAATCACACTTTTAGTTGCTGGGATATACCAATTCACAAATCTAAAACAAGCTTGCTTGGAAAAGTGCAGAAACCCTCTTTCATTTATAATGGGTAGAAACATACATGGCACAAAAGATATTATTAGTATCGGTTTATCGCACGGTCTATATTGTCTTGGCTGTTGTTGGTCCTTAATGGCATTATTGTTTGTAAATGGAGTTATGAACCTGACATGGGTAGTTATACTGACTATTATAATATTGATTGAAAAACTTCTTCCTTTTGAGCAACTTAGCTCTAGATTTTTTGGCGTTCTTCTAGTAATTTGGGGCCTATATCTTTTAATATAATATTAAATTATGACAGTTAACCCATTCAATCTTCACTGGGAGATAAACGGACACTTCCTACTTAATTGTAATTGTGACGTTTTTTGCAATTGTCCAGTTTCTCTTGGTCGAGCAATTCCAAATTCAGCTAATGGAAAATGTTTTTCTTGGTGGGGTATAATTATTGAAGACGGTTATGCTGAGGAAAAATGGGCAGGATTTAATCCACTTAAAAAAGAAGCAAAAGGAATAATTGATCTCAGTGGCTTAAATGTTGCTATCTTATTAGAAGTGCCAGGTCCATTATCTATGGGTGGTTGGACAGCAGGTCTATACATTGATGAAAAAGCATCCCAAGATGCAGCAGATGCTTTATTAAAAATATTTTCTGGCAATGCCGGAGGTCAAACTGGTTGGTTCTCCTCAATGATCTCAAATTTTCTAGGAGTAAAAAGATGTTCAATTACATATAAAGAAACTGAAACAGGTTGGACTTATACTATCCCTGAGATTTTAGATGGAAGAATTGAGAAAGAGCCAGGTAAAAATAGAGGTGAAGAAGTAAAGGTTTCTAACCTCAAATATTGGGTTGCCCCTGAAATAATTGTTGGCCGTGGGGGTAGAAAAAGTAAAATTAAAGATCATGGTCGCAATTGGGACTTCACTAATGGAAGTGCAGAATACTGCGCAGTTAAGTGGTCGGGTCCTTAAAAACTAAAAAAGGAATTTTGTGAAATCGAAAGCTAAAGTTGTCGTAATTGGCGGTGGAGTTGTGGGCGTTAGCACTCTCTATCATCTTGCAAAAAAAGGTTGGTCTGATGTAGTGCTGTGTGAGCGTAAAGAGCTCACATCAGGTTCTACATGGCATGCAGCTGGACTAATGCCTTTGTTTAATATGAGTTATTCTGTAGGCCAAATACATAAGTATTCAGTTAAATTTTATCAAGAGCTTGAAAAAGAAACAGGACAAGATGTTGGTTTCAGGGAGGTTAGCAATATACGACTGGCTGAAAACCAAGACCGCATGGATGAATATAGGCAATACGCAGGTGTCGCTGAAACCATTGGTGTTAAAGTTAATTTCCTTACACCTGAAGAAATTCAAAAAGCGTGGCCACTGTGTTCAATTGATGGACTAGTTGGAGCTATACAGCACCCTGAAGATGGCTATATACAGCCGAATGATTTAACTCAAGCCTTAGCCAAAGGTGCAAGAGCTCTTGGAGCTGAAATTTATCGACAAACTGCAGTTATCGCTCTGGAACAGTTACCTGACGATAGTTGGATTGTGACAACTGACAAGGGTGAGATTAAGTGTGATGTTGTCGTTTCATGTTCTGGTAATTTTGTAAGGCAAACAGGTGAGATGGTAGGTTTGGATATACCCGTAATCCCTGTTGAACATCAATATATTGTAACAGAAGCGCATCCAAAAATTTTAGAAAGACAAAAAGAAGGCCTTCCAGAAATGGGAGTATTAAGAGGTTCTGATGGTGCCTGGTATATGCGAGAAGAGGCGGGAGGTCTTATCTTAGGACCATATGAAAAAGGAGCGCCAGCTTGTTATGTAGATGGCCCCAGTAAAGATTGTGAATACGAATTATTTCAAGAGGATTTAGATCGACTTGGCCCACACATTGAACACGCAATAAATCGAGTACCAATTTTTGGAGAGGCTGGAATTAAAAAGGTGTACAATGGAGCAATTTGTTATACACCAGATGGTAGTCCGATTATAGGTCCGGCATGGGATAGAAAAAACCTTTATCTCAATGACGGCCATTCATTTGGTGTAACTGCTGCAGGGGGTGCGGGATGGCAGATTGCAGAATGGATTGTAGACGGCGAACCCACAATTGACATGCTTGGAGTAGAACCAAGAAGATTTGGTGATTATGCATCAAAAGCATATTTAATTAAAAAAAATGAAGAGGCCTATGCTAATGTTTTTACAATACATTACCCAGATGAAGAAAGAGAAGCTGGAAGACCTCTTAGACAAGCCCCATGCTACGATCGGTTAAAAAATCTTGGTGCTGTGTTTGGTCAAAAATTTGGCTGGGAAAGAGCGAACTGGTTTGCACCTGAGGGAGTTCCCCAAGAAGATGATTGGTCCTTCAGACGCTCAGCATGGTTTGAACATATAGGCAATGAATGTAAGAATGTTTCAGAAAACGTTGGATTGCTTGATATGAGTGCATTTGCAAAGTGTAGAATAAGTGGACCAGGAGCAGAAGAGTTTCTCGATAATTTAGTAGCTAATAAGCTTCCTAAAAAAATTGGTAGAACAAATTTATGCCACGCCTTAAATACAAAAGGTGGAGTTCATTCAGAATTTACAATTATGAGAGAGTCTGCAGATAGCTTTTACTGTGTCTCAGCAGGAGCATGGCAAAGGTTAGATCATGACTGGGTAAAAAAACATATGCCAGAAGATAGAAGTGTTAAATTTGAAAATATTACTAATCAAATGGGTGTATTAGTTTTAGCGGGTCCTAAGTCTAGAGAGTTATTAGAGCGAGTTTCCTCCGATGATTTCAGTAATGAAGCTTTTCCTTGGTTATCAGGTAAAAATATTAAAATTGGCAGTGCTGAAACATTGGCAATCAGAGTTAATTTTGTGGGTGAACTTGGATGGGAAATACATTCGCCTATTGAAGTTCAAAATCATATTTTTGACGCCTTAATGGATGCAGGAAAAGACTTGGGATTGAAACCTTTTGGAATTAGAGCCATGGACTCATTAAGATTAGAAAAATCTTATAAGCTAATTGGAACAGAGCTATCAATTGAGTATGCTGGATACGAATCGGGCATTGATCGATTTATTCATCCAAATAAAGGCCAATTCATTGGAAGAGATGCGCTTGTTGAATGGAGAGAAAAAGGTTTTGAAAATTCTTTTGTCACATTAGAAGTACATGGAGTTTCTGATGCTGATGTTTTAGGCAACAATCCTATCTACAGTAATGGAAAAGTTGTAGGCAGAGCGACAGGCGGTAATTATGGATTTAGAGTAAACAAATCACTTGCACTAGCAATGGTCAATCCAGCTCAGTCAGAAGTTGGTACAAAATTACAAATTGATATTCTAGGCAATATGCATGATGTAACAGTTATACCAGAGAGCCCGTATGATCCTAAAAATGAAAAAATAAGAGCTTAAATAAATATTTTGTGTCTAGTGCAATAACACTTTACAAGAAAATTTGTTCGGAAGAGCAAGTAAAATATAATCACAAACAAGAACTCTTAATTTCCCAGCTTGATGAGTTCCTAAGTCATAAGAAAAAGAATTTTATTCTTAAGATATTCGACACATCGAATATCAGAAAAAAGAAATGCTTTTATATTCATGGAGGCGTCGGTGTTGGCAAGACTCTTATTATGGATCTATTTAATGGCATTATAAAAAATAAACAAAGAATTCATTTTCATAAATTTATGATTGAAATTCATGATGAATTGCATTCTTTAAGAAGCCAAAATAAGTCAAAAGAGTTTTTGATAGTCCAGCTCGCAAAAAAAATTAAAGAAAAATACAGATTTATTTTTTTTGATGAATTCCAAGTAACCAATATTGCTGATGCCATGATACTTGGACATTTATTTAATGAATTATTTAAAAACAATGTTTACATAATACTTACATCAAACAACAAGCCTGAAGATTTATATAAAGATGGTTTACAAAGAGAGTTGTTTCTTCCTTTCATAGAAATAGTAAAAGAGAATTCAATTATCCATCATTTAGATATAGAAACAGATTACAGAACAGAAAATTTAAATAGTCGAGAGACCTTTTTTATTTCTAATTCCTCAGTCAGTAGTCTTAAAATAAAAGATATATATGAAAAAATTATAGAAGGTCACATACCAAAGGATGAAACTATATCGATAAAAAAAAGAAACTTTGTAATAAGAAAACTAGCAAATCGCGTTGCTTGGTTTCAGTTTGAGCAACTTTGTGGAGGTCATATTGGTGCCGAGGACTACCTTGAGATGATTAAGCATACAGATCAAATTATTATTGAGAATGTGCCAATTTTTAATAATGCAAACGCAAATATGCAAGAGAGGTTTATTAACCTGATTGATGTACTTTATGATAATAAGGTTCAAATCATTATTAGTTCTGTTAAAGAAATTGAAAAGTTAGGAAGCGCGTTCTACCTTAAAGATAAATTTCAAAGAACGGTAAGTAGATTAATTGAAATGAGATCTAACTAGAAATAAATTTTTATATGAAGATAGCAGTTATAGGCGCAGGAATTGTAGGTATTTCTTCTGCTAATTGGTTACAGAAATACGGACAAGATGTTACATTATTTGACATGAATGACCCTGGTAGCCAAGCAAGCTTTGGAAATGCAGGAACCTATGCGAGGTATGCAAATATTCCTACTAACTCCTCATCATTTTTTTATCTTTTTCCATACCTTCTTTTAAATAAAAACAGTCCTCTTTTTATAAGGTTTAAAAGACTTAACAAGACTTTGCCTTGGATCCTTAATTATTTATACAACTGCAGAAATAGTAATGTAAACACGACAACAAATAATCTAACAAAACTTCTTTCTAAAATGGATGATGGTTATGAAGAATTGTTTAAAGAGGCAGGTGTTGAACCCTATTTGTCAAGAAAAGCTATTATGTACGGATGGTCAACAAAATTATTTTTTAATTCAGCAAAAAAAGATTTTAGCAAACGTGAACAAACTGGAATTAAGATACAAGTACTTAGTCATGACGAGATCTCAGATTTAGAGCCAAATATAAATAATATATTTTATAAAGGTGCATTGTTTGAGGGAAGTTATTTTGCTAAAAATCCAAAGAAAGTGAGCCAGTTATTAATTAATTTATTTGTAAATAAGGGAGGAATTTTCAAAAAAGAAAAGGTAACAAATATTGAAAACGTTGAAAAAAGTAAATTACAAATAATTACAGGCAGTACAAGCGAAGTATTTGATAGGGTTATTATTGCCTCTGGGGTATGGTCAAAAAGTTTGGTAGAAGCAACGGGTGACAAAGTGCCACTGGAAGCTGAGCGCGGCTACCACATTGTTAACCCGGAACTTAAGGACGTTATTTCACGTCCTATTTCTTGGCAAGAAAGAGGAACGTATTTTACACCTATGGAAGATGGACTCAGAACTGGAGGAATAGTCGAATTTGGCGATACAGATTATGAAGAAAATCCTAAGGTTATTAATTTTCTAGAAAGGGCGCTTAAAGCAATATTCCCTCAGTCTAATCGTCCTATTCAATCCTGGGTTGGCTTTAGACCTTCTGTTCCAGATTCGCTTCCAGTTATTGGACAATCTTCAAAAAACCCTTATATTTATTATTGTTTTGGTCATCAGCACATTGGATGGTCATTGGGAGGTATATCAGGAAAACTGATAGCCCAAAAAATTTGTGCAAATAAAACTGATATTGATTTGGCGCCTTACTCGTTGGAGAGACTTTAAATATGAAATATTCTTTTTATAATTTAGTTCGTAACTCATTTTCATATCATGAAAATTGGGAAAAAGCATGGAGTAGTCCAGAGCTTAAACCCGAGTATGATGTTATTATTATAGGTGGAGGGGGCCATGGACTCGGTACAGCTTATTATTTAGCCAAAGAATTTGGTGTAAAAAATATTGCTGTTCTAGAAAAAGGTTGGATTGGTGGTGGTAATACTGGTCGAAATACGACAATTATACGCTCTAACTATTTGTGGGATGAAAGTGCAGCACTTTATAACCATGCAGTTAATTTGTGGGAAGGTCTTTCAAGTGAATTAAATTTTAATGTAATGTTTTCTCAACGTGGACTATTTCACCTAGCTCATTCAGTTCACGACATGCAAGAAATCACAAGAAGAGGATATTCAAATTACTTGAATGGAATAGACGCTGAAATTTTGAACCAGGAGCAAGTTGCAAAAAAAATTCCCCATATGAATATGCATGGCAGGTATCCTGTATTGGGTGCATTGCTTCAAAGACGTGCCGGTACCGCAAGACACGACGCTGTTGCTTGGGGATACGCAAGGGCAGCTGAGAATCTAGGAGTTGATATAATACAAAACTGTGAGGTGAAAGGGATTGATATTTCAAATGGCAAGGTTGTCGGGCTTCAAACAACAAAAGGTTCAGTGAAGGTTGATAAGGTTGGATTAGTACCTGCTGGACATTCATCTGTATTGGCCGACATGGCAGGCTTTACTTTGCCTATTAATTCAGTGCCACTTCAAGCACTTGTAAGCGAGCCGATAAAGCCAATTTTAGATTGTGTCATCATGTCTAACTCTGTGCATGTTTATGTAAGTCAGTCTGATAAGGGAGAATTGGTTGTCGGTGCAGGTTCTGATGCATATAACTCGTATTCCCAAAGAGGTTCATTTGATATGATTGAACATATGATGGCCCCATTAGTTGAACTGTTTCCAATATTTTCAAGGCTAAAAATGCTAAGAAGCTGGGGTGGCATTGTGGATGTAACACCTGATCGAAGTCCAATAATTGGAAAAACTCCGGTGAAAGATTTATTTATTAATTGCGGTTGGGGCACAGGTGGATTTAAAGCCACTCCAGGATCTGCTCATGTATTTGCGGAAACAGTCGCAAAAGGTGAGCCAAACGATATTGCTGCTCCATTTTCATTAGACAGACATTACTCTGGTGCTTTAGTAGACGAAGCCGCAGCAGCAGCTGTAGCTCACTAATTGTATGTTTGTTATTAAATGTCCATACTGTGGTGAGAGAGATCAAACTGAATTTTCATGTCATGGTGAAGCGCATATAGCTAGACCAGATAATCCAGCAGAAGTGAGTGATGAGGAATGGGGAGAGTACCTTTTTTTTAGGAATAATCCGAAAGGAATACATTTCGAAAGGTGGACGCATGATCATGGTTGTAGACGATGGTTCAATGTTATGAGAGATACAGTCAGCGATAAAATAATGAAGACATACAAGATGGGTGATCAAAAACCAGGAGTTCAAGATGTCTAATCAAAATAGAACAATGTTCGGTGGCCGAGTTGACCGTGGCCAAGTTATCAATTTTATTTTTAATGGAAAAAAATATAAAGGCTTTCACGGTGATACTTTAGCATCAGCATTACTTGCTAACGACGTTCATTTGGTTGGGAGAAGTTTTAAATATCACCGTGCCCGTGGAATCTTAACTGCAGGTTCTGAAGAGCCTAATGCGATAGTTCAGTTAGGTTTAGGCGCAAGAACAGAGCCAAATATGAGAGCAACAGAAATAGAGCTGTACGAAGGCCTCGAAGCAGCTAGCCAGAATTGTTGGCCATCTGTAAATTATGATATTGGTTCATTAAATAATATTTTATCAAGCATATTTCCTGCTGGTTTCTACTACAAAACATTTAAGTGGCCGCCAAGTTTATGGTTATTCTATGAACATTTTATTAGAAAAGCAGCTGGACTAGGGTACTCACCAACTGCTAAGAATCCAGACCGTTATGAGCAAAAGTTTTACTATTGTGATTTGACAATTGTAGGTGGAGGAATATCAGGTTTACTATCTGCACTTGCTGCAGGCCGCTCAGGATGCAGCGTATTGCTAATTGATGAAAACCCTGAACTTGGAGGGTACTTATTAGATTATAATTTTTCAATTAATGAAAAAGATGGTCTTAAATGGATCAAGAATATAGTAGATGAATTGTACTCGATGGATAATGTTCGTATCCTAAAACGAACTACTGCAATGGGATACTATGATTATAATTATCTTACAGCTTTAGAGAAAGTAACTAATCACTGCGATCAACTGTCAAAAACTATACCGCGAGAAAGATATTGGAGAGTAAGATCAAAAAAAATCATATTAGCACAAGGCGCTTTTGAAAGACCGCTTGTATTTGCTGATAATGATAGGCCAGGAATAATGATGGCGTCTGCGGGAAAGAAGTACTTATCAAGATATGGCGTTCTACCGGGTAAATCGGTAGTTTTATTCACAAATAATGATCATGCTTATCAAACGGCATTCGAGTTTAATGATAAAGGCGCAAAGTTGTCAGTTGTAGATACTAGAGAAAATATTGATACAAGAATTCAAAAAAAATGTGACGACCTTGGAATAAAGTTATATTCGTCTTCTTCAATAATCTCTACAAGTGGAAATAAAAAGGTAAATCAAATAGAAGTTCAAAAAGTCGATAGAAAACAAAATAAATTGTCTGGTGAATGTGTAACCCTAGATGTTGATTGTATTTTAATGTCAGGTGGATGGAATCCAGCTGTTCAATTGTTCAGTCAATCAAGAGGGAAATTAAGATACGATAAAGTATTAAATACCTTCGTTCCTGATAAATTAATTCAAGATCAAATTATTATTGGATGTAACAATGGATGCTTTGATCTAACAAAGAACCTAAATCACTCTTATCAGGAAGGTCTCAATACAGCTAAAGATCTAAACTATGAAGCTGCAGATAGTATTAATTGGAAAGGTGAGGAGGAAATTTCCTTCACTGAGTCATCGGTCGAGCCTTATATGCTTGGTAAGAAAAAAGTTACAAAGGGCTCAAAGCATTTTATCGATTTTCAAAACGATGTAACTGCTGCCGATATTTTCTTAGCACAAAGAGAAGGTTATATCAGTGTTGAGCACACTAAAAGATATACAACTACTGGAATGGGAACCGATCAAGGCAAAACTTCAAATGTAAATGCATTAGCATTGATGTCTCATATTCACGAAAAACCAGTAGATGAAATAGGGCATACAACATTTAGGCCCCCTTTTTCGCCTCAGACTTTTGGCGCAATAGCGGGACGAAGTGTTGATCATTTATTTGATCCTGAAAGGAGAACTTCAATTCATAAATGGCATGAAGAAAACAATGCTGTTTTTGAGGACGTGGGTCAGTGGAAAAGACCATATTATTTCGCAAAAAAGAATGAAAATATTCATGACGCAGTAAAGAGAGAATGTTTAGCGGTACGGAATAGTCTTGGAATGCTGGACGCATCCACACTTGGTAAAATTGACTTAAGAGGGCCGGATACGGCAAAATTTTTAAACATGATCTACACGAATGCCTGGTCAAAACTAGAAATTGGTTCATGCAGGTATGGATTAATGTGCAATGAGCATGGAATGATTTTTGATGACGGGGTAACAACCAGATTAGGTGAAGATCACTATCATATGACGACTACGACTGGTGGGGCAGCAAGAGTGATGTCATGGCTAGAAGAATTTCTTCAAACAGAATGGTTAGATATGGAAGTATTTTGCACATCAGTTACTGAGCAATGGACTGTTCTTTCAATTTCTGGTCCTAATTCAAGAAAATTTCTTCAGGAATTAACAGATATTGATCTATCAAAAGAAAATTTTCCTTTTATGAAATTTAGAGAGGGGAAAGTGTGTGGCATAGACTCAAGGGTTTTTAGAATAAGTTTCACTGGAGAATTGAGCTTTGAGGTCAACGTACCATCCCGATACGGTAGATTTGTTTGGGAGCAGTTTATGCAACATGGTAAAAAATACAACATAACTCCGTATGGCACTGAAACGATGCATGTTCTCAGAGCTGAAAAAGGATTTATTATCGTAGGACAAGATACTGATGGAAGCGTTACTCCTATGGATATGAATATGGACTGGATAGTTTCTAAAAAGAAACAAGATTTTTTAGGAAAACGATCATTCATACGGTCAGATACTTCTCGTTCTGATAGAAAAAAATTTGTTGGACTTCTTGTGAATGATAAAAAAACAGTTTTACCTGAAGGTTCACATATCGTAGAAAAAGCACTTAAACAACCGCCTATGAAGATGCTTGGCCATGTAACATCAAGTTACTATAGCCCGATCTTGGGTCACCCTATAGCATTGGCAATGATTAAAAATGGTATGAATCTTCTTGGTGAAAAAGTTGAAATTCCTCTAATGAATGGCAAGGTTATAGAAGCTACAATTTCTGACACAGTTTTTTATGATAAGGAGGGCAGTAAAAATAATGAATAACGATAAAGAACATTTGTCTCCTTTAGTTGATAAAGTTGCAATCAACTCAGATAATATTTCTCTACAGCAAAATGAATTTATTGGAAAAATAAACTTAAGAGTGAAAGAAAACGATCTAAAAGCAAGAGAAGTAATTGAAAATTATTTTGATTATAATCTCCCAAAATCATCAGGAGAAGTTAGTGGCAACGATGAAGGCAGAGTATTATGGCTCGGTCCCAATGAGTATTTAATTCTATGTAGTGATCAAAATAAATCAAATATTATCAATAATTTAAGTGAAAATCTTAAAACATCATTTTATGCTCTCACTGATGTTTCTGATTATTATCTTACAATGAGACTAAGTGGACCCAAAAGCATTGAGGTACTTAGCAAAGCTTGCCCACTTAATTTTGAAAAAAATTTACTGAAAAAAAACTCATGTGCACAATCATATATCAGCAAAGCAACTGTGTTGATTGACAGATTATCTGACGAACCTGTTTTTGATATTTCAGTTCGTTGGAGTTTTGCTGAATACTTATGGGATTGGTTGGCAGATTCAAGTAGTGAATTCATAATCAGTGAGTAGTATTTATTATGAAAATTTCGTTAATACTTGCTTTATCCCGATCAATATTGAAAAGATGTCCGCGTTGTGGCAAAGCAAGTATTTATAAAAGATACCTTAAGCTAAAATCGAATTGTAATCATTGCGATGAGGAGCTCTCAATTTATAGAACTGATGACTTTGGACCATGGCTTACAATCATTATTGCTGGCCATATTATTGTCCCACTCGTTTTATTTATTGAACAAGTTTACGCCCCTGATCTTTGGTTACAAGCTGTGACGTGGATTCCATTAACTATAGCAACAGTACTTTTTATACTCCCTGTATCTAAAAGTATTTGTTTAGCAATACTCTGGAATATAAATGACAAATAGTTTTATCAAAGTAGCTTTATTGATCGTTTCTCTATTATATTCTTTGCCAACTTACTCTAACGAAGAGATTAATAGTTCAGCGCATCATCTTTCTGATGGTACATACGCAAATACTAGTGGAGTAGCATATGAGAGTAGCTTTAATAAATTATTAAAATGGAGTTGGGAGAGAAGAAGCAAAAACTTAGAAACTTTTGAATTTGAGGTTGAAGTACCTAATTATAAAGAAATTTATAAAAATGAGAATATTGTTACTACATGGATTGGGCATGAAACTTTTTTGTATCAAAATAAAGATATAAATGTTCTTACAGATCCACATTTTACACAGAGAGCATCCCCATTAAATTTTGCAGGACCCAAGAGATATATGGCGCCTGGAATGAAGATTGATGATTTACCTAATATTGACGTAGTTACTATCTCGCACAGTCATTACGACCATCTTGATTACATGAGTGTAAAATTATTAGCTGAAAAATTTGATAACATACTTTTCCTTGTTCCTCTGGGTCTAAAAAAATGGTTTGAGAGCAAAGGTATTTATAATGTTAGGGAGCTTGATTGGTGGGACTCTCTAATAATTCAAGAAACACTTATTACCTTCGTTCCAGTGCAACATTGGTCTGCTCGTGGTTTATTTGATCGAAATGAAACTTTATGGGGCGCATGGCATTTTAAAAATAAGTTTCACAGCTTTATACACTTAGGAGATACTGGATACACAGATGATTTTAAGTCAATCAAAGAAAAATTGGGCCCAGTTGATCTAGCGGCAATCCCCATTGGAGCCTATGAACCAAGGTGGATCATGGAATTCTCTCATATAAACCCTGAGGAAGCTGTGATGACATTTCTTGACTTGGAAGCAAGCAAAGCTATCGGCATGGCATGGGGAACTTTTATCTTAACTGATGAGCCGGTTACGGAACCTCCTCGCCAGTTACTAAAAGAACTAAAAAAATACAATATACCAAATGAAGATTTTTTTACTTTAAAGCACGGCGAAAGTTATTTGATTGATTGAAGCTTAACTTTTGAAAGAAGAAATAGTGCAATAAATGAGATATAGGCACCTAATATAAGGGAGCTCATGCCAATTTCGAACCACTCAGGTAAAATAACTTGATCAAATCCAGTTTCTAGAAATTTATTTAAAATTAGAAAAAAAATTAATGCCATTGAAGACGAAAAATAGTGCATAAAGGTATTTGATACTCGTTCGTAGCCAAAATATTTTTTATCTAAATCTGATCCTATCATGAAGCCCAATATAAGTCCTCCCAAACCTGTAACTAATTCACGACCATGATCCATTGGCCACGAGAAATAAAACACGATCAGTAGAATAATCGTTAATACATATTTAAATAGTTTGCTTAAATTATATTTTCCCAAGTCAATATTTTGATAAAATAGATGAGCGGCATATAGAGTGAATAACCCCACTACCATTCCACCAAGAATATCTCCGATATCATGTACGCCAAGGTAGATACGACTAAAAGGCACACCTAATAAAAAAATAATTGATACAATTTTCGCAAAGAGATTCTTTACATTGAGTGCAATATAAAGCCATATAACAACTGCTATTTGAGTATGACCACTTGGAAACCCAAAAGAGGTTTCTGCTTGAAGCCACGGATCTATATTGAGATAAAGATCTGGCCTTGGGTCTTGAAAAAAATCTTTTAACCAAGAATTAATTATCGCACTAAAAAATACAATTAGAACTAGTCTACCAAATATTTTCCTATCAAAGCACCAATAAGTAAATGGAATGAACATAAAAAGAAAATCTCTGTACCCAAGCCATGTTAAAAACTCAAATATTGGAGTTAAAATTGGAGATCTTAAGTTAACAACCCAGGAAATATCTGTTAGCATTTGATAAAACATTTACTCGCCTTATTTATTACATTATATAATCAATTTTTAATTTTAAAATTAATTATTATGAGAGCAATTGGATACAATTCATATGGAGGCATTGACAAACTCCAAATATTAGAAGTTGAGAGTCCAAAACCAAAGCGTCATGAGGTTGCCGTTAAAGTTTCAGCAATTTCAATTAATCCTGTTGACTTAAAAAAAATGAGAGGTGGGTTTAAGCCCATTACTAGCATAAAAAAATTTCCAATAATAACTGCATGTGATTTTAGCGGTGAAATAGTTGAAATTGGCAATGACGTTGGTGCGTTTAAGGTCGGCGACAAGGTATTTGGCATGCAGGATATATTATTTAACGGAAGTGCAGCTGAAAAAATTACTATATCTCAGAAATATATATCTTTAGCCCCTAATAATTTTGAACTATCCGATTCAGCGGCAATTCCTCAAGTGGGCAATACATCTTTATTAGCGCTAAGAAATATAGCGTCTTTAAGAAAAGGACATAAATTGTTAATCAATGGTGCCTCGGGAGGAGTTGGTACATTTGCACTTCAAATGGCAAAAATATATGAGGCCAATATTACCGCTGTAACAAGCGATAGAAATATTGAATGGATAAAAAATGAATTTGATATCGAAAATATTATTGATTATACAAAAACTGACATCACTGATACATCCGATAAATACGATATTATTTTTGATGCTAATGGAAATCTTTCCTTTCCAAAAATTTCCAATTCTTTGTCGACAAATGGTATTTATGTTACAACAAAATTTAATATCTATAATAACATTGATACTGCAAAACAGTTTTTTAAACGAAAAAAATCTCGTACAGTACTTTCTGGTAGAACATCTACATCAAACCTTGATATGTTCAGGATGTGGATGGAAGACGGTAAATTGAAACCTGTAATTGAAAAAACTTATTCATTTGACCAGTACCATGAGGCTTATGAGCATTTATCAAGTGGTAGGGCAAAAGGAAAATTGTTAATAAAAATTAATTAATTATGAGCAGTACTATTAACCAGATTATATCGCCAATAAACACATCAGATGGCGCAGGTGTTAAATTAAAGAGATCAATTGGCACTCAGCTTATTGATTATTTTGACCCATTCTTAATGCTGGATGAATTTGGCTCTGATAAAAGTGATGATTATCTTGGCGGGTTTCCAGCACACCCACATAGAGGCATAGAAACAGTTACATATATGCTAAATGGTGAATTTGAACATAAGGATAGTACCGGAGCAGTAGGGATCATGAAGTCAGGTGATGTTCAGTGGATGAAGACAGGAAGTGGGATTATTCACTCAGAAATGCCAGCAATGACTGAAGGAAAGCTGCATGGCTTTCAGCTTTGGATCAATATGCCTGCAGAAAAAAAAATGGACGACCCAGAATATATTTACTTAGATTCAAATCAAATCAAAACATATGAAGATAGTGATGTTAAAGTGAAGGTTATTGCTGGCTCCTTTAAAGAAATAGAAGGGTCTATAAAAAAACATAACGTTAATCCAACATATCTTGATATTCAAATAACGAGCAACCAGCCATTTACATACAATCTAGATAAAGAATACAATTCATTTATTTACGTATACTCTGGCAGTATTCATTTGGATGGTGAAAATAGTGAAATTAAGAGTTCGCATTTAATTACTTTCAATCAAGGTGGAAGTTTAGTGGTTACAAGTGAAAACAAAGCAAAGTTTCTATTAGTGTCTGGCAAGCCAATTGGTGAACCGATTGCCAGAGGCGGTCCTTTTGTAATGAATACAAGAGAAGAAATTATTTCTGCTATCAGTGATTATAACAATGGCACATTTGTTAAAGCGGGTGTGAAGTAAATGAAAAGTATTTACGATTTTTCCGTAAAAGACATTGATCACGAAGAAATTAGTCTTGAAAAATTCAAGGGTAAAACGTTGCTTATCGTTAATGTTGCTAGTAGATGTGGTTTTACATCTCAATATACTGGACTTCAGAGTTTATACGAAAAATATAAAGATAAAGGTTTCGAAATCTTAGCTTTTCCTTGTAACCAGTTTGGGTCGCAGGAAAAAGGAACTAATGATGAGATCAAAGAATTTTGTAGCACTGAGTATAATGTATCCTTTACACTTTTTGATAAAATTGAAGTAATTGGCGACAATGCTTCACCTTTATTTAAAAAACTTACTCAAGATGCAGGCAGAGAAATACAATGGAATTTTACCAAATATCTAATAAATAAAGATGGTGATTTTGTACGTGGATTTGGAACTCAAAAAAAACCAGAAGAAATAGAAGAGCATATCGTTAAAATCTTATAATTATGGCAGATCAAATACATCAAATATTTACCGAACCGCAGACTTGCTATAAGTTTTTAGATAAAGAAGTCTCAGATCAATCACTTAATGATTTATATGATTTGCTGAAGTGGGGCCCTACATCTTTTAACTGCAGTCCCATGAGGTTAAAATTTCTTAAAAGCAAGCAGGCAAAAGAAAATTTATCACGATTTGTGAGTGAGGATAATGTAAGTAAAGTCCTGAACGCACCTGTTTGCACCATTATTGGTATGGATATCGAATTTTGGAGAGACTTACCAAAAAATTATCTTCGGGAGGATGCAAAGCAATATTTTGAAAATGACTTAGAAAAATCTGAAATTACTGCATTTAGAAATTCATCAATACAGGGGGGCTATTTTTTAAAAGCAGCCAATGCGCTTGGTCTGGCTGTGGGTCCAATGTCTGGATTTTCCAACGAATTAGTTGATAAAGAATTTTTTAATGACACATCAATTAAAAGTAATTTTTTATGTAACCTAGGTTACCCCGATAAAGATGGATATTATGTAAGAGCGCCACGGTATAGCTTTAGTGATATTGCAGAAATTCTCTAAGCCGCAATTAGATTTAAATAGGCATACTCAAGTTTTTGAATATCTCTTGATCTGATCAAATCATTAACTTCCTGCTTAAATTTTTTTGATCCAGGAACACCAAAGCAAAGTGCTAAAAGGGGACTTAATAATTCATAGGTTGAAATTAATTCAACATTCTCTTTTACATAATCAAAGTATTTCTTTACTACGAAACTCCTATCTATCTCTATCTTTTCCAAGTTGTAAAATTTGGAGTCAACTTCTTCTAAAAAAAATGGGTTGGCTTGAATTGATCTTCCTACCATCACTCCATCTAAATAATTCAGCTGATCTAGACAATCATCAATATTGTCCAAACCACCATTGATTATAAATTTAATATGTGGAAACTCTTTTTTAATTTTATAAACAAAATCATATTTAAGTGGTGGTAACGTGCGGTTTCTTTTAGGGTTAAGACCTTTGAGATATGCTTTACGTGCATGAATAAAGATAATTTTGATACCACTCTCAATTACTGTTGAAATAAAGCTCTTGAAAAATTCATATGTATCAAATTCATCTACCCCAATTCGACATTTCAACGAGACATCCATTGCAGTTTCAGCCTTCATTCCTTCTAGGCATTGTTTGACCAGCTTTGCTTCTTTCATTAGACATGCGCCCATTTTACCTTGTGATACTTTTTTTGAAGGACAGCCGACATTTAGATTTATTCCTTGATAATTATGTTTATTTGCTAGTTCTGTTGAATATTTCAATAGGTTGATGTCAGAACCTCCTACTTGAAGAACCACAGGTGATTCAACAGTTTCCTTTCTGAGCATTTTCTTAAAGTCACCTCGATGCAACGCTTGGCTAGCTATCATTTCTGTAAATAAAATTGCTTCCTTAGAAATCAATCTATACATATAGCGTGCGCTTGATGTAGTTACACCCATCATTGGCGCGACAGAAAACTTATAATCTAAATTTAATTCATTCATATTTTTTGTTTAATCGTAATTAAAACCCCACTACTAACAATGCAAAGAATACCAAAACACACAATTATATTTGGTATATCTTTAAAAAATAAAACGCTTATTAACATATTACTTATGATTTCAAAATAGTGAAATGGTGCTAAAATACTAGCTTCAGCATTCTGATAGGCTTTAATAAATATAAAATGTACCAAAATCACAACTAATCCAATTGAGCCCATCAATAAATATTGGTCAATTGATGGAGAGCTTTGCCAAAAAAATGGAAGACAAACTGTCATTATTACTGCACCGGGTATAGCGGTATAGCACAAGCTTACCCAAGGATCAGAACTGAAATTAACCCGCCTTGTGTATACTAAGTACATGGCATAACAAAATCCAGACAATAGAGCCAAAAGCGAATAAAAATTAAATTCTTCAAATCCTGGTTGTATGACTAGTAATGTTCCAAAAAAACCAAAGAAGGTGCAAAATATTTTAAAAGAATTTAATTGTTCTTTAAGAATATAAGAAGACATGAATACTACGATGATTGGAGCTACGAGCATTATGCTTAAGGCATTAGCAAGAGGAATTTCTGATATAGCGCCATAGAAAAAAGCAGTAGCTAAAAAAATAAAAATTCCTCTAACAATTTGATGTTTAGATGAAGAATTAAAAAATAGTTTTTTTCCTTTTATAAAATAAACAAGAGGCACCAGAAAAATAAAATGACTAAAAAACCTAGCCCAGATGATTTCTAAAATGTGAATGTCTTCACTTAAGTATTTAGCCAGAGCGTCATAAAGAGGCGCAATTAGTAATCCTAAGCATAATAACGATATGCCTAAGATAACATTCTGCTTTGGAAGCATTAATTATTTATTAAGTTCGCGCATGGCCTGATCAATACCTTCAATAGTTAAAGGAAACATTCTATCCGAAAAAATTTGCTTTATTATTGAAGCAGATGATATGCGGTCCCAATACCTCTCTGGTATTGGATTTAACCATATTGCGTTTTCATAGATATTCAGAAGCCTGGTTAGCCACGTTTCGCCAGACTCTTCATTCCAAAATTCAACACTTCCACCAGGATATGTAATCTCATATGGACTCATTTCGGCATCGCCAACAAATATAACTTTATAGTCTGAAGGGTATTTATGAAGAAGATCCCAGGTCTTTATGTTCTCATTGTACCTTCTTTTATTATCTTTCCATACAGCGTCATAGAGACAGTTATGATAATAAAAATACTCCATATGCTTAAATTCTGTTCTTGCTGCAGAAAAGAGCTCTTCACATATTTTCACATGAGCATCCATCGACCCACCCACATCGAAAAATAAAAGCACTTTTATTTTATTCCTACGTTCGGGCATCATCTTTACGTCAATGTAACCTTTATGCGCAGTAGATTTGATTGTATTATCTAAATCTAGTTCTGTTTCAACTCCTTCACGAGCAAACTTTCTTAGTCTCCGAAGCGCCACTTTAATATTACGTGTTCCCAACTCAACATCACCATCGAGATTACTAAACTCTCTTTTGTCCCAAACTTTTACAGCTTTCTTATTTCGACTTTCTTTTTGACCAATCCGAATGCCTTCAGGATTATAGCCATATGCACCAAAAGGAGATGTTCCTCCAGTGCCAATCCACTTACTACCGCCTTGGTGACGTTTTTTTTGTTCTTCTAAACGTTGTTTTAATGTTTCCATCAGCTTGTCCCAACCGCCTAAGGACTCAACCATTTTTTTCTCTTCGTCAGTAAGGTATTTTTGCCCCATGAGCTTCAACCACTCTTCTGGTATTTCTTTTTCTGTTTCACCTTCAGAATTTTCAAGTCCTTTAAAAGAATGTCCAAAGACTCTGTCAAATTTGTCTAGATATCTCTCGTCTTTAACTAGTGCTGATCGACTTAAGTAATAAAAATCATTTACATTAAAAGAGTCTACAACCCTTTTGTTCATGGCCTCCATAAGCATTAAATATTCTTTTAAGGATACAGGTAAACTTGCTTGCTTAAGGTCAAAGAAGAAATTAATGAACATATTAATTTATCTTAATGAAAAATCAGTTCTACTCAAGATTCTCATTTTCTCTTCGAGAGATAAAGGCTAATCGCTCAAATAAATGGACATCTTGCTCATTTTTTAGAAGGGCTCCATGAAGAGGCGGAATTAGTTTTTTAGGATCTTTTTCCCTCAATATTTTTGCATCCACGTCATCGGTCATCAACAACTTAAGCCAATCAATAAGCTCTGATGTTGACGGCTTTTTTTTGATACCTGGGACCTCTCTAATATCATAAAAAATCTTAAATGCTTCTTGTATTAGGTCTTTTTTAATTTCTGGATAATGCACATTAACAATCTCTTCCATAGTATCTGGATCAGGAAACTTAATATAATGAAAAAAACATCTCCTTAAAAAGGCATCAGGTAGTTCTTTTTCGTTATTTGAAGTGATTATTACAATTGGTCTATTTTCTGCCTTTATGGTTTCCCCAGTCTCATAAACAAAAAATTCCATTTTATCAAGTTCGAGAAGAAGGTCGTTTGGAAATTCAATATCTGCTTTATCAATCTCATCAATTAAAAGTACAGGTCTTTTATTACTTTCAAAAGCATTCCACAATTTACCCTTACTTATATAATTTTTAATATCTTTTACTTTTTCATCTCCAAGCTGAGAGTCTCTTAACCTAGTAACAGCATCATACTCATACAGCCCCTGTTGAGCTTTGGTTGTTGACTTAATATGCCATGTAATAATCTCAGCCCCTAATGATTGAGCAACCTCATGAGCCAGCATAGTTTTACCAGTGCCAGGCTCTCCTTTGACAATGATCGGTCTTTCTAAGGTTATAGCTGCATTAACCGCAACTTTTAGGTCCTCGGTAGCTATATATGAACTTGTGCCTTCAAATTTCATTAAATTCTTAAAATTGTTTCAGGAAACATATTATATTTTAGCTATATATCAATCATAAAAATTGTATTGTTCAATTGACTTAAATATCAAAAACTACTAAAAGCACCAGACTGTTTTTTAATTCTAAATCCAAAAGGAGTAAACATGGTAAAACTTCCAAAGAGCTACAAGCCTACAAAATCTGAAAAATTCATGAATGCTAAACAAAAGGAATATTTTAGAACAAAGCTTAAAGATTGGAAGAATGACATTTATAAAGAAAGCAGAGAAACTGTAGAAAATCTTCAGGATTCAATCGCACCAGCTGACATGTCTGATAGAGCAACACAAGAGTCAGAAAAAACACTAGAACTCAAATCAAGAGACAGGCAACGAAAATTAGTTGCTAAAATAGATGAAGCATTAGCTAGAATCGAAAATGGAAGTTATGGTTACTGCGAAGTTACAGGAGAGCCCATTAATATTGAGAGATTAGACGCAAGACCAGTAACGACACTGAGTATAGAGGCTCAAGAAATGCATGAAAGAAACGAAAAATTGCATTCTGACGACTAGAAAAACTTATTAACAAAGAAAATCAGCCAAATTTATATATTTATACACGTATTTTGCTTATGGATGTAACATCTGTAAATAGAATCAACTGTTAATAAAATTATAAAATATAAGAACATTAATTGAACAAATTATATTTTATACAATAAAAACAGTAATTTAACTAGTATTGTAAAAATAGAACAAAATGTGTACATTGAGAACAATTATAAATTACAGTTTGGAGAAAGCAGATGAGCAAAGCAAATTTGAAAGTAGTAGACGATAAAAAAATGGACAATTCTGAAAAAGCAAAAGCCTTAGATGTAGCAATGTCTCAAATTGAGCAGACTTACGGAAAAGGTTCAATTATGAAGCTGGGCCAAAGAACAGCAATGGATATAGAAGCAATTTCAACTGGATCCTTGTCTTTAGACGTGGCGCTAGGAATTGGCGGCTTGCCAAAAGGACGAATTGTTGAGATTTATGGTCCGGAATCATCTGGTAAAACTACTTTAGCTCTTCATGTAATCGCAGAAGCACAAAAGAGCGGTGAGAACTGCGCGTTCATTGATGCAGAGCATGCATTGGATCCTGCATACGCTAAGAAATTAGGAGTGAATATTGATGAATTGCTAATTTCTCAACCTGATACAGGAGAGCAAGCATTAGAGATTACAGATTCACTAGTTCGATCAAAAGCAATATCAGTACTTGTAGTTGACTCAGTAGCTGCATTGACGCCGAAGGCAGAAATTGAGGGAGAAATGGGTGACGCACATATGGGCCTTCAAGCTAGGCTGATGAGTCAGGCATTGAGAAAGCTAACTGGATCAGTTTCAAAATCTAATTGCATGGTCATTTTTATTAACCAAATTAGAATGAAAATAGGAGTTATGTTTGGAAGCCCTGAGACGACTGCAGGAGGAAACGCTTTAAAGTTTTATTCATCTTGTAGATTGGACATTAGGAGAATTGGTGCAATCAAAGATAAAGATGAAATTATTGGCAACCAAACTAGAGTTAAAGTTGTAAAGAATAAAGTTGCACCACCGTTTAGATTGGTTGAGTTTGACATAATGTACGGAGAAGGTATTTCAAAGTTAGGCGAACTTATTGACCTTGGAGTTAAAGTAGGAACCGTAGAAAAATCTGGCGCATGGTTCTCATATAAAGGTGAGAAAATTGGGCAAGGAAGAGAAAATTCCAAGATCTTCCTCAAGGAAAATCCTGCTATAGCCCAAGAAATTGAGTCGATAATTAGAGGCCAGTCAGAAGAAATGCCTGAACAAATTGGTGAAAACTCAGACACTGAAGAAACAGTAGAAGAATAATTTTTAACTATAATAATTGATCATAGCAAGGAGGCGCTGAAAAGCGCCTTTTTGCGTTTTATTCAACAGGATGTTATACGTAACATATGAGAATTAATGATCTTAGAAACGCTTTCATTTCATATTTTGAAAACCAGGGCCATAAGCATATTCATTCGAGCCCACTTGTTCCACAGAATGATCCGACACTTATGTTTGCCAATTCAGGAATGGTGCAATTTAAAAATGTATTTACTGGATTAGAAAGTAGAGACTACAAGCGAGCAGTCACTGCCCAAAAGTGCATCAGGGCTGGAGGTAAGCACAATGATTTAGAGAATGTTGGCTATACGTTAAGACACCACACTTTTTTTGAAATGTTGGGCAACTTTTCTTTTGGTGATTATTTTAAAGAAGATGCAATTGAGTATGCCTGGAAATTTATCACATCTGAACTTGCTATAAACAAAGATAAACTATGCGTTACAATCTATCATGACGATGAACAGGCGTATGAATCTTGGAAAAAGGTTGCTGGTCTTAGCGATGATAGAATAATTAGAATATCTACAAAAGATAATTTTTGGTCAATGGGTGAAACTGGTCCTTGCGGACCTTGTTCTGAAATATTTTATGATCATGGCGATCAGTTTAATGGAAAGCTTCCTAGTGAAGCCGATGAAACTGGGGATAGGTTTGTAGAGATATGGAATTTAGTATTTATGCAGTTCGAACAATTGAATTCCAATGAAAGAATAGATCTTCCAAAACCTTCTATTGATACAGGGATGGGAATTGAGCGAATTGCAGCCGTTATGCAAGGAACTAATGATAATTATCAAGTTGACAGTATAAAAGAGATTATTGGTAATTCTATAGAGCTTACTAAATCTGATGATGATAAGTTAATTTCAAGTCATAGAGTTATTGCTGATCATTTACGTTCCTCCTGCTTCTTGATTGCAGACGGGGTATTACCTTCTAATGAAGGAAGAGGATATGTGCTAAGAAGAATAATGAGAAGAGCAATGCGGCATGTTCATCTACTTGATTATAATGATACATTGATGCACCAATTAGTGCCCACGTTAATGCTTAATATGAAGGAAGCATATCCAGAATTATTAAGAGCTGAAATATTAATAAAAGAGACGTTGAAGTATGAAGAGGAAAAATTTAAGAATCTTCTAGATAAAGGTATTTCGCAGCTAGATAATATAACTAAAGATTTACGATCTGGTGATACTTTTCCAGGAGACTCAGCGTTTAAACTTTATGACACGTACGGATTTCCCATTGATCTTACGCAGGACATATTAAGAAGTAATAATATTTCTATAGATATAGATGGTTTTAATAAAAAACTTGAAGCGCAAAAAGAATTAGCTAGAAAGAATTGGTCAGGTGCAGGCGGTTCTGTGACTGATAAGATTTGGTTTGAATTAAACAAAGAATTATTAGCTACTGAATTTCTTGGGTACAATGGTATTGAAACTCAAGGTGAAGTTCTGTCAATTATTAAAGATGATAAAAGAGTCGCTGAATTAAAAGAAAAAGAAGAAGGAATTATTATGCTTAACCAAACTGTATTTTATGCTGAGTCGGGCGGGCAAATTGGAGATACGGGAGTGATACAGGGAGAAGATTTTGAGTTTTCAGTTATGGATACTCAAAAAAAGGACAAGTTAATTCTGCACATAGGAGTCATGATAAAAGGAACAATTAAAAATGGATCTAATGCAGCTTTATCAGTTAACCAAAAACAAAGAAATGATTGTAAAGCTTATCATTCAGCCACACATATTTTACACCAATCTCTTAGAGACAGGTTAGGGGAGCACGTTACACAGAAAGGATCCTTAGTCTCAAATGATAAATTAAGGTTTGATTTTAGTCATCATAAATCAATGACAAATCTAGAGATCGAAGATGTTCAAAATAAAGTAAACGAAGTTATTAAAACTGGCTCTAAGGTAGAGACACTAATTATGTCACCTGAAGATGCAGTAAAGGCTGGTGCCCTTGCCCTGTTTGGAGAAAAGTACTCAGATGAAGTTAGGGTTCTCAAGATAGGAAAATTTAATGATAGAACATACAGTACAGAGTTATGTGGAGGAACCCATGTTTCTAATACCAATGAAATAGGAGAATTAAAAATTGTAAGTGAGTCCTCAGCTGCATCTGGAGTAAGAAGAATTGAAGCTTTGAGAGGCGATGACCTATTAAAATTTAACGAAGAAAAGAAGAGAGAAGATCTTAAATCAGAAGAAAAAAAACAGGACATTAAAAAAGAAAAAGAAGCTTCTACAGAAAATATAAGACAGCTTAAAGAAGCAATAGAATTAAGTATTGGCAATAACTCGGATCACAATATTATTATTGAATTCTGTGAGAATGTATTAATTAATGAACTGAGACCACTTATTGATAAGTACAAAAAACTAATATCAGATCACGGCGTTATAATTCTTTGTGCTAAAAAAGGTGATAAGCTAAGTTTTCTAATAGGCGTAACTGATCAATTAACTGATAAAATTGGTGCAGATGAAGGAAAAGGTGGTGGAGGTAGAAAAGATTTTGCCCAATCAGGAGGCACGTTGATTAATGAAGATGATCAAAAAAGAGAGCTAAGAAAATTTATTATTGGTAAGTTACAGTAAGTTTATTATTAAGGTTACGTTCAATAATTTCTAAAAAATCTTCTGTACTATGCCAATCTTGTTCATGAGGCATCAGCAGAGCTAGATCCTTTGTCATTGATCCACTTTCAACTGTCTCAACGCATACTTTTTCCAACTTATCTGCAAATTCAATAAGTTGATCATTCTCATCCAGCTTTCCACGATATTTAAGACCTCTTGACCAAGCAAATATAGAGGCTATAGGGTTCGTTGAGGTTTGCTTGCCTTCTTGATGCAATCTAAAATGTCTTGTGACTGTTCCGTGAGCAGCTTCTGCTTCGATAGTTTTTCCGTCTGGCGTCATAAGCACGCTTGTCATTAGTCCTAGTGAGCCAAATCCTTGAGCAACAGTATCTGATTGTACATCACCATCATAGTTTTTACATGCCCACACAAATTTTCCGTTCCATTTCAACGCAGATGCAACCATATCATCTATTAATCTATGCTCATAATCTAGATCGAGTGATTTAAATTTTTCAGCAAAGTCTTTTTCATATACCTCTTGAAAGAGATCTTTGAAACGACCATCGTATTGTTTCAAAATAGTATTTTTAGTAGATAGATAAACAGGCCATTCACGCATCAATGCATAGTTCATGCAAGATTTTGCAAAGTCTCTGATCGACTCGTCTGTATTATACATCGCCATAGCCACGCCACTTGATTGAAATTCATAAACTTCTTTTTCGATTGGTTCCATATTCGGATCTTCGGGTGTCCATTTAATACTAAGTTTTCCTTTGCCAGGAACTTTAAAATCCGTTGCTTTGTATTGATCCCCAAATGCGTGCCTACCTACGACAATGGGGTCAGTCCAGCCAGGCACAAGTCTAGGGACATTTTTACAAACAATCGGTTCCCTAAAAACTGTTCCACCAAGTATATTTCTTATAGTTCCATTTGGTGAGCGCCACATTTCCTTAAGTTTAAATTCTTCTACCCGATCTTCATCAGGAGTTATTGTAGCGCATTTAACTCCAACTCCGTATTTCTTGATGGCATTCGCAGAATCGACTGTAATTTTATCATTGGTTCTATCTCTGCTCTCAACTCCAAGATCGTAATAATCAAGTTCAATATCAAGATAGGGAAGTACGAGTTTATCTTTGATAAACTGCCAAATAATTCTTGTCATCTCATCACCATCTATCTCGACTAACGGTGTTTTAACTTTAATTTTCTTCACGAATTCTCAGTTCTTTTTCTAATTCTGAATGATTTTTGATTACCTTATATGCTTCTTTCATATTTTCACCAGCAAAATTGTTTTT